>CAMYOJ010000012.1 GCA_947259985.1 uncultured Woeseiaceae bacterium
CTGCTGCATGGCCTGAGCGACTCGCCTTATTCGATGCTCCCGACAGCCCAGGTACTGGCCGGAATGGGATATAACGTCGTAGCGCCGCGAATGCCGGGCCACGGTTTCGCCGTGGGTGGCCTGCGGCAGGTTAGCTGGCAGGACTGGATGGCCGCCGTACGCGTGGCGGTTCGGCATGCCGTCACCTTGCCCGGCAGCGAGCAGGGACTGATCATGGCGGGCTATTCAAACGGTGGCCTCCTGGCCGTCGAGTACGGAATGAACTGCGGAAAGTCTGAGGATTTGCCGTGTCCGAAAGGTATGATCCTGATGTCGCCAGCCATTGCCGTGTCGCCGTTCGCCGCCGTCGCGAACCTGCATTCCGGGGTCTCCTGGATGCCCTATTTCGAGCGTTTCCAGTGGCAGTCCATCCTGCCCGAGGTCGATCCATTCAAGTTCACGTCTTTCCCCAAGCATCCCGGCTGGGAAATCCACAAGATGGCGAAGAGCTCGCACAAGAAACTCGCGCAGCCTGGTATGGCCGACAACCTGCCGCCGATTCTCGCGTTCCAGTCGGCGGTCGATAACACGATCAATGCCCGAGCGGTGATCGATATCCTGTTCGACCAGCTGCCCGCTAACGGTAGCGAACTCGTCATCTATGACGTCAACCGTGACAGGCAGAACCTGCAGCTGATGAAGAGTGTGCCTGCCGACGTCGCCGCCTGGATCGAAACCAAGGCACCGTTGAACTTTAGCGTCACGTTGCTCAGGAACAGCGACCCATCGAGCTTGACGGTCGAAGCGTGGCGCATCGCGGCCGGCGAAAGATCCGGCAATAGCACGCCCACAGCGCTGAGCTGGCCCAGGGAGATCTATTCGCTGTCCCATATCGCACTGCCATTTCCTCCCGAAAATCCGCTGTACGGCGACGGTTCCGCGACTGAAGGCGGGACCGGAATTGTGCTCGGTGCACTGGCACCGAGAGGCGAGCGCGGTATGCTCCTGCTCAGTGCGGATTACTTTATGCGCACGCGATACAACCCGTTCTTTAGCTACCAGGCGGCGCGCCTCACAGAATGGCTGGAAGCGCTTTGAGGATAATAAGGAGTCGACCATCGCTGAGCACCGCGACACGTTCGAGCGTATCGTCCGGCCCCATTTCGACCGGCTGTACCGCCTCGCCTGGCGACTGACCGGCCGCAAAGCCGAAGCCGAGGACCTGTTCCAGGAACTCCTCATCAAGGCGTACGGCAAAATTGATGACCTCGTGAATATCGACGAGCCCGGCTCCTGGCTGTGCCGCGTTATGTACAATCTGTTTATTGACGAAAAGCGCCGCTTCGCACGCCAGCGGCTGCATACCGTCGAGGAAGGCGTGCTCGGCGGTGACGGCCTCGAAGGCTTCGCCGGCACCGAGAATCCGGCGCTCGACCATGAACGCCTCGAAAAAATGCAGCAACTCGACGGCGCATTGCAGCGGCTCAGCGACGAACACCGCCTGATCGTGCTTCTGCACGATACCGAAGGCTATAAACTGACGGAAATTCAAGAGCTTACAGGCGTTCCGGTAGGAACGATCAAGTCCCGGCTACACCGTGCCAGGGCCCGCCTCAGAGAAATATTGACCGAAAGTGGAACCTTTTTTTGATTTCGACCGTGTTAGGGGTCAAGCAGGACAAAAATCATGCAAAACGACGACATATTGAAACAGGATCAGGAGATCCAGGCGTTATTAAAGGATTACCCCATGCCGGAAGCAACGACCGCTTTTTACGACCAGGCGCTGGTGCGCGCCACGCACGAAGGCACACGCCGCCAGCGAAATCGCTGGCTCATGACGGGCTTCGGCGGGGCCCTGGCGGCAGGGCTGGCCCTCTGGCTGATCGGCGGCTTCTTCCTTACGACCCCGAATCTCCCGGCTACCGACCCGAACATTCCGGGCATCACGATGACGCTGGAAGAGCCGCGCACCGTGAACCTCGTGTTCGCCTCGGCGACGGATCTCGAATCAGCAACGCTGACCGTCACGCTGCCGGATGGCATCGAGCTTGCGGGCTTTCCGGGACAACGTGAAATTGCATGGCAGACCAGCCTTAAGCAGGGCAAGAACTTTTTACCGCTCGAGCTCATCGCCGTATCACCGGTTGGTGGCGAAGTGCTCGCGCGACTCGAACATGACGACCGTGACCGCACGTTCCGGTTACGCGTAGAAGTGAGCTAACGGACAGATTGACGCTAACGGAGTAGTACGATGAAACAGCTGAAATTATTTTTCGCAACCCTGGCCCTGACGGCGGTTGCCTTTTTCCCGGCAACGGTGCTTGCCGATGACGACCTCGACGACCTCGAAGGTGTAACGATGACCGTGCTCGATGACGTTGGCGAGCTCGAGGATTCCATCTCCGAAATGCGGGGCCCGGACGACGATGGCGTCGACGAGGAAGACTGGGAAGACGACGGTGAGCCCGACGACAGTGATCGCGACGAGCAGCTTGCCCGCGAAGAGGAAGAACTGGAAGAACGCGAGCGCGACGAAGAGTCAGAGGATGAGCTCGACATCGAAGATGAGGCCGACTCCGACGGTGACCTGATGGAAGAGTCTGACGACGATTTCGACAGTGACGACGTCGACGAAGAGCTCGAAATGGAAGACGAGAATGATTGGGAAGACGGCGAAGACGTCGATCTCGATGAGTTCGAAGACGACGAAGACAGCGACGGTGACAGCGACGGCGACGGCGACATGGAAGACGAGATGGATGACGTCAATGACAGCGACGACGTCAGCGAGCTCGAAGAAATGGATGAGCTCGAGTCTTCCGACGACATCAGCGACGAGATGGATGATCTCGAAGACAGCCTGGAAGGCACCGAGGACGGCGGCGAGGACACCAGCAGCGACGGTGTCGAATAGCAGCCCTCTCGGCCAGGACAGGCCGCAAAGTAGCTGAAAAGACGAAATCCCCCCGTTTGGTGCCCATTCGGGGGGATTTTTTTGCGCCACGTCATAGTTTTGCCTGTCGCATTGCCGTTACCCTTCTCATCTGACATAACGCTACATCGCATCCATGGGCAAGAATTCGCTTCTAAAGTTCTCACTGCTGCTGCTGGTCACGACCGCGGTCCTGGCGCCGGTTCGTCCGGCGACCGCGATGACGGCGGAGCAGTACTTTGAGGATGGCAACCGATTGTTCCGGGACGACCTCTACTGGGCAGCCTTGCTGCGCTACCGGCAAGCGGCCGACGAGGGTCTCGATTCATCCTTACTGCACTACAACACGGGTGTGGCTCACTACAAGGCCATGCAGCACATACGTGCTCGCGAGGCCCTGCTCAAGGCGAGCCGCGACCCATCGCTGCGGGTCGCGTCGCATTACAACCTCGGTCTCAATGCCTTCGCCCTGGGCAACAACGAGGAAGCGCTGCGCTGGTTCAGGCTCGTTCGCGACCAGGAACAGAACAGGATTCTGCAGCGCTACGCGGTCGTCGCTATTTCACGCATCCGCGACCTGGAAGCGCAGCCCGACGAGTTCGAGGTTCGCGTGGCCGAAGCGACGCGCGCCAGGGAAAGGAAATTCGCCGACGTGGAGTTTCGTGCACGCGTCGGCTTTGGCTACGACGACAATGTCTTCCGCTCGCCGGATCAGCCTTATGTCGACCTCGCCGGTTCGGCTCAGCCGGTAGTTACCCCCACGGTGCAGAGCGGCGCGTTCATGCCCGTGACCCTGAGCGCCAAGTTCCAGATCAACAGCCTGCCTTACGAAGGCTTCTACACGGCCTATCGTGCAATCGGGCGTTACTACCAGGACAAGGAGCTCGATAACGCCAACGAATACATACTGGAGGCGAGCCTCGGCAACGAATACGAGCGGCAGGAGGGCTCGCGCAAGCGCCAGGTCTGGAGCGCATTCACGATCGCCAAGAGTGAAGAGACGTACTACGACCCGGACGACGGCGCCACGCGCGCCGCAAACGGCGTCAACGTCGATGACCGCATGAATTACCTGCGCTATGGCCCGGAGCTGAGCCTGCGGCAGTCGCACGAGCGGCTGGCCATTGGCATAGACTTCACGGGACAGCTCTGGGACTACGATGACCCTGAGGTCGTGCCCGAGTACGACCACGAGTATTTCCTGATCAGTGCGTACGCCCAGTACAAGTTTTCGGCTACGTCACTCTTGCGCCTGACCGCCGAAACCTACAGCCGGCGCTACGGCGACCGGCCGTCCTACGATCTCGACGGCGCCCAGCGGCAGGGTAATCCCGAGGTGCGCTATGACTACATCGCCGCGACACTGCGCGCGCGGCAGCGCATCACCGATACGATCTGGTTTGGTGTCGACATCGGTCGGATCGAGCGCGACGACAAGTACGTAGGTTACTACGACTACACGCGTGACGATTACGAACTCGTGATTCACTGGAAACCGGGCAGGCGCTTCAAGATGCAGGTCGGCGGTGTCTACAGGCTGTACGACTACCCCAATGCCTTCGCCTTTAATAACCCCGCTGCGAATATCAAGACCCAGGAAAGTACCGACGCCCGCATCTCCGCGCAGTTTCGTATGACGAAAACCCTGAGCCTGGCCGGCAGGGTGCGCTATCGCGAGACGGTCTCGAACGATTTGCGTATCCAGTACGAACGCTGGGAGTACATGCTGGGAGTACTCTGGCAGCTGTAGAACTCTGCTAGAATTGCGCGCTTTCGAGTACCGACGACGGCTTCGCGGCCGTTGGCTCCCATGGATGTCACCCCGATAATTTCAGACCTGAATGACGCCCAGCGTCAGGCGGTTACGGCACCGTCCGAACCCACCCTCGTAATAGCCGGCGCCGGCAGCGGCAAGACGCGCGTGCTCGTGCATCGCGCGGCCTGGCTCATCGACGTCGAAGGGGTTTCGCCGCAGAGCCTGCTGGCCGTCACTTTCACCAACAAGGCCGCCGCCGAGATGCGCGGCCGCATCGAGTCGCTGCTGAACCTGCCCGTCAATCATCTCTGGATCGGCACTTTTCACGGCCTGGCGCATCGCATGCTGCGGCGCCACTGGCGCGAGGCAGGGCTGCCGCAGAGCTTCCAGATTATCGACTCGGACGACCAGCTGCGTTTGCTGAAACGCCTGCTGAAGAGCCTCGAGATCGACGACAGCCGCTGGGTGCCCAAAGAGATCCAGTGGTTCATCAATGCACAGAAGGACGAGGGGCTACGACCGCAGCATATTGATGACGAGGGCGACCCCGATCGCAGGCAGATGATCTCGTTCTACCAGTCCTACGAGGAAATCTGCCAGCGTGGCGGCCTCGTCGATTTTGCCGAGTTGCTGCTGCGCGCGCACGAGCTCTTGCGCGACAACGCCGAGCTGCTGTCACATTACCAGCGACGTTTCCGCCATCTGCTCGTCGATGAATTCCAGGACACCAACGCGATCCAGTATGCCTGGCTGCGCCTGCTTGCCGGCGATTCGGGCGTGCCGTTCGTAGTCGGCGACGATGACCAGTCGATTTATCGCTGGCGCGGCGCGCGCGTCGAACACATTCATCGTTTCCAGCAGGACTTCCCCGGGACACGCGTCGTAAAGCTCGAGCAAAACTACCGATCGACCGCGACGATCCTCAATGCGGCCAACGCCGTGATCGCCAACAATGCATCGCGCCTCGGCAAGAATCTCTGGACCGAGGGTGCGGACGGCGAGCCCATCAAGGTCTACTCGGCTTACAACGAACGCGACGAAGCCGACTTCGTCATCGGCCGGTTGAGGGACTGGATCGCACAGGGCAACGCGCGCGCCGATTCGGCTGTTCTTTACCGCTCCAACGCACAGTCGCGAGTACTCGAAGAAGGGCTCATCAACGCGGGCATTCCTTACCGCGTTTACGGTGGCCTGCGCTTTTTCGAGCGCGCCGAGATCAAGGACGCGCTGGCGTACCTGCGGCTGATCGCCAATCGCGACGACGACAGCTCCTTCGAGCGCGTCGTAAACAAGCCCACGCGTGGCATAGGCGCTCGTACCGTCGAACTCATGCGCTCCTACGCGCGCGCCAATGCCTGTTCGATGTGGCGGGCCGCCGGGGCGATTGCGAGCAACGACCTCAACGGCCGAGCCGCAAATGCCGTAACGGCCTTCATGACGCTGATCGAGCGCATGGCGCGCGAGGTGCGCGGCCTTGACCTCGAGGACCAGGTCGATCATGTCATCCACATGAGCGGGTTGGTCGACTTCTTCAAGAAGGACAAGGGCGAGAAAGGCGAAACGCGTGTCGAGAACCTGCTCGAACTCGTCAGCGCCGCAAAGAGCTTCGAGCCCGACCCGGCCGAGGAAATGGCGCCTCTCGACGAGTTCCTGTCACACGCGGCGCTCGAAGCGGGCGAAGGCCAGGCCGATGCCTGGGAAGACTGCGTGCAACTCATGACGATGCACTCCGCCAAGGGCCTCGAGTTCCCACTGGTTTTCATCTGCGGCATGGAAGATGGCCTGTTCCCCCATCAGCGCTCGATCGCCGATCCAAACGGCCTCGAGGAAGAACGACGACTTTGTTACGTCGGGATCACGCGTGCCAAGCAAACACTGTACGTGACCCACGCGGAACAGCGGCGCCTGCACGGCATGGACAACTTCTCGCAACCGTCACGCTTTATTGCCGAGATTCCCGACGAACATGTCGAGGAAATCCGGCCGCGTGTACAGGTTTCGCGGCCGATGCACACGGCTCGCCCGTCTCGGAAAAGAGGATCATCGATCTCGCCCGGTGGCGAGCTGGGCATTCGTCTGGGCCAACGCGTTCGCCACAAAAAGTTCGGTGACGGCGTCATTCTCAATTGTGAGGGGCAGGGGGCGCATGCGAGGGTCGAGGTCAATTTCGAGTCGGCCGGCACAAAATGGCTGGTTCTGAGCTATGCGAATCTGGAAACGTTCTAATGAATACTCGTGAGGCCGCTTCCTGATCTGATGTAAACTACGCGCGATGAAAATTCTCATACTCGGCGCCGGTCAGGTGGGTTCTTCCGCCGCCTATCATCTGTCTCGCGAAGAGGCTAACGAAGTCACTGTCGTCGACCGACGACCCGAGGTTCTGAGAGAACTTCAGGACCGCCTCGATATCCGTACCGTGGTGGGTCACGCCGCTTACCCCGACGTACTCGAGCGCGCCGGCGCCAACGACGCCGATATCGTCGTCGCGCTGACCGACATGGACGAGACCAACATGGTGGCCTGCCAGGTCGCTTACACGAAGTTTCGGACGCCGACCAAGATCGCGCGTATTCGCTCGGCCGAGTACATGAACGCCAACAAGCTGTTCACGCAGGACGCGATTCCCATCGACGTGCGCATCAGCCCTGAACAACTCGTATGTTCCTATGTCGAGCAGCTCATCCTGTACCCCGGGTCTTCGCAGGTGCTCGAGTTTGCCGATGGACGTGTGCGACTCGTAGGCGTCAAGGCTGATCGCGACGGCCTGCTCGTCGGCCAGCGCATCGCGACGCTCAAGGACCACATACCGAACACCGAGGCACGCATTGCGGCTATCTACCGCCAGGGCAAGGCGATGCTGCCCGACGGCGATACCGTGATCCAGGAAGACGACGAGATCTTTTTCATCGCCGACCGCAAGGATATTCGCGTCTTCATGAGCGAGATGCGGCGTCTCGAGGACCCGGTACGACGTGTCGTCATTGCGGGTGGTGGCAATATTGGCGTGAGACTCGCGCTGGCGCTCGAGCAAACCAACCAGGTAAAGATCATCGAGCGCGATCCTCGCCGCGCGCGCGATATTTCCGAACAGCTCAACAAGGCCATCGTGCTGGTCGGTGACGCGGCCGACGAAGAACTGTTGCTCGAGGAAAACATCGATAACGTCGACGTATTTTGCGCGTTGACCAACTCCGAGGAAGCCAACATCCTGAGCTCGATGCTGTCCAGGCGACTCGGCGCTCACAAGGTCATGGCGCTGATCAACCGCGCTTCCTACGTCGATCTCGTCGAGTCAGGCAGTATCGACATCGCGATCTCCCCGCAACAGGTCACCATCGGCTCACTGCTCGCGCACGTGCGGCGCGGTGACGTCGTCAAGGTGCATTCGCTGCGGCGCGGCGCGGCCGAAGCCATGGAGGCAATCGCCCACGGCAACGAGGAAAACTCCAACGTCGTCGGACGCGCGATCGAAGACATAGAACTGCCAAAGGGAACCGCGATCGTCGCCATCGTTCGCGGTGACCAGGTAATCATCGCGCATCATGACACGGTCATCGAAGCCGATGATCACGTCATCCTGTTCATGACGGACAGGCGCAAGATCGAACGCCTCGAGACCCTTTTCCAGGTCGGCGTCTCCTTCGTTTAATGAACTGGACCGTAGTACAACGCATTCTCGGCCTGCTGCTGATGGTGTTCAGCCTGACGATGCTGCCGCCGGTTCTGTTCAGCTTGTACTACAACGATCACTCGTGGCTGCCGTTCGTCGAAGGTTTCGGACTGACTTTGGCGGCCGGGTTTATCTGCTGGCTTCCGGTACACCGCTCGAAAAAGGATCTCAGGCTTCGCGACGGCTTCCTGGTGGTCGCCGCTTTCTGGACGGTTCTCGGCACGTTCGGCGCGGCGCCACTGTATTTCGCGGATGGCCTCTCACTGACCCTCACCGATGCCGTATTCGAGTCCATGTCTGGTCTGACGACCACCGGCGCCACCGTGCTGACCGGCCTCGACGAGCTGCCCGTCTCGATACTGTATTACCGCCAGCAGCTGCAGTGGCTGGGCGGTATGGGCATCATTGTCCTCGCCGTCGCCGTGCTGCCGATGCTGGGCGTCGGTGGTATGCAGCTATATCGTGCCGAAACACCCGGCCCGGTCAAGGACACGAAGCTGACGCCGCGCATCACCGAGACGGCAAAGGCCCTCTGGTATGTATATCTCGCTTTTACGGTCACCTGCATGGTCGGTTATCGCCTTGCCGGCATGGGCTGGTTTGATGCTCTTTGCCACGCGTTCTCGACCGTGGCCATCGGCGGCTTCTCGACGCACGACCTCAGTATCGGCTACTTCAACAGCCCGGTGATCGACCTGATCGCCGTATTCTTCATGTTCGTTGCTGGCATCAATTTCTCGCTGCACTTTTTTGCCTGGCGTTACGTGTCGGTCAAGCACTATTTCCAGGATCCCGAGTTCCGCGCGTACGGTTTCGTGCTGATCGTCTTATCCACGATCGTTATCGCATCGCTGTATTTTTACCAGGTCTTTGCGAACCCGGGCCTGACGTTCATCAATGGCCTGTTCCAGGCGGTTTCGATTGCAACGACGACAGGGTTCACGACGGTAGACTTTTCGGTATGGCCCGCGGCGCTTCCCGCGCTGCTGATTCTCTCGAGTTTCGTCGGCGGTTCCGCCGGCTCGACGGCCGGCGGAATCAAAGTCATTCGCTGTCTGCTCGTCTACAAGCAGGGTGTGCGCTCGTCCATCCGAGCGCGGAGATTCCGGTCAAGCTCGGCAACAAGGCCGTTGGTTCGAGGGTCGTTGACGCCGTATGGGGATTTTTCTCGGTATATATCATTGTGTACGTCGTGATGTTGCTGGCAATGATGTCGACGGGCATGGACCAGGTCACGGCTTTCTCGGCCGTTGCTGCAACGCTCAACAACCTGGGGCCGGGGCTCGGCGACGTCTCCTCCGGATTCCACAACGTCACCGACGCAGCGAAGTGGATAGCCGTCGCAGGCATGCTTCTCGGACGCCTCGAGATCTTCACGTTACTGGTACTTATTACTCCCACTTTCTGGCGTCACTAGCTTGATCGATCGCATCAGCAGCATCCTGGGCAAGGCGGCCTCCTGGCTTACCCTGTTTATGGTGCTGGTGACGTTCATCGTGGTCGTAATGCGTTACGTGTTCGATGCTGGCCTGATCTGGCTGCAGGAATCGGTAACCTGGATGCACGCAGTCGTGTTCATGGTCGGCGCCGCGTATACCTTGCAACAGGAAGAGCATGTCCGTGGGTGGACGCGATTGGCGTGGTCGTTTTCGTCTGGCCGCTATGCCTGCTCCTGGCCTGGAAGTCGTACGATTTCGTTGCGGCGTCCTGGGGGCTCAAAGAGGCGTCGCGCGAGTCCGGCGGGCTCCCTTACCCGCTGGTGCCGCTCCTCAAGACGGTGTTGTTGGTTATGCCCGTCGCCGTCGCCCTGCAGGGTGCATCGCTTTTCATGCGTTCGCTCAGCACGCTGCGGGGTCGCGACTGATGGAGTGGGTCGCCGCATTACTCTTTGTCAGCGTTATTGTTGTGCTGCTTGCCGGTTTCCCGGTGGCATTTACGCTTGGTGGCACGGCGCTGATCTTCGCCGCTTTCGGCATCGTCGGTGGTGGATTCAACGAAGCGCTGCTGCTCGGTTTGCCCAATCGTATCTTTGGCATCATGAACAACGAGACGCTCGTGGCCGTACCGTTGTTCGTGTTCATGGGCGTGACCCTCGAGCGCGCAAAAATCGCCGAAGAGCTTCTCGAGACCCTGAGCAGCCTGTTCGGCAACCTGCGTGGCGGCCTCGGTATTTCCGTGACGCTGGTCGGCATGTTGCTCGCGGCCAGTACCGGCATTGTCGGCGCAACGGTTGTGACTATGGGCTTGCTTTCGTTGCCGACGATGCTGAAGCGCGGTTATTCACCATCAATTTCGGCGGGCACGATTTGTGCGTCGGGAACGCTCGGACAGATCATTCCGCCATCGATCGTGCTTGTCATGCTCGGCGACGTCATGACGACTGCGTACCAGCAGGCGCAGCTCGAGATGGGCATTTATTCGCCGAAGACCGTGTCGGTCGGCGACCTGTTCGCGGGCGCGCTCATTCCGGGCCTGTTGCTCGTGCTGCTCTACATCCTGTACATCCTGGGTACGGCCTTTTTCCGGCCGAGCGTCATGCCGGCGCACAGCGGCGATGGCAATGGCAGGATTTCGATAGCGCAGATACTGCGGGCGCTGCTGCCCCCGCTGGTCCTGATACTCGCCGTGCTGGGCTCGATACTGGCCGGCCTCGCCACGCCCACCGAGGCAGCGGGCGTTGGCGGTATGGGCGCGCTGCTACTGGCGCTTGCCAGGCGCGAAATGGATATCACGAGGCTGCGCGAGGTCATGCAAAGCACGCTCAAGATCAGCAGCATGGTGTTCCTGATCCTGATTGGCGCGTCGATATTTTCACTCGTGTTCCGCGGCTACGGTGGAGACGATGGCGTTCGCGCCATTCTCAATTCGCTGCCGGGTGGCGTCGTCGGCGCCGTAATCGTCGTGATGTTCGTTATGTTCCTGCTCGGCTTCGTACTGGATTTCATCGAGATCACGTTCGTGGTTGTTCCGATCGTCGGTCCGGTATTACTCGCCATGGGCCTGGACCCCGTTTGGCTCGGTATCATGATTGCGATCAACCTGCAGACGTCCTTCCTGACCCCGCCGTTCGGTTTCGCCCTGTTCTATCTTCGCGGGGTTGCGCCGCCGGCGATCACTACCGCTGCAATCTATCGCGGCGCGATGCCGTTCGTCGCCATACAGGTGCTGACCTTGCTGCTACTCGCGCTCTTTCCCGACATTGTTACCTGGCTGCCGGCCAGGATCTATGGCGGTTAACGCGTGTTGTAGTAGGCCCTTTCGGAGATGTCGGTGTTTGCGGACATGTCTTCGAGATAACTGAAATACGACTCCCCTATCTTCGCGGCCGCCGGGTCGGTCGCCATCATTTCATCGATGATTTCCTTGCTGATGCCGCGCAGCAATTCGATCACTTCAGCCGGGAACGGACGTATCTCTACGTTTGGGTCCGACTTTAGCTGCTTGAGCGACATGGCATTGCCGTGCATATACTCGGCTATCACATCAGTCACGATCGCCTGGCAGGTCGTCCTGACAATCTCCTGGAGATCGGGCGGCAACGAGTTCCATGCGTCCTTGTTGATGATCGTCTCGAGTCCGGGGCCCGGTTCGTGCCAACCCGGGTAATAGTAGTATTGCGCCGCCTTGTGCAGGCCAAACGACACGTCGTTGTAGGGACCGACCCACTCGGTGGCGTCGATAGCGCCGGTCTGCAGCGCCGTGAATATCTCGGAACCGGGCAGTGTCACGGGCGTGCCGCCGGCGCGTCGCAGGACCTCGCCGCCGAGTCCCGGTATGCGCATCTTTAATCCCTTCAGATCATCGACCGAATTGATCTCCTTGTTGAACCAGCCGCCCATCTGCGTGCCCGTGCTACCGGCCGGAAACACGACGAGATTGAAAGGATCGTAGAGTTCCTGCCAGAGCTCGAGACCGCCGCCGTAATATAGCCAGGCGTACATCTCGAGGTTATTCATACCGAACGGTATCGCCGCGAAGAACTGTGCGGCCGGCACCTTGCCCTTGTGGTAATAGGCGGCATCGTGGCCCATCTCGACCGTGCCTCTGCTCACGGCATCGAGAACCTCGAAGGCGGGCACGAGTTCTCCGCCCCCGTAGACCTTGATCTTGAGGCGGCCATTCGTCGCCGCCTCGACGCGCGACGCAATATTCTCGGGCGCCATGCCCAGCCCCGGAAATTTCGGCGGCCACGACGTCACACAGGACCATTCAAACGTCTGCGCACCGGCTGCCGAGTCCGAACCGCAGTTAGTTTCTTCTCTGGCACAAGCCGCGAGACTCGCCGCGGCTGCGAGTCCGCCTACAAACTGTCTTCTTTTCATTGCTGGTCCATCCTGGAATAGGGTCGGCACTAGTCTATTGCGCCGCTCAGGGGTTGCCAACGATTGTAGGTGGGTCTGAGAAATTATTTATTTTTCCCACTTTAAGGGTATTTATTGGCGTTTATGCGTTAATTGATTCCTATATATTGGGAAAATGGCCCCGATCGAGTGATCGGGGCCCTCCATCCCTGGCCTGGCCGGTGAAAAACTGCCCACAACGCCATCCCTGGCCCCACAACGGGCGGTTTCTCGCGCGAAATCTCCACCAGCCGGGCAAGAGTCTCCCATCCACTGCGGCCCCGAGTGCTTTATGATTCCGGGAATTACACCGACAAAGGCCTCGCGGCCGACAAATCCGGAGAACGAGGCCACAAATGATAGGGCTCCTGCAACGCGTCACATCCGCAAGCGTTCGCGTCGACGGCAAGACCATCGGCGAAATCGGACGTGGCCTGATGGTGCTGGTGGCCGTGCATCGCGACGATGAAGAGCGTGATATTGCACGGCTGGCCGAGCGAATCCTGAGCTACCGCGTATTCCCGGACGCTGAAGGCCGCATGAACCGTAGCGTTCAGGACGAGTCGGCCGGACTGCTGCTGGTGCCTCAATTCACGCTTGCGGCTGACACGAAGAAGGGCACGCGTGCGAGCTTCACGAAGGCCGCGGACCCCGGGAAAGGCTCGTCTTATTTCGAGCGCCTCGTCACACTCTGCCAGGCAAGGCTCGAAACCGTTGAAACCGGTCAGTTTGGCGCCAATATGCAGGTGAGTCTCGTGAATGACGGCCCGGTAACCTTTTGGCTCGACACCAATTAAGGGGACAGTTTACTTAATTGCGAATTAAGTAAACTGTCCCCTTAATTGGTGACTTCGGTACGGTTTTGTTGCGCGGGCGGCGGTATCATGAACATAATTCGATTGAATAGCGGGGCGTGGCCCCAGGAGTAACAAGATGTTTGCCAACATCGGTCCGTGGCAATTGCTGATTATTCTCGTCATCGTGTTGGCCATTTTCGGCACCAAGCGGCTGCGCTCGCTTGGCTCTGACCTCGGCAGCGCCGTGAAAGGTTTCCGTTCGGCGATGAACGAAGCTGAAGAAACCAAAGAGCAGATAGGCGATTCTTCGCAAGATGCCGATTTCGACAATACGCCGGCCGAAGAACCCCGCAAAGAAAAAGACGCCTGATCGAAATCAGCCATGTCCGGAATCGGCGGTTCGGAATTTCTACTCCTTTGCATAATCGGGCTCCTTATTCTCGGGCCCGAGAGACTCCCGCGCGTCGCGCGCCAGATCGGCAGCTGGGTCGGCAAGGCCCGGCAGATGACACGCAGCCTGCAGCGCCAGCTCGAAGAAGAAATCGACGTTGAAAAGAACCTCGGCTTCGACCCCAAGGAGCTGAACCCCGAGGACATGTTCACCCCTCGTGACGACGACACCTATTCCCCGATGCATGTCGAGGAAGACACCGAGGACGAAGATGCCGCGGAAGAAGAAGACGCGGCGCCCACAGAGAAGTCGGCCTGATGACCGACGCAGCACCCGACAAGAAGGACGGCCTCGCCGAAGGCACTTTGATGTCGCACCTCGTCGAGCTCAGGAGCCGTCTCTTCAAGGTGTTCGGCAGCGTATTCGCGATATTTATCATCCTGTTGCCGTTTGCGCAGAAGATATTCAACTTCGCGGCGGAACCGCTGATCAGCGTCGTGCCCGGCGGCCAGCTCATCGCGCTGAGCCCCGTTTCGCCGCTGACCGCGACGATAATGCTGTCGTTCTACATTGCGTTGTTCGCCGCGATGCCCGTTGTTCTCTACCAGGCCTGGGCGTTTGTCGCTCCGGGTCTGTACAAGAAGGAAAAGCGTTTCGCGTTTCCATTGCTTGCGACGAGCATCGTGTTGTTTTACGCCGGGCTTGCCTTCGCATACTTCGTCGTTTTCCCTTTGATCTTCGGCTTCGTTTCGAGCTTCACGCCCGAAAAGGTCGAATACCAACCGGACATGGCCGAATACGTGAGTTTCATCATGATGGTGGTTCTTGTGTTTGGCCTGGCCTTCGAAACGCCCGTTGCGACCGTGCTCACGGTCTGGACCGGACTTACGACCCCCGAGAAACTCGGCAAGGCCCGACCCTATGTTTTCCTGGGCGCTTTTGTCGTCGGCATGCTGCTCACACCACCCGACGTCATCAGCCAGACCTTGCTGGCAATTCCGGTCTATTTACTCTACGAGCTCGGCATCCTCATGTCGCGGATTTTCAAATCAGGCGACAAATAGTGTTTAATGCATAGCCTTGCGCCAGCCTGAAGGCCGGGTGGCCCGTGCCGCCGCCCGAGAATAAATATGACCGATGCCGTTGCCGCTACTGCGGAGGACTATTCTCACGACGAAGAGCTCTGGGGCCACCCGAAGGGCCTCTACGTTTGTTTCACGACCGAGCTCTGGGAGCGATTTTCATTCTATGGAATGAAATACCTGCTGCTACTGTATCTTACGAAATACCACCTGTTCACCGACGAAATGGGCTTCGAGGTGCTCGGCGCCTATGCGGGCCTCGTCTACGCTTTGCCGTTGATCGGCGGCATGATTGCCGACCGCTTTCTTGGCATGAGGAAGTCGGTGTTGTTCGGCGGCATCCTGTTGTCACTCGGCCACATCCTCATGGCTGTGGAGGGCTACCAGGCCGTCTTCTATGCGGCGGGAACGACGCTGACCGAAAACCTGACGCTCGCGAGTGGAGAGATCCTGACTGCGGGTACCACTCTCGCTGACGACATACTGATGCGAGATACGGCGGCACTGAAAGTGTTCTATTTCGCGCTGGCGCTGATCGTTATGGGCGTCGGTTACCTGAAGCCCAACATATCCACCATCGTCGGCAAGCTGTACTCGAAAGAAGATCCACGCCGCGATTCAGGCTTCACGATTTTCTACATGGGAATCAACATCGGCTCTTTCGCCGCAACGATCCTGTGCGGCTGGCTCGGCGAGACCTTCGGCTGGAAGTACGGTTTTGGTGCCGCCGGTATAGGCATGATCGTCGGCCTGTTCACTTTTACGTACGGCCAGAAATTCCTGAAAGGCCATGCTGAACCCGCCGAGCCTGAGAAGCTGAAACAGAACTTTCTTGGACCCATCAGTCTCGAGTGGTCGATATACCTGCTGAGCCTGCCTGTACTCGGCGTGCTATGGCTGCTCGTACAGCACGAACCCGTCGTGCTGCTCACGCAGAATGTCTTCCTGGTAATCGCGATCGTCGGGTTGATTCTTTATTCGATGGTTCACACGAAAAAAGACCAGGACAACAGGACCGCATATACGGTTGCCGCAATCGCGGCCCTTGCCGGCATTTATGCTGTCGGCGTAACGCTCGGATTCATTCCGGGGAGCGAGGATCTTGCCGAGAACGTACTCTACGGCTCGATCATCCTGATCGTCGGTTTCGTGATCTACGGTTTCATGACCCACGACTCGGCAGAATTCGGCCGCACGGTCGTACTCATGATCCTGATTCTGTCGACGATCGTGTTCTGGGCCCTGTTCGAGCAGTCGGCCGGTTCGATGACCCTGTATGCCGATCGTGTCGTCGATCGAACGTGGGGCAACGTGACGTTCACCGCCGCGCAGTTCGGCGCGCTCAACGCGGGCTTCATCATGTTGCTCGCAATCCCGTTCGCCGCGCTCTGGACCTGGCTTGCGAAGAAAAACCTCGAACCCTCGACGCCCGTCAAATTCGGGCTTGGCATCTTGCAGGCCGGACTCGGCTTTGGTGCGCTGGTTTTCGGCGCGCAGTTTCCGGACCAGGCCGGCCAGGTCGCGATGATCTGGCTCGTGCTCGCCTATCTGTTGCACACGACGGGTGAGCTCTGCCTGTCGCCGGTTGGCCTATCGGCCGTTACCAAGCTGTCAATTGGCAATGTCGTCGGGGTCAGCATGGGCACCTGGTTCCTGGCAACGGCATTGTCCGAAACCGTTGCGCAGCGCATCGGAAAAATGGCGGCGATGGCGTCGCCAGGCGGTGAGGTAACCGATTCGGCCTCCGCGCTGGGCACCTATACCGAGCTGTTCAGCTTCCTGATGTGGTTTGGCATCGGCATGGGCGTGTTCATGATCCTCATTTCGCCGATCCTGCGGCGCTGGATGCACGGAATCCACTGATCGCGCGGCGCTCCCGGCCCCGGAATGCGCGCGCGATACACACTGCGGGCGCGACGGCGGCGGCCTGATTGAGTACACTCTGCTGCAAACAATAAGCAGGGGGCTCCGATGTCTGATTCCACACCCGCTGCCAGCAATGGCGGCTTCCTCGGCACTGTAGAACGGGTCGGCAACAAGCTGCCTGACCCCGCGGTACTGTTCATCGCGTTGCTATTTATCGTCTGGGTGCTTTCCTGGCTGCTTTCCTATTTGACGTTCAGCTACATCGATCCTCGCACCCAGGCGCCGATTGAAGTCGCCAATCAGCTTACCGGCTCTGCGCTCACGGCATTTATGACCGGCTTCGTCACGAATTTCGTCACGTTCGGCCCGATCGGTACCGTACTGGTCGCCATGCTCGGCATCGGTGTTGCAGAACATTCCGGCTTCATCACGACCGGCATTCGCGCACTGTTGAATGTCACGGCCAAATGGTTGCTGACGCCGATGGTCATCCTCGTCGGCATCATGAGCCATTCCGCTGTTGATGCCGGTTACGTCCTCGTCATCCCGATCGGTGGCGTGATCTTCTATGCCGCGGGACGCCACCCACTCGCGGGTATTGCGGCGGCGTTCGCCGGCGTGTCCGGCGGATTCTCGGCAAACTTCCTGCCAGCCGCACTCGATCCGTTGCTGCAGGGCCTGACGCAGGGAGGCGCGCAGCTGCTCGACCCGGCAATCGCAGTCAATACGCTCAACAACTACTTCTTCACCGCGTCATCGTCGTTCCTGATTATCGGCCTCGGCTGGTGGATCACCGACCGAATCGTCGAACCACGCGTCGCGGACACGCCGATCGACGGAAACGCCGAGGACCTGCCCGAACTTCACGACCTGAAACCCGAGGAGCGCAAGGGCCTGCGGTGGGCATTATTCGCCATGCTGCTCGGCATCGTGATCCTCGTTGCCACACTCGTGCCCGAAACGTCTCCGTGGCGGGACGCGAACGGCGAGCTCGTGACGTTCCAGGCGCCGATCATGCAGTCCATCGTCGCGCTGATCTTCTTCCTGTTCCTGATACCGGGCATCGTGTTCGGCTACGTCGCGGGCACGATGAAGGGCATCAAGGACGTCATCGACGGCATGTCGCACTCGATGCAAACGATGGCGTACTACCTCGTCATCATGTTTTTCATCGCCCAGTTTGTGTACTCGTTCGGCGCGTCGAACCTCGGGACATTGCTGGCGCTGGCGGGCGCCGAAGCGCTCAAGAGCCTGGAGGACTATCCCTCGATCCTGATCGTCGGCATCGTGCTGCTAACGGGCTTCGTCAACCTGTTCGTCGGTTCTGCAAGCGCCAAATGGGGCCTCCTGGCGCCGATCTTCGTGCCGATGCTCATGTCGCTCGGCGTCTCGCCAGATCTCACGCAGGCGGCATACCGTGTCGGCGACTCGAGCACGAACATCATCACGCCACTGATGCCCTACTTCCCGCTCGTCGTCGTGTATTGCCAGCGCTACGTCAAGGGCACCGGTATCGGTACGCTGGCCGCGATGATGCTGCCATACACTCTTTGGTTCCTCGCAACCTGGACAATATTCCTGCTGCTCTACTACGCGATCGGCTTTCCGCTCGGCTTCGCTGCCAGCTACACGTATCCACCAAGCTAAAGATTAACCATGCTCGATTTTGAGAAACTGGGCGCTTTCTATCTCGGCAAGCGCTATGACATGGAGGCACAGAAGCTCACGGAAGAGCCTGTGCTGTACGACTCCAAGGACCTGACGACGCACGCAGCCATTATCGGCATGACGGGCTCGGGCAAGACAGGTCTCGGCATCGGCATCCTCGAGGAAGCGGCCCTCGATCACATTCCCGTGATCGCGATCGACCCGAAGGGCGACATGGGTAACCTGCTGCTGACGTTTCCGCAGCTGAAGCCCGAGAACTTCCGGCCGTGGATAAACCCTCGCACAGCCCTCGACAAGGGCCAGACTCCGGACGAGTTTGCGGCGTCCCAGGCGGCGCTTTGGAAAAAAGGCCTCGGCCAGTGGGGCCAGACGGGCAAGCGCATCGCGCAGCTGAGGAAAAACGTCGACCTCGCGATCTACACGCCCGGCAGCAATGCAGGCATGCCCGTGTCGGTCTTGCATTCCTTCGATGCACCCGACCAGGAGCTGATCGACGACATCGATCTGTACCGCGAACGCGTGCAGGCGACCGCGACCGGCATCCTGACGTTGCTCGACATAGATGCCGACCCGGTATCGAGCCGGGAACATATCCTGGTATCACGACTGCTCGATAAAGCCTGGAAGGAAGGCCGCAGCCTCGATGTGCCGAGCCTGATCGGCGAGATCCAGGACCCGCCGATCACCAAGATCGGCGTCATGAACATCGATTCGTTCTTCCCGGCCAATGAGCGCTTCAAGCTCGCGATGGCGCTCAACAACCTGCTGGCGGCGCCCGGTTTCGAAGCGTGGATGCAGGGTACGCCTCTGAACGCGAAGAACCTGCTGTACACCGAGGATGGTCAGCCGCGCATTTCCGTCATGGCAATCTCGCATCTCGACGACGCGCAGCGCATGTTTTTTGTGTCCATGTTGCTCAACGAGCTCATCGGCTGGATGCGGGCGCAGCCCGGCACCTCGAGCCTGCGCGCAATCCTGTACATGGACGAGATCTTCGGCTACATGCCGCCGGTCGCAAACCCGCCGTCGAAGAAGTTGTTCCTGACGCTTTTGAAGCAGGCGCGTGCTTACGGTCTCGGCCTCGTGCTGGCGACACAAAACCCTGTCGACCTAGACTACAAGGGACTGTCGAACACGGGTACCTGGTTCATCGGTCGCCTGCAGACCGAGCGCGACAAGGCGCGCGTCATGGAGGGCCTCGAGGGCGCAACGGCCGGCAACTTCGACAAACAGACAATGGAGCGCACGATTGCCGGATTGGGCAAACGCCGCTTCCTGCTGCACAACGTGCACGAGGACGAGCCCGTCGTCTTCAACACGCGCTGGGTGCTTTCCTATCTTGCCGGTCCGTTGACGCGCGACCACATTCGCACCCTGATGAAGACGGCGAAGAACAAAGTCACCGCCGCCGCGATGGCTGTTTCCAAACCCATACGCAAAAGCGCTGAAAGCGCGCCGGCCCTGCCGCCGTCTATTGACCAGCTCTTCGTGCCAGGCTCGGGCGAGAACCTCGTCTATCATCCGCGCCTCGTCGCGGGCGGCGATGTTGTATTCACGAGTGCACGCTACAACATCGAGGATGAACGCGCCGTTCTGCATACGGTCGAGTTCGAGGACGGCCCCGTCGATATCGACTGGGACAACAGCGAGCCACTCGAGCTCGCGATCGACGGCCTGAACGATGACGGCGAGGAGGGCGCGACTTACGCTGACTGCCCCGCGGCAGCCGACAACACCGAAGCTTACGCCGCCTGGGGCAAAGACTACAAGCGTTGGCTGCGGCAGAACGAAACCGTCACGCTTTACCGCAGCAAGCGTTTCAAGCTGACCTCCTTGTCCACCGAAACCGAGGGCGACTTCCGGGCAAGGTTGCAGGATGCCGCCAGCGAAAAACGCGATGCCGCGATTGCCAAGATTCGCAAACGATATGCAACGAAGGTGACGACGCTGGAAAACCGGCTCATGCGCGCAGAGCAGGCTATCGCCGTGCAAAAAGAGCAATCGACCAAACGCAAGCTCGATACGGCAATCTCTTTCGGCACTGCCATTCTGGGCGCCGTTCTCGGTCGCAAGAAATTGTCGAGCAGCACCGCCACGAAAATGGGTTCGGCCATCAAGACGGCCGGCAGCGCCCGCAAGGAAGCCGCCGACGTCGAGCGCGCGAAGCAAACGGCCGAGAAGGTGAGAAGCGACATCGCCGCCCTCAACAAAGAACTCGAGGAAGAAGTCGCGAAGCTGGATACCTCATTCGACGCGCAGAGCGAGGAGCTCGATGAGATCGTCGTACGCGCCAAGAGCACGGATATTCACGTCGCCGTAACCGGCCTCGCCTGGCTGCCGTATACGGCGGATGAAAAAGGGCGCCTGCGGCCAGCCTGGTAGCCGGTAGAACCTGCCGCTCTAGCTTTCCCCGAGTTGCTCTTCTATCGATCTTGTCTTGTCGATGAGCACGTCCCCGGTGTGCTTCGTGGAAACGGTTTCCACGAGAGTGATCCAGCATTCGTCTTCTGCCACGGGATTGTGCCTGGCTCCCCTGGGGACAACGTGGAAGTCCCCTTCATTCAATACCACACGATCTTTCTCGTACTCGATAACCAGCCGCCCTTTGAGGATGTAGAACAGCTCATCCTCGTCATCGTGCTTGTGCCACGTAAGTGATCCTTTGAGTTTTGCGACCTTTATGAACTGATCGTTCACTCTCCCGACTACTCGCGGTGACCAGTACTCATCCACAAGTTCGAGTTCCTTCAGGAGATTTACCGTCTTCATATCAATCAAGTCTCGATGGCGGATACCGCCTGTTTTCCCCAGCAACGATGAAACCCGAATGACCGGAGTCGAACCGCCTCAATACGGCAGTTCGACTCCAATTTCCGTACACCTATCTGATTTGGGCGGCTCGTCTTAGCCTGGCGTCGTAGACGCGCGAGACGTCGCAGTCGAATTGATCGCCAGTAAGCTCCATCCTCTTACGCCAAAGCTCGCCATTGCCCAGGCGCTCGAGATCAGCGCCCAGTGACGCATAATTGGCATGAACGCCGAGCAATTTGAAGTCCAGCGTGGTCTCACCGCCGCCACCGTAAGTGGGCCACCATTGATAAATCGCAACCTTTGAGCCGTCGTCGCCGAGCGTCTTCGCCCAGGCCGACATTCTTTCAACAATCGTATCGTACGTGGCCCCTTCCTTTATCGCGCAGTCGGTGAATGTGATGACGCCCGTATTCGAGGGCCCGGCGTCATAATCCGGCGGTAACTTGAACGCCCGGGACACGAATCCGAGGTGGGCGCCACAATTCATTACTTTGCCAAATTCGGCCCTGATCGCGCCGCCGGTCGCTATGTAACTGTCGCGCCCCTGGCCCATTGCGTCGCCGTCTTTCCAGGCGCCCAGCCAAAGCACGTCGAAGTCTTGCTCATCCGTAAAGTATTGGGGCGTCAGCGTCCATGCCTGGTAGGTGTCGGCTTCATTCTCGTCCATATACGCGTTCCATTTGTCAGCAACGACATCCAGATCGCCCGGCCCCTGGCCTTCATTGTAATTACACGCCCACAGTTCTGTCGGCACAAACTTTGCCAGTCGATCGTCATCCTGTGCCTCGACACAGCTGGCGCTGACAAGCGTGAGAACCCCTGCTGACAGTATCGTGATAATCAATCTGCTCATATCCGTTATCCTTTATTTCTTTTATTTATTGCGCTGCGGCTCCCCGAAGAGCCCCAGGGTCGTCGGGGAGTCATGGATGGCTTCTGAAAGGAAGCGAGGACTTATGGCTTTCCGCGCCCGCTTTTGGCGCTTTCGGCTTTTTGCTTATTGTTCCTTAAGCATAGTACACGGTCTGTAACTTTGCCGGCCGGCAGAGGCCGCAACCAAGGCGGTCACTCACCCAGCTTGATTTTGGAAGCGATCAGTCTCTAGGCGTGAGCTTCAGCAATCGCCCGGTGCTTTCGCGCCTGTCGTCCTCGAGCACCCATAGCGCACCGGCCGGGCCCTCAACGATGCTGCGAATCCGCGCCCCCATGGGGTAGCGTTCGACTTCGCGCGCCGCGTCACCATCGAGTTCTATTCTGACGATGGCCCGCGACGACAGCCCGGCAGCAAATGCATCGCCGCGCCAGCCTGCGAACAGCTTTCCACGATAGACCATCAGGTCTCCCGGCGAGATGACGGGCGTCCACCATATTGCCGGTTCGTCGAATTCCGGTCGCGTGTCGTGATCCGGAATCTCGCGGCTGTCGTAATGATCTCCATTAGAGACCACCGGGTACCCGTAGTTACCCCCGCGAACGATGCGATTGAGTTCGTCGCCACCGGCCGGGCCCATCTCGATTTCCCAGAGCTGGCCGTCGAGATCGTATGCCATGCCGAGGGGATTGCGGTGCCCAAGGGACCAGATTTCTCCGTACACGCCTTCGTCATCGGCGAGCGGGTTTTCACTAAAATAATCCACGAAGGGATTGTCGTCGGGAATTGATCCATCGTCATTGAGGCGCAGGACCTTGCCAATGTTCGACTGCATATCCTGGGCCGGCGTGAATTTCTGCCGATCCCCGGAAGAGATCCACAGATAGCCATCGTCATCGAACAGAATTCTATGGCCATAGTGGCCACGCCCTGCCATCTTCGGGTATTGCCGCCAGACGACCTCGACCGACGACAGCGTTCCCCCACCACGCTCGTTGAGGGTCAGTACCGCTCGGGCAACAGCAGCGCCGCGCGTATCCCCCACGCCGGGCTCGGCGTAACTCACGTAAACAAGATTGTTGGTGGCGAACTCCGGGTGCAAAGCAATATCACCAAGCCCCCCCTGGCCACCATAGTCGACATCCGGCCCCCAGCGGAGCGGCCCGGCCTTCTTGCCGTCCGCCGTCACTATGAAGACGCTTCCTTTCTTTTCCGTCACGAGCATGCGGCCGTCCGGCAGGAACGCCATGGCCCATGGCTCGTCGAACGACGTGATCGGTTCAACGTCGAACGGCAAATCGGTTTGCGCCTCGGCTGAGACGACCAACAGGAGACTCAGCGCGGTCGTTAGTAGTCGTTGCATCATGGAAGGCCCCGTTTGTTTTGTTGTATCCAGTCAATCGCCGATGCAGGAACCTGCGTAGGCTTTCGTCACGCCTGCGTTATCGAGCTGGCAATCATTGTCGTACGTGACACCATCCATGCCGCACACGGGCGAATAATCGCGCGGGCAGTTGCGCCCGAGGTTTTCGCAGACGCCGGCATATTCGATGCTGACGCCGCGCCGCTCCGCCTGGCAGGCATTGCTGTAGGTCATGCCGTCGTAGCCACAGACCGGCACGAACAGGTTCGGACAGGGACGTAGCCCGCAGATACCCTGGGTGAAGGTCTGAACGCCGGCTTTCTGGGCGTGACAGGCGTTGTCATAGGTTTCCCCGTTATCGCCACAGACCGGGGCAAATACCTTGGGGCAATTATCGAGATCGCATTGGTCTTTGCGTTGCACGGGTATGCGCTCGGCGTCAGCCTCGCAGCGATTGATGAACGTGCGCCCGTTCATGCCGCAGACCGGTTCCCTGATCGACGGACAACCGTTCGGCGTGCAGGCGCCGAGGCCCGCGATCTCGACCTGCGACTTGGCCGCGAAGCATTCGTTGATATAGGTGTTGCCATCGATGCCACAGACGGGATCGAAGGTCTCGGGGCAATCGCCGGTTTCCTCGGGGCAAATGCCCTTGCTTACGACCTCAACGCCCGAAGCTCCTGCTACACACTCGTTGCTGTACGTCTGGCCATCTGCGCCACAGACCGGATCGTATTGCTGCGTGCAGGCAACCTCCTGAGCGCCCACCGCTGCGACGGGCAACATCAGTAACAGCAGGGTCCTGTAAACGATGCTTTGTCTCATGAGATCAATGCGTCCATGTGCCTATCCTTAGAGCGCGGCAAGCTCATACGGTTCAACGAATCCTGGCCGAGCCCCAGTAGTTGTAGCTGAGCACACGAAGCCCCGGTATGTAGCTGCGATTATCGTCCTCCAGCGCAAAGCCGGACTCGTCCAGCAGCGCGGGGATATCGCGGTGCATATTGCAGCCGCCGGCCAGCCGTTTCCACCCGGGATTCAGGCGTTGCTGCCACTTGTGCACGCCTGCATCCGGTGCTTTGCCGTGTTCGCAGTACAAGAGCTGTCCGTCGGGCTTCAGGACGCGGCGCATTCCGGCAAGGGCTGGCGCGACGTCGGATATCGTACACAACGTGTACGTAACGACGACCGTATCGACGCTGTTGTCCTCGAGGGGTATTTCCTCGCCCGGCAGATCGATCAGCTCGATGTCGATGGGGCTGGCCGCCAGGCGCTTACCGGCAAGACGACGCATTCCTTCCGAGGGTTCGAGACCCCAAACCCGCCGCACCTTGTCGTTATCGTAGAAGGGCAGGTTCAGGCCGCTTCCGAATCCGATTTCCAACACGTCGCCACGGGCCTTCGGTACTATTTTCTGCCTTTGCTTCCGTGCCGGCTTTACGCCGCACACGAGATTCGTCATCCGCGGCAAAATGCGATCTTCGTACCAGCTCACCGCACCATCTCGCTGATCCGGACAAGCTCGAAACCCTCGCGCTCGAGTTCGCTCAACTCCCGTTCGAGCAGGTCGAGGGTGGCGCGATAAGGATGGCCAATTGCCACGACCCTGCCTCGCTTGAGCGCCAGCCGCTTCATGCGGGCAAATTCCCTTTCGACGGTTTCAGGCGAGCGATCCGGGTCGAGAAAAACGTCGCGCTTGATCGCGTCAACGCCCGCTTCGGCTGCTATCTGCAATGCAACGCTGTGGTGGGTAGTAAAACTGTCCACGAAAAACAGGTTGTCGCGTGCACTGATCTCTTCCATGAGCCACTGCATGTGCCCGGGGTGACGAGTCAGCAGGCTGCCGCGATGGCCGTTAACGCCAATCGCGTGCGGCACAGATTCGAGTGCCTCTTCGAAGACGGAACCGACCCGCTCCCGGCTCATGTCGAGCTCGATGCTAACCGGGTCACTGGACGCCTCTTCGGAATTCGCTTGCAGCGGCAAGTGAACGAGCACCTCCTTGCCATTTTCATGCGCGTGACGAGCGAGCATCTCAGCTCGTGGTGCGCCCGGTATCACGCCGAATGCCAGCGGTCCTGGCAAAGCAATGGCGCGACGCCCGGCATCCAACTGATAACCGAGATCGTCGATGATAATGGCGATGTGCGCGCGCGCACCGGCGCCCGTATGCGTCGCGAAAAGCAGCAGCGCCGCTGCGAAGCACCCCCTGGCAGCCGTCATTGGGCCTTGCTGTGCATCACCGAGCGAGGCTGCAGGTACTGGAGCGCCTCGGCCAACTGCATGTCCGCCTCACTATCAAGCGTGCCCGAGAGGCTGAGGTCGGGGAAACCGGGCGTATCCTGGACAAACACATCCGGCGTAATTCCCACATCGTGGATAGAGTCACCCGACGGCGTGTAATAGCGTGACGTCGTTAGCTTGATTGCGCGTCCTTTCGACAGCGGCATCACGGTCTGGACGAGCCCCTTGCCGAAAGTGCCGGTACCGACGATCAGCGCGCGGTCGTGATCCTGAAGCGCTCCGGCGACGATCTCCGATGCCGAGGCTGAGCCCTCATTGACGAGCACCACCATATCGGCGCCATCCAGGATGTCACCACGGTGGGCCGAGCGTCTGAATTGCGAGTCCGCTGAGCGCCCGCTGGCCGTCACGATGACTCCCGCATCGAGGAACAGGTCGGAGACATCGACGGCTACGTCGAGAACCCCGCCAGGATTGTTGCGCAGGTCGAGCACCAGCCCTTCAAGCATGCCGCCACTGCTGTCCTGCAATTCGTCAATAGCGCGCCCCAGCTCACGCGCCGTGTTTTCGCTGAACTGGCTGACGCGAACGTAGCCATACGATGGGCTCAGCATCTCGCGGTGTACGCTCGCCACGCGAATGATCTGGCGACGCATCTCATGGTCTATCGCCACATCGTCTCGAAGTACCGTGACTTTTACCGTGGTGCCGACCTGGCCGCGCAACTGCCCGATCGTCTGTTGCAGGTTGCTGCTTTCGACGGCGAGGCCGTCGACGGCTATCACCTGGTCACCGCTGCGAATCCCCGAGCGCGCAGCCGGCGAGCCCGTGATAGGGGTAACGACAGTGACGGCGCCGTCTACTTCGCTGACTTCGATGCCGATGCCCGTGTAGCTTCCCGTGGTGCTGATACGGATGTCACGGTACTCGCCCGCATCGAGGTATTGAGAATGGGCGTCGAGATCGCTGACCATGCCGCGAATGGCGCTCTCGAGCAGCACCGCATCGTCGATCGGCTCGACATAATCACGTTTCACGCGCTCGAGCACCTCGGCAAACAGTCGCGCCTGTTCCCAGGCCAGCTCTTCCTTGTCGGGTGAATGGCCGGTGCCGATCAGGCCGCCGCCTATCGACAGGCTGAAGCCCAGCACGAGGCCAATGACCACCACGAGGATTGCACGAACTTTCAGCGACATACGTTTATCCGGGCGCCGGGACAAAAGTCCATTAAGGCACGACCATCGACCTTAGCATAGCGGCACGCAATAATGTGCGCACAAGATCAACAAACGGCCGCCGCCTAACCGCCGGGCCGCCTTGTCACCCACTGCCGCGGGTTCACGGGTCGGGTGCCGCGACGCAGCTCGAAGTAGAGACCGACCTGTGCCTGGCCGCCGCTATCGCCGACGGTCGCTATGACGTCGCCGGGAGCCACCCAGTCGCCGGCTTTCTTGAGCACGGTCTCGTTGTAACCGTACAGGCTCATGTAGCCCTCGCCATGATCCACGATCACGAGCAATCCCATCCCGGCCAGCCAGTCGGCGAACGCGATACGGCCATGATAAACGGCGCGAACCTCGCGGCCGCGTTGCGTACCGAGGACGACGCCGTTCCACTTTATCTGGCCACCGGCGCGTGGCTGGCCAAAATCATGCAATAAGGTGCCGGCGACCGGCCACGTGAGCTTGCCTTTGTGGCTGCTGAACGGTTCCTCGGAACTTATGGGGTAATCCGACAAAATCGTCGTCAGCTCTGCGATCAGGCGGCTCAGGTCTTTTTCCTGCTGGGCCAGGCGCTCGACCTCCTGGCCTTCGTCGGCGATTTTCTGCCGCAAGCGCGCCAGCAAGGCCGTGCGACTTTCCTGGGTGTCGTTGAGCTTGCCCAGCTCCGCGTAGCGCGACCGCGCCAACTCGGCAAGGCGTGCCTCTTCCGCCGCGATCTGCGCGCGCAGCGATTCGAGCTCGCGGATCTGTTCGATCACCGCATCGATATTCTCGGCGCGGTAGTCGTTGAGGTAGCGGTAGTAGGCCATGAGCCGGCCGAGTGTTGCGGGGTCCCGCTGGTTCAGGAGCAGGCGGATCTTCTCCTGGCTACCGCTCATGTAGGCGGCGCGCACCTGTGACGCGAGCGCTTCAGACTCCTCGTCGAGAGCCGCTTCGCGTTCGGCCAGGTCCCGATCCAGGGCGTCCTTCTTGTTTGCCGTGAATCGCCGCTGCTGCTCGATCTCCTTAAGCCGAATTCGCTGTTCGGCGATCGCCACCTCGATGTCCTGCAGCTCGCCGGTCAGCCGGTCCCGCTCGGTGGCGCTTTCGTCCATGCTTTCCTTGAGGACGCTGATGCGCTGCCGGACCTCCTCGAGCTCTCTCTCCTTGATGCTCGCGAGGTCACCTTCCTGCGCCCCGACCGCCGTCATCATGGCCAGGAGCGCCACGACATAGCCTTTTCGCCACTTCATGGGCGCGAGTGTAGAGCCTCGAGGCTATTCCCGCTCGCGAATACGCGTATAATTCCGGGTTTTGGCATCATCAAGGCGCGACACCCTGCGCCGAAACTATTGATTCATGGACAAAATTCTAGAATTCACGAGCAATCACATGCTGCTCGTGTCCGCGCTGATGATCAGCTTTTTTCTCGTCGTGTTCTCCGAATTGCGCCGCAAGGCCAGTGGGCTGATCAACGTCGAGGCCAGCGACGCCGTCAAGCTGATCAACAATGACGCTGTTGTGGTCGACATTCGCAGTGCCGACGCATTCGCCCGTGGCCACATCGTTAATGCGAAGAATATCCCCCCGGACGAACTGGCAAGCCGCCTGTCGCAGCTCGAGCAATACAAGGCCAACCCGGTCATCGCCGTATGCGACAATGGCATAACTTCGACACGCGCGGTCAATACGTTGCGAGGCGCCGGTTTCGAAAGCGCCTATGGGCTCAAAGGTGGCATGACCAACTGGAACCAGGCCGGTCTGCCCGTCGTTACCGGAAAGAAGACGCGCAGCAAGTCTGGTAAGAAACGCAAGTAACGTGGGTAACAAGGTCATAATTTACGGCAATGCGACCTGTCCTTTTTGCGGAGCAGCGCGCATGCTGCTCACAAAAAAAGCAGTCGAGTTTGAAGACATCCAGGTTGCCAGCGATCCCGCATTGTTCGCGGAAATGCGGGAAAAGAGCGGCCGACAGACGGTGCCGCAGATATTTATCGGCGACACCCACGTCGGCGGATTTGATGAACTTTATGCTCTCGAACAGAGTGGAGAGCTGGACAAGCTGCTCGCCGAATAGGCGGACAAGCGATTTTTTAATAGACAGGAAATACGATGGCAGAACAGGAACAAGCCGCTGAAAAGCGCTTATCGATCAGCAAGATTTATCTGAAGGATTTTTCGTTCGAGTCTCCACAGACGCCGGGCATTTTTCGCCAGAGTGACTGGAAGCCGGACACGAACCTGAACCTGCGCAGCGCGCATAGCCCGGCCGATAGCGATCACCATGAAATCACGCTGACGATCACGGTCGAAGCCAAGCAGGACGACCAAACCTGCTTCCTGATCGAGCTGCAGCAGGCCGGCCTTTTCGAGATCGCCGGTTACGAGGGCGAAGAGCTCAAGGCAATTATTGGCAGCTTTTGCCCAAACATCCTGTTTCCTTACGCCCGCGAGTCGATCGCGTCGCTGATTCAAAAGGGCGGCTTCCCGGAGTTTGTGTTGCAGCCCATTAATTTCGACGCGCTCTATATGCAGGCGCAACAACAGGCGGCTGAACAAGCCGTGGAGGCTCACTGATACACAACGACACGCGAGAAACCGTTGCCGTGATCGGCGCCGGTTCCTGGGGCACGGCGCTGGCGCTGCAATTCGCCCGCTCCGGCCACGACGTTCGGCTGGGCGGATTGTTTGAGATCGACCAACTCGAGGCCATGGTCGAAAAGCGCGAGAATAAGCGCTACCTGCCTGGCGCTCGCTTCCCGGACAACCTGGTCGCCTGCCCGAAGCTCGAGGACTGTCTCGAGGGTGCGCGCGATATTCTCGTTGCCGTGCCGAGCCACGGGTTGCGCGACACTCTGACGAAGATCAAGCCGATGCTCGGGCCGGACTCGCGCGTGTGCTGGGCCACCAAAGGCTTCGAACTGAGCACGGGCAAGCTGCCGCATCAGGTTGCCGCCGAAGTGCTGGGCCCGGATTTCCCGGTCGCCGTACTTTCCGGTCCAACGTTTGCCAAGGAAGTCGGCGCCGGCCTGCCGACGGCGATGACCATCGCCTCCAACGATGATGCGTTTGCGCGGTCACTCGCCAAGGCGATTTCCAGTGACAACTTCCGCGCCTACACGTCTGACGACGTTATCGGCGTCGAGGTCGGTGGCGCGGTCAAGAATGCGCTGGCGATCGGGGCGGGCATGTCGGACGGCCTCGGCTTCGGCGCCAACACGCGCATTGCGCTGATCAACCGTGGCCTCGTTGAGCTGATGCGCCTCGGCGTCGCGCTCGGCGCAAAGAAAGAGACGTTCATGGGCCTGGCCGGCATGGGGGACCTGGTCCTCACCTGCACCGACAACCTGTCGCGAAATCGTCGCATGGGCCTCGCACTTGCAGCCGGCAACACGATCGAGGAGGCACAGGAAGAAATCCAGCAGGTCGTCGAGGGCGTTAAGGCCGCCAAGGCGGTGCACGAAGTCGCCGAGGAGCTGGGTATCGAAATGCCCATCGTTAACCAGGTCTACCGCATCCTCTATGAAGGCCTGACGCCGCGCGAGGCGGTCGAGGCACTCATGAGCCGCGAGCTCAAGCCCGAATCCGAACACTAGCCTGTCGACTCGAATTTCTACCTCGAGGTACCAGGCTTAATCCGTAAATCATAAGAACAACAAGGGGAATACGATGGACCGACGGAGTTTCTGCAAGACCACACTTGCAGCCAGCATGGCTGCCGCTTACCCGCTTATCGGCGGCTGCGGACAAAAAACCGCAACCGAAGCCGATACGAGCATACGCGCCGTTTCGCTGGACGGTGCGGAGATAGAACTCGAAAAAGCGGCCATCAAGGAACTCGGCGAGGCCCTCTCTGGCCCGGTCATGTTATCGGGTCATCCCGACTACGACGGCGCGCGGCAAATCTGGAACGGCATGCATGACAAGCGGCCGGCACTGATCGCTCGCTGCCTGACGAGCGAGGACGTCTCGAACGCCGTAACCTTTGCCCGCGAGCGAGAATTGCTCGTCGCTGTCCGCGGCGGTGGGCACAGCTGGCCCGGGAAATCGGTCTGCGACGACGGCCTCATGATCGACCTTTCGCACATGCGCAACGTCGAGGCCAATGCCGAGACCCGGCGCGCATTCGCCGGCGGCGGCGCGTTACTCGGCCATCTCGACGACGCAACACTTGCCAAGGGACTGGTAACGACGGCAGGTGTAGTTTCGCACACTGGCGTTGGCGGCTACACGCTGGGCGGTGGTTTCGGCAGGCTGAATCGCAAGTACGGCCTCACGATCGACAACCTGCGTTCCGCAGAGATCATCACGGCGGACGGCCAGGTCCGCACGGTCAGCGAAGAGCAGGACGCCGATCTCTTCTGGGCAATTCGCGGCGGCGGCGGCAACTTCGGCGTCGTTACTCAGTTCGAATACGAGGTCCATCCGTTCGATCGCAACGTGCTGTCCGGACTCATTGTCTGGCCCATCGACCAGGCGCCCGACGTGCTCGATTTCTATGCCGGGTGGCAGGAGGGATTGTCGCGCGAGATGTACACGGGCCCGGCGATGCTGACGCATCCGGAGGCCGGTAACGTCATCGCGATGGAGGTCGTGTACAACGGCGACCCGGCGCAGGGCGAGAAAGAGCTGGCGCCGCTGCGTGCCATTGGCTCGCCGATCGACGATGGCGTCAAGGTGCAGGACTACAAGGTCCTCCAGACACACGAAGACGCGACCGTTGCACACGGCATTCGTTCCTACGCGAAAAACGCGATGGTCGGGGAGTTTTCGCAGGGCCTGGTCGACGACATGGTTGACTCGTACATCGCCGATCCTCGCGCAGCGATCTTTACGCATACCTGTGGCGGCGCCGTCAGCGATGTTGGCGAAACCGATACCGCGTTCCCGCACCGCAATGCCGAGACGATGCTCGTTTTTTTCACGGGGTGGATGGATCCCGCGCAGGATGCCGAAGGCAAGCAGCTGTGTCGTGACTGGCACGCCGCGCTCGAAAAGCATTCTGGCGGTTACTACGACAATATCGAGCAGGAAGGCGATACGCGCGTTGCGCGGAACTTCGGACCAAACTATGACCGCCTGCGTCAGATCAAGTCCGAGTACGATCCGGGAAACCTGTTCCGCTTGAACAGCAACATCGAGCCGGCCTGATCGAACCGGGCTACGCTCCACCCGCAAAATCGAGCTGTCGCCACGCTTCGTAGACGACCACGGCGGCGGAGTTCGATAGGTTCAGGCTGCGATTGCCCTGTCGCATAGGCAGGCGCAACCGCTGTCCAGGGGGAAGTCCGTCGAGAATCTCCTGCGGAAGGCCGCGAGTTTCGGGACCGAACAATAACGCGTCACCCTCGCGGAATTCGGCCTGGTCGTAGCGCGTCGAGTTTCTCGTCGACAACGCAAATACCCTCGGCTGGTCGAGCGCTTCGAGACAGTCATCGAGCGACGCATGCGTCTCGACGCTCGCGAACTCCCTGTAGTCGAGCCCCGCGCGCTTCAGGCGTGGTTCGTCGAGCTCGAACCCCAGCGGTTCGATCAGGTGCAGGCCAGTGCCCGTATTCGCGCACAGGCGAATAATATTGCCCGTGTTCGGCGGTATTTCCGGCTCGTAAAGTATGACGCTGAACATTTCGGGGACAGTTTACTTAATTGCCCGCAAGCGGGCGAAAGGCGTCGACAATTAAGTAAACTGTCCCTTAATTGTTCTGTAGAATGCCGCACGCATGACGGGCACACCCCACAAATCCCTCTCCACCGAGTTTTGCGGCATGGCGATGGCATCGCCCATCGTTTTGCTCTCGGGGTGTGTCGGCTTCGGCGAGGAATACACGCGCGTCGAGGGCTTTTCGAATACCGACGTCGGTGCCGTCGTTCTCAAGGGCACGACGGGCGATATGCGCCTGGGCAACCCACCGCACCGCGTTTACGAGACACCCGACGGCATGCTCAATGCCATTGGCCTGCAGAACCCGGGTGTCGACAAGGTCGTTGACGAGATCCCCCCTGGCCTCGACTTCACTGAAACGCGCTTCATCGCCAACGTCTCCGGCTCGACCGTCGAGGAGTACGAGCGCGTGACCCGGCGGTTCGACGACTCAGAAATAGATGCGATCGAAATCAACATCTCCTGCCCGAACGTCAAGGAGGGTGGTGTCGCGTTCGGCAATGACCCCGAGATGTCGGCGCGCGTCGTTGCAGCCTGCCGCGCTCAGACATCGAAGCCGTTGATAACGAAGCTGTCGCCGAACCAGACTGACATTCGCGCCAACGCGAAGCTTTGCATCGAATCCGGAACCGACGGATTTGCGGTCATCAATACGTTGATGGGAATGGCGATCGACGCCGAAACCCGCAAGCCGATCATCGGCAACGTACAGGGCGGCCTGTCCGGCCCCGCCATTAAGCCGATCGCGTTACTGAAGGTGCGCCAGGTCTACGAGGTGGCCAAACAACATGACGTGCCAATCATCGGACAGGGCGGCATCACGACGGCCAGCGATGCGCTCGAATTTATGATCGCCGGCGCTGCTGCGGTGGGCGTGGGTACGGCGCTCTTCTATGATCCTCTGGTCTGCACGAAGATCAACGACGGCATTGCCGATTATCTTGTTCGCCACGAGATGTCATCGGTGAAAGAACTGGTCGGGTCGCTGGCCTAGGCCATGATTGGTCGAATGATGCCGGAGAGTCGGCCGGAATTTCTTCTGCTGGTTCTCGCTGGCTTGCGGTTCAATGTTTGGGGGCGGTCATGACGAATAAGCCGAAATTCCCTTTGTGGGTCATCTTTCTGGATATTGCAGGTACCTTGTTGGTCGCCGGCGGGCTTTTCGGTCTGTTTGCCGAAGGCAACCCGACCCTCGCGGGCGTCGTTGATCTGAAACGGCTGGCAGTTCCGTTGATCATTCTGGGCGTGTTACTGATGGCGCCGCTCGTAATCTATGCGGTGAAGCGGGTGCGATGAAGATAGCGTCCGCTGAATAGAATGCGATACGCCGCCTACGGATCCAACCTGCATCCCCTGCGCCTGTCCCGGCGACTCGCGACGGCGCGCCTGCTTGGAACGGCGTTCCTGCCGGGCTGGTCGCTTCGTTTTCACAAGCGCAGCGCGGACGCGTCGGGCAAGTGCAGTATTCAGCGCGGTAGCCGCGGCGTGCACTTTGCCATCTATGACATCAGCGAAGCCGACAAAATATTGCTCGACAAGATCGAGGGTGTCGGCTCGGGGTACGACGAAGCCTGCATTGACGTTCCGTCTTTCGGTCGCTGCCTCTCATACACGGCAAGTGCCACGCACATCGATGATTCGCTGTTCCCGTACGACTGGTACCGCGAACTCGTACTCGCGGGTGCGCGCTTGCTGGATTTCCCCAAAGACTACGTGAGTGCGATTGCCAGCGTTTCAGCATGCCGGGATCCGGAACCGTCAAGGCACCAGGAAATGTGGGACCTCGTCAACCTAATCCAGGTGCAGGGCCTTCATCTTCCGAGCGAGAGTATTACGTCCCCAGCCGAGTAACTTCGCAGCTTCCTGCCGGTGGCCATTCGTTTGCGACATCGCGATCTCAATCAACGTTTTCTCGAACTCGGGCAACGCGGCCTCAAGGAGCGGCATGTCGCTGTTGTGAAGCTGTCGTTCGGCCCACGAGGCCAGCACTCGCGTCCACTCCCTGGTCGCTCGTTTCGGCGATTCGCTTCCGCCGAGGTCGCCCGGGATATCCTCGGCCGTGATTACGGTGCCCGGCGCCGTGACAGTAAGACGGCGCGTCGCATTGACGAGCTGGCGCACATTGCCGGGCCACGAGAACGCCTGCAAAAGCTCTTTAGCGGCTGTGGCGAGATAATGATTCAGCAATAGCGGTATATCGTCACGTCGTTGTCGAAGCGGTGGCGTATTGATGCGAATGACATTGAGACGGTGATACAGGTCCTCGCGAAAACGTGATTCCTTGACGGCCCTTGCGAGATCCTGGTTTGTGGCCGCTATGACACGGACGTCGACCTTTATCGGCGTTTGCCCGCCAACACGATAAAACTCACTCTCGGCCAGCACGCGAAGCAGGCGGGTTTGTAATGCCGGCGACATGTCGCCTATTTCATCGAGAAACAGCGTGCCGCCATCGGCCTGTTCAAAGCGACCGATGCGCCGGGAGTCGGCGCCCGTAAACGCTCCTTTCTCGTGCCCGAACAGCTCGGACTCGAGAAGCTCCGAGGCGATAGCGGAAGTATTCAGCGCGACGAAGGTCTTGTTGGCCCGGGGGCTGTGGTCGTGCAGCGCTTGTGCGACGAGCTCCTTGCCGGTGCCCGACTCGCCCGTAATCAGCACGGTCATACTTGAACCTGCGAGTCGGCCAATGGACCGAAACACCTCCTGCATCGCGGGCGCCTGGCCGATCATGGAGGCGATGGCATCAGGCTTGCTGGCTGTTTCTTCGCCACCCCTGCCGTTCGCTCGCGCAGCCTTCTGCACGAGCTCGACCGCCTCGTCGATGTCGAAGGGTTTAGGCAGGTACTCGAATGCGCCACCTTTGTAGGCCGCCACGGCGTTCTCGAGATCGGAGTGCGCCGTGATAACGATAATCGGCAGTTCGGGCCGGGAATTCCGCAGGCGCTCGAGCAGCGCGATGCCACTCATGCCTGGCATGCGGACGTCAGTTATCAGTACGTCGGGTTCCGCGTCATCGATCGCCTCGAGCAGGTGCTCGGCGCGCTCGAAACTTCTCGTCTGCATGTCGGCCTGGTTTAGCGCCTTTTCAAGGACCCAGCGGACCGACTGGTCGTCATCGACAATCCAGACGTCGAGTCGATCGTTAGCCATCGGCGTCAGTCTCCTGCTGTTCGATCGGTATGCGGACGTAGAAGACCGTGCGCCCGGGCCGGCTTTCGAATTCGATTAGCCCGCCGTGACGGCTCAACAGTTCCTGCGCTGCGGGCAGGCCGAGCCCGGTTCCATCCGGCCGACTCGTTACGAGAGGATAGAAAACGGTGTCCTGCAGTTCGAACGGGATGCCGGGTCCGTCGTCCTCGATCTCGATCGATGCGATGACGCGGTGGCGTGTATCGCCAATCGTGAAATTGGTGGCAGCGCGGCTACGTAAGGTGACCTTCCCGTGCCCGTCAAGCGCTGCGGCTGCGTTTCTAATCAGATTGAGGAACGCCTGGATCATCTGGTCACGATCGAGGTCGATCATCGGCAGGCCCGGATCGTAATCCCTCTGCACGGTGAGTCGCTTCTCAGCTTCGGTTTCGACAATGCGCACGACGTATTCGAGCAGCTCGTGGATGTTTACAGGCCGCTTCATCGGCGGGCCGCCGGGCCCCAACAATGTGTCAACAAGGGCCGCGAGTCGGTCCGTCTCGCTGATCACGACATCGGTATACTCGTGCAGCTCTTCGTTTTCGAGTTGTCGCTCCAGCAGCTGTGCCGCACCTCGAATTCCCCCGAGCGGATTCTTGATTTCGTGGGCGAGCTGGCGAATCATTTGCCGGCCGGCCCCATGCTGTATCAGCAGCGCATTCTCGCGCGTAATTTGCGAGCGTCGAGTCACGTCAGCTATTTCAATGAGCAGCACCGCCTTGTCGGCCTGGATGGGTGAGACCCGACAATCGACGACACGCTCATCTCCGTGCACCTCGGTGGGCGCAAGATGCATTTCGTTCGCGTAGTGATCGCCTGTTTGAACGACACGGGTCAGTATGTCGCGCATCTCGGGCTCATCGTCGACCAGTCGCAACAGCGACTTGCCGCGCGCGCGTTGCTGGCTTATGCCGAGGATGTTCTCGGCTGCCGGGTTTAGTGCGACGATCAACAGATGCTCGTCGAGCAGGATTACGCCAGAACTCAGGTTGTCGAGAATGTAAGCGGAACCGCGGCGAAGCTCGTCGCCGTCACCGGGGCCGGAAGGACCTTTGCCGGCCGTCTTGTCTAGCGGCCCCGAATCGTGTTCTGCTGCACGTAGAACCGGTTCGGCAGACTTCGGATCATGAGTTTGCCCGTCTCGTCCAGCACTTCGGCCTGCACGTTGTGCACGCCACGATAAACTTCCTCGATCTGGAAGCTCGTCCCCGTCACCGTTCTCGGCGTACCGTCGAAATACACCCGTACCTGGTGGCCGGGTTGCAACCCTGGACTCAGGGCCAACGAAACGTTTAGGACGCCCTCGATATTCCATAGCGTTTCTTCAGGAGCCGGGGCGGCAACTTCGAGCGATTCGTAGCGGAACGGACCGGCGTCTTCCTCTGCCGCATCTTCAGTTGCGTCGGACGCGGCACCCTGCTCGCGCGTGACGGGCCTGCTCCTGACGGTATTGGCTTCGGGCAATACGATATGCTTCGCGCCAGGCTCCGGCCGGTCGGAGTAGTGCACAACACCGTCTTCGTCGGTCCACGTGTAGGCATCAGCGAGGACGCCGCTTGTGGCGAGCAGCCCGAGAAGGATGAAAATCGGTCGTGTTTCCATGCAGTTAGCATAGCAGTGCTGGTGCGATCCGGGCTAGTGGCCGGGCGGCAAAATGCCGCCCGGTTCACACTTTTGCCCTGCTACAGGCTGTAATACATGTCAAATTCGACCGGATGCGTCGTCATCCTGAGGCGCGTGACGTTTTCCATCTTGAGGTCGATGTAAGCGTCGATCAGGTCGTCACTGAATACGCCGCCGGCTTTGAGGAATTCACGATCCTCGTCGAGCGCGCCGAGCGCCTCATCGAGGGAGAATGCGACAAGCTTCAGCTCCTTCTCTTCCTCCGGTGGCAGGTCATAAAGGTCCTTGTCCATCGCGTCTCCGGGGTGGATCTTGTTCTGAATACCGTCGACGCCCGCCATCATCATTGCCGCAAACGCGAGATAAGGGTTGGCCATCGAGTCCGGGAAGCGTACTTCGATACGACGGCCCTTCGGGTTGGCGATGTAAGGGATACGAATCGACGCCGAGCGATTACGGGCCGAGTAAGCAAGAATCGTCGGTGCCTCGAAACCCGGCACCAGGCGCTTGTAGCTGTTCGTCGATGGGTTCGTAAACGCATTAATTGCCTTGGCATGCTTGATGACGCCGCCGATGTAGTACAGCGCTGTTTCTGACAGGCCTCCATAGCCGTCGCCTGAGAAAAGGTTCTCGCCGTCCTTGAACAGAGACTGGTGCACGTGCATGCCGTTACCGTTGTCGTTGACGAGCGGCTTGGGCATAAACGTCGCCGTTTTCCCGTACGCATGAGCGACGTTGTGCACGGCGTATTTCATGATCTGCACTTCGTCGGCCTTGCTTACTAAGGTGTTGAATTTAGTGCCAATTTCACACTGTCCGGCGGTCGCAACCTCGTGATGGTGAACCTCGGTTTCGACGCCGAGCTCCTCGATGGCGAGACACATCGACGAACGAACGTCGTGCAGCGAGTCAACGGGCGGTACCGGGAAGTAACCGCCTTTGATGGTCGGACGGTGGCCCGTGTTTCCCTCTTCGATGCTGCGGTCCGTATTCCACGCGCCCTCATCGGAGTCAACCTTGTAAAATGCGCCCTGCATGGTGTCATCCCAGGCGACATGATCGAAGACGAAGAACTCGTTCTCAGGTCCGAAGTATGCGGCGTCGGCGACGCCCGAAGAGTTGAGATATGCCTCCGCACGCTCGGCGAGCGAACGCGGGCAACGATCGTAACCCTGCATCGTCGATGGTTCGACGACGTTGCAGCGCAGGTTCAGCGTGGGCTCGTCCGGAAAGATGTCGACTACGGCTGTGTCCGGATCCGGCATCAGGATCATGTCCGACTCGTTGATTCCCTTCCAACCTGAAATCGACGACCCGTCAAACATCTTGCCGTCTTCGAACAAATCTTCATCCACCACGCGGGCTGGCACGGTTACATGTTGTTCTTTGCCAATCGTGTCGGTGAAACGAAAATCGACAAACTTGACCTCTGCCTCTTTTATGAGGGCAATTACCTCTGCGGCCGTCATGAGTTTTTCCTCCAGGTTGTATGTGCAATAAATCGCCGCTCGACGCGGCCCGATGGAAGTCTTGATTGCACGATGCGTGCCAAATTGGTGCCTTTCTTAAGCTGCTGTTTAATAACAGGTTTTTAATATGTCCTCGCCCGGGCTTGCACCAGGTTGGTGCGAGGCCGGCCGCGGCCGCGCCATTATAGTGCAAGCTGTGGCCGCGCGCACCCGTTTGGGGCGTGTCGCCCGCGCGCGGCCTTGATTCTGATCGCCCCCAAAGCGCTGAAAGCCGTTATACTTCGCGCCTTTGGCCCACCGTGACACTCGAGAATGAGCACCGATATATCGCCTGATGCGTTGAGCTTCCAGGACCTGATCCTGAAGCTGCAGCAATACTGGGCCGAGCGTGGCTGCGTGATAATGCAGCCCTACGACATGGAAATGGGGGCCGGCACCTTCCACCCGGCAACGTTTCTGCGTGCCGTGGGTCCGGAACCATGGTCTGCGGCCTATGTGCAACCGAGCCGGCGACCGACCGATGGCCGTTATGGAGACAATCCGTTTCGGCTGCAGCACTATTATCAGTACCAGGTCGTCATCAAGCCGTCACCCGAAGACATACAGGATATGTACCTGGGCTCGCTCGCGGCCATCGGCATCGACTCGACTATCCACGACATCCGGTTTGTCGAGGACAACTGGGAGTCTCCGACACTGGGTGCCTGGGGGCTGGGCTGGGAGGTCTGGCTCAACGGCATGGAGGTCACGCAGTTCACCTATTTCCAGCAGGTCGGCGGCCTCGAGTGCCGGCCGGTCACGGGCGAGATTACTTATGGCCTCGAACGGCTCGCCATGTACCTGCAGAACGTCGAGAGCATTTTCGATCTCGTCTGGACGGATGGTCCACTGGGTCGCATCACCTACGGCGACGTTTATCACCAGAACGAGTTCGAGCAATCAAAATTCAACTTCGAAGAGGCTGACGTCGACGAGCTGTTTCACGCCTTCGATCATGCCGAACAGGAGAGCCGGCGGCTCATCGAACTGAACCTCGCGCTCCCGGCTTACGAGCAGATGCTCACAGCTTCGCATACGTTCAACCTCCTCGACGCGCGCCAGGCAATTTCTGTAACCGAGCGGCAGCGATTCATCCTCCGCGTGCGTGCGATGTCGCGCGCTATCTGCGAGGCCTATTACGCAAGTCGCGAAGCCCTCGGTTTTCCGATGCTCGCGACCGTTAGCCAGAAGGCGGCTGCGAAATGAGCGCCGACAATCTGCTCGTAGAGATCGGCACCGAGGAGCTGCCGCCCAAAGCATTGCGGTCATTGATGGAAGCTTTTGGCGAGGGCCTGGAAGCAGCCATTGATGAAGTGCGGCTCGCGCGTGGCGACTTGCGCGTCTATGCAAGCCCACGACGGCTTGCCGTCATCGTCGATTCGCTGGCACGCGAACAGGATGACCGCAAAATCGAGCACAAGGGACCGCCGCTAAAGATCGCTTTCGATGCCGACGGCAATCCCACTCCCGCGGCAGCGGCGTTTGCCAGGAAATGCGGCGTCGACGTAGCCGACCTCGAGCGCAGCAAAACGGACAAAGGCGAGTGGCTGTCTTTCGCCAGCGTCGAGAAAGGCAAGAGCGCCGCCGAGTTGTTACCCGGCCTCGTCGAGCGCGCATTGTCTGCGCTGCCGATACCGCGGCGCATGCGCTGGGGTGCCGGCGAAGCAGAGTTCGTGCGCCCGGTGCATTGGGTCGTGCTGATACACGGTCACGACGTAGTCGACACGTCGATCATGGGTATTGCCACCACCAACCAGAGTCGCGGGCATCGAGTTCATTGCAGCGAGCCTGTCATTATAAAGGATGCCGACTCGTACCTGGGGGCCCTCGAAAAAGAGGGCCACGTGATTGCCGATTTCGAGCGCAGACGCGATCTCGTTAGCGATGGCGTAAATGCTGCCGCGGCCGATGCGGGTGGCGTTGTCGTTGAAGGCGAATCGCTGTACGACGAGGTGGCGGCGCTGGTTGAGTGGCCCGTGCCGCTGCTGGGAAAATTTGACGCGGAGTACCTCGAGCTGCCGCGCGAAGTTGTGATCTCGACACTGACCGGTCATCAACGGTATTTCCCGGTAGCGGACAAGGGCGGTGAGCTGTTACCGCGGTTTGTTACGGTGGCCAACATCGAGAGCAGGGACCCCGACCAGGTTCGTGACGGCAACGAGCGCGTCATTCGACCGCGCCTGGCCGACGCGGCGTTTTTCTGGGACAACGACCGGCGCAAGACCCTGTCCAGTCGTGAAGACGCATTGCGCGAAGTCGTCTATCAAAGCGGCCTTGGCAGCCTTCATGACAAGAGCCTTCGCATCGGCAAGCTGGCGCACTGGCTTGCCGCGCAGCTGGGCGTCGATGGGGCGAATGCGGAGCGCGCAGCGGCGCTTGCCAAGTGCGATCTCCTGACGGGCATGGTCGGGGAGTTTCCCGAACTGCAGGGAACCATGGGGCGTTACTATGCCCTGTCCGACGGCGAACCCGGCGACGTTGCTGATGCGATCGCCGAGCACTATCAGCCGCGCTTCGCCGGCGACTCCCTTCCTGCCAGCATCGCCGGCCAAATACTGAGCGCCGCCGACAAGATGGACACGCTGGCCGGTGTCTTTTCAATTGGCAAGAAGCCCAGCGGCAACCGCGATCCGTTCGGCCTGCGACGGGCCGCGCTCGGCATCGTCCGCATCTCTATCGAGTGTGGGCTGGATGTCGATCTTAAGAAATTGATTGCGACTGCCGTCAAGCTACAGCCGAAGAGCAAGGCGGACAGCGAGGAGCTCGGGGCCGAACTGTACGTCTTCATTACCGATCGTTTGCGGCGCTATTTCCTGGATCGCGACACCGGCCTTGCGACAGAGACCTTCGACTCCGTTATGGCCCGGCGCCCGGCTTCGCTGGTCGATTTCGATCGGCGTCTCGCGGCCGTGCAGACCTTCGCGCGGCTCGAACAGGCCGAGAGCCTGGCGGCGGCCAACAAGAGAATCGCCAACATCCTGCGGAAGGCTGGCGACACGAGTGGCAAGAAAGTCAGCAAAAAACTTTTCGAGCACGATGCCGAGACCGTGCTCGCGAATGCGCTCGACAATGCCCGGGACAAGGTGCTGCCGATGATCGAAACGCGCAGCTACGCGGAAGCGCTCAACGAGCTTGCTAACCTCAGGGAGCCCGTGGACCGCTATTTCGACGATGTCATGGTTATGGCTGAAGACGCGGCCGTACGCGACAATCGATTGGCGCTTTTAGCCGAGCTTCGCGCACTTTTTCTCGATGTTGCCGACATTTCGCGTCTTTCGCTTGGATCTTGATGGCATCTCGACCAAACGACAGGGGGCTCGTGATCCTCGATCGCGACGGTGTCATCAATCGCGACTCGCCGGCGTTCGTCAAATCCACCGACGAGTGGATACCGCTGCCCGGCAGCATCCGTGCCATTGCGGCGCTGGATCGAGGCGGTTTCACGGTAACGATTGCCAGCAACCAGTCCGGAATCTCGCGCGGCCTCTTCGATCGCAACGCGCTGCGTTCGATGCACCGCAAACTCCGACGGCTCGTCGCGACAGAGGGCGGTCATGTGGCCCGCATTGTGGTCTGCCCACACGGCCCCGACGACGGCTGCGCTTGCCGCAAGCCCAGGGCCGGGCTGTTGCGTCGGCTCGGCCGCCATTACAAAACGAGCCTGGACGGCGTCCCCGTAATCGGCGATTCCCTGCGCGACCTGCAAGCTGCGGCGCGCGCGGGTGCCCGTCCGATCCTCGTGCGCAGCGGCAACGGCCGGAACACCGAGGCCGCATTGCCCGGGGAACTGGCCGCTACCGAAATCTACGACGACCTTGCGGCCGCGGCGGCCGCGCTGCTCAGGGAGCACAATAAATGATTCGCTGGTTACGCTCCGCTGTGTTCGTGGCGTTAGGGTTCACCTCGGCCGTTGGGGTGTCCGTAGTGTTGATACTCTTGTTCTGGGCCCCGCGGACCTGGCGTCATCGCGTGCTCGTTGCGTTCTGCAGCATGTTGTTGCGGGCCGGGGATCTCCTGTGCGGGCTCAAGGTTGTCGTCGAAGGCAGGGAAAATCTCCCGGACGCTCCCAGCGTCCTCATGATCAAGCACACCTCGGCGCTGGAAACATACGGCCACGTACCGATGTTCCCGCGCACCTCCTGGGTCGTGAAGCGAGAGCTGATCTGGACGCCCTTCGTGGGTTGGGCGATCGCGCTCGTTCTCAGCCCTATCGCGATTAATCGCGGAAACGGTCATTCGGCCGTGAGACAGGTCATCGAGCAGGGCAAGGAGCGGCTGGCCAGTGGCAACTGGGTAACGGTCTTTCCCGAGGGTACGCGCGTGCAGCCCGGTGAGACTCGCAAGTACGGCATCAGCGGTGCCGCTCTCGCCCACGCGGCTGGTGCGCCCATTGTGCCGGTTGCGCACAACGCCGGCGATTTCTGGCGCCGTCGTGAGTTCGTCAAAAGGCCCGGTACCGTGCGCTTCGTCATCGGCCCGCCAATCGATGCTTCGACGCAGCCCCCCAAAGAGACGAACCAGATTGTGCAGGACTGGATCGAAAACAAAATGCGCGAGATCAGCAGCGCTTACGATTAGCTGACGCTTCTGCTCCTGATCAGCCGGCCTGAAGCCGCTCCTCGACATAGAGTCGTTCGATAAGCGCAAGCGCTCGCGGATACGATTCCTTCCAGCGAGCTACATCTCGACGCATATCTTCGGGCATATTGTCCTGCTCGATACGCACGCCGTCGGCGCGGCCCGCCCCGTATCCTTGTGGCATCAACCAGGCACCACTGATCGCTGCAAACGCGATGTCCGTGTAGTTCAGTTCGTCACCACCGAGAAGCGATCTGCGACCATCGGCGAGCCGGGCGTCGATGTCCGCGAGCAGGGCCTCGACTCGCTCAACCGCTTTCGTGTAACTGGCATCGCTAATCCGGAACGAACGCCGAATCAGCCGCACCTGCAGCGGGAACAGGATGCGTAAAGCGAGGCGCTGCCAATACGGCGTGTCCGGATGGTCGGCTCCCCATGCGTGCAGCGTCAGTTCGCGATCGTCGAGCAAGTGATAGTAGATCCAGATCTGCAGGCTGACCCCGTAATTGTCGATACGGGATTCGAGCTCGACACGTTCGGGCGTTGGCTTCAGAAATGCGGCCCGTTCCGGGCGCTCGTATTCGTAGCGGCCCCACAGGTAGCGCAGAATCTCGGCGGAGTTGCCAATCGTCGATTGCACGGCGCCAGTGCGAGCCTTCAGCTGCGGCACCGATCGTCCGATGAAAAACGCGCCGAGCGTGCCGCCTGCTGGCTTTTCGACGTAGTCGACGCCAAGCCGGTCCATGCACCAGCGAACCTTTTCGACAAAGTGGCTTATCGAAATGGAAGCAAGAACGAGGTCAGGCGTTTTGGGCGGCAACACCCAGCCACTCAACACGACGAGCCATCGCCACAGCAGGAGCAGCAACACCAGGAGAATGGCGGCGGGCGTCGACAGGCCGAACCACGCGACGATGATCGGCGCCAGTACAAGGAACACCGCGTGAACCAGCAGGCGGCGGTCGATCATATGTCGAGATTTTCGACCGTCAGTGCGTTCTTCTCGATGAATTCGCGGCGCGGCTCCACCTGGTCACCCATGAGCGTCGTAAATATCTCGTCGGCTTTTACTGCGTCTTCGATCTTCACCTGCATGAGCCGGCGCGTCTCCGGGTTCACGGTCGTGTCCCAGAGTTGGTCCGGGTTCATTTCGCCGAGACCTTTGTAGCGCTGTATTGACTGGCCGCGCCTGGCTTCATTCATGAGCCATTCGACAGCCTCACCGAATGAGTCGATGGGCGCTTCGCGCTCGCCTCGACGAATCCTGGCGCCCTCGGACAGCAGGTCCGTGAGCTTTTCTGCAAGTTCGGTGATATGGCGGTATTCGTTAGTGTCGAAGAATTCCCGCGGCAGGTAGCGCGTCGCTCCAAGGCCGTGCTGCACTTTGGTAATGCCGATGCGCACGCCCTCGCCGTCTTCGTCACCACGATCCAGCGTCGCTGAATAACTGCCGCCATTGCCATTCTCGGCACGATCTCCCGAATGCTTCGGCAGCGCCTTGCTGAGCTCGGCCGTCCATGCGTCGAGCGCGTCGAGATTCTCTGAACGCTCAGCGGTGACTGCCGGCAAACGACTGATCGCCCGCAACACGACTTCGTCGTAACGCGGTCCAAGTCGGGCGATGATGTTCTCTACCGCGATGTATTCTTTAGCCAGCGTTTCGAGACCGAGGCCGGAAAGACCAGGCGCCTCTGTGTTTACGTACAGCGCTGCATTATCCATTGCGGCATTGAGCAGGTAGGCGTTCAGCTCGGCGTCGTCTTTGACGTACACCTCTTGTTTACCGCGCTTTATCTTGTACAGGGGTGGCTGCGCAATGTAGACATGGCCGCGCTCGATGAGCTCGAGCATTTGGCGGTAGAAGAACGTCAACAGCAAGGTGCGTATGTGCGATCCATCGACATCGGCGTCGGTCATGATAATAATGCGGTGGTAGCGCAGCTTGTCCGGGTCGAAGTCATCCCGGCCGATGCCACAGCCCAGCGCGGTGATCAGCGTGCCGACTTCGGCCGAAGACAGCATCTTGTCGAAGCGGGCTTTCTCGACGTTCAGGATCTTGCCTTTTAGCGGCAGGATGGCCTGGGTCCTGCGGTCACGGCCTTGCTTGGCGGAGCCTCCAGCCGAATCACCCTCGACCAGGAACAGTTCCGATAGCGCCGGGTCCTTCTCCTGGCAGTCGGCGAGCTTGCCGGGCAGTCCGGCAATATCGAGGGCCCCCTTGCGTCGGGTCATCTCGCGCGCCTTGCGCGCGGCCTCCCTGGCCCTCGCGGCGTCCACGATCTTCGAGACGATGGCCTTGGCCTCCTGCGGATGCTCGAGCAAGAACTCTTCCAGGCGGCCGGCCATTGCCTGTTCTACAACGCCTTTAATTTCAGATGAAACTAATTTGTCCTTGGTTTGTGACGAGAACTTCGGATCCGGGACCTTGACCGACAGGACGGCCGTCAGCCCCTCGCGGGCATCGTCGCCACTGGGCGTGAACTTGTCCTTCTTGGCGCCAAGCTCTTTTTCAATATACGTATTCAGCGTGCGCGTCAGGGCTGTACGGAAGCCGGCCAGGTGGGTTCCACCGTCTCGTTGCGGAATATTGTTCGTGTAGCAGAACATGTTTTCCTGGTAGCCATCATTCCACTGCATTGCGGCTTCGACGCCGACGTCATCCCTCATGACTGAGAAATGGAAGACATTCGCGTGCACAGGCGTCTTGTTCTTGTTGAGGTGCTCGACGAAAGCCCTGATGCCACCCTCGTATTCGAAAACATCTTCCTGCTCGTCGCGCTCATCGACGAGGTGAATGCGGACGCCCGAGTTGAGGAATGACAGCTCCCTGAGACGGCGCGCCAGGATGTCGTAGTGGAACTCGATGTTCGAAAACGTTTTCGAACTGGGTTTGAACCGTAAGGTCGTTCCCTTGCGATCAGTATCGCCGACGATTGCCAGTGGCTCGACAGGCTCGCCATGCGCGTATTCCTGCTGGTAAATCTCGCCGTCGCGGTGAATTGTCAGGACCAGGTGCTCGGACAGCGCATTTACGACGGATACACCAACGCCGTGAAGGCCGCCGCTGACCTTGTAGGAATTGTCGTCGAATTTACCGCCCGCGTGCAAAACCGTCATGATCACCTCGGCGGCCGAACGGCCCTCTTCCGGGTGCATGTCAACGGGGATTCCGCGGCCGTCGTCGCTGACCGTGACCGACTCATCGGCATGAATCGTGACTGTGATCGTGTCGCAATGGCCAGCGAGCGCCTCGTCGATAGAGTTATCGACAACCTCGAAAACCATGTGGTGCAGGCCGGTGCCATCGTCGGTGTCGCCGATATACATTCCGGGCCGTTTTCTGACGGCCTCAAGGCCCTTTAACACCTTGATATTACTGGAAGTATATTCTGTTTCGTCGGTCATTCGATATCCTCAGAGCGTAACCGACGCATTGTATCAAAATTGGGCCCATTAAGGGCCCTCAAAGCTTTCTTTTTTAAAGTGTTTTTGGCCGCTTGACCGGCTCGCCGGCGGGGCTCAGAACGCCGTGTTCCACGTGGAACACGGCGGCCCCTTCAGGTATCGATAAAGCGGCCCGCTCCAGGCTCGTGGCAACGACCTGGCAGCCCAGCATCGCGACCGCCTCCATGAGGCGATCGAGCGAATCCGCGTCGAGCTCCGCCGCCGGATCGTCGAGAAGCAACAGCAGTGGCCGCTCGAGTGCCGTCTGCGCCGTCTCGGCCGCCGCGAGGATCATCGCGCTCGCCAGCAGCTTCTGCTGCCCCCGGGACACCAGCTTCCGGGCCTGGCGCTCGTCATAGCGAATCTTGAGATCGGCACGGTGGGGCCCGTACTGCGTAGCGCCCAGTTGCAGGTCTCGCTCCAGCCCCTCTGTCAGCAGGGCTTCGAGCGCCAGCTCCTTTTTCCACCCCTGCTGATAATCAAACCCGAGATCGGTACCCAGCAGGCCCTGGCCGTAACCCTCCAGGCTGCCCTTCGCCACCTCCAGGGAACGACGCCGCGACGCGTCCAGCGCCATGCTCAGCTCCACGAACTCGGCGTTCCAGCTATTTATCGCGGCGGGCCGGGAATTTCCCCTGAGCGCGGCATTTCTTTGTTTGAGGACTCGCCGGAAACGACGCCATGCCGTCAGGTGTTCTGGTTCCACGTGGAACGCGACCCAGTCCAGGAAGCGGCGGCGCTGTTCAGGCCCGCCGGCGACGAGGTTATGAACTTCCGGATCAATCACCTGCAACGGCAGGGCCTCTGCGAGGGCCGCGGCACCGCCGCCCTCCCCATCTACCCGTATTTCGAGGCCGGCCCGGCTGTTGCGCACCCCTATTCTCCGATGCCGACCATCATTATCCACCTGCCCGAACAGCACGAACTCCTGCGCGCCGTGCTGTATGAGGTTCGCTGTACTCGCCCCACGAAACGACTTCCCCCGTCCCAGGTACGCCAATGCCTCCAGGAGACTCGTCTTCCCGGAGGCGTTGGCCCCAAAAATAAGGTTGAAGTCCGGCGCCAGCGCGAGCTCGATATTCTCCAGGCAGCGGAAATGGCTCGCCTTGAATGTACGAATCATCGGGGCCCGAGCACCGCTCTTCCTACAGGCGCATCGGCATTACGACAAACGTGCTGTCCTGGTTCCCCGGCTGCCGGATAAGGCAGCTCGAGTTGCTATCCTGCACCGATAGCGTCACATCATCACTCTCTACGGCCCCAAGGGCATCAAGCAGATAATTGACGTTGAATCCGATTTCGATGTCTTCGCCACTGTACTCCACCTCGAGTTCCTCTTCGGCCTCTTCCTGCTCGGGGTTATGGGCCTGCAGCACCACACCACTGTCTCGTATAACCAGCCTGATGCCGCGGTACTTCTCGTTCGAGAGAATCGCCGTGCGCTGCAAAGCACCGCGAAACGACCCTCGATCCGCTTTCAGCTCGTTGGCCGATTCCTTCGGGATAACACGCTCGTATTCCGGGAATCGACCATCGATGAGCTTGGACGTAAACCGAATGCCGTCTAACTGGATGCGAATATGATTTGCCCCGAGCTCTATCTCGAGATCGCCTTCCCCGTTCATCAGGCGCTGCAACTCCAGCACGCCCTTGCGTGGCACGATCACCTGTTGCTCGTCCAGGCTGCTGTCGAGCTCCGCCTGGCAGAGCGCGAGGCGGTGACCATCCGTGGCTACGGCCCGCAAGTACTTGCCGCCCGTCTCCAGTAACATGCCATTCAGGTAGTAACGCACATCCTGCTGCGCCATGGAGAAATGCGTCTTTTCTATGAGCCTGCCAAGCACTTCCTGGGATGCCTGGATGCTCTGTCCCGCCTTGATATCTTCGACGACCGGAAATTCCGCCGCCGGCAGGGTAGCGAGGTTAAAGCGGCTCCTGCCTGCCTTGACGAGCAGCTTCTCACCGCTAAGGCCGACATCAATTTCCGAGCCCTCGGGCAGCGCGCGGCAGATATCCAGGAGCTTTCTTCCCGATACCGTAATCTCTCCCCCCGTTTCTGTCTCCACATCTGCCTGGGCGACCAGCTCGACCTCGAGGTCCGTCGCCGTAATCGACAATTGCCCATCCCGGGCTATCATCAGGACATTGGAGAGTATCGGCATCGTCTGGCGCCGCTCTACAACGCCGATGACGGCTTGCAGGGGTTTCAACAGCGCTTCCCGGGCTGCGGTAAACTTCATAGGATCCACCTGTTAATAAATATTGGAAATCTATATTTTATTATTATTATTAAGCGACAAAAGTCCTGTGTATAACTTTTTAATCTCTTTATAATTCAATAAGTTATGCCTAACAAATCGACCTAACACTTCTTGCATGTCCGGTCTGCGAGCTGTGAGCAGCCTGTGGATAAAATACGTGCAGTTAGTTTTCCACCAGTTATCCACATCATCCTGTCAGAGTTCTCAACAAATTCAAATAATCGTCATCGATGCGCTTGTCGGTCTCGCGCAGAGACTCGATCCGCCGACAGCCGTGCAGGACGGTCGTGTGATCCCTGCCGCCGAACGCATCGCCAATCTCGGGAAGACTGTGATTTGTCAGCTCCTTGGCCAGCGCCATCCCGAACTGCCTCGGTCGGGCAATCGAGCGACTCCGCTTCTTCGACAGCAGGTCGCCGACGCGAATCTTAAAGTAGTCTGCGACGGTTTTCTGAATATTCTCGATCGACACAAGCCGGTCTTGTACAGCCAGCAGGTCACGTAAAGCTTCCTTGGCAAACTCCAGGCTAATAGGCCGACCCGTAAAGCGGTAATTTGCAATCACCCGACGCAGAGCGCCTTCGAGTTCGCGCACGTTCGAACGAATCCTCTTGGCGATGAAGAAAGCAACCTCCTCCGGCAGCTCGATGCCATCAGCACTTGCCTTGCTCATCAGGATTGCCACCGAGGTCTCGAGTTCTGGCGGCTCAATGGCAACGGTGAGTCCCCACCCAAACCGGGACTTCAGGCGCTCCTCGAGCCCATTAACTTCCTTCGGGTAACGGTCGCAGGTCAATATGATTTGTCGCTGACCCTCCAGGAGGGCGTTGAAAGTGTGAAAAAACTCTTCCTGTGACCGGTCTTTACCGGCAAAAAACTGAATATCATCAATAAGTAAAGCATCGAGCGATCGGTAAGATCGCTTGAATTCAGAGATCGTGTTGTGTTGCAGGCCGCGCACCATGTCGCCGACGAAGCGCTCCGAATGAACGTAGCTAACGCGCGCGCCCGGATTATTCTTGAGGATCGCATTGCCGACCGCATGCATGAGGTGGGTCTTGCCGAGCCCCACGCCACCATAAATAAATAACGGGTTGTACGACTTGCCCGGGTTCTCGCCGACCTGGGTCGCGGCGGCCTTTGCCAGCTGGTTGCTCTTGCCCTCGACGAAGCTATCGAATGTGAAGACAGGATTCAGTCTCGAAACGACGGGTGTTGCCGCTGTTTTCCTCGCAACGACCGGCTCCGGCCGTTTGCTTGGTCCGGCCGGCGTCTCGGCCTGGCGCGACCCCACCTCGAGCGCCACCTCGGTGTTGTCGCTGTTTTCCGCCACGAGTTCGAGGATCCGGTCAAGATAATGCTGCTGGAGCCAGTCGACGACAAAACGGTTGGGCGCGAGCAGGCGCAGCACGCCGCCACCGTCGACGGCCTGCAACGGTCGTATCCAGGTATTGAATTGCTGCTCGGGAAGCTCCGCCTGCAGGTCGCGAATACACTGCTTCCAAAGCGTCGATTCTGCAGACAAGATATTCCCCGGGGTCCCCATGATTGTTATGTTTGTTATCTAAAAACAGCGAAAGACGAGGCAGTCTATACTCTAAGGCCGGCCGCCGCCAGATGCGGTTATCCACAGCTTGTTAAAGGCCGAAATCTCAATGTTTACATTAGTCTATTGACACTCTCCGGGCATCTGCGTACCCTTGCCGCCCTTCCAAAAGTACGGCCTCGATCTGGCCGGCTTATGACCCAGGTAATCGACAATGAAACGCACATTTCAGCCCAGCAAGATAAAGCGGGCCCGGACGCACGGTTTTCGCGCTCGCATGGCCACCAAGGCCGGGCGGCTCGTGTTGAAGCGCCGCCGCGCAAAAGGCCGCGCACGGTTGACGCCGTAACATACCCGGCGTCGGTCACGACGACGAGCCACCAATCAGGATTGAAGAGCAGCAGCAAGAGTATCCGGTTCACAAAAGACAATCGGTTACTTGATGCGGCTGCTTTCGGCCGCGTGTTTCAAAAAGCCACACGCAGCCGCGACAAATTATTTACAGTGCTCGCTCGGCGGGGCGAAAAAGACCGGGCCAGGCTCGGTTTGGCAATCTCGAAAAAACATTGTCGCCACGCCACAGCACGGAACCGAATTAAAAGACTAATCAGGGAATCATTTCGTCAGCAGCAGGACGAGCTGGCCGGCCTCGACATCGTGGTGATCAATCAGCCGGCCGCCGCCGCAGCCAGCAACCAGGAGGTTTTCAAGAGCCTCGACGAACACTGGCGGCGATGCTGCAAGGCGAAATCGCGGGAACGCTAATCGATGGATAATCAACGACTGCTGATTTGGGCCTTTTTCGGACTCATGGCCTGGATCACCTACCAGACCTGGGTACAGGATTACGCGCCGAAACCGGCCATCCCGTCGGGCGAGCGCCCGGCCCTGGCCGTCGATGAAACGGCGCCACCGGCCTCCGAAGACGACCTGCCGCAGATAAGCGCGCCCGACAGTGCACCGGCCATCTCTCCTGACGCGAATACCACGGAGCCGGTTTCTGCGCCCGCAGCCCCGGTTGTTCGGGTCACGACCGACGTGCTGGATCTCGAAATCAGCACGGGCGGCGGCACCTTGCAAAAAGCCGTCCTGCTTAATTATCCCGTGGCCAAAGACCGGCCCGACGAGCTGGTCAGATTGCTCAGTTTCGATCCACCTGAGCTCGGCCTCATCGAGTCCGGCGTTCGCTCGCTGGGAGGGGCAGCCGAGGCGACGCACCTCACAATCTTTGAGAGTCCGCAAACCCGGTATGAACTCGATGGCGCGGAAGAGCTCGTCGTTCCGCTGGTCTGGACCGACCCTGGCGGCATCGTCATCGAGAAGCGCTACCGCTTCAAGCGTGGCAGTTACATCATCGAGCTCGAACAGGAAGTCGGGAACACCAGCGCCGAGCCCTGGCGTGGCGCCGAGTATGTGCGCATCAAGCGTTACTCGAAGGAGCAGGAGCGCTCGATGTTCGACGTCGATTCCTATTCGTTCCAGGGGCCCATTATCTATGATGGCGAGAAGTCGGAGAAGCTGAAGCGCGACGACCTTATCGACGACGGCAAGTACGAGTATTACTCGCAACGCGGCTGGTTTGGCTCGATCCAGCACCATTTCGTCAGCGCGGTAGTGCCCGCGCCGGGCAGCGATTACCGCTATGAAGTGTCGGTTGACGGCAGCATCGCTACGAGCAGCGCAATTGGCCGGAATGCCTCGTCTGTCGAGCCAGGAAGCAGCAAGGTATTCGCGACGTCATTGTTCGTTGGGCCGAAACTGCAGGCTCAGCTCGAGGAAATTGACGAAACGCTGAAGCTCACTGTCGATTATGGCTGGCTGACGATTATCTCGCAGCCGCTGTTCTGGCTCTTGAGCCTCGTCCATGGGTTCGTGGCCAACTGGGGCGTCTCTATTATCATCGTAACGCTCCTGATCAAGCTCGCTTTCTACAAGCTCACCGAATCGAGCGGCCGTTCGATGGCCAAGATGCGAAACCTGCAGCCACGCATGAAAGCGCTGCAAGATCGCTACAAGGACGATCGCCAGGCGCTTAGCCAGGCGATGATGGAGCTTTACAAGCGCGAGAAGGTCAATCCGGCAGCCGGCTGTCTGCCGATACTGATCCAGATGCCTTTTTTCCTGGCGTTCTACTGGGTGCTGCTCGAAAGCGTCGAAATGCGCCAGGCACCATTCGCGCTCTGGATCACGGACCTGTCGACGCGCGATCCGTACTTTATCCTGCCGCTCATCATGGGCGCCGCCATGTTCATGCAGCAAAAGCTCAACCCGGCGCCGGCCGACCCCGTGCAGGCGAAGGTCATGCAGATCATGCCGATCATGTTCACGGTATTTTTCGCCTTTTTCCCGTCGGGCCTCGTTCTATACTGGGTGACCAACACGCTGTTGTCGATCGCGCAGCAGTGGAAGATCAACAGGGTCGTCGAGCTGGAGGCAAAAACCCAGAAGGGCGGCAAGAAGAAAGACGGTTAGACGAGCTTTGACCGGATCTTGATCTCGCCCTCGAGGGTGCGATGAACGGGACAACGATCGGCGATCTCGAGCACGCGTTGCCGCTGTGTCTCGCTCAAGCCTCCCTGTAGCGCAATCGATCGCTGGAATTCATCGATCCTGCCCGAATCGCTCTCGCAATCTTCGCAATCGACCGCGTGAATCTTGCCGTGCTTGACCCGCACCGTAACCGACTCCAGGTCGAGTTTCTTGTGTGCCGCGTACATGTGCAGTGTCATCGACGTGCAGGTCGCGAGGGACGCAGACAACAGGTCGTAGGGCGAGGGCCCGGCATTGGTGCCGCCAACCGAGCGCGGCTCGTCGGCAACGAGCGTATGACGACCGGCGCGGACGTCCGTTTTGAAACCGTCAGTGTAGGTTCGAGCGACGACTTCGCCCGCGGCGACGCGGAACGGCTCACCATGATCGGCATGCGGCAGGTAGCGCGAAGCCCAGGCGGCCAGCACCTGTCCCGCGTAGCGTGAATCGTCGTCGTTGGTCAGCAGATGGTCGGCACTGTCGAGACTCACGAAGCTTTTCGGGTGTTTCGCGGCGACGAAAAGCTCTGCGGCGTTGTCGATCTCCACGATGTTGTCGAGCGGCGCGTGCATGATGAGCAGCGCTTTGTGCAGCTTGCCGATGGTTCCTTTTACATCGTGTTGCTCGAGATCGTCGACGAACTGTTGCTTCACGAGGAAAGGACGGCCGCCGAGATCGACCTCCGCTTCGCCACGCTCGCGCAGCGAATCCTCATGCCCCCCGAGCATCCTCGCCACGTGCGTGGGCTCGGCCGGGGAGCCGATTGTCACGACGGCCACGGCCGTCTCGACCTGCGGCGCGGCTTGCAGTACGGCCGTGCCGCCGAGCGAGTGCCCGATGAGAATGGAGACATCGCCGTGTTTGCGATCCAGAAAGTCTACTGCGGCCAGCAGGTCGCCGACGTTGGAAGAGAAATTGGTGTCCGCGAACTCGCCCTCACTTTGTCCCAGCCCCGTGAAATCGAATCTCAGCACGGCGATGCGCTCGTCGTTCAGCGCGCGAGCGATGTTGCTCGCGGCGCGCAGGTTTTTCGAGCAGGTGAAACAGTGGGCAAACAGTGCGTACGCGACGGGCTCCTCGGTCGGGAGGTCGAGGATGCCCGAGAGCATCTCGCCGTTCTGGTTTTTGAAGGTGACATTCAGATTCTGCATAGTGCTGCTACCTGTGTTTTCATTACCGTATGACGAGCGACGCAGACACGATTGTTGCTGCAGCGACACCGCCCGGGAGCGGTGGTGTCGGCGTCGTGCGGATTTCCGGTGACCGGACCGAGCAGATTGCACGCCGTATGCTGGGCAGTCTACCGGAACCGCGCACGGCCACCTATCGCAACTTCAGAAATGCCGACGGTGACATCGTGGATTCCGGCATCGCGCTGTATTTTCCGGCGCCGGCTTCGTTCACGGGTGAATCGGTGCTCGAACTGCAGGGGCACGGCGGCCCGCTCGTCATCGCGCTGCTCGTGGATGCGGTGACGGCACTCGGCGCGCGCCAGGCGGCACCCGGCGAATTCTCAAAACGCGCCTATCTCAATGACAAGCTCGATCTCGTGCAGGCTGAGGCGATCGCCGACCTGATTGGCAGCGGCACGGCCCAGGCGGCCAGGGCGGCGTTGCGCTCATTGAGCGGGGCGTTCTCGACTGCCGTCGATGCCCTGGCGGAGCAGCTCGTAAGATTGCGCATGCATGTCGAAGCCGCCATCGATTTTCCGGAAGAAGAGATCGACTTCCTGTCCGACGAAAAGCTCGCTCGGCGCGTCGAAGAATGCGGCGAGGCGTTCGCCACACTGCTGGCCGGCGCCCGGCAGGGCCGCATGCTGCGCGATGGCTACCAGGTCGTGATCGTGGGAAAGCCGAATGCGGGTAAGTCCAGCCTGCTGAATTTGCTAAGCGGCCAGGAGGCCGCGATCGTGACCGAGGTCGCCGGCACCACGCGCGATATCCTGCGCGAGCAAATCGATATCGACGGCCTTGGTGTCGAGCTCGTGGATACGGCAGGGCTGAGGAACGATCCTGATCGCATCGAAAGGGAAGGCATCCGACGCGCCCGAAAGGCGCTCGAGAGCGCCGATGCCGTGCTATGGATACAGGATGCGTCGGACCCCGATCGTGGTGACATCGATGAGGACTTGCCCGACGGGGTGCCAGTTACCGTTGTCCGCAACAAGATCGATCTCGTCGACGTCGATCGAACGGATGGCGCCGTTTGCCTGTCGGCAAAGACCGGCGAGGGCCTCGATGATCTCAGGCGCCGCATCCGCGAACTTGCCGGCTACGAGAACCAGGGAGAAGGCGCCTTCACGGCGCGCCGCCGCCACCTCGAAGCGCTCCGGAAAGCCAGGCAACATTTCAACACGGGTCGTGACGCGCTGCGGCAATCACGAGCGGGCGAGCTGTTCGCCGAGGAGTTGCGACTGAGCCAGCAGGCGCTTGGGGAAATAACGGGCGCCGTCTCATCGGACGAGCTGCTGGGCCGCATCTTCTCCGAATTCTGCATCGGCAAATAGTCGGCCCTCGCCGTCAGGGCCGGAAGCGCGTCTCCTGGATCGATAGCTCGGTGAGCGGCCCGTATTCGCTTATATCGTCCCGAATTTTCCCGGCATCGCCGATGAGAATGAACACGAGGTTATCGGGCGATGGATAGACATCGGTGATCGTCGTCGCAACACCCTCGGTCGTAGCCGCGCCCAGTGACGCTACGTAGTTGTCGACGTATGTCGCGTCGAGGCCATAGAGTTCCAGCGTTGCGAACTGCGCCGCGAGCTGCGCGGCCGTCTCGAGGCGCGGCGGGAATTGTCCCATGACGTAGTTGCGCGCGGAGTCGATCATCTCCTCGTCGATACCAGAGTCGAGAAGCTCCTCGAGCAGGTCGAGCGCCATGTCGATGGCCTCGGTGGTCGTGCTCGTCTCGGTAAAAGTGCTGATAACGACCGAACCGGGCGTGGCGGGCCGCGTAAGCACCGAGCGTGCGCTGTAGGTCAGGCCCGCCTTAACGCGCATTTCGTTGTTGAGCATGGACGTGAAGCGTCCGCCGAACACCGTGTTCGCCAGGTTCAGCTCGGCGCGCTGCGGATAGTCGACGGCAACGCCGATATTCCCCAGCCAGAAATAGGTCTGCGTTGCGCCCGGCTTGTCAACCAACAGTACGCGACGTCCTTCCTGTTTTTGCGCAACAGGCGCGAGGCTCTCATCGTTGGCCGCGCTTCGCCAATCGCCGAAAGCTGCTGATAGCCGGTTCTTCATGGCCTCGGCATTGAAGTCTCCGACGACCGCAATAATCAGCCTGTCCGCACCCACGTGGTTTTCGTAAAAAGCGAGCAAATCCTCGTGGGTTATCCGCGCAAGCGAATCCTCGCTACCGCCAACCGGGTTGCCATAAGGGTGACCAGGGAACAGGAAGGCGTTGCCGTAGGCGGGCAGCAGGTCGCCGGGATTCGATCCTTTGGCGGCCTTGATCAGGTTGATGGAGCGGTCGCGCAGCTTCTCGAATTCGGCCGCGTCCAGCGCAGGACGGCGCAGCATGTCGGTAAGCAGCTCGATCAGGAGCTCGGCGTCATGCGCCATGAAGTCGGCCGAGATGCGAACCGATTCGAGCCCTGCCGAAGCCGATAGTCTGCCACCCACCGCGTCGACGGCCTCCGCAAAAGCCGCCGCATCGCGCTCCCCGGCGCCCTTTTCGAGCACGCCGGCCAGCAGGTTGGCGAGCCCGCTCAGCTCCGCGGGGTCCTGGATCGCGCCGCCGCGGATGACGGCCTCGAGACCAACGAGCGGCACATCGTGTTTTTCGCTGATCAGCAGTACGACACCGTTGTCGAGTTCGACGCGCTCGAATTCGGGAAGCGCCACGTCGGCGCTAACGCCCGAGGCGAAAAGCAACAAGACAAGAACGGAGAGCCGAAGGGGGCGCATCATGTTTCCTCGCCCGGGGCCTGCAGCACGCCGATCGTCATATTGGCGCGGCGAAACACGCTGCTGGCCACAGCCTTCAGGTCGACGACCGTAACGGCGCTGACGTCCTCGGGAAGAGAGAACAGGTTCTCGTAGCTCCCCGTGAACACCTCGTAGTTGCCGAGCGCCGCCGCCTTGCCGTTGATCGTCGACAGGTTGCGCCAGTAATCCGCGAGGATGATCTTGCGCGCTTTCTCGAGCTCCGCCCCGGTGACGCCCTCGACCGCAGCTCGCTCGAGCTCCTCGAGCAGGCGGCCTTCCACCGCGGCGATGTCGGCGTCGGGCGGCAGCGTCAGGTAGAAGTAAACGAGCCCCGGGTCAAAACCTTCCATCTGCATGCCACCCACGCCCAGCGCGAGCTGCTCCTCTTCGACGAGCAAACGATGCAGGCGCGACGAGTCGCCGCCAACGAGGATATTGAGCAGCAACTCCATGTGCCGGGTTTCGGGGTCGGCCGCGCTGCCCGCATGGAACGCAACGTGCAGCAGCGGTGTCTCGGTATCCGTTTCGATCAGGAGGCGCCGCTCGCCGGCCTGCTCCGGCTCGACCGTGCGCACGGGCGGAGGCGACGATTGGCGGGGTATCGGTGCGAAATATTGCTCGGCCAGCAGGAAAATCTCCTCTGGCGATACCGCGCCCGTGAAGATCATTGTGCAGTTGTTGGGCGCGTAATAGGTCTTGAAATAGGACTCGAGATCCTCCTGCGTCCAGTTCTCGATGTCGGACGGCCAGCCGATTACCGGGAACTGGTAGGGGTGCGCCACGAAAGCGTTGGCGAGCATCTGCTCATACAGGCGACCGTTATTGTCGTTGTCGATGCGCAGCCGACGTTCCGAATATACGACGTTGCGCTCGCTCTCGACGACATCCGGGTCGATCGCGAGATTTTGCAGCCGGTCGGCTTCGAGTTCGAAAATGGTCTTGAGCGCCGATCGCGGAAACCAGTCCTGGTAAACGGTCAGGTCGTTCGAGGTATAGGCATTATTGGCGCCGCCGGCCGCCTCCATGATGCGATCGAACTCGCCCGGATCCAGCTCCGACGTGCCGTTGAACATCATGTGCTCGAAGAAGTGCGACAGGCCCGTGATACCCGGGTACTCGTTACGCCCGCCGGCGCGCACGAAGTTGTACATGACGATATTGGGAATGTCGTGATCGGGCCAGACGACGATGCGCAGCCCGTTTGCCATGGTGTAAGCCGTGATCTCCCTGGGCACGCCGACACTCTCCGAGGAGTCGTAGACCGGCCTCAGCGGAATCTCCTCCACGGGTTCGAGGCGCACGAGTTCGAACTCGGGCAACAGGCGCTCGCCGACAATCGCGGCGAGACCCAGTACCGCGAGGACGGCGACGGCCGCGTTGAGCTTCTGGCCGGTCTTGTAAACGATCGACTGTGTCTGGTCGACGTCGACGCCTTTCTTGAGGCCCTCGGGCGTGATCTCGTAAACCCACGCGAAAATCAGCGCGACCAGGAAACCGATCGCCAGCAACAGCAGGACGAACTCCTTGGCCCAGATCGGCGCGACCCCGCCGGACACAGCATGATCGACAATCCAGACGATGAGCAGGCTGGCCACCGCATACAGCAGGGCGACCTTGAGCACATTGCGACGGCGGAGCTCGGAGAAAAGCGACATTTGATTATTCTATCCCAGCAGGCCCTCGCGGCGGTACAAGCGGGCGCAGATCCAGGTCAGGAGAGCACCAAAAATCAGGGTGCTCACGACCGAGATCACGACGTGCAAATTGTTGACGGGTTCGTTCTTGACCATGTCGACCAGCAGTAGATGCTGGCTCAGGCTCGGAACGAACATGAACTCGAGGCGCGGGCGCAAGGTGAGGATGCTGACGATCAGGATCGGCATTGTTGGCGCGATGAGGACGACGCTGAGCCAGGTTTGCGCCTCGCGATAGCTCTTTGTGAAGGATGCGACGAGCGTCATGAGGGCTGCGCCCAGGAGTATGAACGGCGCGAACAGGAGCAGCGCGGCGAGCATGACCCTGGGGCTGAAGTTGGGTGTCATGCCCAGTTGCTCGAGCGGCATGAACTTCAGCGCGATGAAAAACGATACCAGGCTAAGCGATAGCGACAGCATCATGAAAAGGCAGGTGGCGGCAATCTTGCCGAGCATGAGCTGGTCGCGCGTGACGGGCAGGCAGAGCAGCGGCTCGAGAGAGCCGCGCTCGCGTTCGCCGGCGGTAGAGTCGATGGCGAGATACATGCCGCCCATCAGGGCTGCGAAAATGAAAAAGTAACTCATCATGCCGAGCAGCATGGCCGAGCGGCCGCTCGGCGTGGAGACGTCGACCTCATCGATATTGAGCGGTCGCAGGACCAGCGGATTGACGCCGCGGGCCGACAGGCGCACAGCCGCAAGCTCCTGGCTGTAAGCATACAGGGCACCGCGCGCCCGCCGCGCGTCGCGCTCCGCGTCGGTGTTCGCCTGGTCCGACACGAGCTCGAGTTTTGCGGGAACGGTGTCCTGAAGCTGCTCCCCGAACTGTTCGGGAATTATCAGGACGACGTCGTTGGCGCCGGTCTTGACGGCGTCGATCGCGGCCGCAGCGTCAGCGGGGCCATCGACGACCTCGATGTTGCGGCTTTCGAGGTAACGCACCAGGTTCGGCGCATGCTGCTGGCCGATGACGGGTAGCTCCATCGTGCGCTCGATGTCGTCGAGAGAGCGCTCTATCGACAGGTTGATGACGAAAGCGAACAGCACCGGACCGAAGATCGGGCCCATGATCAGCGCCGACGCGAGCGTGCGACGGTCGCGCAGATTGTCGAGGATCTCCTTGAGGAATACGACGATCGTCGTGCGCATCAGTCTGGCCTCACCATGTGTATGGCCTTGACGAAGGCATCTTCGAGGTCGTCGCAACCCGTGCGATTGCGTATGCCGTCGACCGAGTCATCGATGGCGACCTGGCCGTTGGCGATGATGCAGATGTCGTCGCACAGCGCCGCGACTTCCTGCATCACGTGGCTCGAGAACAGCACGCAGCGGCCCGCGTCCTTGAGTTTGAGTATCAGGTTGCGCAGAGAGCGCGTTGCCATGACATCGAGCCCGTTGGACGGCTCATCGAGAATAACGTTCTGCGGGTCGTGCACGAGGGCGCGGGCGAGCGACACCTTGGTACGCTGGCCCTGCGAAAAACCCTTGGTGCGTCGATCGGCAAAATCTTCGATCTCGAGCAGTCGCACGATCTCGTCAACGCGATCATCGATCTCGGCCTTGTCGAGGCCGCACAGGCGCGCGAAATAGGCGACGTTCTCGCGCGCCGTCAGGTGCGGATACAGTCCCGAGCCGTGCGGCAACGCCCCGATACGCCGGCGGGCGTTGAGGCCGTCTTTGACGACGTCCGCGCCATCGACGGACGCTGTGCCCGCGTCCGGCTTGAGTACCGTGTAAAGGACCCGAAGTGTCGTCGACTTACCGGCGCCGTTGGGCCCCAAAAGGCCCGTTATTTTGCCGTCGGGCGCCTGGAAGCTGACGCCGCGCACGGCGCGCACGACGCCGAAGGACTTGTGGATCTCATGAACCCTGATCATGGGCTCGGCCCCGAGAAGTCGAGAAAGAACGGCATGACGAAGCTACGTTCGAGACAGTCTGTGTCCAGGCCGTCGAGATCGGCCGTGTCGATGAAGTTCGCGACAATACGTCGCGTGCAGCCAACGGCGATCTGCCCGTGCCCCTGGTTCTCGCCGACGAGGTGCTTCTTGTTCGCGAGGTCGACCATCGCAAGGCGCGCGTAGCCGGGCGGTGTTATCGGGTCCGCGTCGCCCGACAGCAGCAACACGGGGATATCGGTCGCGAGCGGCACCTTGAACTCGGGGTCAACCGGACCCTCAGGCCACACCGAGCAGATAGCCTCCAGCGCCTCGAGTTGAAACGTGCCCATGTAGCTCGCGGCGAGCGCCTCGTAATCGATAGTCGTCTTGTCGTAGAACGGCACGTCCTCGTTACACATGATGGAGTTGTGCATGCCGAGCGCGAGCGCATCGACGAGCGCGATGACCGTCATCTGGTACTGCGAGGCGAGCGGCACGAAATTGCCGTTCGCTGCCTCGTGCACCAGGAGCGGCATCAGTGCGATGGTGCCCGGGCTGTAAGCCAGCAGTCGAATGGCACCGGCAAACTCGTTGACGCCGAAGCTCAGGTCCTCGGGGCGCCCGGTGCTCGGGTGCGGCACACTGAGTTGCTGTGGCTTCGCACGAAGCTGCTCGACGAGTAAAGAAAAGGACTCCTGAACGTCGGGAAAGCGTTCGTTGCAGGCTGAATCGGCAGCGCATCGCGCGAGGATGCTGTCAACGGCCTTCTGGCTTTCGGTGGCGATCTCGGGGCCCAGCGATATTTGAGGCGGCACGACGCCGTCAAGAACGACGGTGCGCGTCGATTCGGGATAACGACGCGCGAAGTGCTGCGCAACGCGGGTGCCGTAAGACACACCGTAGAGATTCAGAGCCGTATAGCCAAGAGCCTGGCGCACGGCCTCGAGGTCACGAACGGCGACACTCGTCGTGAAGTACGCGGGATCGTGAGGCAGCTGATCGAGGCAGTCGTGCGTGAACCTGACGGTCTCTTCCATCGAATACTCGCCTTCGAGGATCTCGTCGTCGACGGGGCAGTCCATGCGCGATGATTCACCGGTGCCACGCTGGTCCACGAGCAATATGTCGCGATTGCGGCGTGCAGGCTCGAACGCGGCCGCGTAAACCGAGTAGAACTGCACGGCGCCCTGGCCCGGCCCGCCCGCCAGCGGCACGACCGGGTCCGTGGCGGGGGTGAGGTTGAGCGCCGGCACGACGGCGACGCGCATCGCGATATCGGGTGACGCCGGGTCTTCGGGATTCTCGGGGCGCGGCATGGTGCCGCAGCGCGCCTTGATGCCCGGATAGCCCGGTCCGGCACTGATGCGGCAGTCCTCGAGCTCGAGCGGCTCTGCATGGGCAGGGGCGAGCAGGAACGCGAGGAGGGCGAGATGAGCGGCGCGAAACATGCGAAATCCGTCGGGCGAAACAGCGCGCTATCTTGGACAAAGCCTTGTAGATAGTAAAGTTTTTGCGATTCCAGGGCTTGCAGAAGGGGTGGCAACGCGAGGGGCCAGCGACTAAAATCGCGCCCCTCTTGCTCTATTTGTAATTAGCCATGCAGTTCGATGTCATCGTCATAGGCGGCGGCCACGCGGGAACGGAGGCCTCACTGGCAGCCGCGCGAGCGGGTGCGCGCACGCTTCTGATTACGCACAACATCGCGACCCTGGGACAGATGAGCTGCAATCCTGCGGTTGGCGGCATCGGTAAGGGCCACCTGACCCGGGAGATCGACGCCATGGGCGGCGCGATGGCAACGGCGATCGACCGGGCCGGCATTCAGTTTCGAACGCTCAATGCGAGCAAGGGGCCCGCCGTCCGGGCCACGCGCGCGCAGGCCGATCGTGAACTCTACCGCCGGGCGATTCGAGGCATCATCGAGAATCAGCCCGGACTGTCGGTGTTCCAGCAGTCGGTCGACGACCTGCTCATTGACGGAGACCGGGTCAGCGGGGTGGTAACAGGGCAAGACCTCAGGTTCCATGCGAGCACCGTGGTGCTGACCGTCGGCACGTTTCTCGGCGGCCGCATCCTCGTAGGACAAACCGAGAAAGCCGGCGGCCGCGTCGGCGATGCCCCGTCAAACCGCCTCGCGGCGCGACTTCGCGAAATGCCGTTTCGGGTAGCGCGGCTCAAGACGGGTACGCCACCGCGCATCGACGGTAAGACGCTGGACTACACGCTCATGACCGAGCAGCCGGGCGATACGCCGGTTCCCGTGTTCTCGTTTACTGGACGGCGCGCGCAACACCCGCAGCAGGTGTGCTGTCACATCACGAAGACAACGCTCGAGACGCACGACATCATTCGCGGCTCACTCGACGAGTCGCCAATGTATTCGGGACTTATCGAAGGCGTTGGGCCGCGTTACTGTCCGTCGATCGAAGACAAGGTTGTGCGCTTTGCCGACAAGCCTTCGCACCAGATCTTCGTCGAACCCGAAGGTCTGTATACCAACGAGGTGTATCCCAACGGAATTTCGACGAGCCTGCCATACGATACGCAGCTCAGGTTCGTGCGCTCGATCGTCGGTTTCGAAAACGCACATATCACGCAGCCCGGGTATGCCATCGAGTACGACTATTTCGACCCGCGGGACCTCAGGCCGACGTTGGAGACCCGACACGTCAAAGGCCTTTATTTTGCGGGCCAGATCAACGGCACCACGGGTTACGAGGAGGCGGGCGCACAAGGCCTTCTGGCAGGCATCAATGCCGCGCAGAAAGCCCGCGACCGCGACGAATGGTTTCCGGGCAGGCACGACGCGTACCTCGGCGTGCTCGTTGACGACCTGATCACGCGCGGCGTCAGCGAGCCGTACCGAATGTTCACGAGCCGGGCCGAGTATCGCCTGACGCTCAGGGAAGACAATGCGGATATGCGCCTGACGCCGAAAGGTCGCGAGCTCGGACTCGTTGATGACGCGCGCTGGTCGACTTTCAATGACAAGCAGACGGCGGTCGCCGCGGAACAACGGCGGCTCGACGGCATCACGCTGCACCCTGGCCGACTCAGTGAGAACGACGAATTCCTGATTGGCAAGGCGTTGCAGAGAGAGTGCTCGGCGGGAGACCTGTTACGGCGCCCGGAACTGGACTACGCGGCAGTGTCGGGCCTGTCGCTCGTCGGCGCGCTCGAGTCGAGCGGCCTGCAGAGCGACGAGCAGCGCGAGCAGGTCGAATTGCAGCTCGAAGTCCAGGCCAAGTACGCTGGCTATATCGACCGCCAGGAGCGAGAAATCGCGAAACACGCAAAGCAGGAGTCGCTGCGGCTGCCCGAGGATATCAACTACGCGGCCGTGGACGGCCTGTCGAACGAGGCGCGGCAGAAACTGGCGGCCGCACGGCCCGCTACGCTTGGGCAGGCCTCACGCCTCGAGGGCATGACGCCATCCGCGGTATCCTTGCTGCTCATCCACCTCAAGAAGCGGCAGCTCAAGAAGAGCGCCTGAGACGCTTATGAAAACCAGGATCCTGTTGGCGCTGCTCGCGGTTCTCGCGATCTCGGCGTGTACGGAAGCGCCTCGCGAAGAGGGGCAGGTCCTGCACCGGGGGCTGCCGTCGGAGCCGGAATCGCTGGACCCGCACAAGGGGCGCACGACACAGGCCGCGGAGGTGCAGCGCGACATCGGTGAAGGGCTCTTGAGCTACAGTGCGACCGGAGAACTCGTTGCTGGTGCCGCGCACAGCTGGGAAGTGTCCGAGCACGGCACGACGTACACGTTCCACCTGCGCCCGGAGGCGCGCTGGTCGAATGGCGACGCCGTTACCGCCGAGCATTTCGTGATCGCGCTTCGCCGCCTCGTCACGCCGGAAACCGCGGCGTTTTACGCTCAGTTTCTCGAAGACCTCGTCAATGCCGAAGACATCGTTGCGGGCAGGAAAGCGCCCGAGACGCTCGGCGTCGAGGCCATGGATGACCGGACGCTGCGCCTGTTCCTGGACAGGCCGACACCTTACATGCTGAGCCTGCTGACGCACCCCAGCACGTTTCCGATACATCCGGGCTCGATCGAGCAACACGGCGAAGATTTCGTCCGGCCCGGGAACCTGCTGTCGAACGGCGCCTATGTCCTCGAGGAGTGGGTGCCGGGATCGAATATCGTGATTCGTCGCAACGAGCACTACTGGAACAATGCCGCGACGGCGGTCGATCGTGTCAGTTACCACATTCTTGTGCAGGCCACGGCGGAGCTGAATCGCTATCGTGCCGGCGAGCTGCATATAACGTCGAACGTTCCGACGGATGCCTTCCAGACTGTCAAGGAGCAGTATCCCGACGAGCTCCGTGCATCGCCGACGCTGGGCGTTTATTACTACGGCTATAACCTCACGAAGCCGCCGTTCAGGAATTCGCCCGAGCTGCGCCAGGCGCTGTCGATGGCCATTGATCGCGACATGCTAGCCAAAAAAATTGTTGGACGCGGGGAAAAGCCGGCCTATAGCTGGGTGCCGCCCGGGGTCGCCAACTACGAGCCGGCCGTCATGAGCTTTGCGTCGTTGACGCAGAAAGAACGCAACAACGTCGCGCGGCGGTTACTCGCGGAGGCGGGCTACGGCCCCAATAATCCGCTCGAAGTGGAGCTGCGTTACAACACGTCGGATTTCCACAGGCGCATTGCCGTCGCGATCCAGGCCATGTGGCGAGACGTCCTCGGCGTCGAGACCACCCTGGTCAACGAGGAGGCCCAGGTCCTGCTGGCCAACGTCAGGGAACGCGAGATTACGCAGATTTTCCGCTCGAGCTGGATCGGCGATTACAACGATGCGCATACTTTCCTGAGCATCATGCAGTCGGGCGCTTCGGCCAATACGCCGGGTTACGCAAATAGTGAATACGACTCACTGATGCAGCGTGCGGCGGACCAACCCGAGCTCGACCGGCGCAGGCTGTATCTCGAAGAGGCCGAACGCGTGCTGCTCGCCGATCACGCCGTCATTCCGCTTTACTTCTATGTCAGCAAGCATCTCGTTTCCCCTGCGGTCAGCGGATGGGGAGACAATGTGCTGGATTATCATTACAGTCAGCACCTGAGTCTCAGCGCGAGCGAATAATCGCGCTACAAGCGGAACAACAAATTGCTGCGATACACGCTGCTCCGGTTACTGGGGGCGATACCTACCTTGTTGTTGGTCATCGTGCTCGCCTTCCTCATGGTGCATGCCGCACCCGGGGGGCCCTTTGACGCCGAGCGCGCCCTGCCGGCCGATGTCGAAGCCAATATCGCGCGCGCCTATCACCTTGATGAACCGCTGCCGCAACAGTTCCTGCGTTACCTGTCGGGCCTGTTGCAGGGTGACCTCGGCCCGTCGTTTCGCTATCGGGATTACACGGTCAACGAGCTGATCGGCGCCGCGTTCCCGTTGTCGCTGAAGCTCGGCGCCATGGCGATGGCGTTGGCGCTCGTGCTGGGTGTGAGCGCCGGCACGGCGGCGGCGCTAAGACAGAACTCGACGCTCGATCGCGTCGTCATGGCGTTTGCAATGACGGGCATCTCGATTCCCGTGTTCGTCGTGGCACCCATACTGGTCTTGTTCCTGGCCGTGAAGTTGCAATGGCTGCCTGCCGGGTGGAGCAGCACCACGAGCGCGTCTCGTCTCGTGTTGCCCGTGATCACGCTGGCGTTACCGCAGATTGCGTACATCGCGCGGCTGACGCGCGCCAGCATGATTGACGTTCTCAGCCGGGACTTCATTCGTACGGCGCGCGCGCAGGGTCTCGGCACGATGACGGTTGTGCGCCTGCATGCGCTGAAGCCCGCCATGTTGCCCGTGCTGTCCTACATGGGCCCGGCCATCGCGGCGATCCTCACCGGTTCCGTCGTTGTGGAGGAGATCTTCGGTATCCCGGGTCTCGGGCAGTTCTTCGTGCGTGCCGCGGGCAACCGCGACTACACGCTGGTCCTTGGTATCGTGGTGTTCTACGCCACGCTGATCGTGTTGCTGAACCTCGTCGTAGACATCCTCTATGGCGTCATCGATCCGCGCGTGAGGCAGCGATGAGCTTGCTGGGCAATCCGACGGTCAGGGTCAGCGGAGGCATCGTCCTGTTCATCGCGCTGGTCGCGCTGCTCGGGCCGTTCCTGAGCCCCAACGACTACCTGAGCACCAACTTCGACGAGCTGTTGTCGCCGCCGTCATTCGACGGCGCACGATTCTTCGGTACCGACGACCTCGGTCGTGACCTGTTCGTGCGGACGATGCTCGGTATACGCGTAACGCTCGTCGTCGCCATCGTGGCGAGCTTCGTCAGCCTCGTTATCGGCGTCGCTTATGGCGCCATCGCCGGCTTCGTTGGCGGCCGCGTCGACGCCGCGATGATGCGCGTCGTCGATACACTGTACGCGCTGCCATTCATCTTCTTCGTCATCCTGTTGATGGTCGTGTTCGAGCGCAACTTGCTGTTGATCTTCGTCGCGATAGGCGCGGTCAACTGGCTGGACATGGCGCGCATAGTGCGAGGCCAGACACTAAGCCTGCGCGAGCGCGAATTCGTCGCCGCGGCGCGTCTCATGGGCGTCAGCCCGGCGCGTATCGTGTTCAGGCACATTGCGCCCAACCTGATCGGCATCGTTGTCGTGTATGTCACGTTGACGATTCCGCAGGCCATTCTCGTCGAGTCGTTCCTGAGTTTCCTGGGGCTCGGCGTTCAGGAGCCACAAACCTCGCTTGGTGCGCTCGTCGACGCGGGTGTAAACCAGATGGAAGGGGCGTCGTGGACGCTGCTGATTCCCGGTGGCCTGCTGGCTTTGATCCTGATGTGCTTCAACTTCCTCGGTGACGGTCTGCGCGACGTCTTCGATGCGAGGCACGTGTCGTGAGCCTGCTCGAGCTGGAAAAGCTTTCGATCCGCTATGGGAACACGACAGTTGTCGATAATCTCGGTTTTACAGTGGGCGAAGGAGAGTCTGTCGGCCTCGTTGGCGAGTCGGGTTCGGGCAAGTCGCAGACCGCGCTCGCGATTCTCGGGCTGTCTCCGCGAGGCGCCCAGGTAAGCGGCAACATCCGTTTTGCCGGAAGCGATCTGGCCGAGCTGTCGCAGCGCGAGCTGGACAAGCTGCGCGCCCGTCGTATTGGTATCGCCTTCCAGGATCCCTCGCAGGCGCTGAATCCTTACCTGCGGGTTGGCCGGCAACTCCGCGAAATACTCGTCAGGCACGGCATTGCCAAGGGCAAAGACGCCGATCGTCAGGTCATGGCAATGCTCGAGCGAGTCGGATTGCCCGATACCGAACGACAATTCATGGCTTATCCGCACCAGCTCTCGGGTGGCATGCGGCAGCGCGTGATGCTGGCGTCGGCGTTGATCGCGCAGCCCGATCTGCTGATTGCCGACGAACCGACGACGGCCCTCGATGTCACGGTCCAGGCGCAGATTCTCGATCTTCTCGAAGAGATTCGCGATAACACGGCGCTGCTGTTGATCACGCACGACTTAGGGATTGTTGCGGGGCACTGCGAACGCATGCTCGTGCTGGAAAGGGGTCGCCTTGTCGACGCCGGTGCGACGACTGCGCTTTTCGCGTCACCAGGGCACGCGCATACGCGGGCGCTGCTCGCGGCGGCGCCGCGCATCGACACCAGCGATATCCCGGACGCTGTACACGGCAAATCGATACTCGGCGTCGAATCGGCCACGGTCAGTTACGAGGAGCGCGGCAGCCGGCGCCTGCACGCCGTAAGCGATGTTGACCTGTCGTTGCACGTCGGCGAAACGCTCGCCATCGTGGGGGAATCGGGCTCGGGCAAGTCGAGCCTCGTGAGCGCAATACTCGGGCTCGTGCCGATGGAGAGCGGCTGCGTCGTTTATGCGGGCAGCGAGCTCAACGGGCCCGTCGAGCGGCGCGGCAAGAGACAGGCGAGAGAGTTGCAGCTGATTTTCCAGGACCCGATCGGCGCACTGAACCCGCAAATGCGCGTACGGAGTCTCGTGGGTGAGCCGCTCGTGGTGCACGAGACGCAGCTGTCGTCGCGGCAGCGACTCGGGAGGGTTACCGAGGCGCTCGAACAGGTCGGACTCGACGCAGGTTACCTCGAGCGCTTTCCGCACGAGCTGTCGGGTGGCCAGGCGCAGCGCGTCGCTATTGCCCGCGCCTTGATACTGCGCCCGAACGTGCTTGTTTGTGACGAGGCTGTGGCGGCGCTGGACGGCTCCGTGCGGCAACAGGTGTTGTCGCTGTTACGGCAGGTTCAGGATGAGACCGGCCTCGCTATTATTTTCATTTCGCACGACCTGGCCGTGGTCCGCTCGATCAGCCATCGCGTGCTCGTGATGTACATGGGGCGATTTGTCGAAGTCGCCGAGAATGATGCTTTGTTCCGGCACCCGCGACACCCTTATACCCGGGCCCTCATCGAGGCCGTGCCCGTGCCGGATCCGCTGGTGCCGCCGAGAAAAGCGCCACTGCAGGGCGAGGTACCGTCGTTGCTGAAGCCGCCGCCGGGCTGCGTGTTTCACCCGCGCTGCCCGCTCGCGAGTGATGTCTGCAGACAATCATGTCCCGGCGCGCGCGACATTGACGGCACGCGGGTCGCGTGCCATCACGCAGACTAAAAAGGGCACAGAATTAAGGGGACAGTTTACTTAATTACAATTAAGTAAACTGTCCCCTTAATTTTCACATGCTGCCGAGTGGAATCGGCATCGGTGCACCGTTGATCGTCAGCAAGCCTTTCTTGTACTCGGCTTCCATCTCGTAGACGTCGCCGCTCTTTTGCAGGAATCCCATGCCGACGATGGCGCCGGCCTGCGGGTTCATCTGCATGGCCATGTCGACGAGCGCCTCGGGCACCGTGACGTTCGCGGATGCCTCCGTACCGAGTAGCAGCGAGCTCCAGTCAAAGGTGTCGGGGTCCTCTTCGGCGACCTTGAAATCGAGCTTCGTCACGACGGTGCCCATGGGCAGGGTCACGTCGAGCTGATCGAAGCGCAGCTCCATGCCGCCGGCAAGCAGTCGTTTCAGGTCTTCCTCGATGGCCGCGAACAGCATGTTCGGGTCGCCGCTCGTGCCTGCGGCATCTATGGCCTGCTGCAGTGCACCGACGGCCTCGGCATCGGCACCCTCGAGCGTGACGTCAGCGGCGAGCGACACCTCGCCAAACCCGGGAATCATTTGTGACTCGAGGCTCAGCAGCGTATGACCGCTTACCGCGCCATCATCAACGCTCGACATCGCTTCGATGCTCAGGCCCCTGAGACCCCCGCCGGCGCCCCCGACGGACTCCATCGACATCGCGTCGAGTTCCAGTTTAATGTCGCCAATGGCGAAGCCGTATTTCGTCGGGACATGCGTGCCCGAGAATGACATGCCGTCGATGCTCACGACGGAGCGATCGTCCACGACCTTCAGCGTGCCGACGTCACCCGCATAGTCGATCTCGCCCGTAGACGGGTTCGTCGTAACAGCGATGTTGGAGTCACCCCAGGATGCCGTCGTGTCGTTCTCTTCGTGCGACCCCGCTTCGAGCGTGTAGTTCGACTGCAGTTCGCCGCCCAGTCCGATCTTGCTGAAAATCTTCCCCGGCAGCTCGATGGTATCGCCGTCGGGCATCTCGAAACTTACCGAGGAGATGGCGCTGCCAAGACCCGGGGCCAGCGACCCCTGTTCCCGTGACATCGAGGAGAAGGGCACCAGGCCATGATCGAGGTGCGTATCAATGACGAGCACGGGCAAGGCGCCGCTCGACTTCGGCAGCAGGGCGTGAAGCTGGCCCTCCCTGATCTCGATGCGATGTTGGCCCTCGGACGAAAACCAGCCGCGATCGAATCCCGTGGACGTTACAGTAAGTTCACCGCTTTCGGCGGCTGCCCAATTGAGATTTTCATCGACGCTTTTCTCGGCAAGCCTGCCGATCAGGGCGGGCGATACGAGGACGACGAGCGCCAGGACGACGAGCAGAGCAACTATGCCTTTCTTCACGGTGATTTCCTGTTTGTACCATCGGGACCCGCCGATGCTAGCACGCTGCCACAAAGTATCTGTGAGCTAGCGCTAGAAATTGGCAGCAACTGCCACTACCATAGCGCCCTCACTAGCGTCCGAACCGACACTGAACCTCTTTGAAAACCAAGTGATTACGAACATGAAGATCGTAGCCCGCGCCACGACAATCCTCGTCGCCATTGCTCTATTCCCGCTTACTGCCGCCGCCGAAGGCGACGTGCAGGCCGGCAAGGAGCTCGGATACACCTGCCTCGGTTGCCACGGCATCGAGGGGTATCGCAATGCCTACCCGTCGTACCGGGTGCCCAAGCTCGGCGGCCAGAAGGCCGGCTACCTCGAGATTGCGCTGCGTGGCTACCGCGACGGCACACGCCCGCACCCCACAATGCAGGCGCAGGCCAGCAGCCTGAGCGACCAGGAGATAGCGGACGTCGCCGCGTACCTTGCAAGCCTTGCCAACGACAAGGTTGCGGCCGGCGGTACAACCGGCGCCAGCTTTGAGAAAGCCGCGGCCTGTGCAGCCTGCCATGGCGCTAACGGTATCAGCCTCAACGCCGTGTGGCCGACGCTGGCCGGGCAGCACGAGGACTATCTCGAGACTGCGCTGAACCAGTACCGCAATGGCAAGCGCACGGACCCCGTCATGACGGCGCAGGCGGCGCTCGTGGCAGAGGAAGACGTGGCGCTGCTGGCGCGTTATTTCGCGGGCCTCGAAGGCCTGGAAACGACCAGGCCCGAGTAGTCGTCAGCGCGCCCGCGGATTACAGTCGATGCCGGGCAACAGCGCGCAACTCACCACGGTCGGAGATGGCATATTCGCCATCGACGTCGAGTACGTGCGGCCACTGCAGGACTCCAGCCACCTGGTCGTTCAGGGCGACCGCGCGGCGTTCGTCGACACGGGCACCAACGACAGCGTCCCGCTGCTGCTCGACGGGTTGCGGCAGCAGGCCCTCGGCCCGGATGATGTCGACTTTGTCTTCCTGACGCATATCCACCTCGATCATGCGGGCGGCGCCGGCCTGCTCATGCAGCAGCTGCCCAATGCGCGCTGCGTCGTACATCCGCGCGGAGCGCCCCACATGATAAGCCCCGAGCGGCTCATCAAGGGCACCGAGGCCGTCTACGGTGTCGAGCGAACCCGTGAAATGTACGGCGACATCCTGCCGATAGACGAACAGCGGGTCATCGTTGCCGAAGACGAGCGGTGGATAGACTTCAACGGCCGGAAAATGCAGCCGCTGTTCACCGAGGGCCATGCGCGACATCACTACTGTCTCAACGATCCGGCATCGCGCGGCGTGTTCACGGGTGACAGCTTTGGCATTTCGTATCGCGAACTCGATACGGCAGCGGGCGAGTTCATATATCCGACGACCACGCCCGCGAGCTTCGATCCTGATGAGGCGCACAAGGCGGTCGATCGGATCATGGCCTGCGAGCCGCAACAGCTCTACCTGACGCACTACAGTCGTGTCACGAATCTCGAACGGCTCGCCAAAGACATGCACGACGGCATCGATGCGTTTGCCGCGATGGCTCTCGAGCATCGAGACAGCGCCGATCGGGGCCGGCGAATTGAAAAGGCCATGTTCGACTACCTTGCGCGGCGCCTCGAGAATCACGGATTCAAGGGCGATCGTGATGCCATGTGGTCGGTAGTGGAAATCGATGTAGTCTTGAACTCCGCGGGACTCGTTTCGTGGCTCGAGCGCCTGCAAAAACAGGGACAAGAACAGGGGTAAGAAATGGACAGTTTTCGCGCCTTCCGCATTGATGAACAGGACGGCGAGGTGGTCGCCGGTTTCCAGGAGCTGTCGATTGACGACCTGACCGAGGGCAATGTCGTCGTCCGTGTCAGCCACTCGACGATCAACTACAAGGACGCGCTGGCGGCGACGGGCATGGGCAAGATTCTGCGCCGCTATCCGCTCAACGGCGGCATCGACCTTGCCGGCGTCGTCGTAAGCTCTGAAGACGCCGAGTTCCAGCCCGGGACCGAGGTGCTCGTCAACGGCTGTGGGCTCAGCGAGACCGTGGATGGTGGTTACTCGGAATACGCGCGCGTCGACAGCAAGAGCCTCGTCGCGATCCCCGAGGGCATGACGCCCGAGACGGCCATGCAGATCGGCACCGCGGGTTATACGGCGGCACTGGCGATCCATCGCATGGAACAGAACAACCAGGCGCCGGACATGGGGCCCGTTGTCGTGACCGGGGCCACGGGCGGCGTCGGCAGTATTGCCATCGACATGCTGGCTGCCCGGGGCTATGAAGTCGTGGCCGTCACGGGCAAGGCCGCCGAGGAGGCCTACCTGCGCAAAATCGGTGCGAGCAGGATTCTGCTGCGCGAGCAGCTCGACGTCGGCAAGCGGCCGATGGAGAAAGCCCAGTGGGGCGGCGCCATCGACAGCCTGGGCGGCGACCTCCTGACCTGGCTGACGCGCACGGTCGACTATGGTGGCAACATCGCCAGTATCGGGCTTGCCGCGAGCCCGGCGCTGCACACGACCGTGTTGCCGTTCATCCTGCGCGCCGTGTGCCTGCTCGGTATCAACTCGGTGGACACGCCGCGCGATCTCAGGCGCGCCGTCTGGACCCGAATCGGCAACGATCTCATGCCACAGCACCTGGACGTCATCGGCCACCGGACGATCGGCTTCGATGAGTTGCCGGAGGCTTTCCAGGCCTTTATCGATGGCCAGATAACCGGTCGCGTGGTCGTCGAGATTAATTGATCAATCGCTCTATTTGGGAAACGGCCTTCGCGTGGTTTAGAATCGCGCCCCCGCCGGTTTTAATCTGCATTAAAAAAGCGCAAAGCCGGCCTCTGACACCCGCATAGAGAGGAATAGCGATGAGTGCAGGAGCCCGATTCCGCGCCGCGCTGGCAGCGGAGACCCCGCTTCAGATCGTAGGCGCCATTAACGCATTCACGGCCATGCTCGCCGAGCGCGCGGGCCACAAGGCCATCTACCTGTCCGGAGCGGGAGTCGCGAACGCGTCGCACGGCCTGCCGGACCTTGCCATGACCACGCTCAACGACGTGTCCGAGGACGTTCGGCGCATCTGTTCGGCGACCGACCTGCCGTTGCTCGTCGATATCGACACGGGCTGGGGCAGTGCGTTCATGATCGGCCGAACAATCCGGGAGATGACGTGGTCGGGTGCTGCTGCCGTGCACATGGAAGACCAGGTTGCCGTCAAGCGCTGCGGGCACAGGCCTGGCAAGGCGCTCGTGGACACGAGCGAGATGTGTGACCGCCTCAAGGCCGCCGTCGATGGCCGTATCGACGACGATTTCGTGATCATGGCGCGCACCGACGCGCACGCGGTCGAGGGTCAGCAGGCCACGATCGATCGCGCCGCGGCCTACGTCGAGGCCGGCGCGGACATGATATTCGCCGAAGCGCTTACCACTTTAGAGGAATACCAACAATTCACGGACGCCGTTAAAGTGCCGGTACTCGCCAATCTGACCGAGTTTGGCAGGACGCCCTTGTTCACGACGAGCGAGCTCGCCGATGTGGGCGTCGCGATGGCCCTGTACCCGCTGAGCGCGTTCCGGGCAATGTCGGCCGCGGCGCTCAATGTCTACGAGACGATCCGGCAAGACGGCACGCAAAAGGCCGTTGTCGACGACATGCAGACACGTATGCAGCTTTACGAAGTACTGGGCTACCAGGCGTACGAAGACAAGCTTGACGCCCTGTTCCAGGAACAGGGCCTGAAGACGGGAGAGAGAGATGGCAGCTAAAGACAAAACAGGCGGCCTTGCCGGCGTAACGGCGGGCGCAACGCACTTGTGCACGGTTGGCAAGGAAGGTGCCGGCCTGACGTATCGTGGCTACGATATCTATGACCTTGCCGACAACGCGAGCTTTGAGGAGGTGGCGTACCTGCTGCTGCACGGCAAGCTGCCGACGCAGTCCGAGCTCGACGCGTATATCAACAAGATCAAGGCCAATCGCGGCTTGCCCGGGTCACTCAGGACCGTGCTCGAGATGATCCCCGCGGACGCGCACCCGATGGACGTGTTGCGCACGGGCGTCTCGTTCCTCGGCAACATCGAGCCCGAAGGCGACTTCTCCAACCAGCTCGATACGGCGGATCGATTACTCGCCTGCCTGCCGTCGATGCTGTTGTACTGGCATCGTTTCCACGCGGACGGCGGAATTCGCATTGACACCGAAACAGACGACGACAGTGTTTCGGGCCATTTCCTGCACATGCTGCACGGCGAGCCGCCGAAAGAGCTGCACAGGAAGTGCCTCGACACGACGCTGATTCTCTACGCGGAACACGAGTTCAACGCCTCGACGTTTGCCGGGCGTGTCATCACGGGGACCCTTTCTGACATGCACTCGGCCGTTGCCGGGGCCATCGGCGCATTGCGCGGTCCGCTGCACGGCGGTGCAAATGAAGCCGCGATGGAACTCATTTCGCTTTACGATACGCCCGGGGCGGCGGTTGAGGGCATCCATGAGAGGCTCACCAACAAAGACCTGATCATGGGTTTCGGGCATCGCGTCTACACGACGTCGGACCCGCGTAATGCCGTGAACAAGAAGATGTCGAAGGCGTTGGCCGACGACGTTGGCAACACGACCTTGTACCCGGTATCGGAAGCCATCGAGAAAGTCATGTGGGACGAGAAGAAGCTGTTCGCTAACGCCGATTTCTTCGCGGCCAGCGTGTACCACTTCATGGGCATTCCGACGTACCTGTTCACGCCGATCTTCGTGTGCTCGCGGATCACGGGCTGGGCGGCGCACATCATGGAACAGCGTGCCGACAACAAGCTGATTCGCCCGGCCGCCGACTACATTGGTCCGGACCTGCAAGCCTGGGTCGCTATTGAAGATCGCAGCTGAAACTAAAACCTGAATACGGAGACACCTGATGTCCGGAGTTATTGTCCGCTCGGCCGAACGCGCCGACTGGGACCAGGCGCTTGTCGATATCGCCGACTACGTCTGCAACTACGAGGTTGAATCGGACCTCGCCCTCGAAACCGCGCATTACTGCCTCATGGATACGCTGGCCTGTGGCTTCCAGGCGCTGGACTACCCGGCGTGCACCAAGCTCATGGGCCCCGTCGTGCCAGGCGCCACGCTCGCCGGCGGCGCTCGTGTGCCGGGCACTTCGTACGAGCTCGACCCGGTTATGGCTGCATTCAATATCGGTGCGATGAATCGCTGGCTCGACTTCAACGACACCTGGCTGGCGGCCGAGTGGGGGCACCCGTCCGACAATCTCGGCGGCATCCTGGCCGTCGCCGACTACCTGAGCCGCCAGGCGCGCGCCAAGGGTGAGGAACCGCTCAAGATCCTCGACGTGCTCAAGGCCGCCGTCATGGCGCACGAGATTCAGGGTTGTCTCGCGCTCGAGAACAGCTACAACCGGGTCGGCCTCGATCATGTGCTGTTGGTGCGCATTGCAACGACGGCCGTGGTAACTCGCATGCTCGGAGGAGACCACGAAACCGTACTCAATGCCGTTTCCAACGCCTGGGTCGACGGCTGTTCGCTCAGGACCTACCGCCATGCGCCGAACACGGGCTCCCGCAAGAGCTGGGCGGCCGGTGATGCGACGAGTCGCGCCGTACGCCTCGCGTTGATCGCCATGACGGGCGAGATGGGCTACCCGTCGGCGCTCAGCGCGCCGACCTGGGGTTACTACGACGTACTGTTCAAGGGCAACGAGTTCAGGTTCCAGCGACCCTATGGTTCCTACGTCATGGAAAATGTGCTGTTCAAGATCTCTTACCCGGCAGAATTCCATTCGCAAACGGCTGTCGAAGCCGCCATGACGCTGCACCCGGAAGTCGGAGACCGCATCGCCGACGTCGAGAGAGTCGTCATCGAAACGCAGGAAGCGGGCGTGCGAATCATAGACAAGACGGGTCCGCTCGATAATCCGGCGGATCGCGATCATTGCATCCAGTACATGGTGGCCGTGCCGCTCATTTTCGGTCGCCTGACTGCCGCCGATTACGAGGATGACGTGGCCGGCGACCCGCGTATCGATGAACTGCGCGACAAGATGGAAGTCAAAGAAAACGAGCGGTACACCAAGGACTATTTTGATCCCGAGCTTCGCTACATTGGCAACTCGGTACAGGTCTTCTTCAAAGACGGTACAAGCACGGAGAAGGTCGCCGTTGATTTTCCGATTGGCCATCGTGAGCGCCGCGCCGAAGGCATCCCGGTGCTCAAGAAGAAATTCGTCGACAGCGTGTCGCCCAGGCTCAGCCAGGGGCAATGGGCCGAGCTCGACGCGCTGTGCCAGGATCGCGACAAACTCGCGGCGACTCCCGTTGACGACTTCATGGCATTACTCGTTGCGTAGATTCGCGCTTGCGGGCGCGTTACTACTGTTGGCGCTGCCACCAGTCTCGATAGCGGATGTCCAGGTTCGGACCAAGTTCGACGGCAAACTCGTCATGGAAGGCGTGCCCGAGATACCGCGTGAGTTGCTGGTCAGCCTGATGCGCTACCAGAATATTCGCGCCGCGGTTTTTCGTGCGTGGACGCCGGACAGCAACGGTATTTACGTGTCGACGGGATTCGGTAACGTGGATTCGATCCACCGCGTCGATCAGCCCGGCGGTGCGCGGCAACAACTGACCTTTTACAATGAACGCGTCGCGGGGATCCTCGGCCGCCCCGGCGGCCGCGAGCTGTTGTTCACCCGGGACACGGGCGGCAGCGAGTTTGCGCAGATATTCGAATTCGACCCCGTAAGCGGCGAAGCGGTCATGCTCACGGACGGAAAATCGCGAAACACGGCCGCGGTCTGGGACCGAAGCGGTAGCCGCATTGCGTACCGGAGCACACGCCGCGACGGCGTGTTCAACGACATCTGGATCATGGACCCGTCGGACCCGGACAGTGCCTCGATCGCCCTCGAGTCCGTCGACGGCAGCCGCTGGTCGCCGATCGAATTCTCGGCGAGTGGCAGCAAGTTATTGCTGCACAAGTACACCAGCATTACAGATTCGCGCGCCTATTTGCTCGACCTGGACAGCGGCGCTGCAATGCTGCTGGCAGGACGCGAGAACGACGCGAGCACCAATCTGCCTGTTGCGATCGACGACGAAAACGAAGGCTTCTGGTTCATCACGGACCAGGGCAGTGAATTCAACCGACTTGCCTGGCAGGCGATGACGCCGAACGCCGAGCCCGAGTTCGTTACCGCGGGCATACCGTGGAACGTGTCGTCGGCAGTATTCAGCCATGACCGCAGGCGCGCGGCGTTTGTCACCAATGAAGATGGCATGTCGCGCGTCTACGTGATGAACCCCGCGACGCGGCAATACCGGCCCGTGGAGAACATACCGACGGGTGTCGCGTTCGGGCTAAGATTCAGCCCCGACGGCCGACGTCTCGGCATGACGCTGAACACGCCGCAGTCTCCCAGCGACGCCTTCGCGCTCGACCTCGGTGAGGGCCCCCTGGACTATGGGACTCTGACGCGCTGGACACGGAGCGAGATGGGCGGCCTCGACAGTTCGGTAATGAGCGCTCCGGAGCTGGTCCACTATCCGACATTCGACGAGGTCGACGGCGCGTCCCGGCAAATACCGGCCTGGGTATACAAGCCGGTCGGCCAGGGCCCGTTCCCGGTCATCATCGCCATCCATGGCGGTCCCGAAGGGCAGGCCAGGCCGTCGTTCAACAACACCTACCAGATGTGGGTAAACAAGCTGGGCGTCGCCGTGATTCGACCGAACGTGCGCGGATCGGCCGGTTATGGCAAAACCTATGTGGGCCTCGACAACGCTTGCAAACGCGAGGACTCGGTGCGCGACATTGGCGCGCTGCTCGACTGGATCGAAACGCAGGCAGATCTCGATGCCGGCCGTGTCGGCGTGTACGGTGCCAGCTACGGCGGCTACATGGTGCTGGCCAGCGCCGCGCATTTCAGCGACAGGCTCAGAGCGGCCGTAGACAGCGTGGGCATCAGCAACTTCGTCACCTTTCTCGAAACCACGCAGGATTATCGCCGCGACCTCCGGCGCGCCGAGTATGGCGACGAGCGCGATCCTGAAATGCGCGCCCACCTCGAGAAAATCAGCCCGCTCAACAACGTCGACCGGATCAACGTTCCCATCTTCGTGGTGCAGGGTCAGAACGATCCGCGTGTGCCCGTGACCGAGTCCGAGCAGATGGTCGCGGCGTTGCGCGAGGCGGGCAACACGGTGTGGTACATGAACGCACTCAATGAAGGCCACGGCTACAAGCGACGTGAAAACCGCGATGTCTTCCAACAAGCTATGATGTTGTTCTTCAGGGAACACCTGATTAACGGCGAGTAAGGCGGTGCGGGCAGCGGACATCGAAGTGGCAATCGGCCGATTGCCCCAGGTTTTTCCCGGTGATGCGGCCGGAAAAATGGCGGCGCTCCTGAACGAGCTCGAGAAATGGAACCGGCGCGTCAACCTGACCGCCGTTCGCGACCCGCAAGAGATGGTGACGGCTCATATTCTCGACAGCCTGGTCGCCCGGCCGTTTCTAGAGGGCGAAAGCATCCTGGACGTTGGCACGGGCCCCGGTTTCCCCGGGCTGCCACTCGCGATCGCCGAGCCGGAGCGACGGTTCACCTTGCTCGACAGCAACAACAAGAAGATTATGTTCGTCCAGCATGCGGCGGGTTTGCTGGGCCTCGATAACGTCGAGGCGGTCAAAGGACGAGGCGAGGACTATGCACCCGGCCAGCGCTTTGATACCGTGATTGCACGAGCGCTGGCCGCACTGCGGCGACTCGTGGAAATCGCCGGGCACCACGTGGGAGAGGACGGAGTGTTCGTAGCGCTGAAAGGGCGCTATCCGGCTGAAGAACTAGAAGAACTAACGGCTCCATGGAGCCATGAAGTTGTGCAACTGGTGGTGCCGGGGCTCGATGCGGGTTCGCGGCATGCAGTGCTGTTGCGAAGAGTCTGAATGATGACACGAATACTTGCAGTAGCGAACCAGAAAGGCGGGGTGGGCAAGACGACCACCTGCGTCAACCTGGCCGCGTCGCTCGCCGCTACGCAGCGGCGCGTGCTGCTTGTGGACATGGATCCCCAGGGCAACGCGACCATGGGCTGTGGCATTAACAAGATGGAGCTCGAAAATTCCACCTGCGATGTGTTGCTGGGTGATGCCACGGCGGCTGACACCATCGTGTCGCCACCCGAGGGCGGGTTCGCAGTCTTGCCCGGCAACGCGGACCTGACGCTGGCCGAGGTCAACCTGCTGCAGGAAATCGGGCGCGAGATGAAACTCAAGAAAGCGCTGGCGCCGGTCACGGGGCTGTACGATTTCATCCTGATCGACTGTCCGCCGTCGATAAACATGCTGACCGTCAATGCCCTGACGGCAGCCGATGGCGTACTCATACCCATGCAGTGCGAGTATTACGCACTCGAAGGGCTGAGCGCTCTTCTGAACACCATCGAGCAGGTGCGCGACTCGGTGAACCCGGAGCTCAATGTGTACGGCATCCTGCGTACGATGTTCGACCCGCGCGTGAACCTGTCGAACGAGGTATCCATGCAGCTCATCGAGCATTTCGATCGCAAGGTGTTTCGCACGGTCGTACCGCGAAACATCCGCCTGGCCGAGGCGCCGAGTTTCGGCCGTCCGGTGCTGTTGCATGATCGCTCGTCCCGTGGCGCAATTGCGTACCTTGCGCTGGCTGGTGAAGTGCTCAGGCGTGAAGATGCGCGCGTCGCACAGGCTGTTTAGGAAAATCTGATGACACCCAAGAAAAGGCTCGGCCGCGGGCTTGATGCATTACTGAGCAAGCCTGCATCCAGACCACAATCGGTAAGCGATGATGTCATCGCCGGCGGCGATACGCTCAAAAACATACCGGTCGAATTGCTGCAGCGTGGGCAGTACCAGCCGCGCGTCGACATGCGCCAGGATTCGCTCGAGGACCTCGCGAACTCGATCAAGGTCCAGGGCGTCGTGCAGCCTATTGTTGCGCGGCCCATTGGCAACAAGGACGGCACGCAGCGCTATGAGATTGTCGCGGGCGAAAGGCGCTGGCGCGCCGCGCAGCTGGCCGGACTCGCCGAGATTCCGGCGGTGGTGCGCGACGTCCCCGATGAGGGCGCGATCGCAATGGCTCTTATCGAGAATATCCAGCGCGAGGACCTCAACCCGCTCGAAGAGGCGCGCGCCCTCGATCGGCTGATCCGCGAATTCGAGCTGACACACGCCGAGGCCGCAAAGGCGGTCGGTCGCTCCAGGGCTGCGGTCAGCAACCTGCTACGCCTGCAGGAATTGTCCGACAAGGTGAAGCCGTTACTCGAAGATCGCCAGCTGGAAATGGGACACGCACGTGCGCTGCTCGCGATCACTAACGCGACGCAACAGTTCGATGCAGCGCGCCAGGTGGTCCGCAAGGGCATGTCAGTGCGCGAAACGGAGAAACTCGTGCGCCGTATGCTGGACAGCGGCGGCAGCAAGCCGGTGAAGAAACCGGCCGTTGTCGATGCCGATATCCGGCGCCTGGAAATCGAGGTCTCGGAAAAGCTGGGCGCCAAAGTGCACGTCGATCACACGAAGAAGGGCGCCGGCAAGCTCGTGATCAGCTACAACAACCTCGACGAGCTCGACGGCATCCTCAAGCACATCAATTAAAGGGGACACTTGAATTAAAGGGACAGTTTACTTAATTGCTTGGAGAATTAAGTAAACTGTCCCTTTCTCAGGCGACCTCTTCGGGCGCGCCTTCAGACGCTGAGTAGACGCGCCGGAGGATGTTCGGCAGCACGGCCTCCGAGATCAGGAAGCCCTGCATCTTGTCGCACTCGATCTGCGTCAGGAACCGGTAGGTTTCCTCGGTCTCAACCCCCTCCGCGCAAACCGACATGCCCAGATTGTGGGCGAGCCCCGTCACAGCTGCGAGCACCGTGCCGGCCACCTTGTCTCGCTGAGCGCGCTTCAGCGCCGAGGCATGAATCTTGATTTCATCGAGTGGCAGCTGCTCGAGGGTGCTGAGCGATGAGGCGGCGACGCGAAAATCGTCGAGGCAAATACGGAAACCTCGCGCGCGCAGCTCGTGGAGCGTCGCGAGATGCGGAGCGTCCGGGTCGCTGAGGTCCTGCTCGATGACCTCGAATGTGAAGCGCGAACACTCCAGTCCGGCGTCGTCGACAATGGAGGCGTAGTTAAAGGCCAGGTCTGGCTCGGTAAGCTGGCTCGAGGCAAGGTTGATGCAGGAGTTAAGCTCAATGCCCTTGTTTTGCCAGCTGACCAGCTGCCTGGCGGCCTCATCGAGAACGAAGCCGCTGAGCTTGCCCATCAGGCCGAATGCCTCGATTTCTGGCAGAAACTCGAGAGGACCGATGAGCCCGTGCTCGGGACTGTGCCAGCGAACCAGTGCTTCAGCCTCGCGGGTGACCCACTCCTGGCCCGAGGAGCGCTCCACTTTCGGCTGGTAACGCAACACGAACTCACCGTTGTCGAACGCTTTTTCGAGGTCTTCGCGGGAGATCTTGAGCAGGCGTCGCCGGCAGCGCCGCGCGGAGGCGCCCAGGCGCTCGAAGTCGAAATTGGCGCCAACCCACTCTACATTGTCGAAATCGGCCAGCTCGTCGACCAATTCCGCCTGACGACTGTCGCGCAGGCTGGCGCGATCGGCGGCCACGATGACGCCGAAAGGCATCCGCTCGGCCGCCGCAGACAGGGATCTCAGGTTCTCGCTGACAAAGTCAGATTCTGTGAGCATGACGATTCGCCGGGACTCGCCCTGCAGAAGCTCTTTGAATTTCGCCGGACTGGCGAAGAAGCTGAGCGTCAAGCTCATCTCCCGGGCAACGTCGATGAGCGCACGATTGGCGCGAATGGTTTCATTTGTAATTAATAACATGGCCAGCCTGGATTAATGAAAATGCGGTCCCATTTATACCCGGACCGAACGGGCCCGGATGTGCGGTATGTCGCAATGCCAAAAACGCCGCAAATACCGCAAAAAACCGATGGAAATGACTGTTTTCATGCGTGCTTTCGTATTGCCATGTCAGGGGCCTGCCACTATAATGCGCTCGCGATTTATCAGGCCCGCCTGGAAAAAACCAATCCAAAGCGCCACACCCCGCCGGGACGCCCGATGGACGTGGCGTTTTTAGTGCCGGAGGCATAATAAAATGACTTCCACCATCGCCCGCGTGCTGATGTGGCAGTTGCTGGTCGGGTTGGGTCTTGCCGCAATTCTGTGGAGCGTGTTCGGAAACGTGGTCGGCTATTCGGCGTTGCTCGGAAGCCTGGTCTGCGTGGTGCCGAACGCTTTTCTGGGACTGCGGCTGGCAGCACCTCGCCGGGACCCGGGAGCGCTCAAGAGCGCAGCGTGGTTCGGCGAGCTGGGAAAACTGGCGTTGACGGTAGTATTTTTCACGCTCGTGTTCACGCAGGTGAAGCCGCTGTCGGCGGCAGCCCTGTTTGCAGGATACATAGCGACGCAGCTGGTGGTCTTTTCGGGCTTCCTGATGCAGAGCGAAATTGACACGGATAATTTGAGTAACACCAATGGCAGCTGAAAGCGGACACGGCCCACAAACATCCGGCGAGTACATCTCCCATCACCTGCAGAATCTGCAGGTCTGCAAGAACGAAGCGGGCGAATGGATCTGGAATGACTGCGCCGGCAATTTCATGACCATCAACGTCGACTCGATGTTCTGGTCGGTGCTGCTCGGGCTCATTTTCGTCGTGTTGTTCAGGAGCGCCGCCAAGAAGTCCTCGGTCGGAAAACCCACTAAATGGCAGGCATTTGTCGAGATCATCGTCGAATTTGTCGATTCGAGCGTCAAAGATACCTTCCACGGCTCTAGCCGCCTGATTGCGCCACTCGGGCTCACGATCTTCGTCTGGGTGTTCCTCATGAACCTCATGGACCTGATCCCGGTCGACTGGATCCCGATGGCCGCCAGCGCGGCAGGCATCCCCTACATGAAGGTCGTGCCGACGACCGATGTCAACATCACGTTCGGCATGTCGATCGCCGTATTTTTCCTGATTATCTACTACACGATCGCGAACAAGGGCATCATGGGCTTCATCGGTGAGCTGACGATGCACCCGATCGCGCCGCCCACAAAAGGTGTTGGCCTGATCGCAGCGCCGTTCATTATCGCTTTCAACTTCATTCTCGAGTCGGTGGCGCTGCTGGCCAAGCCCGTCTCGCTGTCGCTTCGACTGTTCGGCAACATGTTTGCCGGCGAGCTGATTTTCATCCTGATCGCCATACTCGGCATCTGGCAGCTGCCGCTACATTTCGGCTGGGCTGTGTTCCACGTGCTGATCGTGACGCTTCAGGCCTTTATTTTCATGATGCTGACAATCGTCTATTTGAGTCTGGCATCTGAGACGCACTAATTTAAATGAACCTCCTTAGGAGAAACTGATGGAAACTGTTATTGGCTTCACGGCAATTGCTGTCGCACTTCTGATTGGCCTCGGCGCCCTCGGCGTTGGTATTGGTATGGGCCTTCTGGGTGGCCGCTTCCTCGAAGGTGCTGCACGTCAGCCTGAACTGGCCCCGATGCTGCAGACGAAGATGTTCATCGTCGTGGCCCTGCTCGACGCTGTGGCGATGATCGGCGTAGGTATCGCCCTGTTCTTCGCCTTCGCGAATCCGTTCATCGGTCAGCTGCAGGCTGCGACCGGCGGCTAATAAAGCACGCGATCTGTAGGAGGCCGCTGCGGCGGCCGACATCGTGCGCCGAGGCGCGCGCCTACGCTGATTCTACAAATGGTGTAAGGAGCATTACGTGGACATCAACTGGACTCTCTTCGGCCAGACGCTCGCCATGATCGTGTTCGTCTGGTTCTGCATGAAGTTTATCTGGCCGCCTATTCTCAATGCGATCGAGGAACGCCAGAAGCAGATCGAAGAAGGCCTCGCCGCCGCCGATCTGAGCCAGGAGAAGCTGGCCGAAGCTGCAACCGAGGCCGAGGGCATCGTCGCCGAGGCGCGTCAGCAGGCAACCGGCATTCTCGACCAGGCGCATGCGCGCGCGAACGAAATCGTCGCGGATGGCAAAGACGCCGGCGTCAAGGAGCGTGAGCGTCAGCTGGCCGCCGCCAAGGCCGAGATCGAGCAGGAAGCCAACAAGGCACGTGAAGAGCTGCGCGGCCAGGTTTCGGCTATTGCCATAGCGAGCGCCGAGAAGATCCTGAATCGCGAGATCGACAGCAAGTCGCACCAAGACATCCTGGGCAAGCTCGCTCAGGAGCTGTAAGCGGAGACCGCCGTGGCTGACAACAACACAATAGCAAGGCCTTACGCGCAGGCAATCTTCGAGGTTGCCGATGAGGCCGGCACTCTCGGTGACTGGTCCGAGACACTCAAGACCGCCGCACAGCTGCTCGCCGATCGCGGGCTTGTCGAGTACCTCGGCAACCCCGAGTACAACGACGACCAACGCCTCGAGTTTCTCGCCGGCTTGTTCGACAAGGCCGGTAGCAAGCTGCTTGCGGGCGCGGACCAGAAAGGCACCAATTTTCTCAAGCTGCTGCTCGAGAACGGCCGCGTGGCGGTGTTGCCCGAGATTTCGGCGCACTTCGAAGCGCTGAAGGCCGATGTCGAGAACAGTGTCGATGCGGTCGTCACATCCGCGACGGCGCTGAGCGACGAGCAGACCGAGGAAATTGCGCGCTCACTCAAAGAACGACTCGGTCGTGACGTGAGAATCACGACGGAAATTGACGAGAACCTCATTGGTGGTGCCGTAATTCGCGCCGGTGATGTCGTAATTGATGGATCACTGCGGGCAAGGCTGGAAGGTCTGGCCAACGCATTGACCAACTAAAGAGGAAAAACAAATGGCACTCAAAGCTTCTGAAATCAGCCAGCTGATTAAAGAGCGTATCGAGAACTTCGAGGCTTCCACGGAAGCACGTGACGTAGGCACCGTTATCGCGGTGACCGACGGTATCGTTCGCATCCACGGCCTTGCCGACGCACGTTACGGCGAAATGCTCGAGTTCCCGCAGAACACTTTCGGCATGGCGCTGAACCTCGAGCAGGATTCGGTCGGTTCCGTGGTACTCGGCGACTACAAGCACATTTCAGAAGGTGACACGGTCAAGACGACGGGTCGCATTCTCGAGGTGCCGGTCGGTCGTGAACTGCTTGGTCGCGTCGTCGACTCGCTCGGCAACCCGATCGATGGCAAGGGCCCGATCGATGCCAAAGCATCGTCGCCGATCGAGAAGGTTGCACCCGGCGTTATTCAGCGCCAGTCGGTATCGCAGCCCGTGCAGACGGGACTGAAGTCGATTGACTCGATGGTGCCGATCGGCCGCGGTCAGCGTGAGCTGATCATCGGTGACCGCCAGACGGGCAAGACGGCGGTCGCGGTCGACACGATCATCAACCAGCGCGGCACGGGCATCAAGTGTATCTACGTCGCTGTCGGCCAGAAGGCTTCTTCGATCGCGGGCGTCGTCCGCAAGCTCGAGGAAGAGGGCGCCATGGAGCATACGATCGTGGTCGCAGCCGCCGCTGCCGACAGCCCGGCCATGCAATACATCGCGCCGTACTCCGGTGCATCAATGGGGGAGTTCTTCCTCGATAATGGCGAAGACGCGCTGATTATTTTCGACGACCTCACGAAGCAGGCCTGGGCGTATCGCCAGGTGTCACTGCTGCTGCGTCGCCCGCCGGGGCGCGAAGCCTACCCCGGTGACGTTTTCTACCTGCACTCTCGCCTGCTCGAACGCGCTTCGCGCGTCAACGCCGAGCATGTCGAGGAGGTGTCTGGCGGCAAGATCAAGGGCAAGACCGGATCGCTGACGGCACTGCCGATCATCGAAACGCAGGCTGGCGACGTATCGGCATTCGTACCGACCAACGTGATCTCAATCACCGACGGCCAGATCTTCCTCGAGACCGACCTCTTTAACGCGGGCGTCCGCCCGGCCATCAACGCCGGCCTGTCGGTATCGCGAGTGGGTGGCGCGGCGCAGACCAAGATCATCAAGAAGCTCGGTGGTGGTGTACGTCTTGCGTTAGCCCAGTATCGCGAGCTCGCCGCTTTCGCGCAGTTCGCATCGGATCTCGATGCGGCGACGCGGGCGCAGCTGGAGCGCGGCGAACGCGTAACCGAGCTCATGAAGCAGAAGCAGTATTCGCCGTTGTCGGTTGCCGAAATGGCGCTGTCGCTCTACGCCGTCAACGAGGGCTACCTCGACAGCGTGGACGTAGAGAAGGTCGTCGATTTCGAGGAAGCGCTGCACGACTTCGCGCGCTCGAACTACCAGGGCGACCTGGACGACATGAACGAGTCGGGCGACTACAACGACGATGTTGCTGCCAAGCTCAAGGAAATCTGCGACGCGTTCGCCAAGAAGGGCGCTTACTAGGAATCGATATGGCGGGCGAGAAGGAAATCCGCACAAAGATTGCTTCTGTAAAGAACATGCAGAAGATCACGAGTGCGATGGAAAAGGTCGCGGCGAGCAAGATTCGCAAGGCTCAGCTGCAGATGGAGGCGGCGCGTCCTTACGCGCAGCGTATCCGCCGGGTAATCGGCCACCTGCAGCATGCCAACCCCGACTATAAGCACCCGTTCCTGACGGAGCGCGACATCAAGCGAGTCGGCTACATCGTGATTTCGACCGACCGTGGCTTGTGCGGGGGGCTCAACGCCAACCTGTTCAAGACCATGATCGGCGAGATTTCGAAGTGGCAGGAACAGGACATTGAAATCGACATGGCCCTGATCGGTGCCAAGGCGGTTCAGTTCTTCCGTCGCATGGGCGGCCGTGTCGTCGGTACAGCTTCGCACCTCGGCGACAAGCCGATGGTGAACGATCTGATCGGTTCGATCCAGATCATGCTGAGCGCCTATGAAGAGGGCAATATCGACCGCCTGTTCGTCGTGCACAACGAGTTCATGAGCGCGATGAGCCAGACGCCCGTCGTCAGACAATTGCTGCCGGCAAATTCGGTCAAGCAGGCGGACGGCGAACTACAGGAGTACTGGGACTACATTTACGAGCCCGATGCCGCGGAAATGCTTGATGACGTACTGATGCGTTACATCGAGTCGCAGGTATATCGAGGCGCGGTTGAGAACTTCGCCTGCGAGATGGCGGCGAAGATGGTTGCGATGAAGTCCGCGACGGACAATGCCGGCGAGATCATCGATGGACTGCAGCTCCAGTACAACAAGGCTCGACAGGCTGCTATCACGCAAGAAATTTCAGAAATTGTTGGCGGCGCTGCTGCCGTATCAGGTTAGAGGACCTAAGTAATGAGCACTGGAAATACTGTGCAGGTAATCGGCGCTGTCGTGGACGTGGAGTTCCCGGCCGGCCAGATTCCGAAAATCTACGACGCGTTGATTATTGACGATGCGGAAATCACGCTCGAAGTTCAGCAGCAGCTGGGCGACGGCGTCGTCCGCACGATCGCCATGGGCTCGTCGGAAGGCCTGAAGCGGGGCATGAGCGTGACCGACACGGGCGGCCCAATCGCCGTACCCGTCGGCGAGAAGACGCTGGGCCGCATCATGGACGTACTCGGCAAGCCGATCGACAATGCCGGCGACATCGGCGCCGAGAAGAAGATGCCCATTCATCGTGCTGCACCGACTTACGAGGAGCAGGCGGCGACGACGGAGTTGCTTGAAACAGGAATCAAGGTCATCGACCTGATCATGCCGATCTCCAAGGGCGGTAAGGTCGGACTGTTCGGTGGCGCGGGCGTCGGCAAGACCGTAACGCTCATGGAGCTAATTCGTAACATCGCTCACGAGCACTCGGGTTACTCCGTGTTCGCGGGCGTCGGCGAGCGTACTCGTGAAGGTAATGACTTCTATCACGAGATGACCGAGTCGGGCGTCATCGACAAGGTGTCGCTGGTCTACGGCCAGATGAACGAGCCTCC
>CAMYOJ010000013.1 GCA_947259985.1 uncultured Woeseiaceae bacterium
GGTTCGATGGGCGTCAGGCGGTACTCGTTGATCAGCATGGTCTGGTGCGCCAGCCAGCGTTGCCACGCCTCTTTCGACACGCTGTCGTAAATTCGCTGCCCCAGCTCGCCCGGGTACGGCGCGTAGTCGAGGCCCTCTGCTTCCTTGCCCAAAAGGACACAATTAACCGTGCGTGACATCAGTACTCTTCTTCAATTGATCGATCAGTTTTCTGACAGGTGCCGCGATGCCGCCCGGGGGCCGTTCATCGAGGCTGTACCACCTGGCGTCGTCGCCGTCCGCTACTTTACTCAAAGGCGCGTCGATGCGCACGAGTATCGGCTGGATGTCGAGGTCGTAGTGGCTGAAGCTGTGGCTTAGCGGCGCCCAGGTCTCGGTCGATGTGGCCGAGCCATCGAGCTTCTCGGCACACCAGTCCTCGAGCGTGCGCTCGCCGAGTTCGGGCAGGCTCCAGAGGCCACCCCAGATGCCGGCCTCGGGTCGCTTCTCGAGATACACGCTGTGCTCGAGATTGGCGATCAGCATCGTGGTCTGCCGCCGCGGTTTCTCTTTCTTTGGTCTGCGGCCCGGGTAGTCGGCCACGGTGCCTTCCGCCAGCGCGTTGCAATCCTCATTAACAGGACAACGTTCGCAGACCGGGCTGCTGCGCGTACAAAGCGTCGCGCCGAGGTCCATGATGGCCTGCGTGTAGGCTGCGTTTCGCGTTTCGGGAGTATTGCGCTCGGCAATCTCCCAAAGCGCGTTTGCCACGGCCGTCTTTCCCGGCCAGCCGCCAACGGCTTCATGTCTTGCCAGCACTCTTTTGACGTTCCCGTCGAGGATGGCGTGTCGCTGTTCGAGCGCGAGCGACAGAATCGCGCCGGCCGTCGAGCGCCCGATTCCCGGGAGCGCGGTCACCGCGTCGATATCGTCCGGGAAAACCCCCGCGTATTCGTCGCGGATAACCTGCGCCGCCTTGTGCAGGTTGCGGGCACGCGCGTAGTAACCGAGGCCCGACCAATGGTGCAGCACATCGTCCTGCGAAGCGTCGGCCAGTGCAACGACGTCCGGGAAGCTCTGCATGAAGCGCTCGAAATACGGGATCACGGTCTGCACCTGGGTCTGCTGCAGCATGATCTCGGAGATCCAGACGCGATAGGCGTCGACATCCTGCTGCCACGGCAGGTCCTTACGGCCGTGCGCGTCGAACCACTCGAGCAGGCGCTCGGAAAAGCTAGTCAACAGCGGACCCCGCTGCGACCACGGTACGCTGCGCAATCACCTCGATCCTGTCGATCGCATCGCCGCCGTCATTCTTCAGCTTGCGCTTGATGAAGTACGGACCGATGCCGGGCGGCACCCAGAACTTGGGCTTCATGTAGAGATGATACGTGACGACCGTGCCGCCGCTCTCGGGCACAAACGTCCAGGTCTCGTCGGCCTTGACGAAGTCGCTTCTTTCGGGATCGGCGTAAGCACGCAGCACCTCGTTCTTTTCGAGTTCGACATAGCCATTGCGTTCGAACGACAGGCAGAAAAACAGCACACAGCCCTTGTGTTTGATGTGGTACTGCGGCCGGCCCTGCTCATCCGGCTCCACATCGCGCGCCTCGACGATGGCGCTCGAGAACTCCGTCGACAGGTCCCACTGGCGAAACACCTCGAACACCTGGTCGACGCTCGCATCGAACCAGACCGTGGACTCCATCGTGTAGAAGCCATCCTTGTAGTCGACGTCAACGCTGCGCATATCGGCAGCCAACGTCGACTCCATCACCAGCAAGGCCAGTGTCGCGAATAGTGCCGCTCGCATCATCGGCCGAAGATGTCCTTGAGCTTGTCCTTGATCTTGTCCTCGATCTCATCCCCGGCCCTGTCGCGGAGCAGTTTCTCGATGTCAGGCCGCACCGACGGTGATTCGAGTGAACCCGTTATCTTCAACGGGATCTCGGCCTCGGTGAAATCGTCGAGCTCTTCCTGCGTCACGCCCGTCAGCGATTCGGGTCGCTCGAGGATGCGTGCCGTAAGGCCGTAATCGATCGTGGCAGCCGCCAGGTCGACGCTGCCGCGACCGCGCAACTGCATGAACGGCAACTCCGCGAAGAAGTCATCGTTTTGCATCACCCCGTCGCGCACGACGCCCGTGGCCGTGACCGAACTGAACTTCGTGCGCGCGGGCAGCTCCGGCTCGGGCGGCTCCTCAGCCTTGATCCTGGCGCGCGCCCGCCTGAGCTCGTACCAGATGTCGGTGCCTTCGTAGGTGCCATCGAGCAATTCGATCGATAGGTTGCCACCCAGGCTGTTCTGTATCGCGGCCGAATCCTCGCCACGACCCGAGAGCTTGAAAGCGCCGCTGATCGTGCCCGTGATGTTGTCCTGCTCGAACATCGCCGCGGCGAGGTCGGCCAGGTTCACGCCCTCGATCTTTTCGTCGACCGACAGCGTGGGTGCGGCTCCCGAAGCATCGATGCGCACGTCGCCGTTGTAGCTGCCGCCGAACAGCTGCGCCGAGATCGGGTGCAGGCGCAGGCGACCGCCGCCAATATCGAGACCGAGTTTTACGTTACTGAACTCGATCTCATCGAATGTGGCGGCCTCTATCGCAAGATTGCCGCGCGCCTTGAGCGGCCGGATCAGTTCGGAGGGAATCTCGACGGGCGCGGTATCCGCGGCTTCGGCCTCGGCACCCTCGGTTGCAGGCTCCATGTAGCGGCCCAGCTCGATGCGATCGGCTTTGAGATCCATGCGATAGGCGCCGCTCTCGGTGAGCGGCACGGCGAGCGCACCTTTGAATGTCGTATCGTCGAGCTTGATGTTCACATCGCTGAGTTCGATCGCCGTCGCCTTGACCGCCGCCGTCGCGTCGATGACGACGCTCGAAAGCGCCGACGGATCGGCCGTCTCGACCTCCTCGACGTCGAAAAGCTGCATGAGGCTCCTGGGCGAAAACTCGTCAACCTGGATGGCAGCAACCGGCTCGACGTCGCCCGCGTATGAAAACGGCTGGACATCAGCCGAGATATCGAGGCCGAGCACGGCCATCTCCACGGGCTGCATCGTGACAACCTGCTCGACCGTCTGTACGCCAATGCCTGCTGTCTCGATGCGGAATTCACTCGGCGTCGAAACGACGCCTTCGAGAAGGCCCTTAAGGCTCATCCCGTCTACATTGAGTTCGCCGCCTTCACCCGTGATAGCGCCCACGGACAAATCCGCCCCGGTAAGGCTGTAAGCACCGTCCGCGCTCTCGTAGCGAATGGTCGCGTTCGTGAATCGAATGCCCGCGGCATCGATGGTCGCTTCGACGGCTTCGCCACCCGCAGCATCGGCGTCCGCCTCTGCGGTCTCGGCCGACGCCAGGTCGTCCCAGTTGTTTGCCCCCTGGCGGTTCTCCTCGAGATTGACGGCCAGGGACTCGACCGCGATGGTGCCGACCGCTACCTCGCGGCGCAGCAGCAAGGGCAAGACCTGCACGCCCATCTTCGCGCTTTCGAACTCGGCGAATGGCTCATCGCCGAAGCCCGGCGCATTGCCGAGTTCTGATCTACCGATCTCGATGGCCAGCCATGGAAACAGGGAAATCGAGACATCGCCTTCGATGACCAGCTCCCGCCCTGTCGATTCCGCGACGGCGTCGGCAATATCCTCGCGGAAGTCGTTGGGGTCGAAAAACACGAACAGCGCGATGGCTGCGATGACGAAGATCGCGACAACGCCGGCGAGCAGCCAGGCAACAATTTTTGTGGTTCGGCTCATTTCGGGGACCTCGGTTGGGGTGCCAAGGGTACCAAAACAGAGACAAAAAAAACCGGGCCACTGCCGTGGCCCGGTCTATTTTGAGCAAGGGGAACCTAGTCGTGGCAGATGCTCAAATCACCGTTCATCGTCGACATTTCGATACGGCCGTCGCCATCACCCTCGGTGAAGCTCAGCTCCCAGCCCGG
>CAMYOJ010000014.1:0-48227 GCA_947259985.1 uncultured Woeseiaceae bacterium
ATATTGTGAAATATACGAACACTATATGGAACGATGTCCGAGAAATCACCCCCGCGTGGCGCCCAGGCGGCTCTGCGCGCAGTTCGTCTGCTGAAGTTATTCACGCCCGAACGGCCAGAGCTGCAGCTCGCCGAGATCAGCGATCTTGCAGGACTCAACAAGACCACGGCGCACCGCCTGCTGCAGGCATTGCATAGCGAGTCACTTCTCGACAGGAATCATGACAGCGGCGCCTACCGCCTGGGACCCGTGCTTATGGCGCTGGGAGTGCAGGCGCTGTCGAGCAATGACCTCAGGCTGCGCGCACGGCCGCTGTTGAAAAGCCTGGCCAGCGAGAGCGGTGAAACGGCGACGCTCGAGGTACCGATCGAAGACACGATGTTGATACTCGACGAGGTAACGAGCAGCCATTTCGTGGGCGCTGCGGGCAATGTGGGCACGCGCTGGCCAATACATGCCACATCCACGGGGAAGGCATTGATCGCTTTCGACGAGCACGGAACGCGCCGTATCGGAGACGAGCTTTGCGAGCTCACGAGCCATACGATCACGAACCGCAGTCAGCTCGAGGCGGAACTCGACGAAATTCGTCGACGAGGATACGCGGAGACCGTCGACGAACTCGAAGACGGGTTCTCGGGTGTCGGCGCGGTCGTGCGCAGCCGCACGGGAGAGGTGCTCGGTGCACTGTCGATCTGCGGACCGACGCAGCGCTTGTCCACAACGCGCCGGTGCCGTCTGGGCGCGATGCTCAAGGATGCCGCCGAGCGACTGCAGCCGTGCTATTGAGAAATGACGCCATGGTAGAATTCGCCGCAACCAGCCGGTAACGAACAAAGAGCTTTATGTACCCGAAACCACTCATAGGCGTGCCGGCAGACCGACGTGTGATCGACCCACATCCGTTCCAGATGGTCGGTGAGAAATATCTTGCGGCGCTGATCAACGGCGCGGACGCGCTGCCATTGATGGTGCCTGTCATGCCTGACGATGTGGATATCGACGAGCTGCTGCAGCAGTTCGACGGCATTTTCCTGACGGGCAGCTACTCGAACGTCGAGCCGCATCACTACGATGGCGAACCGAGCGAGGAGGGCACGCTGCATGATCCTCATCGGGATGCCGTTACGCTGCCGCTCGTCAAAAGGGCGCTCGAGTGCGGCGTGCCTGTGTTCGCGGTGTGCCGAGGTTTCCAGGAACTTAACGTAGCGCTGGGCGGGTCGCTGCACCAAAAAGTTCACGAGGTGGAGGGATACAACAATCATCTCGAGAACAAGGCTGACCCGCTGGAGACGCAATACGGACCGTCGCATGCCGTTACTCTTGTCGAAGGTGGGCTGCTACGCAACCTGGCGGGTACCGACAGCGCCATAGTCAATTCGTTGCACGCACAGGGCGTCGCACGCCTCGCGAAGGGCGTAAGCGTCGAGGCTGTGGCGGACGATGGCCTGATCGAGGCGTTTCGCGTCGACGGGGTGCAAGGATTCGCGCTGGCCGTACAGTGGCACCCGGAATGGCAGGTTACGGTTACGAAGAACGAGTTCTCAATGCAGATTTTCAAGGCGTTTGGTGACGCGTGCAGGGCACGCGCCGCAGAGCGACAGGTGTAATGTGAGTAAGAAAGACGTATTTCAGGCGTGGCTCGAAGAGCGCAATATCGAGGATGTCGAGGCGTTCGTGCCCGATATGGCGGGCTCGGCGCGCGGTAAGGTCGTACCCGCCGACAAGTTTGGTTCAGGCGACATGAAAATGCCCGAAGCGATTTTTTCGCAGACGATTTCGGGCGACTACATCGATGACAAGAACAACGTCGAAGATCGCGACATGTTCCTGGTCCCCGATCCGAAGACACTGCGGCCGGTTCCGTGGGCGAGCGATCCGGCCGCTTCGGTGTTCGTTGACTGCTACCACCGCGACGGTTCGACAGTCACGAAATCACCGCGCAACGTATTGCGCAACGTGCTTGCCAAGTTCGAAGCTCGTGGCTGGGTGCCCGTGGTGGCGCCCGAGGTCGAGTTCTATTTGCTCAGCCCGCATTCCGACCCTAACGAGGAGGCCGAGCCGCCCGAGGGCCGTCTCGGCTGGACCGAAGGCGCGCGCCAGCCCTATAGCATCGATACGATGAACGACTTCGATCCGTTCATTAACGATGTGTACGCTTATTGCGAGGCGCAGGGCATCCGCATCGACACGCTGTCGCAGGAAATGGGGCCGGCGCAATTCGAGATCAACTTCCTGCACGGCAACGCCGTCGACAATGCCGACCAGGTATTCCTGTTCAAGCGCACGGTTCGCGAAGCCGCGATCGAGCACAAGATGCATGCCACGTTCCTGGCAAAACCGATGGCGGGGGATGCCGGAAGCGCGTTGCACATACACCAGAGCGTCATCGACAAGCAGGGCAACAACGTATTCTCGAAACCGGATGGCGAAGCCAGCGAGCTGTTCTACGGATTCATTGCCGGCCTGCAGCGCTACATGCCTGAAGTGATGCTGATTTTCGCGCCATACGTAAACTCGTACCGGCGTTTCATGGATCCCTGGGCATCTCCGGTAAACCTTGCCTGGGCGACCGACAACCGCACGGTCGGCCTGCGTGTGCCCGACTCGAGTCCCGAGGCGCGTCGTGTCGAGAATCGCCTGGCAGGTTCGGATGTTAATCCCTACCTGGTCATCGCGGCGTCACTGGCTTGTGGCTACCTGGGCATGGTCGAAGGACTGAAGCCGACCGACTCGATCGAGGGCAGTGGCTACGGCGCGGACTTCGGCCTGCATCGGCACATTTATTCGGCCATTGATGCCATGCGCGAGAGCGACGCCATGCGCAGTATGCTGGGCGACGACTTCGTGACAGTGTATACGGCGCTCAAAGATCATGAGTACCGGGAATTCCAGGAGATCATTACGCCCTATGAGCGTGAGATCCTGATGTTCAATGTCTGAAACCGGAGATCGCTGGAGGTGAACCATGGCAGCTATTGAGAAGCGGTCCCGGCAGGACTGGCAGGAACTCGACAAAGAGCATCATTTGCATCCGTTTACGGACCACAAGAGCCTGCACAAGAAACGCTCACGCATCATTTCGCGTGCAGAAGGTGTGTACATCTATGACGCCGACGGACACCGAATACTGGACGGCATGTCTGGCTTGTGGTGCGTCAATGCGGGATACGGCCGGCAGGAACTCATCGATGCGGCCGCCGAGCAGATGAAGGAACTGCCGTACTACAACAACTTCTTCCAGTGCGCACACCCACCGTCGATAGAACTGGCGGCGATGCTCAAGGAAGTCAGCCAGCCACAATTTAATCGCGTGTTCTTCGCGGGATCGGGTTCGGAATCCAACGACACCATCGTGCGTATGGTGCGGACCTACTGGGACCTCATGGGACAACCTGGCCGGCATACGATCATCAGTCGCGACAATGCCTATCACGGTTCAACCGTGGCGGCGGCCAGCCTTGGCGGTATGAAGCCGATGCACAAGCAGAGCGGCTTGCCGATTCCGGGCATCGTGCATGTCGAACAGCCTTACTGGTTCGGCAGCGACCGGAGCCTGTCGCCCGAGGAATTCGGCCTCGCTGCGGCGCGATCGATCGAAGACAAGATTCGCGAGGTCGGGCCTGACAAGGTAGCGGCCTTCATAGCTGAGCCGATCCAGGGCGCCGGCGGTGTCATCGTGCCGCCCGACAGTTACTGGCCCGAGGTGCAGCGCATTTGCGATGAGTACGGCATCCTGCTCATATCCGACGAGGTCATCACGGGCTTCGGCCGCCTTGGTGAGTGGTTTGGCGCCGACTACTACGGCACCAGGCCGGATTTCATGCCGTTCGCGAAAGGGGTTACCTCTGGTTACCTGCCGCTGGGTGGCGTGTTTGTCAGCGACCGGGTCGCCGACGTATTGATAGACAAGGGTGGCGAGTTCTTTCACGGCTACACCTACTCGGGGCATCCGGCTGCGTGCGCCGTGGCCATCGCGAACCTCAGGCTTGTCCAGAAAGAAGATCTCGTCGAGCGCATCAAGTCGGACATCGGTCCGTACCTGCAGGACAAATGGCGCGCACTGGGCGAGCACGCGCTCGTTGGCGACACGCGCATGGTCGGTCTCATGGGCGCTTTCGAAATCGTGAAGAGCAAGTCACCGCTCGAGAAGTTCGATGAGAAGCGCGGAGCAGGCGTCGTGTTTCGTGACACGCTCATGGAACTGGGAGCATGCATGCGCGCGGTAGGAGACACGATCATCTGCGCGCCGCCGTTCGTGCTGTCGCACGGCGAAGCGGATGAACTCATCGAGAAGACCTGGAAAGCGCTGGACCAGGCACAAGACCTGCTGTCGGCCTGAACAGGGAGAGAACACGTGGACAAGCACGATAGCGACCATGCCATAGCGCGCGAGAGCCTGTATGGGACGACGCCCGAGCCGACCTATGCCGGTGTCACGTCGTTCATGCGACGCAAGTACACCAAGGATCTCACCGGCGTCGACGTCGCGGTACTCGGTGTCCCTCTCGATACGGCGACCACGAACAGGCCCGGCAGCCGCTTTGGCCCCAGGGCGATTCGTAATGCGTCCACGATCATGGCCTGGGAGCGCCCTTACGGCATGGAGTTCGACCCGTTTGACAAGCTGGCCGTGGCTGACGTCGGCGATTGCTACTTCGACTTCGGTCGACCGGAGAACGTGCCCGACGAGATCGAGGCTCATGCCTTCAACATCATCAACGAGGGGCCCTCGCTATTAACGTTGGGTGGCGATCATTTCATCGCCTATCCATTGCTCAAGGCGCATGCCAGCAAACACGGCGCGCCATTGTCTCTGCTGCACTTTGATGCACACAGCGATACCTGGTCGGACGAAGACGACCGCATTGATCACGGCACGATGTTCTACTGGGCGGCAAGAAACGGCATCGTCGACCCGGCGACATCGGTGCAGATCGGCTTGCGCACCACTAATCACGATACGCTCGGTTTCAACGTCATCGATGCGGACACCGTGCACGAAAAGGGCGTGGCGGCTGTGGTCGAGCAGGCCCGGCGGCACCTGGGAGACAGGCCCGTCTACGTGAGTTTCGATATCGACTGCCTGGATCCCAGTTTCGCACCGGGCACGGGCACGCCTGTTTGTGGAGGCCTTTCGAGCCACCAGGCGATGTCCATACTGCGTGGTCTCAAGGGCATCGACGTCGTCGGCATGGACGTCGTCGAGGTCGCTCCGGCCTATGACGTCGGTGAGATTACAGCGCTCGCGGCAGCCCACCTGGCGATGGAAATGTTGTACCTGTTCGCTTGTAGCCCGCGCCGAGAAACAGAAGATCGTTAACGAAGATCAGCCGGGCACGGAGACCTCGCCGGGCAGGAAAACCCTCACAACCATGTCGGCAATCTCGTCGAGCGTCTCTTCCGATTCGATATCAATGTCGCTCGAATTGCGCAATTCATTGCCCAACGCAAGCAGTCCACCGGACGACAGGCGGATCATGTTGAATATCAGTCTCGGGTTACCTTGCGGCGCGACGCCGACGCGCTGCAATTCCTCGATCATTGCAAACGTGGCGTCGAAGAGAGGTCGCAAGTGGTTTTCAATTAGCCAGTCGAGGCGGGGATTGGGATAGCTGGCCTCCTGCACCATGACCTTGTGCAGGGCCGGCTGGCTCTTCGCGTAATAGACATAGGCGCGAATCAGTGACGTCATACGTTCTTTCGGGCAGCTCTCCCTGCTGTTCTCGAGTGCCGCGCCGAGCGAGCGCGTGAATTCGCGGAATACCTTGTCCGCAGCAGCGCGCCAAAGCTGGTCCTTGTTCTTGAAGTGGTAGGTAATCAGCGGATGATGCACGCCGGCACGTTCGGCGATATCGCGTGTCGATGTGCCTTTGAAACCATTTTCCGAAAACGCCTCGATCGCCGCGTCCAGCAACTTGTGTTGCGTGACAACACTGCGCTGTTGCTGCTTGCGTGCAGGGCGGTTGCTGCCCGGAACAGTTTCTTGTGACACGATCTTCGCCATAAAGCAGAATCCCGCTTAGACTAGCGGGATTCCTAGACTCAATCCAGTGTGCACCTGAAATCGCGCCGATCGCGCGTCGGTGGGCGCCTTTATTCGAACGCGAACATCATGCGAACGCCGGTGCGTGTCTCGACGGCCCTGCCGTTCTCGACCACCGGCTCGAACTCCCACCGCTCGACCGCTTTGACGGCGGAATTGACGAAAGTTTCTCCTGGTTCGGACTTGCGCACCTCGACATCCTTGACCGTACCGTCGGTCGTGACAATGAATATCACGTCGACCCATCCGGACAGGCTACGGCGCTCCGCGGAACGTGGATATTTTGGCGCGACGTACCTGGTGCGCTTGAGCGAACTGATCGGCACAGTCTTTGGTCCGGCGGGCGGAGCGCTTTGCGCCGACGCATTCGTCGAAGAAGGCTCGACGGCTCCTCCGCTCGCATCGTCGGTCGCCGGTGTTGAGGTATCCGGACCAGGCACTGCACCGTCGTTGCTTGCCGCTTCCGTCGCAGCGACTGCGCCGGCCACGATTTCGTCGCCGGCGGTAGCCGCATCGTTCGTCACCTCTTCTGCTTCGGCTGCACTTGCTGCAGCTGCTTCTGCCGCAGCCGCTTCTGCTGCAGCGCGATCGGCGGCTGCTTGTCGTTCGGCGGCTGCGAGTGCTTCGGCAGCCTGCCGTTCGGCTTCTGCGATGCGCTGTGCTTCGGCCTGGCGCTCGATCTCGCGGAGTCGCTCCGTTTCGGCCTGGCGCTGGCGCTCGGCAAGCGCATCACGTGCATTGGCGAGCGCGGCCTCAGCGGCGATTAGCTCGGCATTTCCTGGATCGAATGCGCGGACGTCGCCCAGCAGATTCTGCGCCCCGTTGAAATTACCGTTGTCGATCTCATTGCGGGCCTGCAACACGATCGTGTTCGCGACCACCGCAAGACCCTGGCGAGCGGCCGTGTTTCCGGGTTCGTTGGACAGAACCAGTTCGTAGTAATAACGGGCGTTGTCATTCGCCGGAGCCAGCAGGTCGCCTTCTTCGAGGCGGGCGTTGGCGAGTGCCAGCACTTCGTCGGCTTGCTGTGCATTACGTGCAGCGTTGAGTTCGGCCTCTACTGTATCGATCTCGGCGTTGTCCGACACACCGAGTGAGCGTGCAGCGGCGAGCGAACTGGCGGCGTCCTCGAAACGCTCATCGAGAATTGCCGCGCGCGCGTCGACCAGATGACCGCGCAGCTGCATCTGGAAAAGCTGGGCAGCCAGGAACGGCAGGCGCGCATTGTCGGGATCGACGCTGCCGATCCTCTGTAACGCGGCATCCGCGTCGTCGAGGCGTGCTTCGAGTAGCGCAGTTTCCGCGAGGCCCAGCGCTTCGGTGATAATCGCTTCGTACTCTGCCGCGAGCTCCGCATTGTCTGGGTACGCAGTGGCGGCGGCCGCAAATAGCTCAACGGCGTTATTGCCGGCAGGATTGAAAATCTGGCCGGCCTCGCGCGCGAGTCGCGCCTCCTCGACCATGGCATCGAGGTCGATACCCGTCTCGGTGCTCGCAGGCGCAATGAAATCCTCATTCGCTTCAGTGACCGCAGGCGTCGTCGCGACCGGCGCCTCTTTGACCGCAACCGGCTCGTCGGAGCCGCCCAGTAGCCAGAACAGCAGGCTGGCAACGACCAGGACGGCCACAGCCCCGGCACCCAGCACCTTGGGATTCCTGAGCGGCGATTCGTCTCCGCCGGAGGCTGAAGCCTGGACTTCTGGTGTCTTTTTCGCTGCTTCGTCGTCCTTCTTGTCTTCACTCGAAAACTTCTTGCCGACCGAGCTGATCAGGCCAGTGACAGTCTCGGTGAAGCTGGAGTCGACGCTGCCAAACGCGGCGTCGAGCCCTTCGCTGACCGGGGACGAGCTATCGACCGGTTCCGCAGACCCCAGGGGCGGGTCTGCCGGCACCGAGCTTGCGACTTTGGGGGCCCTCTCGCTGGCTTCAGGCTTCCCGCCTTTGGCCTTCCTGGGCTTGTCCGCGGGCTTCGGTGAAACCTTCAGAGCGGGCCTGGCCGCCGTCTCGGAGGCGGAGGCCGCGCCTTTCGCCTTGAACGCGGCGTCGGGCGCTTCGAGGTGGTGCTTGACCGAGGCCTCGACCGCGAGACGCGCACGACCGGGTGATACGGGTTTGAGCAGGAAACGGTATACCTTGCCGCGATTGATGAGATCCATGAGCATTTCGCCATCATCACGACGCCCGGCAACTATCGATACCAGTCGTGTCGACCCTTTGCGCAGGTGCTGCGTCAGCTGCTCGACCTTGTCGCCCACCATGGCGGCGTCGACTACGGCAACGCCGACTTTGTGCTTGCGAATGGTCTCATCGGCCTGGGCCAGTGTCGTGGCGTAATGGATGTTGTGAATGCCGCGAGCCGAATCCTTAATCGTGGCGAGAAACTCCTGGTCCTTGGTCAGGACAAGGACGTCGACGGATCGGGCTCCCACCGCTACCGCGGCAGAGATTTTCTTCGGGTCCAGCTTAGGCATCTGGCCGGTGCCGTCGCTGATGATCGTCGCCCCGTTCTCGGACGTTTCCATGACGATGTGTTCAGCGGGCTCATCGACATTGGCCGCCGTGTCATTGGCCGACTCCGCCAGTGCCATGAGGCGCATTTGTCTCGTCGCATCATCGACGAGCTTGGAGATCATGTCGCCCGTGACGTTGCCACGCACGACCTGGAATACCTCTTTTTCACCGACCAGCGCTTCGAGACCATTGTCAGCGTTGCCGGCCAGAAGGATGCCGAGCGTGTCGGGCGAGCGCTTTTTTGCCTCACGCAGCGCTTCGAGACCGCTCATGCCGGGCAAGTCCTGGGCCGAGACGATCACATTGATTGGGGTTTCGCCGAGCGTGGTCAAGGCTTCGCTGCCGCTGGTCGCACAATGCACGGTGTAGCGGTCGCTGAACCCCGAACTGAGGTTGTCCAGCGTGCTCTGTTCACTGTGCAGTAACAATACCTGAGTCTTGTATTCGTGCAGGGGCACTTCGTTTCCTCCAGGGGCTTATGTTGAATCGCGTGCGCGGTACTTGCGTCCGATGAGTATATCCAAGGGTTTCAGCCCAATTACCGGCTGAGTGAGACATATTCCCGATTCTGTGACGCGCCGCACAGTGAAAGTGCCGGGCGCGTCACGTTTGGGCCTCAGGCGCGGCTTTCGACCTCGGAGAGGAGGTTCTCGATGGCTTCGTCGAGCGGCATGACCTGTTGCTTTTTCGAGCCCAGGCGCCGCATCGCGACCGTGCGGTTCTCGAGTTCCCGCTGGCCGACCGCGAACTGCACGGGCACCTTCGCCACGCTGTGTTCACGCACCTTGTAGGAGATTTTCTCATTCCTGAGGTCGGTTTCCGCCCGGATGCCCCTGGCTCGCAGCTCGGCCGCTACCTCGTCGGCATACTCGTCAGCCTCGGAGGTGATGGTCAGGACCTTGACCTGCACGGGAGCAAGCCATAGCGGCAGGTTGCCGGCGTGATGCTCGATGAGAATGCCCATGAAGCGCTCGAGGGAGCCGAAAATGGCCCGGTGCAGCATGACGGGCAGGTGCTTGTTGCCGTCTTCGCCGATATAGCTCGCACCGAGGCGTCCCGGCATGTTCAGGTCTACCTGGAGCGTGCCGCACTGCCAGTCTCTGCCGATTGCATCGCGCAGCACGAATTCGAGCTTGGGCCCATAGAACGCGCCTTCGCCGGGATTATGGGTGTACTCGAGGCCCGCTGCCTCGAGCGCCTTGATGAGAGCGGCTTCAGCCTGGTCCCAGACGGCGTCTTCGCCGACGCGGGCTTCGGGCCGGTCGGCAAACTTGATGCGAATATCGTCGAATCCGAAACTGCGGTAGATGCCGAGGATCAGGTCACAAACTGCGATCGATTCATCGGTAATTTGCTCGGGCGTACAGAAGATATGGGCGTCATCCTGCGTGAACGCGCGCACGCGCATCATGCCGTGCAACGCGCCCGATGGTTCGTAGCGATGGCACTTGCCGAATTCGGCAAGCCGGACCGGCAGGTCCCTGTAACTCGTGATGCCCTGTTTGAACACCTGCACGTGGCCCGGGCAGTTCATGGGCTTGATCGCGTACTGTCGACCGTCGACGGTCTCGGTCGTGAACATGTTGTCGCCGAACGTGTTCCAATGACCCGAGGATTCCCACAGGGCACGCGACATGATTTCGGGCGTGTTGATTTCCTGGTAGCCGGCGGCGTTTTGCTGCTCACGCATGAAGTTGATCAGGCTCTGGAACAGGTTCCAGCCTTTCGGGTGCCAGAACACGGCGCCGGGCGCCTCTTCCTGAAAATGGAACAGGTCCATGACGCGACCGAGTCGGCGGTGGTCGCGCTTCTCGGCCTCCTCGAGCATGTTCAGGTATTTCCTGAGCTGTTTTTCGTTCGACCACGCCGTGCCATAGATGCGCTGCAGCATTTCGTTGTTGGAATCGCCGCGCCAATAAGCGCCCGACACATGCGTGAGTTTGAAGGCCTTGCCCAGTTTTCCGGTCGACGGCAGGTGCGGGCCGCGGCACAAATCAATGAAGTCGCCCTGGCGGTAGAGCGTCAGGTCTTCGTCCGACGGAATGCCCTCGATGATCTCGGCCTTGTACTCCTCGCCAATGCCGCGGAAGAATTCTGCCGCCTTGTCGCGCTCCCAGACCTCGCGTTCAATGGCCTCATCACGGTCGACGATGTCCTTCATGCGTGCCTCGATGGCTTCGAGGTCGGACTCGGTGAACGGCTCCTCGCGCGAAAAGTCGTAGTAGAAGCCGTTTTCGATGGCAGGGCCGATTGTTACCTGGGTGTCGGGCCAAAGTTCCTTGACGGCTTCGGCGAGCACGTGGGCCGCATCGTGTCGCAGCAGCTCGAGCCCGTCGTCCGAGTCGCGCGTGAGTATCTCGACGCTGGCATCATCGTCGATGACTCGTGTCAGGTCCCGAAGCTCTCCGTTGATACGAACGGCCACGGCGTCGCGCGCGAGGCTCTTGCCTATGCTCGCGGCAATCTCGGCGCCGCTCGTCGCGGCATCGTAGTTCCGTGCGGAACCATCGGGTAACGTAATTTTCGGCATGATCCAGACTTTGTTCGAGGGTGATTCCTGCGTGCCTGCCGGCACGGCGCGGTATTGTACGCGAATTGCGGCAGTTCGCGTACAATACCGCCCCTTCAATCCAGCAGCCAGACCACAGCAGATGAGCGAACAGGAGCCGCGGGACTTTATCCGCCAGATCATTCACGACGACCTCGAGTCCGGCAAGCACTCCGAGATCGTCACTCGCTTCCCGCCGGAGCCGAACGGTTACCTGCATATCGGCCATGTCATGTCGATCTGCCTGAACTTCGGAGTTGCGGCCGAAACCGGCGGCCGCACGTTTCTGCGCCTCGACGACACCAACCCTGGCAAGGAGAGCCCCGAATACGTCGACGCGATCAAACGTGACGTGCACTGGCTGGGCTTCGACTGGGAGGATCGGCTGACGCACGCTTCCGATTACTTCGGGCAGCTGCACGATTCTGCTGTCCGCCTGATCGAACTCGGAGTGGCTTACGTTGACAGCCTGAGCGCCGAGGAAATCCGCGAGCACCGCGGCACGCTGACCGAGCCGGGCACCAACAGCCCTTTCCGCGACCGCAGTGTCGAGGAAAACCTCGACCTGTTTCGCCGCATGCATGCGGGAGAGTTTGGGGACGGCGAGCATGTGCTGCGCGCGAAGATCGATATGGCGTCGCCGAACATGAATATGCGCGACCCGGCGGTGTACCGGATTCGACACATACCGCACCAGAATGCCGGCGACGAATGGTGCATCTACCCAATGTATGATTTTGCTCACGGGCTGTCTGATGCCTATGAGGGCATCACGCATTCGCTGTGCACGCTCGAGTTCGAGGACCATCGGCCACTCTATGACTGGTTTCTCGACCAGCTTCAGCCCGAGCACCGTCCGCGACAGATCGAGTTCTCACGGCTCAACCTGGCATACGCCATCACGAGCAAGCGCAAGCTCAGTGCACTGGTCGAGGAAGGCATCGTTAATGGTTGGGACGATCCGCGCATGCCGACGATTGCGGGCATGCGGCGGCGTGGCTATCCGCCTGCGGCCATGCGCGAATTCGTGAAGCGAGCGGGCGTCACGAAGAAAGACAAGCTCATCGAGATGGGCGCGCTCGAGACCTGTGTGCGCGATACGCTCGGGGACGTCGCCGAACGGCGCATGGCCGTGCTGCGACCGCTCAAGGTGGTCCTGACCAACTATCCGGAAGGCCAGGTCGAGACGATGGAAGCCATGAATCACCCGGCGAATCCCGAGATGGGCACGAGAGAAATGCCATTCTCGCGCGAGCTCTGGATCGAGCAGGACGATTTCATGGAGGAAGCGCCGCGCAAGTTCTTCCGCCTGAAGCCTGGTGGCGAAGTGCGTTTGCGTTTCGGGTACATCATCAAGTGCGACGAGGTCATCAAGAACGATGCCGGCGAGGTGGTCGAGCTACGCTGCAGCTACGATCCCGACACGCGCAGCGGAACGGGCAGCAGTGACCGCAAGGTTAAGGGCACGATCCACTGGGTATCGTGCGAACATGCCATCGATGCCACGGTGCGCTTGTACGATCGCCTGTTCACCGAGGCGAACCCGAATGCGGCGAGTGATTTCCATAGCGTCCTGAACCCGAACTCACTCGAGACCATAAGTGCCAGGCTCGAACCGGCGCTGGGCGAGCTGGCAGCGGGGCAGGCCGTGCAGTTTGAGCGCCTCGGCTATTTTTGTGCCGACGAAAAAGACGACGCCGACGAAGCGCGCGTGATCAATCGCATTGTGACGCTGCGCGATTCATGGGCGAAACTCGAAAAGCAGGCCATGCAAAAACAGGGCTAGGTGCAGTAGCCCTCGCAGATGACAAGCGGGGCGCCGCGCGCGGCGCCCAGCCCCTCGGCGGCACTCCCCTCGGCTTTCGCAATCTCGACAACGCCAAAGGAATTGACGAGCGCCAGGAAGTCGCCCGGCTGCGCGCGTCCGTAGGTGGAAAGCATCGGAATCTGGTGACCGCCAATGTTGGCGACGGGTTCTCGTAGCGATTCGATGAGACTCTCATCGATATTGCTGATCAGGTTACCGAAGGTGTCTACCGTCACAATGACGCCGCTGACCTTGCCTGGTGATGTTTCGGGTTCGTCGAGCCAGCCCGGCACCCATTCATGGACGGGTTCCCCGATATCGGGTACGGCTACCCGTCCCGCCGCGATTTCGGCGGCGACCGGGGCAAAGATGTCGCGACCATGAAACGTCGCGCTCGGCGCAGGCAGTGCGAGAGACTCGAGCCTCGCCAGGTCGAGGCGATAAACGGCCGCATCATCGGCCTTATCCAGAAGCTGAGCCAGCAACCCGTTATCGGGTGCCATGAACACGTGCTCGTCGTAGTCCACGACGAGAATGTTTCTCTCGGTGCCGACGCCCGGATCGACGATCGCGATGTGTACGGTCCCGGGTGGGAACCAACGGTAAGAGCGGCTGACCCAGAAACCCGCCTCGGGTGGCCACTGAGCGGGGATGTCGTGCGCAAGATCGACCACGCGAGCGTCGTGGAAGCGGCCGAGAATCACACCTTTCATCACGGCCGCAAACGGCCCCTTGTGGCCGAAGTCGGTCGTGATCGTGATGATGCCTGATGGCCTCACGACGCCTCGGCCGGGTGGCCCAGGCGGTACAAGCGTCTTGCCCAGTAAATAAACACGGTATCGATCATAGCAATCGCCAACTTGAATATGTACTTGGCGGCGCCGAGCGCGAGTGCTGTGCGCAGGTCGACGATGCCCCACCAGGCAACCAGCGAGTAGATCAGCGTATCGACGACCTGCGAGCTCATCGTCGACAGGTTGTTGCGCAGCCACAGCCAGCGACCGGCCGTGAACTTCTTGATCTGGTGAAAGGCCCACACGTCGAAATGCTGGCTGATGTAGTAAGCGAGCAGGGAACCGAAGATGAAACGTGGCGTGAAGTTCACGATCGTGGCAAAGGCGTTATGAATCGATGACGAGAACTCGGCCGTATCGGGCTTGCTGCTCGGCAGGTACAGCAGGGCCAGGCTCAACATGAGCAGCACGATCACGCTCACTGCGAAACCCATGCGCACGGCCTTGTTGGCCGCTGCTTTGCCGTAGTTCTCGCTGAGCACATCCGTCGCGAAGAAGATGCTCGAATAGAAAATGACGCCGAGGCTGGTCTGCAGCCCGAACACCACAGTGAGTTTCGGGCCCTGCAGGTTGGCGAGGATGATGGCGGTCGCGATCGCTACCTGCAGACCGGCCTTGCCAAACAGCCGATACAGCAGCAGCGTGCAGCCGAGGTCTGCGACGAGTGTCGTCAGCCACAGAAGTTCCTGGTTGGCCGCGTAAAAGTCGACGATCGACTGCGGGAACATCGGCAAACGCGCCCTCAGGCGGCAAGTCTGTCCAGGTGCCAGTCTGCGTTGCCGAAACTTTGACCGATGGCGGTGAGGCGCTTGAAGTAGTGCGCTACGTCGAGTTCCCAGGTGACTCCCATGCCACCGTGTATCTGCACTGCTTCTTCACCCACGCGCTGGCCGCTCGAGCTGACGAGGTACTTGATCGAGCTGATCGCCCGTGACGCGTCGGCCCCGCCTTGCGCATAGGTCATGACGGCCCATAGCAGCAGCGACTCGGCCTGCTCGCACGCCGTGAGCATGTCGACCATCCTGTGCTGCAACGCCTGGAATGAGCCGATTGGCACGCCGAACTGGGAACGACTTTTCGAATATTCGATAGTCTTGTCCTTGAGCAGGTGCATGATTCCGACGGCCTCGGCACAGACGGCAAGCGTCGCATCCGCGATCGTTGCTTCGAGCGCCGGGAATCCGCCGCCGACTTCGCCCAGCACCGCAGCGCTGCCGACGCGCACATTCTCCAGCGTGATTTCTGCCGCGCGCAGGCCGTCCACTGTTTGATACGCATTGCGGGACAGGCCATCGGCCGACGCCTCGACCGCGAACAAGGTAATGCCATCTACACCGCAGGATTCCCCGCCGGTGCGCGCAGGGATTATCAGGATACCGGCGGTCCCGCCGTTGATGACGAAGCCCTTGCGGCCGTTCAACAACCAGTCGTCATCTTCGCGCACCGCAGTGGTCGCCACGTTGGCGAGTTCGTAGCGAGCCTGCGGCTCTGTGAATGCGAGTGTCGCCTGCAATTCACCGCCCATGATCGGGTGCAGCCACCGTTGTTTCTGCTCTTCATTCGCGACTCGCTTGAGAATGCCGCCCGCGAGCACGACGTTTGCAAGATACGGTTCCACAACGAGGCCACGACCAAGACGACGCATCACGACCATGATGTCGATCGGGCCGCCATCGAACCCGCCATCGGCCTCGCTGAACGGTACAGCCGTCCAGCCGAGCTCTGCGAACATCTGCCAGACCTTATCGCTGTAACCCTTGTCGCTCGCGGCGTACTTCTGGCGCGTGTCGAAGTCGTAGTCGTTCTCTATAAATTTATCGATGCTGTCGGCCAGCATCTCCTGTACTTCGTTAAGCGAGAAATCCATTGCTTTCCTCAGAGTCCAAGCACGTGCTTGGCGATAATGTTCTTCTGAATCTCGTTCGAGCCGCCGTAAATCGACGCCTTGCGATTATTGAAATATCGTAACGCTGTCGATGTCTCTGCTCCCTCGCCGACGGAGTCCCCTGCGAAACCCACTTCGTGCTGATCCGGAACATAGGGGAGTGCGTAATACCCGGCAGCCTGCACGTACAGCATGTCGATCGCCTGCTGTATTTCGGTGCCCTTGACCTTGAGAATGGACGACTCGGGGCCGGGTGCCTTGCCCGAGGCGACGGCCGCCAGCGTGCGCAGCTCGGTGTATTCGAGCGCCTTGAGTTCGACTTCGACAGCCGCGAGTTGTCGCATGTAGCTCGCGTCGGTGACCAGCGGCGGAGCGCCACGCACCGACTCGCTGACCTGCTTGCGCAGCCGCCGTATGCGGTAGTGCGAGCGCGCTACGGCGGCGATATTGGCGCGTTCGTGTTGCAGCAATACCTTGCCGTAGGTCCAGCCCTTGCCTTCCTCGCCGACGAGGTTCTCCACGGGCACCTTGACGTTGTCGAAGTGCACTTCGTTCACCTCGTGCACCCCATCGAGAAGGATTATCGGCTTGACCGTGACGCCGGGCGTCTTCATGTCGATCAGCAGGAAACTGATTCCTTCCTGGCGCCGCGCAACGTCCGTGCTGGTCCTGGCAAGACAGAAGATCCAGTCGGCGTGCTGCCCGAGCGTCGTCCAGGTCTTTGTTCCATTGACGACGTAGTGGTCGCCTGCGAACTCTGCCCGCGTCTTCAATGATGCGAGATCGGAACCCGCGCCGGGCTCCGAGTAACCCTGGCACCACCAGACCTTGCTGGCGAGGATATCGGGAAGAAAACGCTGCTGCTGTTCCTGGTTGCCAAAGGTGTAGATAACGGGCCCGACCATGCTGAGCCCGAACGGGATGATCACCGGGGCGTTGGCGTTGGCTTCCTCGGCTGCAAAAATGTATTTCTGCACCGGCGTCCAGCCCGTACCCCCGTATTCGACCGGCCAGTTGACTCCGGCCCAACCCCTGGAATGCAGTAGCTGCTGCCAGCGGATGTAGTCCTCGGGCGAGAGCTCTATACCGTTGTCCTGTTTCTCCCGGATATCGCCGGGAAACTCGTCACGGAAGAAGGTGCGAACTTCCTCCTGGAACGCGAGTTCCTGCTCGCTGAAAGTCACGTGCATAGCTGAATTCCGTTGTTGGCGAGCGAGGCAGCTTAGCAAACCTCGCGTGCGCCGTCTGTTGCGGTTTGTAACGTACGCCAGTTAGTGCAAAATGCGTCGATGACCAATTATTCGACCCCGGAACCAGCGGCGTTGCCGGAGCCCCGCGAAACGCGCGATGCCTTGCAGAGGCCTCTTCACGATCTGCGTATTTCACTGCTCGACCAGTGCAATTTTCGCTGCCCGTATTGTATGCCCGAGGCGGAGTTCCATGCCGACTATGAGTTTCTGCGCAGCCAGCAGCGCCTGACCTACGACGAGATACTCCGCGTCGCCGACGTCGCCGTCGGCCTCGGGGTCAGCAAGCTCCGCCTGACGGGCGGCGAACCCCTGCTCGACAAGAACCTGGCGCAACTCGTTACGGGACTCGCGGCCCTCGGCGGCGTAGACGACCTGGCGCTGACCACCAACGGCATGCTGCTCGCGCCGATGGCTCAACGTCTGGCCGATGCCGGCCTGCACCGCGTGACGGTCAGCCTCGACAGCCTGGATGAACAGGTGTTTTCACGCATGAGCGGTGGGCGCGGCAACCTGCAAACGGTGCTGGCAGGCATTGACGCTGCCGAGCAGGCCGGGCTGACGCCCATCAAGATCAACGTCGTGGTGCAAAGAGGCGTCAACGACCATACGATCATCGAGCTGCTCGATCACTTTCGCGGCAGCGGACATATCGTCAGGCTGATCGAGTTCATGGACGTCGGCAATCGCAATGGCTGGCGAATGGACCAGGTGGTGCCGTCACGGCACCTGCTCGACGAAGTCACTCTCCGCTGGCCGTTGCGACGCATTGACAAGAACTACCCCGGCGAGGTGGCGCGCCGCTACCAGTACGTGGACGGCCAGGGTGAGATCGGATTTATTTCTTCGGTGACCGAGCCGTTCTGTGGCGACTGCAGTCGCGCGCGCCTGTCCGCGGACGGCGTACTCTATACCTGCCTGTTCGCGACGCACGGCACCGATCTTCGCGAGTCCTTGCGCAACAACGCGGATGAAGAAGAATTGACGGATATCCTGTCCCGTATCTGGCTGCAACGTGCCGACCGCTACAGTGAACTTCGCAGCCCGGAGCTTGCCGAAGCTCACATGCAACGCAAAGTAGAGATGTACCGGATTGGTGGTTGAATGAGCAAACTGACTCACATTGATGCTGACAACAAGCCGACGATGGTCGACGTCAGTGACAAGTCCCGCACAGCCCGCGAGGCGCATGCCCGGTCAGTCGTGCGCCTGCCTGATGAGGTCGCGCAGCAATTTTCGGGAGAGGAAATCACGACCAGCAAGGGGCCCGTATTCGCGACTGCCATCATCGCCGGCGTGATGGCGGCCAAGAAAACGCACGAGCTGATTCCCTTTTGCCACCCGCTGGGCCTCGACGGCTGCAAGATCGACATTATCCTCGACGGCAGCGATGTAGTTGTGGACTGTCGTTGCCGGGTGCAACACAAGACCGGTGTCGAAATGGAAGCGCTGACAGGGGCCAGCGTTGCGGCGCTGACGATCTACGACATGCTCAAGGCGATGTCGCACGACATCGTTATCAGCGAAACGAAGCTCATGGCCAAGAGTGGCGGCAAGCGGGATTTTCAACGTGATTAACAACAATGCAAGACCTGCCGTTTACGGCCTCGTGCTGGCCGGTGGCCGGAGTCGCCGCATGGGCCATGACAAAGCGCTGCTCGATCGCGGTGGACGATCACAGCTGGCGTTTGCGGTCGAATTGCTCACGGGTTGCGTCGACCGCGTATTCGTATCGACACGCGCGGATCAGAAGGACGAGGCCGAGCGCCGCCATTACGAGCAGGTCGTCGATCGTTATGACGACCTCGGTCCGGTCGCCGGCATCCTGTCGGCAATGGACGAGCATCCGGACGTCGACTGGCTGGTCGTCGCCTGTGACCTGCCCAATATCGATGCGCGGACGGTTCTTTATTTGCTCGATCATCGGGCGACGAGCAAGCCCTTCGTGGCCTATGCGAGCAGCTATGATGGCCTGCCGGAGCCCCTGTGTGCATTGTACAGGCAGGGTAGCGAGGCGACCGTCCGCAAGTTTGTGACGGAGGGTGTGATCTGTCCGCGCAAGATCCTGATTCGCTCCGACACCTTGCTGCTGGACCAGCCGAATCCGAACTCGCTCGACAACGTCAACACGCCCGATGACCTGGCCGGCAGCGTGCTGGAGACGCGCCCGTGAAGACCATTACCGTCCGCTATTTCGCGATGTTCCGGGAACACGCCGGACTCGGCGAGGAAACGCTGAGTCTCGACGTCGCGACGGCCAAAGACGTTTTCGAGCAGACGCGGCTGCGCCACGGATCCAGGGAACCCAATGGCCACTGCAAGGTGGCGATCAACGACGAGATGGCCGACTGGTCGTCGCCGGTCGCGGACGGCGATACCGTGTTGCTGTTTCCACCGGTTGCGGGCGGCTAGCGTGATCGAGGTCACTGCGACCAGGATCGAACCGGCAGAACTGCAGGCGAGCCTGCAAGACCCGGGGGCAGGCGGATTCTGCTCCTTCGAGGGCTGGGTAAGAAATGTCAATGAGGGTCGCGCGGTCGAACGGCTGGAATACGAGGCATACGAGCCCCTCGTGATTGCTGAGGGCGAGAAAGTGCTCGCCGAAGCTTTGGCGCAGTTCCCTTATCTCGAAGCGCGCTGCGTGCATCGCACAGGTCTGCTCGAAATCGGTGATCTGGCCGTGTGGGTCGGCGTTGCGGCACCGCATCGCGACGAAGCATTCAAAGCCTGCAGGTACATCATCGACGAACTCAAGGTGCGGCTGCCTATCTGGAAAAAGGAGCACTACGTCGACGGTGATTCGGGCTGGGTCAACTGCGAGCGATGCGCCGAGCATGGCGCGACCTGAGCGCAACGCTCACGCGGACCGGGATTGCAGATTGAACCGGCATCAGGTATCACTGCAGCAGGGTTTGGGGTCAGGAAGCGAACTTGCGCCAAATAAGGTCTATCGAGGATGCCAAGGAACTGGAGGGCGAGGAGGTCGGCTTGTCCGACTGGGTCGTCATCGACCAGCATCGAATCGACCAGTTTGCCGAAGCCACGGGTGATTACCAGTGGATACACGTTGACGTAGAACGGGCCGCGAGGGAGATGCCCGACGGCAAGACGATTTCTCATGGCTACCTGACGCTGGCTCTGATCCCCACACTGACGGACAAATTCATCGAGGTCAGGAATCTCGAGCGCGCCATCAATTTTGGTCTCAACAAAGTGCGCTTCTACGCCCCTGTACCTGTGGGCGCGCGTCTCAGGGCCAGGGCGAAGGTGCTGCAGGCAAGACGCCGGGCGGGTGCGTTGTTGTTGACGTCCGAGATTCGACTCGAGTTAGAAGGGGCGAGAAAACCGGCGTGCGTCGCCGAGACGCTCGGCATGTATTTCTTCGAAGGCTAAGTCGCCGTGAAGCACGCCATTCTGGTGATGAGTGGCTGCGTTTCCCCGATGTGATGCGCATTCTCGCGGCCGCGTTCGCCGGGCTATTCGGCGCTTTCCTCGTTTACGTCGCGACCTGGGTTAGTCGCTGAATTCAGCCGTCGCCTGCCGTTCGCGATTCACGACGAGTCTTGTGACATCGGGACGCGAGTAGTGGCCGACAACGTCCAGGCTATGGCGCGCTTCGAGGACCGCGCGATGATCGAGTTCGACGGTGCGCAGGCATTCCTCGTCCAGGACAGGTTCGAGCAACCAGTCGCCGCCTGGCGATGCGGCGCACGAGCCGCCATTTGCCATCACGGCATCGGCAGTTTCAATCAGGATCTCGGCATGCGGCAATGACTCCTCGATGTCCTCTCTGCGCATGAGTCCCGATACGGAAATAACAAAGGAGCGGCTCTCGCGTGCGATGAATCGAGTGATGTCTTCGGTGTTCCTTGCATTGCCTGGCCAGATTGCGACGTGCAGGTCTTCACCCTGCGCATACAGCGCGGCGCGCGGCAGCGGTAACCAGTTTTCCCAGCAATTCAGGCCACCGACCGTGAACGGGCCCAGGGAATGCGTGCGCAGGCCGTTGCCATCGCCAATAGCCCATACGAGGCGCTCCTCGTGGGTCGGCATCAGCTTGCGATGCACGGAGCAGATCTCGCCCTGCTGGTTGATGTAGACCATCGAGCAGTAAAGGCTGTGTCGGCCGCGGTTGGCGGCGCGCTCCATGACGCCGATGTAAGTTGCGATGCCCTTGTCGCGTGCTCGCGCGCAGATGGCGTCGAGGTCGCCGTCCTCGATGCAAATACCCTGGCTCACGTAGTGAGCGTATAGTGATTTCTGCAGCGCGGATTCGAATTTCGCGCCTTCGGTTCTCTCCACCCAGAACGGGTAGCCGGGCAGCAGTGCCTCGCCGAAAATCACGAGCTTACAGTCCTCGAGCGCGGCTTTTTCCAACCACGCGAGGATCTTGTCGATTGTTGCGTCACGTCGTAGCCAGCATGGCGCGATCTGCGCGAGGCCGACTTTCAGCGTCGTTTCTTCTGTCATGCGCCCACCCTGAGTCGATAACGCCGATCTGACGAAGATTATCATGCATAGCGGCGGTAGAATGTCCGTTCGTGCGAGGCACGCAGGATTCAATAAGGGGGACAAGCAATGCATGGTCTGATGATGAACGAGCCGCTTTTGATCTCGTCGATCGCAAAGCACGCTGAAAAATTCCACGGTGATCGCGAAATTGTTTCGGTGACAGCCGACAATCCCCGACATCGATGCACGATTGCCGACGTTGTTGCGCGATCCCGGCAACTTGCCAATGCGCTCGGCCGCCTGGGGTGTAAGCAGGGTGACCGCGTCGCTACGATCGCCTGGAACGACTATCGACATCTCGAGTTGTACTACGGAGTCAGCGGCGCTGGGTATGTCTGCCACACGATCAATCCGCGGCTGTTTCCGGAGCAGCTGATCTTCATCATCAATCATGCCGAGGATCGCGTGATCTTCACGGATGTCATGTTCGTGCCGCTGCTCGAGAAATTGCTACCGCAGATTTCGGGTGTCGAAAGTTTTGTCGTGATGACCGACGAAGCAAATATGCCCGAGACGAGCCTGCCGAATGCGCACTGTTACGAGACGTTGATCGCGGCAGAGACAGACCAGTACGAATGGCCCGATCTCGATGAGCGCTCTGCATCGGCCCTTTGCTACACCTCGGGCACCACGGGCGATCCGAAGGGTGTGCTTTACGATCATCGGTCAACGATCTTGCATGCCTATGTGGCGCCCGCGCCGGATATCATGGACCTGTCGAGCGGCGATTGCGTGCTGCCGGTCGTGCCGCTGTTCCATGTCAACGCCTGGGGCGTTCCGTATTCTACGTTGATGGTGGGCGCGAAACTCGTCCTGCCGGGTCCCAAGATGGGCGATGGCGCCGCGTTGTACGAGCTCATGGACTCGGAGGACGTCACAATGGCGCTCGGCGTCCCGACCGTGTGGCTCGGCCTGCTGCAGTATTGCGAGAGCGAGGGAAAACGGCTCGACAAGCTGCGGCGCTCACTCGTAGGCGGTGCTGCCGTGCCGCGCTCGATGATCGAGGCGTTCCGCGACAAGCATGACGTCGAGATACGGCAGGGCTGGGGCATGACCGAGATGAGTCCGCTCGGCACCTGCAACTCGCTGAAGGCCGGCCTCGAGTCGCTGACGGATGACGAGAAGCTCGACCTTGCGACCAAGGCCGGGCGCGGTATTTTCGGTTGCGAGCTCAGAATCGTTAATGACGACGGCAAGGAGCTGCCCTGGGACGGTGTCGCGTACGGTTCTCTGCAGGTGCGTGGGCCCTGGATCTGCAGCGACTATTTCAAGCTCGAAGGCAGCGCCGGCACCCATACCGACGATGGTTGGTTCGACACGGGCGACGTCGCGACGATTGACCCGCGGGGCTACATGGCGATCACGGATCGCACCAAGGACGTCATAAAGTCCGGCGGCGAATGGATCAGCTCGATCGAACTCGAGAACACGGCGATGGGGCACCCGGCCGTGGCCGAGGCCGCGGTCATCGGTATTGCTCATCCGAAGTGGACCGAGCGGCCGTTGCTGGTCGTGGTACGTGCGGAAGGTGAGGACATCAGCAAGGACGAAATACTGCAATACTTCGACGGCAAGGTGGCGACCTGGTGGATACCCAATGACGTGGCGTTCGTCGATGAGCTGCCGCACACAGCAACCGGAAAGGTAAAGAAGATTGAATTGCGCAGGCAATTCGCCGACTATGCCTTTCCGGAATAGAAACCCTGCGCATTAGCGACATTCGAATCAGGAGTAGCAATGGGCGATCCCCTGCGCCTTTACGGACTTAACGCGCTCGTACTGCATGCCGCCGACGGCATTGGCGAGGCGATCGCGCGCACGTTCATCAAGCATGGTGCTTCCGTGATCGCCGTTGACTCGAACAACAGCGGTGTGGAACAGCACTTTTCATCGGTTAAGGGCATAACGGGAATGACGGCCGCGCTGACCGACCCGGATGGCATATCGGCGCTCGTGGACGAGGCCGCGAAGAAGCTCGGCGGCATCGACATCCTGGTTAATGATTTCCCACTGCGGCCCGATGTGCCGATCGAGCAGGCTGACGAGCGGTTCGAGCGTCTGCTGGAGCTGCGTGCTGCCCTGACGATGGAGATCTGTCGCTCCGCATTGCCGCACATAAAGCAAAGCCCGGCAGGGCGAATAATCAACATCGGTTTCCTGCGCAGCTTTTTTGCCGCGGGCGGGGCCGCGGCCGGTGCTCGTGCCGAGCAGGACCTCGCCAACCTGACCCGCGCGCTCGCCGCCGACATCGGCGAGTTGGGCATTACGGCGAATTACATTCAGCCGGGCGCAATCATGACGCCTGCGAGTCGCGAAGTGTTCCGCAAGGACAAGTCCCTGAGAGATTATTGTATTAAGGGCTCTGCGGCGCGCCGCCTGGGCGAGCCGGTTGACGTCGCCAAGGTTGCGCTGTTCCTGGCAAGCGATGATGCCGTTTTTGTCAGCGGCACGGGCATCGCGGTTGACGGCGGTCGCACGCACGCGGACTGATTGTCACAGCGATGCACGCGGTTCTCGAAGACCTGATTACGCTGCTCAAGCTCGAGCGTATCGAGGAAAACATCTTCCGCGGCGACAGCCGGGACATCGGCAGCCCACAGGTCTTCGGCGGCCAGGTGCTCGGTCAGGCGTTATCAGCGGCGCAGCACACCGTTGAGGGCAGGGTCGCGCATTCGTTGCATGCCTATTTCCTGCGCCGCGGTGACATAAAAGCACCGATTATCTACGACGTCGATCGTGCCCGCGACGGTGGCAGTTTTTCCAACCGGCGCGTCGTTGCAATACAGCATGGACGACCCATCCTGAATCTTGCGGCGTCTTTCCAGAACCCCGAAGACGGCCTCAGTCACCAGGCGGAGATGCCCGATGTGCCGTCGCCCGATGGGCTCAAGGACCTTACCGAGGTGGCCAGCGGTGCGCTGCAAAACATCCCGATGAAACTGCGGCGTTTCATGACCGACAAACGGCCATTCGAATTTCGCCCGGTCGATCCCGTGAGTTTCGATTCCCGCGACAAACTCGCGCCACAGAAGCATGTCTGGATTCGTGCGGTTGACCGGCTGCCGGAAGAGCGTGCGCTGCACCAGAACCTGCTCGCGTACGTATCGGATTTCGAATTGCTGGCGACATCGACGTTGCCGCATGGGCTGTCGTTCACGCGTGGCAACGTTATCATGGCCAGTCTCGACCACGCGCTGTGGTTTCACCGCGACTTCAGAATCGACGACTGGTTGTTGTATTCAATGGACAGCCCCAATGCCTCGGGCGCTCGTGGCTTCGCGCGCGGCGAGCTGTTCACGAGGGACGGCGTGCTCGTTGCATCGACGTCCCAGGAGGGACTGGTGCGCGTCGTCGACCCTGGTCGCCGGAAACCGCGCTCGGATCCACGACATCAGAAATAGACAGCTCGTCGCTGAATCGGCTACGTAGACTTCGGCTTCCCGGCGAATAAGTGTCCGCTGCCTTCCAGAAAAGGCTTGCGGTCACCCAGCGCCCGTATCACTTGGCCTTGCCCTGGGCCGCCACGGCGGCCGCGGCTTTCGCGACGGCCTCGGGATCGCCCAGAAACTCCCGCGACAGGGGCTTGAGATCGTCATCGAGCTCGTAGGCGAGGGGGATGCCCGTTGGAATGTTGAAGCCCGTGATCTCTTCGTCCGACACTTCGTCGAGCATCTTCACCAGCGCGCGCAGGCTGTTGCCGTGCGCGGAAATGAGCACATCCTTTCCGGCTTTCAGATCGGGCGCGATGACGTCGTCCCAGCACGGCTTGACGCGCTCCAGCGTCAGCTTCAGGGACTCGGCGCCGGGCAAGCCCTCGACGCCGGCGTACCGCGGGTCAAAGGAAGGATGCCTGTCGTCATCGGCCTCGAGCTCGGGTGGCGGAATATCGTAGCTGCGGCGCCAGATATGCACCTGGTCTTCGCCGTACTTCGCCGCAGTTTCGCCCTTGTTCAGGCCCTGCAACGCACCGTAGTGGCGTTCGTTCAGTCGCCAGTCGCGCACGACAGGAATCCACATGAGATCCATCTGGTCGAGAATATGCCAGAGCGTGCGAATCGCCCGCTTGAGCACCGACGTGTACGCGATGTCGAACTCGTAGCCGAGTTCGTGCAGTAGCTTGCCGGCCTCGATGCCCTCCTGGATACCCTTCTCTGTAAGGTCGACGTCCTTCCACCCTGTAAACAGGTTCTTCAAATTCCAGTCACTCTGGCCGTGACGGCAGAGTACGAGCTTGCCAGCCATTTCTTCTCCGTGTGGCCCAGCGGGCCTTGTTTAGCTTGAAATCAGATCGCGCAGTTCCTGTGCGGCAACCGAGAGCGTAGCAAAATCGAGGTTACCGCGTAGTTTCATTTCGTCGACCATGTGCAGGAAATTCTCGACTTCCTGCTCGTGCCTGGCCAGCCATTTGCGGGCGACTTCGGCCGGGTCTGTCTTGCCTCGACGCGACAACAACTGCGACGCCAGGTCGCGACGGATAATGTAGAACTCGTCGCGCAGGTTGCTGCGGGCCATGGCCTGCCAGCGGCCACTGACCTTGAGGTCCTCGGCGCTGAAATGCAGCCAGTGCAGGCCGAGCGCATCGTTGCAGACCGAGTACAGGCGCGCCACGTCGATCACGTCACGATTGCGGTCCGCCGCAAGGTCGGCGATGTCGAGCGCCGCACGCGTTACGAGTAACAGCGACATGCGATTGGCCAGTTTTTCGGGAACGCCCATTGCGATCCAGTCCTGCTCGGCACGATCTTTCCGGGCCCGGCTCGCCTTGGACAGATAAGTGTTCGAGCGGGAGTAGATCTTGGCCATGCCTTCCTTGAGACGATCCACGGTCTTGACGATATCGAGGTCATCGCCGAACTGCTCGATGAGCCAGTAGCAGGCATGGCGCAGCGTGCGGCTGACTTCGAACATCATCTCAAGCTGGGCGCTGGCCGGGATCTCGTGATCCAGGGACTCGATCGTCTGCAGCAACGGTCCCGTGCGGCACAGGATGCGTGCAACTTCGTACGCTCGTGCGACAGTAAGCACCTTGGCCCCCGTGTCGACTTGTGCTCTCTTCGCGAATGCCGGCCCCATGCGATTGACCAGCGCGTTCGCGATCAGTGTTGCGAGTATCTGGCGGCTCAGGCGGTGATAGGGGATCAGGTCCATGTAGCGGCGTCGCAGAATGGGCGGGAAGTAGCGTTGCGGATCGATCTGCAGGAAATCCTCGAGAGACTCATTGGAGTCGATGAGGCCGTTATAGAGGTCGATCTTCGCGTAGCTCAGAACCACGGCGAGCTCCGGTCGCGTGAAGCCCTGCTTGCGATCGCGTCGCTCATCGATCTCGGATTCGTGCGGCAGGAACTCCAGGTCGCGATCGAGCAAACCTGCGCGCTCGAGGTCGTTGATCAGGCGCGCCGTTTCGTCGAGGCGCTTGACGGAGAGTGACTCGCTCATACTGATCGACTGGGTCTGCAGGTAGTTGTTGCGCAAAACGAGCCTTGCAACCTCGTCGGTCATCGACGCCAGCAGCTCGTCACGCTTGGCGCGCGACATACCCTTTTTCTTGGCGACGTCGCTCAGGAGGATCTTGATATTGACTTCCCGATCCGAGCTGTCGACGCCGGCCGAATTGTCAATGAAATCGGTATTGATGCGGCCGCCCAGCAGGCTGTATTCGACGCGCGCGCGTTGCGTCAGGCCCAGGTTGCCGCCCTCGCCAATGACCTTGCAGCGCAATTCGTTGGCATCGACTCGTACTGCGTCGTTGCTGCGATCGCCCGCGTCCGAGTGGCCCTCGTTGCTGGCCTTGACGTACGTGCCGATGCCGCCATTCCACAGCAGGTCGACCGGCATGCGGAGGATCGCCCGGATCAGTTCGTCGGGCTGCAGCGACGATGCCTCGACATCGAGCAGTTCACGTACCTCTTTGCTTATCGGGATGGTCTTCGCCTGTCGTGAAAAGACGCCGCCGCCTTTCGAGATCAACTTCTCGTCGTAGTCGTCCCAGGTAGATCCTGGCATGCGGAACAGGCGTCGTCGCTCGCGATAGCTGGCGACTATGTCCGGTTCGGGATCGAGGAATATGCGGCGGTGATTGAAAGCGGCAACCAGCTTGATCTTGCGCGACAGCAGCATGCCGTTGCCGAACACATCGCCACTCATGTCGCCGATGCCCGCCACCGTGAACGGGTCTTTCTGCGTATTCACGCCCTGTTCGTGGAAATGGCGCTTCACGGCCTCCCAGGCGCCGCGCGCCGTGATGCCCATCTTCTTGTGGTCGTAGCCTGCCGAACCGCCCGACGCGAAGGCATCGTCCAGCCAGAAGCCATAGTCGGCCGAGATGCCGTTGGCAATATCCGAAAATGTCGCCGTGCCTTTGTCCGCGGCAACCACGAGATACGGGTCGTCGCCGTCCTGTCGCACGATGCCTTCGGGGGTGACTACCTTGCCGTCGACGACGTTGTCCGTCAGGTCCAGCAGACCGCGGATGAAAGTCTTGTAGCAGTGGATGCCGTTCTCGAGAATTTTCGCGCGGTCGTCCGTTGGCGCCCGTTTCGGGAAGAAACCGCCCTTGGCGCCCGTCGGAACGATGACCGTGTTCTTTACGACCTGGGCTTTCATAAGACCCAGTACCTCGGTGCGAAAGTCTTCGCGCCGGTCGGACCAGCGCAGTCCGCCGCGTGCTATATCGCCGCCCCGCAGATGCACACCTTCGACTTCGGGCGAATAGACAAACACCTCGAAGCGAGGCTTCGGCAGAGGCACCTCGGGCAGCTGCTCCGGGTCCAGCTTGATCGAGATATAGGGCTTCGGCTTGCCATCGATACGCTGGAAGTAATTGCTCCTGAGTGTCGCCTGGATGCCTCCCGTGAACGCCGTGAGGATTCGGTCTTCGTCGACATTGCGTGCCTTGGCGACGCCGCGCCCGACGGCAGCCGTGATGCGTTTGAGTTCGCGGGCACGCTTCGTCCTGGAGATCTGCGGATTGAATCGCGTTTCGAACAGCTCGACCAGCAATCCCGTCAGTTCGGCATGGGCAACAAGAACGTCTTCCATATATGCCTGGCTGAACGGCAGGCCGAGCTGTTGAATGTGCTTGGCATAGCAGCGCAGCAGCGCAGTTTCGCGCCAGTCCAGGCCGGCACTGATGATGAGACGGTTGAGTCCGTCGTTTTCGCACTCACCGTCCAGCGCCGCCATGAAACAGGCCTCGAACCGGTCCGAGACTTCCATGACGTCGATCGCCAGGCCGCTTTCGTGGCGCAGGTGAAAGTCCTGTATCCAGAAGGAGCCATCCGGCAGGCTGACTTCGTACGGGCGTTCGGTATATACGTCAACACCCATGTCCTCGAGCAAGGGCATCACTTCGGACAAGACGATCGGCTCGTCGACGCTGTAGACCATGAAATGCATGTGCCCCGGCTCCGAACCATCGGGCTGGTACAGGTCGACGGCACGCCTGGTGTCGCTTCGCAGCATCTCGTCGATAACCCGGACGTCGGAACAGGCCTCCGAAGGCGTCGTGTCTTCCTGGAAGCCGGCCGGGAATACGTTGCGGTAGGTGCGATACAGGCGCGGGCCTTCGTCAGGCCCAAATGCCTCGAGCAGTTCCTTTTGCAAACGGTCAGACCAGGTGACCACCAGGTCGGCGATCTGCTCTTCGATCCGATCGATACTGATGCGGGGTTGATCGCCTTCGGCCGTGCGCACGATGATGTGCACGCGGGCGAGCGCGGACTCGGATATCTGCACGGCGGAATCGACCGAGAACCCGGCAAAAGCAGCGAGTAACAGCTCTTCAATCTGGCGTCGTATGGCCGTGGTGTACTTCTCACGTGGGACGTAGACGAGGCACGAGAAGAAGCGGCGGAAAGTATCCCGCCTGAGAAAAAACTTCACGCGCAGCCGGTCCTGCAGGTTGAGTATGCCGACCGTTGTCCGTGTCAGATCCTGTATCGAACTCTGGAAGAGTTCTTCTCGCGGATACGTGTCGATGATGTGCAACAGCGCCTTGCCGCGATGCCCTCTTTCATCGACATTGGCGCGCTCAAAGATCTTCTTTACCTTGTGCCGCAACAGCGGAATGTTGTGCGGGCTTTCGCTGTAGGCCACGGATGTCAGCAGGCCCATAAAACGACGTTCGCCGACGGCGTTGCCTTTCTCGTCGTAGATCTTGACGCCGACGTAGTCGAGAAATGCAGGCCGGTGCACCGTTGAACGCGAGTTGGCTTTGGTGAGTATGAGCCAGTCCCTGGAGCGTGTCAGTCGCCGCATCTCCGCGGTGAGTTCCACAGCCTTCGAGCCGCGGTCGTCACGGCTCAGGACACCCAGGCCCGTCCCTTTGACGGGCTTCAGCATTACCCGCTTGCCGCTACGCGACAAGCGGTATTCGCGGTAACCGAGGAACGTGAAATGTTCATCGACCATCCAGTCCAGCAGGGCCTGGCTTTCCGACCGCAGCAGGGGATCGACACCCTTGGGGCCATGCTCGAGCAGGTCACGGGTCTCGGACATACGCCGTCGCATCTTGCTCCAGTCGCGTACCGCCAGTCGCACATCAGCCAGCACCTTGCTGATCTCCTGGCGCAGAACCTTGAGTTCGTTCTCATCGGTCTCGCGATCGATGGCGAAGCGAATGAAGGACTCCGAAACCGCATCTTCGTCCTCAGGTCCCGTGATCTCGGCAACCCGACCATTCCTGTCACGCTTGATCGAGATAATAGGGTGCACCGTGATGTGCACGGCCATTTTGTGGCGGTTGATCGCGGCGGCCACCGAATCGACGAGAAATGGCATGTCGTCATTAACCATTTCGATGAACGTGTAGGGCGACTGGTAACCGTGCTCTTTCTCGTTCGCGTTGAAAATGCGGATCAGGGCCTGGCCCTTGCGACGCTGCGAGCCGAAATCCAGGTGATCGAGCGCAATTCGCGCCATGATCGACTCGGAGCGGCCTTGCATATCCTCGACGGGCACATCGGCGAAATACTGCTGCAAGAAAAGCCTGACTTGTTGCGGGTTCTTCAGACAGGCCGCCGAAACCCTGGATGAAATGACCTTTTCCACGATCATCTGCCGGAGGTCTCCGCCTCGGCGTTTTTCTCTTGTTGTCACTCTGGATTCTCCGCGCTGAACCAGGAGTCGGGACGGTTGTTAAGGCTACGGCGCATGATACAGTAATTACATCTGCAACAACCTTCTCGAAGGCGCCGAATTGTGGCCCCGATGAAAAAACGCGAACTCGAACAGAGCATACATACGGACCTGTCTCGTGACGACGATTACACGGGATACCTGCAGCTCGACAAGCTGTTGTCGGCTCAGAAGGGACTCAGTGATCCGCCGCACCATGACGAGATGCTGTTTATCATCCAGCACCAGGTCGCCGAGCTCTGGATCAAGCTCGTCATCCACGAAGTGAACGGCGCCATACGCGACCTCCGCGAGGACAAGTTGCCGCAGGCGGTCAAGAAACTGGCACGCGTGCGACACATCCAGAATCAGCTGTACAGCCAGTGGAAGGTGCTCGATACCCTTACGCCCGCTGAATATGCCGAATTCCGGCACGTATTCGGCAAGGCATCGGGTTTCCAGTCCGCGCAGTACCGGATCCTCGAGTTCCGCCTGGGTAACAAGAATCGAGCGATGATGCCTGTTTATGAGCACCAGCCCGAGTGGCACGCCGTGCTCCTCGCCGCCCTCGAATCACCGAGCCTGTACGAAGAGTTCCTTGCCTACCTTGCGCGCCGTGGTATGCCCGTGCCACAAAGTGCGCTCGAACGCGATTTCAGTGAAGTGCGCGACGAGGATCCCGCTGTAGTGAGCGTGTTGCGTACGATTTACGAAAACCGCGGCGATAACTGGGCGCGTTACGAAACCTGTGAAGCGCTCATGGACATCGCCAACAACTTCCAGTTCTGGCGCTTTCACCACATGAAGACCGTGGAACGCATCATCGGGCACAAGCCTGGCACGGGCGGTTCCTCAGGGGTCGCCTTTCTCAGGAAGGCGCTGGATATCGAGTTCTTTCCCGAGTTGCTGCGCGTGCGTACCGAGATCGGCAGCAGCTGATCAGGCGTTGCCCAGATCGCGGGCGCGCGCCATGAGTCGCTTCATCGTGATGTCGAGCGCCGAACGCTCGTCTTCGTCGAGACCCGCCAGCAAATCGCGTTCGAACTCGAGCGCCAGCGGGGCGACCTCGTCATGCACGCGCCGGCCTTCATCTGACAGGTTCAGTATCGAGCGGCGTCGGTCAGCGTCCGCGAATTGCCGATCGATTCGGCCATTCTTGATCAGCTTGGTGACGGCGCGGCTGACGGCGACCTTGTCGAGAAAGGTGCGCTCGGCGACCTCGACGGCCGACAGTCCGGGGAAACGCCCGAGTATTGCAATGACACGCCACTCCGGTATCGAAAGCCCGAACCGCTTCTCGTAGACCTGGGCGATCGTGGTACTGACCGTGTGCGACAGGATGGACAGCCGGTAGGGCAGGAAATCTTCGAGAATTAGCTCATCGTGCATCGGTGCTCACTCCTTGTGAGCAATCTATCACGCAAGGTGTGGCAGAGCGAGGTACTCATTCGACTGCATTTCGATCAGGCGGCTGATCGTTCTTTCGAATTCGAACTTCAGGCGTTCGCCGGCGTACAGGGAATGCACGTCGGTTTCGGCCGAGACGATGAGCTTGACGCGCCGATCGTAAAATTCATCGACAAGCGCTATGAATCGTCGTGCCTGGTTCTCTCGCGTGCTGTCGAAGCGCGGAATATCGGCAACGATTACGGCCGGGTACCAGCGTGCCACCTCGATGTAGTCGGCCTGGCTGCGCGGGCCGTCGCAGATATCACCAAAATCGAACCAGGCTATCCCTTTCGCACAGCGGCGCGCGCGAATGTCGCGGCCGTTTATGTCGAGCGCCTGGTCTGTCTCGATCTGGCTCGATGCCGATTCGTCGAAAAAGCAGGCGAGCTTTCGTTTTGCCTCGTCGTCGTTGGGTACCAGGTAAGTCCCGGCCTTCTGCAAGAGACGCAGACGGTAGTCCGTATCGCCATCCATATTGATTACGCGCGTATGCGTCTTGAGAAGTTGGATGGCCGGCAAGAAGCGCTGCCGTTGCAGGCCATCCCGATAGAGTTGATCCGGTTCCGAATTGGATGTCGCGACGAGCGTGAGGCCGCGCCGGAACAGGCCGTCGAGCAGGCGGCCGAGAATCATCGCGTCGCCGATGTCACTCACGAAAAACTCATCGAAGCACAGCACCCGGGTATTGCGCGCGATATCGGCCGCGACCCTGTTGAGCGGGTCCTCCACGCCATCCAGCGACTTAAGGCGATCATGGACCTCGTGCATCATGCGGTGAAAATGGATGCGTTTCTTGTCTTCAATCGCGAGACTCTCGAAGAACAGGTCCATCAGGAAAGTCTTGCCGCGGCCAACGCCGCCCCAGATATAAAGGCCACGCACGGTCTCTCGTGGTTCGTCGCGCCGGAATAGTCCTTGCAAGCCGCCGCGCTTCGGCCGGGAGGACATGAGTCGATGCTCCAGGTCCTCAAACCGGGCGACGATTTCAAGCTGCGCCGGATCCTCGACGTGTCCCTCCCGTGACAGACTGTTTTCGTACGCTTCGCGTATTTTCAAGCTACCCTCAATCCTGTATTGCGGCCGTACAGCGCCTCAGCAAGATTACATGGCTGATATGGCCGTCGCCACAGGGCCTGCTAACATCCAGATCATCAGTCAGGAGAACACCCGGGAATGTCAGACAGAAACGATCGCGAATCCATGGAATTCGACGTTGTCATCGTTGGCGGCGGGCCCGCCGGCCTGGCGGCCGCGTGTCGATTATTGCAGCTCGATGAAAGCCTGTCCGTAGTCGTCGTTGAAAAGGGCAGCGAGATAGGCGCCCATGTCCTGTCCGGCAATGTGTTCGAGCCTACGGGGCTCGATGAGCTGTTCCCGGACTGGAAGAACATGGGTGCGCCGGTCGAAACGGAGTGCACGGGCGACCTGGTGCACTACCTGACGAGCGAGCAGAAGGCTGTGCGCGTGCCCGGGTTGTTCCTGCCGCGCCCAATGCACAATGACGGCAATTACATCATCAGTCTCGGCCAGCTGTGCCAGTGGATGGGCGAGCAGGCAGAAGCGATGGGCGTGAACGTGTTTCCGGGCTTTGCCGCGTCCGAGATCCTGTACGACTCCGACGGCCGTGTCACCGGAGTCGCTACGAGCGACATGGGCGTCGGCAAGGATGGCGAGAAGAAGGGCGCTTTCCAGGCAGGTTACGAGTTGCTCGGCAAGTACACGGTTTTCGCAGAAGGCGTGCGTGGCAGTCTCAGCGAACAAGTCATGCAGCGCTTCGACTTGCGCAGCAAGGCCGATCCGCAGCACTACGGTATCGGCATCAAGGAAGTCTGGGAGATTGACCCCGACAAGCACCAGGAGGGCCTGGTCGTGCATACCACCGGCTGGCCCCTGGACAATCGCACCGAGGGTGGCGGGTTTCTCTATCACGCGGCCAACAACAAGGTGTACCTGGGAATGATTATTGCGCTGAATTACAGCAATCCGCACCTGTCGACGTTCGATGAGTTCCAGCGCTGGAAGCTGCACCCCAGGATTCGAACCTACCTCGAGGGTGGCAAGCGCATTGCGTACGGCGCACGTGCCGTGAACAAGGGCGGCTTGCAGTCGCTGCCCAAGCTCGTTTTTCCGGGTGGCATGCTGGTTGGCTGCAGTGCCGGATTCCTGAACGCCGTCAAGATCAAGGGTGCGCACACGGCGATCAAGACGGGCATGCTGGCGGCCGAGAGCATTCACAAGGCGCTGTCGTCAGGGGACCAGGGGCAGCCGGAGCTTGACGATTATGAGGCCAGCGTCCGCGACTCGTGGGTATACAGGGAACTCCACAAGGGCCGCAACTTTAGTCCCGCGCTGAAAAGGTTTGGCGTGTTCCTCGGAGCGGCGTTCGCATTCATCGACCAGAACATATTCTTCGGCAAACTGCCATTCACGTGGCACAGTCGCGTGCCCGACCACGAGTCACTCCGAAAAGCCAGTGATGCGGAACCGATCGAATACCCGAAGCCCGATGGTGTCATCACTTTCGACAAACTTTCGTCGGTATTCCTGTCGAGCACGAATCACGAGGAAGACCAGCCGTCGCATCTCAAGCTCAGGGACGAGTCGATTCCCCTCGAATATAATTTGCCCAATTTTGACGAGCCGGCACAGCGCTATTGTCCGGCGGGCGTTTACGAGATTGTCGACGAGGGCGGTGAAAAACGCTTCCAGATCAATGCGCAGAACTGCGTGCACTGCAAGACCTGCGACATCAAGGATCCGCGGCAGAATATCGTCTGGGACGTGCCCGAAGGCGGGGGCGGTCCCAACTATGCGAATATGTGATCGTAAGCGAGTAAATTAAGGGGACAGTTTAATTAAGGGGACAGTTTACTTAATTGCACACAGTAAACTGTCCCCTTAATTGTTACTTTGGTTGCATCCGAATCGCGCCGTCGACGCGGATCGTCTCGCCATTCACCATCGGGTTGCCGTAGATGTAGGCCGCCGTATCGGCGTATTCCTCGGGCCGTCCCAGTCGGGGCGGAAACGGCACCTGCTTGCCAAGCGAGTCCTGCACTTCCTCGGGCATGCCGGCCACCATTGGCGTCTTGAAAATCCCGGGCGCTATCGTGTTGACACGTATCCCGAACTGCGCAAATTCGCGGGCCAGTGGCAGCATCATGCCGACGATACCGCCCTTGGAGGCTGAATACGCCGCTTGGCCAATCTGCCCTTCGAAGGCTGCGATCGAAGCCGTGCTAATGATGACGCCGCGCTCGCCGTCATCGTTGGCATCGTTCAGCTGCATGACGGCAGCCGCTTCCTTCGTGACGTTGTAGGAACCAACCAGGTTGACCTGGATGACACGGTTGAATTTTTCGGCCGGCCATGGTCCTTCGCGGCCGAGCGTGCGGCCAGCCGTGGCAATGCCGGCGCAGTTGACGGCAAGCGTAATGCCGCCCATGAATTCGCTGGCGGTTTTGATCGCGGCCTGTACCGAAGCTTCGTCCGATACGTCGGTATTGATATACAGCGCGCGCTCGCCAAGTTCCGCAGCTTGCGCTTCACCCTGCTCATCGTTGATGTCCAGTAGCACGGCGTGGCCGCCTGCCTCACTGATACGCCTGGCCGTCGCGAGGCCCAGGCCCGATGCACCGCCCGTAATGACGGCTTTTGCGCTCGATAGTTGCATTTGAGTCCCCTTGCTCAGTCGATTTCGAGAGCGATCGCGGTTGCTTCGCCGCCCCCGATACATTGTGTCGCGATGCCGCGTTTCAGCCCGCCGGCGCGGAGCGCGTGCAGCAACGTAACAGAGATGCGGCAGCCCGTGGCGCCGATCGGGTGGCCGAGTGCGCAGGCGCCGCCATTCACGTTGACCTTCGAATGGTCGATGTCTACGTCATGCATGGCCGCCATCGTCACGACGGCGAAGGCTTCGTTGATTTCGTAGAGGTCCACGTCGCCGGGTGTCCAGCCCAGCTTCTCGTGCAGTGCCTTAAGCGCGTACACGGGCGCCGTTGTGAACCAGGCCGGTTCCTGGGCAAACGCCGAATGCGCGACGATTCTCGCGAGTGGCGCGAGTCCGCGTTTCTCTGCTTCCGAGGCGGACATCAACATGACAGCCGCGGCGCCGTCGGAAATCGACGACGACGTAGCCGCCGTGACCGTGCCGTCCTTACGGAATGCCGGCCGCAGGCTTGGGATCTTGTCGATACTGACAGTGCCGGGGGTTTCGTCCTCGCTGACCGTCGTGTCGCCGCGCCGGGAGCTAATCGTTACCGGCGCGATTTCCGCGGCGAATGTGCCTTCGGCGACAGCACGTTGAGCGCGCGTGACCGATTCGATCGCGAACGCGTCCATCTGCTCGCGACTGAACTCGTATTTGTCAGCCGTCAGCTGCGCGAAGTGCCCCATCATCTCGCCTTCATACGGGTCCTGCAGGCCATCGTAGAACATGTGATCGAGGGTCTGTTGGTGTCCCATGCGGTAGCCGCTGCGCGCCTTCGGCAACAGGTAGGGCGCATTGCTCATGGACTCGAGGCCACCGGCGATGATGATGGCAGCACTCCCTGCCTTGATCAGGTCGTGGCCCAGGATTATGGATTCCATCCCCGAGCCACACATCTTGTTGATGGTGGTGCAGGGGACGTCCTCGGGAATGCCGGCGCCGAGGGCCGCCTGGCGTGCAGGCGCCTGGCCGAGGCCCGCAGGCAATACGCATCCCATGAGCACCTGGTCGACATCGGCGGCGTCGACGCCGGTATCGGCGACGGCGGAACGGATGGTGGCGGCTCCCAGCTGTGGTGCCGTGGCGCCGCTGAGTACGCCCTGGAATGCACCGATCGGTGTGCGTTTCGCAGCAACGATGACGACGGGATCAGCACTCATTATCTATTCTCCTGGTGACTCATTGCCGGCCGGCGACGATACTTTCCTCCACAATTACGAGCGGCGCAATACTATGAATTACGTACTTGCCTGCGCCGTATCCTCGCTGGTCCGCGGTACGAGATCCGGTTCATCAAGAACCATGAGAATCCGCTGCCTTGCGGCTTCCGCGAGCGTGCTGCTGTCCGAGAAGTCCGGATCACCCGGCGCAATCGCCGCCAGGATGTCGACCTGCAGGTGGTTCGGCCGCGGCAGGACCCGTCCTGCCGGCATAAAGTAACGTGTGCCGCTGATAGCCACGGGTATCACAGGCAGCTCGCCGCGTAGCGCCGCGACGAACGCGCCGCCGCGAAAGCGGCCAACGCCGCGTTTCTTGAGAAACGTGCCTTCGGGGAAGAAGCCCAGTGATTCGCCGTCTTGCGCGGCCTTGACGATTTGCCGGGCATCGCGCGCGCTGCCGCTCAGATGATTGCGCTCGACGAACTTGGAGCCGGAACGCCTGAGCAGGAAATGGGCGACAGGAATGTTGCGCATTTCGCCTTTGATCACAAAATTGAAATGCCCGGGCAGGTATGCTTTGAGCAGCAGGCCGTCGACATAGCTGGCGTGGTTGGCGACGACGATGCAATGGTCGGGTGGCAGGTTGTCGACCCCTGTCACGGTGACGCGGGTTCCGGTCACGATGAACAGGGCCCGGGTTATCACGGCTGCGACGCGCTGCCGCCTGTGCATGCCGGGAACGAATATTGTGGCCAGCAGCGCGGCGATGACCGCCACCGCGAAGGCGAGCCAGGCATAGATGCCCCAAAGGACATGGAGGCCGCGTGTGACCCAGTTCACTTTATGTTAATGCCTTCTGTAATCTGTGACAGCGATCACGCCGGGCCCCGTGCTTCGTCAGCATACTCATAAACCTTGAAAAATCCGTCGCTTGGCGATGCTTTAGCCGTAAGGGCGGTTTTGACAGTTATTGCGATACGGTTGTTTTTGACCGGCGTATGCTACCAGTCTGCCGCCTTGGTTGGCAGACACTCATCGCGGCAAAGGAATGCGCGACAGACAATTGGATGTTTATGGGCAGCAGCAACAAACAGAGCAAGACTGATTCGCACCTCGTGCAACGCTCGGAAGAGCTTGTGGACCGGTTTCTGGATGCGATCTGGATGGAACGTGGCCTGTCGAAGAACACGCTGGGCGCTTACCGTGCGGATCTCATGACGCTGGGTCGTGGACTCTCCGAGAACGACAAGTCCATCGAAATGGCCGACAAGTCGGACCTCCTGGACTTCATCGCCAAACGGGTGGAGAGCGGCGCCAAGCCACGCTCCACGGCGCGTCAGCTGTCGAGCTTTCGTCGTTTCTTCCGTTACATCATGCGCGAGGGCATGCGCAGTTCGGACCCCACCGCCGAAATTGAGATGCCACGTATCGGCCGGTCGCTACCGAAGACGCTGTCCGAGGACGAGGTTGATGCACTTCTCAATGCGCCCAATACGGATGAGCCGTTGGGTCACCGTGACCGTGCAATGCTCGAGCTCCTTTACGCCACGGGCCTGCGCGTTTCGGAACTCATCAATCTCAAGCAATCGCAGATCAACTTCAACCAGGGTGTCTTGCGCATCGTCGGCAAGGGTGACCGCGAGCGCCTGATCCCGCTCGGCGACGAATCGCAGCGTTGGCTAAGGGAGTTCATCAACGGACCGCGCATGGAGATTCTGCTCGAGCGCCAGACTGACTACCTGTTTCCGACACGCCGCGGCGATCGCATGACGCGCCAGGCGTTCTGGCACATTATCAAGCGCTACGCCGAGAAAGCGGGCGTGAGGCAGAAGATGTCGCCCCATAGCCTGCGGCATGCTTTCGCAACGCATCTTCTCAATCGCGGTGCCGACCTCCGGGTTGTGCAGATGCTGCTCGGTCACAGCGACCTCTCCACGACGCAGATCTACACGCACGTGGCGCGCGAACGTCTCAAGGAACTGCACGGCGAGCATCACCCACGCGGCTGATCGCAGGCCGCGGCTCTGCTAAACTTGCGGCCCTCCCGAGGAACCGCCGCCGTTGCTGCGGGTCTTAAGGGCATGCGCCTTACCAGGAACTGCGATGATTATTAAGCGAACCATTGAAATCCGCCTGCTGCCGGCTCTGGCCGCAATTCTTCTGTGGACGGCATCAGCCGCAGCGGCAGAAGACGCGGAGCTTGAGGCCGTGCGCGCCAAGATCTCGACGAAGTTCGAATCGGTCAACGCCGAGGACATAAACCCGAGCCCTATTGATGGCTGGTACACGGTACAGAAGGGCTCCGTGGTTGCTTACGTGTCGGCCGATGGCCGCTACCTGCTGCAGGGCGATCTGATCGACCTCGACATGCAGGTCAACCTGACCGAGATCAGCCGCAACGACGCGCGTCGCGACCTGGTTGCCTCGCTTGAAGACGAGCGTTCGATCGTGTTCTCGCCCACGGAGGTCAAGCACACGGTAACCGTATTCACCGACATCGATTGCACCTACTGTCGAAAGCTGCACAGTGAGATAGACGATTACCTCGAGAAGGGCATCCAGGTCCGCTACGTGCTGTACCCGCGCAACGGTCCGGCCTCAAAGGCGTGGAGCACGTCGGAGGACGTCTGGTGTGCCCGCGACCGCAACGCGGCGCTGACGGCCGCGAAGCTCGACCGGTCATTCGAGACCGCCAAGTGCGACACGTCGGTCGTATCCGAACATTACACGCTCGGCCGGGATATCGGCCTGAGCGGTACACCCGCGATCGTGTTCGAAGATGGCACCCTGGTCGGTGGCTACCTGCCGCCCGCAGCACTTTCCATGCGGCTGGAGCAAAACGGGCTCAACTAGGAATGCGAGCGGCGTAGCTCGTGAAAATGTACGCCGCGGTCCTTGCCTCGATCCTCAAAGTACTTTTTCAGGGCGAACGTGCCGCTCTGGAATGCGATGTCGTCCCAGGGGATCTCCTCTTCACCGAACATCGCGACCTCCAGGCTTTCCTCTCCGACGCCGTAATCGCTGACAAGCCTGCCCTCGAAAAACAGGTGTACCTGGCCCGCGTCAATGACATCGACCGAGGCAAACAGGCGACCGAGCTCTACCGTGGCGCAGGCTTCCTCGAGCGTCTCGCGGGCCGCGCCACCGGCCAGCGTCTCGCCGAGTTCCATAAAACCGGCGGGCACGGTCCAGTAACCATGGCGCGGCTCGATCGCACGCTTGCAAAGAAGCACCTTGCCATTGCGCTCGGCGACGCAGCCCACGACGATGAGCGGGTTCTGGTAATGAATCACGCCGCAGTCATCGCAGACCCAGCGTTCGTGGGTGTCGTTGTCAGGAGTCTTGCGGCTCACAGAAGCGCCGCACTTTGAGCAATAGTTCATCTTGGCTACAGAGTCGTTTTGGCTACAGAGTCGTTGGTGCCGGGAGGGGGAATCGAACCCCCACTTCCTTTCGGAAACCGGATTTTGAATCCGGCGCGTCTACCAGTTCCGCCATCCCGGCTCGTGGGCGTCAGGTGGGGCTTGCCCCGCCCGAAAGGCGCACAGTATATGCGTGCAGCAACGCGTGTGCGACCCTTTGCGGCGCATAAGCATCTAAGATCACAGATATGAGCAAGTTTGCCGACATCCAGATCGATCCGGCCATCGTCAAACGGGCCGCCCGGGGCGATTCGAAGGCGCACGAGATCATCTACCGGGCGTTCGCGACGCCCGTCTATTCGATTTGCCTGCGTTTCACCAAGGTGCCCGCGCATGCCGAGGATCTCGTGCAGGAGACGTTTATCGAGATCATGCGGTCGATCGCCAGGTTTCGCGGTGAGGCCGCATTGGGCAGCTGGATCCGGCGCATTGCTGTGTCCAAGGCGCTGATGTTCCTGCGCTCGGCATGGACCAAACGCGGGCAGACCTTCGAGGACGACTGGCAGGACATCACGGAGGGGCAGGCGACGAGTCACGGCATTTCGAGCCATCCCGACGATGCGCTCGATCTCGATGCTGCGCTGGCGAATCTGCCGGACGTCAGTCGCGCCGTCGTCTGGTTGCACGATGTCGAAGGATTTACTCACAAGGAAATTGCAGGACTGATGGGTAAGACCGAGAGTTTTTCAAAGTCGCAGCTATCGCGGGCGTATCAACGCCTGCGGCCGATGCTCGCAGTCGACGAAAACACGCAGCCGGACGGGGCTGTGGCCAGGAGTTACTGAAATGAGCAGTGACGGGAAGGAAAAAGAGATGATCTGTGCACTGACAGCCGACGAATATGACGCGCTGCAAAAAGGGCTCCGGCAACTGCCGGACACGATGCCGCCGCGTGCCGTGTGGCAGCGAATTCGCGAGCAGGCGGAGGCCGAAGGCCTCATGCACACACCGCGCATGCAGCGTCGCTCGACCTGGTTCGCGGGTGCCGGCCTCGCGGCGGCCGCCGTGCTCGCTGCAGTGATGCTTCCCGGATTGATCAACCCGCCGGGCGAAAAGTTTCCCGTGGTGCCAAACAATACGAGCGACACACCCGTGGCGCAGCTGACGGCATTGCAGACGCTCATGGTCGAATCGCGTCAGATCGAGAGTGACCTCAGGGCATTGCCCAATGAACCGCGCGTCATGCGCGCCGGCACGGTCGCCACGATTTCCGATCTCGAGGACCGCATCGCGGCCATCGATTACCAGTTGAACGATCCTGAGGTGCGTATGACGCCTGAGGACAAAGAGCTTTTCTGGCGCGAGCGCGTCAGGTTGATGAAATTGCTGCTGCAGTTGCGTTATGCGCAGGCGCAACGGGCAGCCTTTTAGACCAGGAGTTGTACCAGATGAAGATGTGGAAAGTTGTATTGCCTGTTGCAGCAGTGTTGTTGCTGGCTGGCCAGGCGCTTGCGCAAACGGAAAAAGAGGATCGCTTGCGTGAAGCCGAGGTCAGGGAAGTAGAGATGGAACGCAAGATGGCCGAGGCCGAAAGGCAGATGGCCGAGGCCGCACGACAGATCGCCGAGATCACGCGCGAGCGTTTGCCGCGCATGGCCCAAGTCGAGCGTCGTTTCGAGCTTTCCGACAAACCGCGCCTGGGTGTCACGATCGACAGTGATAGCGGGACCGGCCCGGTCGAGGGCGTGTCGATTTTGGGCGTGTCGCCCGGCAGCGCCGCAAGTGATGCGGGCTTGCGTCCCGGCGACATCATCACGGCTGTCAACGACGAGTCGCTGAGTGCGGAAAGCTGCGAAGCGGCTAACATGCGCCTGCTCGACTTCATGAGAGGTGTCGAGGAAGGTGATGTGCTTAAGGTCGAGTACCTGCGGGATGGCAAAGTGGGTTCCGTCGAGATTGAACCACGAGTGATCGATAGTAAGTTTTTCGCATGGTCGGGGCCTGAAGGGGGCTACGAGGTTCACATGCCGAAAATGCACGTCTCGCCCGAAACTGTCGAGAAGTTCAAGATGGAGTTCGCGTTCCCGTGGGCGGGTAGCGCATGGGGCGAGCTGGAACTCATCGAACTAAACGAGGGCCTCGGACGTTACTTCGGCACGGACACGGGCCTGCTGGTTGTCAATGCACCCGAATCGGATGCCTTTGAATTGCAGGACGGCGATGTCATCCAGAGTATTGACGGGCGCGAACCCAGGGATGTGCGCCACGCGATGCGTATCCTGAGTTCCTACCAGTCCGGCGAAGGACTCAAACTCGGTATCATGCGCGACAAGAAGAAGCGAACGCTGGATATAGAGATTCCGGCGGATTACCGTGGCAGGCGCCTCGAGGAAAAGCTCAAGGTGAGTCCCGTCGTCGCCCCGCTGCCGCCCGTAGCGCCGGTGAGCGATAGGACCTGATTATAGCGGCTCACGGGCCGAGCAATTTGCGACCGAAACAACCCGGGCGCGCATGGCTTTGCTACCATGCGCGCCCATGTTGATTTCGGACTTCGATTACGAGCTTCCCGAGGAACTGATTGCGCAGTATCCGGCCGCGGATCGTCGTGGCAGTCGCTTACTGGCCGTGACTGATGGCGTATCGGATCTCGACTTCGCCGCACTGCCGACGCTGCTCCGGCCAGGCGATCTGCTCGTCTTTAACGATACCCGGGTGATCAAGGCGCGGCTGGCGGCGAGCAAGGATACCGGCGGCCGTGCGGAGATCCTCATCGAACGCGTAACGGCCCAACGCAGCGCACTTGCCCATGTGCGCGCCAGCAAGTCCCCGAAAGCCGGCAGTCGACTGGTGCTGCAGGGCGGTGCCGAGGCTGATGTCACGGGCCGCCAGGGCGAGCTGTTTTCGCTCGTGTTCACGGTCGACGTCATGCCCTTCCTCGACGAGCACGGCGAGGTGCCGTTGCCGCCGTATCTCGATCGTGAAGCCGGCGATGCAGACGTCGATCGCTACCAGACCGTGTACGCGAAAGATCCGGGCGCCGTCGCGGCGCCAACAGCCGGCCTGCATTTCGATGAGGCCATGCTCGCCGAGACGCTCGAACTCGGCGTGCGGCACGCCTGGGTCACGCTGCATGTCGGCGCGGGTACTTTTCAGTCGCTGCGTGACGAGCACATAGAGGAAAATCGCCTGCACAGCGAGCGTGTCGAAGTGAGCCAGCAGTGCTGCGACGCGGTTCGCGAAACGCGCGCCGCGGGCGGGCGAATCATCGCCGTGGGCACGACGTCGGTTCGCGCGCTCGAATGCGCATCGGCCGGAGGCGCAATCGAGGCCTTCGCGGGCGAAACCGACCTGTTCATCCTGCCCGGCTACGAGTTTCGCAGTGTCGACGCGATGATCACGAACTTCCATCTGCCACAATCATCGTTGCTGATGCTGGTTGCCGCGTTCGCGGGTAAGGACCGCGTGTTTGCCGCCTATGCACATGCCGTGCGTGAGAAGTACCGCTTCTTCAGTTACGGTGATGCCATGTTCGTGACACCGGGCAAGAAACGATGAAGTTCACGATCGACGCCAGGTCGGGGCAGGCACGCACGGGCAGGCTCGAGTTTCGCCGTGGGGTGGTGCACACGCCCGCATTCATGCCGGTCGGGACTTACGGCACCGTAAAGAGCGTAACGCCCGAGGAAGTTGCAGGCGACGGCGCGGAAATAATACTCGGCAACACCTTTCACCTGATGCTGAGGCCGGGCGCTGAAATCGTACGCAAGCATGGCGGCCTGCATGAATTCATGAACTGGCACAAACCTATCCTGACCGATTCAGGCGGTTTCCAGGTATTTTCGCTCGCGGCCATGCGCAAATTGTCGGAAGACGGCGTCCGCTTCCAATCGCCCGTCAATGGTGACGAGGTGTTCCTGACACCCGAGCGGTCGATGGAGGTGCAGCACGACCTCAACGCCGACGTGACGATGATCTTCGACGAATGCACGCCTTACCCGGCCCGCGAGAGCGAGGCTCGCGAATCGATGTTGCTGTCGCTGCGCTGGGCCGGGCGCAGCCGCCAACGTTTCGACGAACTGAAAAACGCCGAACCCGATCGCGGCGAGGCGCTGTTCGGCATCGTGCAGGGCGGTATCTACGATGCATTGCGGGAAGAGTCACTGGCCGGGCTGCGCGAGATCGGTTTCGATGGCTATGCGATCGGCGGACTGGCCGTCGGAGAGCCCGAGGATGAACGTCATGCGGTGCTTGACGCGCTGATGCCGCGCATGCCCGAGCACGCGCCGCGCTACCTCATGGGCGTGGGCACGCCGCTCGATATTGCCGAGGCCGTGATGCGTGGCGTGGACATGTTCGACTGCGTCATCCCGACACGGCATGCAAGAAACGGCCAGCTGTTCACATCGCGGGGCACGGTCAAATTCCGCCACGCAGGATACCGCGACGATACCGCGCCGCCGGACCCCGAATGCAGTTGCTATACCTGCTCGAACTACAGCCTGGCGTACCTGAGGCACCTCGTTAAGTGCGGCGAGATCCTCGGTCCACGCTTAGCGACCATTCATAACCTTCATTATTATCAAAAGCTTATGCTTGATATCCGGGCTGCGATCGGGACCGGGACCCTGCCCGGGCTGGTCGCCACCTTGCGATCCCTGAAGTCGCCCCCAGTTCGCCAGCTTGTGCCATAATACCGCGCTCATTTTCAGGGACATCCAATGGACTTCTTTATTCAAAACGCCTACGCACAAGGCGCGCAACAAGGCGATTCGACCAGTTTCATCATCATGATGGTGCTGATGTTCGCTGCTTTTTACTTCCTCCTGATCAGGCCACAGCAAAAGAAACAGAAAGCGCACACCGAACTCGTTTCGGGGCTGCAGGTGGGTGACGAGGTGCTCACCGCCGGTGGCATCCTCGGCAAGATCACGGGAGTCAGCGAGCACTACGCCGTTGTCAAGATCAGCGATAACACCGAAATCAAGGTTCAGAAGGCCAGCGTGTCGATGGTCGTACCGAAAGGTACGTACGACGAAGCCTGATACGGCGAAAAAACAATGAACAGATACCCATCGTGGCTCAACGCGCTTGTGCTCGTCATTCTTATGGCCGGGTGCTTGCTGGCGCTGCCCAATATCTACGGCAGCGTCGACGCCGTGCAGATCGCCGATAACGACGGCACCGATCTCGGAGAGGACCGCCTCGAGGAGTTTGTGCGCGTCGTTGAGAGTGCCGGCGTAACGCCGGAAGCGGCTTACCTGCAGGATGGCCGTGTCGTCATCCGCTTCGATTCGGTCGAAGACCAGGAGAAGGCCGGCGAGCGTCTGCGCGGCCAGTATTCGCGAGAAGCAAACGTAGCGATGACCCTGACGCCGAAACTGCCAGAGTGGGTGCGCGACCTGGGCCTGAGCCCGATGAGCCTGGGACTCGATCTCAGGGGCGGCGTATACGTGTTGCTCGAGGTGGACATGGCGACGGCGATCGACAGCCGCATGGCCCTCTACCAGCAGGACTTCGACGACCGCCTGCGCGAGGCGCGTATCCGCCACCGCGTGGACCTCAGCGGGCAGCTGATCACGATCCGCCTGACGGCTGCCGAGGACATGCAGGCCGCCCGTGAGATCATCGAGAGTGCCGACTCCGACGTGCTGGTCGCAGACGGCGCCGATGGCAAGTCACTGACCGTACGCATGACGCAGACGCAGATCCAGGATCGTCAGAACTTTGCCATTGAACAGAACCTGACGACGCTCAGGAATCGCGTCAACCAGCTCGGCGTTGCCGAGCCGCTCGTGCAGCGCCAGGGTGTCGACCGCATTGTCGTGCAGCTACCGGGTGTGCAGGATCCAAATCAGCTCAACAAGATCCTGACAGCGACCGCGACGCTGGAATTTCGACTTGTCGACCAGTCCGGTGACGAGCCAGGTTCGCGGCGCTACCCGGGCCGCGGCAACGAGTCACCGCAGGTGCTCAAACGCCAGGTCATCGCATCCGGCGACCAGATTATCGACGCGAAGGCGGGCTTCAGTGAAGGCCAGCCTGCGGTTTTTATCACGCTTGATTCGGCCGGCGGCGAACGCATGCTGAAGACGACAATGGAAAACCTCAACAAGCCGATGTCGTCGGTGTTCATCGAGACGCGGCGCGAGACGGTCGTGCGCAATGGCGTGGAGGAGCAGCGCACGATAAAGCTGGAGGAGATCATCAACACGGCGACGATACGCGGCGTGTTCAAAAACAGCTTCCAGATTACGGGCCTGACGCCAATGGAAGCACGCGATCTCGCGCTGCTGCTGCGCGCCGGTGCATTGGCAGCGCCCGTGTACAAGATCGACGAGCGCACCATCGGGCCGAGCCTCGGGCAGGACAACATTGATCGCGGCTTCAACGCGATCAAGATCGGCTTCCTGGCCGTTATCGTATTCATGGTGATTTACTACCGCGCGTTCGGTCTCATCGCCAATGTTGCGCTGCTGTCCAACCTCGTCTTCATTGTCGCGATGCTGTCGTTCCTGCAGGCCTCGCTGACCTTGCCGGGCATAGCCGGTATCGTATTGACAGTGGGTATGGCCGTAGACGCCAACGTACTCATATTCGAACGAATACGAGAGGAACTCGCGGCAGGTGCGTCGCCCCAGGCGGCGATCAACTCGGGCTACGAGAAAGCGCTGTCGTCGATCACGGATGCCAATATCACAACGTTGATTGCCGCAGTGGTTCTGTTCGGCGTCGGGACCGGGCCGATCAAAGGCTTCGCCATTACGCTGATGCTCGGCATCATTACCTCGATGTTTACCGCGATCGTTGGCACGCGCACGATCGTCAATCTCTCGTTCGGCGGGCGCAAGCTGCAGTCGTTGCCGATTTAGGAACTCGACTTATGAAACTCATCAGGGACAAGACCAATATCGATTTCCTCAGCGCGAAGCGTCGCAGGATTGCAATCAGCGTATCCGTCCTGCTCGTCATCGTGTCGCTCGCATCTCTCGCGACACGCGGCCTCGAGTTCGGTATTGACTTCACGGGCGGCATTCTGCTCGAAGTCGGCTACCCCCAGGCGGCAGACCTCGAAGAGATTCGCGGCAACCTGAGTGCTGCCGGTTTCGACGATGCCCAGGTGCAGCAGTTCGGCCGGGAGACCGATGTACTCGTGCGTCTGCCGCCGCAACCTGGCAATGAGGCCAGCGAGGTGCGTACCGAGCTGCAGCAGGTGTTGCAGTCGGGCGGCGATCCGATTGAGCTCAGGCGCGTCGAATTTGTCAGCGCGCAGGTCGGCAGTGAGCTGGCGGAACGTGGCGCGCTGGCGATGGTCATCGCGCTGCTCATGATCTTCGTGTACGTCATGATTCGCTTCCAGTGGAAGTTTTCGGCAGGCGCGGTTGCTGCGCTTGCGCACGATGCGATCGTGACGGTCGGCTTCTTCTCGGTCTTCGGCCTGCCGTTCGACCTGACCGTCGTCGCCGCCGTTCTCGCCGTGATCGGTTACTCGCTTAATGACACCGTGGTCGCTTTTGACCGTATTCGCGAGAACTTCTTCGGTCTGCGGGGCATGTCCGCGGAAGAGGCGATGAACATCTCGATCAATGAAATGCTCGCGCGCACCTTGATTACGGGTCTTACGACCTTGCTGGTGCTGGTTGCGCTGCTGGTGCTGGGTGGCGAGTCTATCGCGCCGTTCTCGATCGCGCTGATCGTCGGCATCATCATCGGTACCTACTCGTCGATCTACACGGCGAGTGCGACGGCACTGGCGCTGGATGTGAATGCCCAGGATTTGATCGAGCCGATCAAGGATCCGTCTCTCATCGACGATCTGCCCTGAAACAACCACTCCCGGTCACCACCAATTTGAAATGTCACACGCGGCGATCGCGCCGGGTGCGCCATCCACAGGCGAACGGGCGGCATGTTTACCGGCGGACTGTCTCGCTGCGCTCGCTTTATGTCTCGCCGGCAAACATCCCGCCCGCCCGCTTACGGCCAATGACAAGGCCCGCGGGCGGCGAGCGTGGAGATGTCACACCAAGCGAGTTATCGAAGATTGTCCGAGCGACTGGGACATCTCCGCGATCGCCGCGTGTGA
>CAMYOJ010000014.1:48268-49266 GCA_947259985.1 uncultured Woeseiaceae bacterium
CTTGTGAAGAATCGCCTTGATCTCGTTGGCGCACAGCTTCGCCAGGCCCGAGTAGATCTTCGGGGTGCCACAGAGTATGTGGCCACTGTCGAGGTAGTTCTCGCTGCCGTCGAGGCCGCTGACGATGCCGCCGGCCTCGCGAATGATCAGCGACCCGGCCGCGAGGTCCCAGGGCGCGAGGCCTGTCTCCCAGAAGCCGTCGAGACGGCCAGCTGCGACATAGCAAAGGTCGAGCGCGGCGGCACCGGGGCGGCGCACGCCTGACGTGTTCCTGACGACCTTGGCGAGCATTGCCAGGTAGGGTTCCATTTCCGCGTCGGCCTGGCGAAACGGGAAGCCCGTGCCGATCAGCGCGCGGTCCATTTCGGTCTGCCCGCTGACACGGATCTTGTGATCGTCCAGTTGTGCGCCGGAGCCGCGGGTTGCCGTAAAAAGCTCCTGGCGCAGCGGATCGTAGACGACGGCGTGTGCCATGCGGCCGCCCACCTTGACGCCAATCGAGATGGCGAACACCGGAAACCCGTGAAGATAATTTGTTGTGCCATCCAGCGGGTCGATGATCCATACCGTGTCGGAACCGGCGTTGCCCTGGGCGCCCGACTCCTCGGCGAGAATGGCATGGTCAGGATAATGCTTGAGAATAACGTCGATGACGGCGCGCTCGGCCGCGCGATCGGCCTCGCTGACGAAATCGTTATGCCCCTTCTTTTCGACCTTGAGCTTCTCGAGCTTGACCAGGTTCCTGATCAATACGGCACCAGCGCGCCGCGCCGCCATAACCGCTACATTGAGTAGTGCGTGCATTCGAACGATTCCGTCATTGTCAAAGAACTGCGGCGCATTGCTCCAAGGTACTGTCGGAGCAGGCCGCGGGGGCGCTAGAATACCGAACTTTTAGTTGGCTGTCTCAAGCTTTGCCGATACGAATCGTACTTGTCGGAACGACGCATCCCGGGAACATCGGGGCCGTTGCACGTGCCATGAAAAACATGGGGCTC
>CAMYOJ010000014.1:49348-69246 GCA_947259985.1 uncultured Woeseiaceae bacterium
GCGGGCGCCAGCGCGCGTTCGAGGACGATCAGCTGGCCGACGCTGGGGCCCAGGGATTGCGCGGAGCGTATGATCAGTGAGAGCAAGGCGGGCACAGTAGCGGCTGTTTTCGGGCCCGAAAAATCCGGCCTCAACAACGAGGACCTGGACCTCTGCCATAGCTTGCTGACAATCCCGACCAATCCGGAGTTCAGCTCGCTCAACCTCGGCATGGCCGTACAGGTTCTGACCTACGAGCTGCGTGTTGCCAGCATGTTCGATGAGGGGCCCGTATTCGAAACCGAGGCGCCGCCCGCGACGGGCGAGGAAATGGAGCACTTTTACGCGCACCTCGAACGTGTGGTCGAAGACGTCGGTTTTCTCGATCCGGAGAATCCGCGGCACCTGATGCGCCGGCTGCGGCGGCTGTTCATTCGCGCGCGGCCCGACAAGAACGAGGTCAATATCCTGCGCGGCATCCTGACGGCGGTCGATCGAAAGCGAGGTTCGAACTGATGGCAGCTGAATTCATTTATCTCGATTACGCCGCATCCACGCCAGTGGACGAGCGAGTCGCGGAGCGCATGCTCGAGTGCCGCGGTTCGGCGTATGCGAACTCGTCGTCGAACCATGTCGCCGGCAGGCGCAGTCGCGACAATATCGAGACGGCAGGAGCGCAGCTTGCTGCGCTGTTGAATACGGACCCGAAGACGCTGATCTGGACGTCGGGCGCCACCGAGTCCGACAACCTCGCAATAGCAGGCGCGGCACGCTACCGGGCGCAACGTGGCAGGCACCTGATCACGATGCCCACCGAACACAAGGCCGTGACCGACGTGTTTCGCATGCTCGAGAAACAGGGTTTCGAGGTCACCTGGCTCGAACCCGGGGAGTGCGGACGCCTTGACCCGGCTGCGTTCAAGGCGGCATTGCGTCCCGACACGCAGCTCGCCTCGATCATGTACGTCAACAACGAGACGGGCGTGATCCAGGACATCGAGGCACTTGGCAACGTGTGCCGTGACAACGACGTGCTGTTTCACGTCGATGCGGCGCAGGCCGTCGGCAAGATCCCGATTGATCTCAACGCGCTGCCGGTCGACCTGCTTTCCCTGACCGGCCACAAGTTCTACGGGCCCAAGGGTATCGGGGCACTGTATATCGCCGACAGGCCCGGCTGCCATGTCGAACCACTGTTCTTTGGCGGTGGGCAGCAGCGGCGTATCAGGCCGGGCACCTTGCCATCTGACCTTATTGCGGGGCTAGGGCTTGCGGCGGAGATCGCCGACGGCCGCCTTCGAGACGACCTCACGCATCTCGCAGCATTGCGTGCGGCGTTCTGGAATCGAATTCGCGATATCGACGGCCTGCTCGTCAACGGCGATCCTGATTCGGGCTTCCCCGGCATCCTCAATGTGAGCGTGTCGGATATCGAGGGAGAAAGTTTGTTGCTGAGCCTCGAGCCGCTGTGTGTTGCGACCGGATCCGCATGCAACTCCCAGATCCAGGAGCCGTCCTACGTCCTGCGCGCGCTGGGTCGCAGCGATCTCGAAGCGCAGAGCTCGATTCGCTTCAGCTTCGGTCGAAATACGACTGCGGAAGAGGTCGAGTTCGCCGCGGGCCACTATGCAAGAGCCATTCAACGTCTGCGCGATCTGGCGCCCGGGGATGCGGCGTGAGTGACGACCCCTACAGCGCGCAGGTTCGTGATTTGTTTGCGGATCTCTCACATGCGGGCGATCTCGACGATGCGGAGCGGTCTGCGCTCGATGAGCAGGGAGTGCGCATTCGACTGGCTGCCAGGCACAGGAAGGGCCATCTGCAGGCCTTGCGGTTCCGGGCCTGGGGCTGCCCGCACGTGCTCGCGGCCTGCGAGGCTGTCTGCAGAGAATACGAGGGCCGGCCGGCTGCTGACCTCGAGCGGTTCCGGGCAACCGAAATAATGGGGATTCTGTCTATACCTGTGGAGAAAACCGGACGTATACTTGTCGTAGAAGATGCGGTCCGGTCGCTTGGGCGGAGTATTAGCGGCGGTTCTGCAGCTCCTGTGTCCTGGCAGTAATAGAGAGATTCACATGGCGATTTCACTCACATCGTCCGCCGCCGAGCGCGTACGGACTTACCTCGACAAGCGTGGCAATGGCGTAGGTCTGCGCCTGGGCATCACCCAGACGGGGTGTTCGGGATACTCCTATGTGATCAATTACGCCGAGGCGATCGATGCATCGGACATCGTGTTCGAGGACAAGGGTGTCAAGGTCGTCGTCGACCCCGAGGCGCTAGCTCTGATCGATGGCACCGAGGTCGATTTCGTCAAGAATGGCCTGAACGAGGCTTTCAGCTTCCGAAATCCCAATATAAAAGGCGAATGCGGCTGCGGCGAAAGCTTCAACGTCTGAAAGTATCGTAGTAGAATTAAGGGTTTACATCGAATCGCCCGGCAAACTCGCCGGGCGCTGACTATCACCATAGAAAAAAACAAAGGAATCAACACATGGCCGTTGAGCAGACGCTCTCCATCATCAAGCCTGATGGCGTGCAGAAGAACCTGATCGGAGAGATCTACAGCCGCTTCGAAAAAGCGGGACTGGAAATTGTCGCCGCCCGCATGATGCACCTGTCGAAAGAGCAGGCCGAAGGCTTTTATGCCGTGCACAAGGAACGGCCATTCTTCAATGACCTTGTGAGCTACATGACGTCGGGGCCCGTCGTCGTCCAGGCGCTCCAGGGGGAAGACGCGATTTCGAAGAACCGCGAAATCATGGGTGCCACTAACCCGGCAGACGCAGACCCCGGAACGATTCGCGCCGACTTTGCGGCCAGTATCGAAGAAAATGTCGTGCACGGTTCCGATGCAGCAGAAACGGCCGCCGCGGAAATCGCGTTTTTCTTCGGCGACGACGGCATCTGTCCGAGGACGCGTTAGGCATGAGGCGGCAATGACCAGCACTGCAAGCAAAACGAACCTGCTCGGGATGTCGCAAGACGCTCTCGAGCAGTTTTTTGTCGAGCACGGCGACAAGCCGTTTCGTGCTCGCCAGGTTTTGCAGTGGATCTACCAGCGCGAAGTGACTGACTTCGACGACATGACGGATCTGTCAAAGAAACTGCGCGTCTGGCTCAAGGATGCCGCCGAGGTCACCCTGCCAGAAATCCAGTCGCGGCATGATTCGTCGGACGGAACCGTCAAGTGGTTGTTCGAGAGCGGCTCGGGGCAGGCGGTAGAGACCGTATTTATTCCCGAACCTGGCCGCGGCACGCTGTGTATTTCGTCGCAGGTAGGCTGCGCGCTCGACTGCGCTTTCTGCGCGACGGGCGCCCAGGGTTTCAACCGCAACCTCACGAGTGCCGAGATCATCGGCCAGGTGTGGCACGCGATCAGGGAGCTGCCGCGCCGCGACAATGGCGACCCGGCTGTCACCAATATCGTATTCATGGGCATGGGCGAGCCGCTTGCCAATTATCGAAATGTCGTGCCTGTTCTGAAGCTGCTCGTCTCGGACTGGGCCTACGGACTGTCGCGCCGTCGCGTGACGATCAGCACCTCGGGCCTCGTGCCGCTTGTCGACAAGCTCGGCGACGAGTGCAATGTGTCACTGGCGGTCTCGCTGCACGCGCCCAGCGATGAGCTGCGCGATCAAATCGTGCCGGTCAACAAGTTGCACCCGATCGCCAGTCTGCTCGAGGCGTGCTGGGCCTACACGGCCAAGCACTCCAATCGATTCGTCACTTTTGAATACGTGATGCTGCGCGATGTGAACGACTCGCTGGCGCATGCAGACGAGCTCGCGAAGCTGTTGCTCGGCAAGCCGGCCAAGGTCAACCTGATTCCGTTCAACCCCTTCCCCGATACGCGTTTTCAGCGGTCATCGGCGGATACAATCATGCATTTCCAGAACCGTTTGCGCCAGCGCGGGCTTGTGGCGACGACCCGTAAGACGCGCGGGGACGATATCGATGCTGCTTGTGGCCAGTTGGCCGGCAAAGTGAGCGATCGTGTCCGCAAGCCTCTCGGGCAAAAAAGCATGGCCGCGAGAAAAGCGGAGAATGAAAGAAAAAGGATGGTGTCGGTGTGACGACGAGCAAGCGGATTCTGCCTGCGGCGATGGTTCTCCTGCTGTTGGCGGGGTGTATTTCGACGACGACCGGGAGCGCGACTCCCGAAGCGGACGAGACCGACGCGGCCGAGCTGAACTACGAGCTCGGCGCGCGCTACTACAACAATGGCAAGTATGAACTCGCCAAGGACCGCCTGTTGCTGTCGATCGAGCTGGATCCGAAGCGGGCAATTGCGCACTCGACACTGGCGCTGACCTATGAAGCGCTGGACAATGAGCGACTGGCGACCGAGTCCTACAAAGCGGCGCTTCGGGCCGAGCCACGCAATTTTGACGTGCAGAATGCTTATGCCGTGTTTCTATGCAGGCAAAGAGATTTCAGTAACGCAAAGAAGTATTTCGAAAAGGCGGGGGGGCATCCCGAGAATGACAACGCCGAAGTGACGTTGACCAATGCTGGAATGTGCATGAGCGAGCAGCCCGACTACGCTGCCGCGGAAGCTTTTTTCAGGCAGGCGCTCGAGGCCCGCTCGGAATACCCGGACGCGCTCTTGCAGCTCTGCCTGTTGAAGTACCGGCAGCAGGAATACCTCGTGTCCCGCGCGTTCCTGCAGCGCTTCATGAGTGTCAGCGAGACCACGGCGGGGGTGCTGTTTCTCGCCGCGCAGATCGAAGAAAAGCTGGGTAACGATCGCGCCCGCAGCGAATACGTAAACCAGTTGCTGCGCGACTTCCCGCAATCGGACCAGGCGAAACGGGTCCTGGAATCCGGCTAGCATGAGCGACGAAACCGAAAAACAGGCCGACGAGGAAGTCGAAACCGAGTCGCAGGGACCTCGCGGCGGCGAGCGCCTGGCCGAAGCACGCCGTGATCAGCAGATATCGGTGCACGAGATCGCGAAGGAATTGCATCTCGACGAGCCGAAGGTGCGGGCACTCGAGCACAACGATTTCGACATGATAGGTGCTCCCGTATTCGCGAAAGGTCACCTCAAGAAGTATGCGCGGCTGGTTGGCGTTGACGAAGGAGATGTCCTCAAGGATTACTATGAGCTGACGCGCTCGGCATCGATACCGCCGGTCGTTTCATCGCGACCCCGGCCACGCCGCGAGGTGTCGCCCGGACCGTGGATTGCCGCCATCGTCGTTCTTATCGTCGTCGCCTCCGTGTATTGGTGGCTGACGTCCCGGCCGGCCGTCGTTGAGACACCGGAGCCGCCCGTCGAAGAAGTCATGCCGCAGCAGGAGCCGGCAGCCGTGGAAGTCGACCAACCCGAGGCTATCGCCGTCGACATGACACCTGAACCCGAACAGCCCGAAGCGAGCGAAGCCGTCGCAGACGACGGCGCATTGCGCCTGCTGGTAACGTATTCAGGGGACTGCTGGACCGAGATCACCGACGCCAGCGGTCGCCGACTGTTCTTCGACCTCGGCAAAGAGGGGCGCACGGTCGAACTGAGCGGCACGCCGCCGTTCAACGTTTTGTTCGGCAACGCCGAAAATGTGAGCCTCCAGGTCAATGGCTCCGAATACGCGATAGGCGCCGCTGAACGACGCGGACGCACGGCGCGCCTGACCATTTCCGGCACCTGAAGCCACGCGGACATAGCAGTGAAACCCAGAGCCATTCGCGGAATGAACGACATCCTGCCCGAAGTTTCGGGCACCTGGCGTTATCTCGAGTCCGTTGTTCGTGACATCGTTCAGTCCTACGGTTACGAGGAGATTCGCCTGCCGCTCCTGGAATACACCGAGCTGTTTCAGCGTTCAATCGGTGAAGTGACCGATATCGTCGAAAAGGAGATGTACACCTTTCTCGACCGTAATGGCGAGAGCCTGACCCTGAGGCCCGAGGCAACGGCAAGCGTTGTTCGAGCCGGCATGACGAACGGCCTGCTGCACAACCAGCGGCAAAAGTTGTGGACTTCGGGGCCCATGTTCCGCTATGAGAAACCTCAGAAGGGTCGCTACCGGCAATTTTACCAGTTCGACGTCGAAGCGCTCGGTTACGATGGCCCCGATGTCGATGCCGAGCTCATCATCATGAGCGCCCGTATGTGGCGGCAACTCGGGATATCGCGAATCAAGCTCGAAATAAACTCGCTCGGCGCTCCCGAGTCGCGGGCGCGCTACCGGGAAGCGCTGGTCGACTACTTCAACAGCGTGAAAAGTGAGCTCGATGAGGATAGTATGCGCCGGCTCGGGCAAAACCCGCTCAGGATTCTCGACAGCAAGAACCCGGATATGCAGTCCGTTGTCGAAGCCGCGCCGGTGATGCTGGAGTATCTCGACGACGCCTCGGCCGAGCATTTTGCGGGTCTCAAGAGACTGCTGGACGCGGCGGGCATCGAGTACACGGTAAATCCGCGGCTGGTGCGTGGCCTGGATTATTATTCGCGCACGGTCTTCGAGTGGGTGACCGATGCTCTCGGATCGCAGGGCGCGGTTTGCTCCGGCGGTCGCTACGACGGACTCGTCGAGAAACTCGGCGGCAGAGCTACCCCGGCGATTGGCTGGGCCATGGGCATCGAGCGTTTCGTCGCCTTGTTCGAGGCATGCGGCGGTAAGGCGCCGCCGAGCAACGCCGACGTATACGTTGCCGCGCTCGGCGAGGGTACCCGGGAGCGCGCGTTCGCGCTCGCGGAGGAGCTGCGCGATGCTGGTCTGGGTGTCGAGATGAACCTCGGCGCCGGCAGCTTCAAATCGCAGATGAAGCGCGCGGACAAGAGCAACGCAGGCTACGCGCTGATCCTCGGCGAGCAGGAGCTCGCCGATGGGCGTATCGGCCTCAAGCCGCTGCGCAGCAACGAAGGACAGGAAAGTGTGCCGCTCGAAGAAATTGCGGCAACACTTAAGGATCGATTGAATCAATAGCGGGGTAACCCGCCAGGCACTAAAGGCAGTTTTGTGGACGACTTACTTTCAGAGAAAGAACAAATTGAGCAGATTCGCACGTGGTGGTCAGTGTATGGCGGCTACGTCATATTCGGCGTGGCCGCGGGTGCTTTGTTGCTGTTCGGGTACAACTATTACCAGAGCAACAAGCTAAAGGCGCAGCTCGAAGCTTCCGCGCTTTACGAGGAGCTGGCGGACCATGTTGTGGACGGTGACCTCGACGAGGCAGAGGTGGTTGCCGGCGAACTCGGCGCGATGTATGCCGATACGACGTACTCGGCACAGTCGAAGCTGGCGATAGCGCGCCTCTACATGGACAAGAACCGGGATCAGGACGCCGCCGACGTGCTCAGCGACTTGCTGGCCAGCGATAGCGGCGATGCGCTCAAACATGTCGCGCGCCTGCGCCTCGCCAGGATCCTGCTTTACCAGGATAAGGCACAGGAGGTCGTTGATCTGTTGGAGAACGAGGACAATCCGGCATTCTCAGCCGGGTACGGCGAAGTGCTCGGTGACGCCTATCATGCCCTCGGTCGTATCGACGACGCTCAAGCTGCTTACCAGCGCGTGCTCATGGATCCTTTGTCGCAGGGTACGGTAGACCAGCGCCTGGTGCAGTGGAAAGTGCTCGATTTGCCCGAGATCACGGCCGAGGAGGCTGTCGAACCGCCTGCCGAAGACGAGCTGGCCGAACCTGTTGTCGAGGAAGCTGCGGAAGCCACCGAGAGCAACGAAGAGGTTGTTGAGTGAAGTTATTCTTGCGCCTGTCAGGACTGCTTGCAGCAAGCTTGCTGTTGGCTTCCTGTGGCATTTTCAGTGACAAGGATGAGGAGCTTGAACCCAAAGAGCTCGTCGACTTCAAGCCGACAATCAAGATCAAGCGCGTGTGGAGCGCCAAGGTGGGTGGTGAAGCCGAATTCCTGCGCGTCGCGCTGCAACCGGTCGGAGACGGCAGCCGCATATACGCGGCGAGCTTCGATGGCAACGTAACGGCATTCGACGCGCAGACAGGCCGGCAAGTCTGGCGCAACAAACTCAAGTCCGAGCTGTCGGCCGGGCCCGGCGTGGGCGAAGGACTTGTCGTCGTCGCGGCAAGAGACGGCATGGCTATGGCGCTTGATTCGGCGAGCGGGGCGGAACGATGGCGCGCGAGCATCGACGGCGAGTCGCTGGCACGACCACTGATCAGCGGTAATTACGTCGTCATCCAGACTATCGACAACCGCCTGCTGGCGCTGTCGATATATGACGGGCGCGAGATCTGGTCCGTGGAGCAGTCGACGCCGTCGCTGACGCAACGTGGCTCGGCCAGCCCCGTTCTCGTGAGCGGCAACGTGATTGCAGGATTCGACAATGGCAGGCTCTCAGCGGTCGATCTTGAATCGGGCGACGTTGTCTGGGAGGCGATGCTGGCGCCGCCGACCGGTCGTTCGGTACTCGATCGACTGGCCGATATTGACGGCGCGATCGCGTCAGTCGGCCAGGATATCTATGCGGCAGGCTACCAGGGTCGTTTGGCTGCGATGGCGTCAGAATCCGGGCAGGTGCTGTGGAGCCGGGAAATTTCTTCGTACGTCGGCGTTGCTGTCGACTGGAACGGCGTTTACACGACGCGCGACGATGGCGAGATCATTGCCATGTCGCGACGGGACGGTACCGAGACGTGGCGTAACGACGATTTGTTGCGCCGACTGCCGACGCTGCCCACGTCATTTCGTACCACGGTCGCTGTCGGCGATCTCGAGGGATACGTGCATTTCTTCAGCAACCTGACCGGCGAGCCCGTCGCCCGCGTGAAACTTGGCGGAGCAGCGATCAGCAACGCGCCAGTTGTCATCGCGGATCGGCTCTACGTCCAGACTGATTCGGGCAGCATTGCGGCCTACGAGGTGGTGCAGGATCGGCCCAGGCGCAGTGCTCCCGACATCAGCGACGATTCCTGAGCGGGTGCCATCCTGTGCTGCCTGTTATTGCGCTAATTGGCCGGCCCAACGTCGGCAAGTCGACGCTGTTCAACAGGCTGACGCGCACCCGTGACGCGCTGGTCGCCGACTACCCGGGGCTGACGCGCGACCGCCAATACGGCTTCGGCAAACTCGGACCGATTCCTTATCTCGTCATCGATACGGGCGGCGTCGCCGGCGGCGAGGTCGGCATCGAAGAGGCGATGGTCGAGCAGACTGTGCGTGCGCTGCAGGAAGCTGACGCGGCGATCATCATGGTCGACGGCCGAAGCGGATTAACGGCCGCCGACGAACATGTCGCGGATCTCGCGCGTAAGCACGCGAAGAAGACCTGGTTGGCTGTGAACAAGGCCGAAGGTCTCGACGCCGCCATTGCGGGCGGCGAATTTCATGGTCTCGGCATCGGTGAACCGATCGCGGTATCCGCAACACACGGCGATCGCATCAGCGCACTCATCGAGGAAGGGCTCAGCGACTTCGAGCCGCAGGAGACCGACGATGAGGCCGACCAAGACGTCGACGAACTGCGCATAGCTGTTATCGGTTGCGCATAGCTGTTATCGGTCGCCCCAATGTGGGTAAGTCGACGCTCGCGAATCGCCTGCTCGGGGAAGACCGGCTGGTCGTTTATGATCAGCCCGGCACAACGCGCGACAGCGTGGCCGTGCCATTCGAACGCAATGATCGCAAATACCTGCTCATCGATACGGCCGGTATCCGGCGCCGCGCGCGCGTGCGAGAAGCGATCGAGAAATTCAGTATCGTCAAGGCGCTGCAGGCGATCGAGCAGGCGCAGGTCGTGATTGCAGTGCTCGACGCGCAGGAAGGCGTGACCGAACAGGATGTGAGCCTGCTCGGGCTCGTGCTGGAGAGGGGCAGGGCGCTCGTCGTCGTCACGAACAAGTGGGACGGCTTGTCGGCCGACCAGAGAAAGCAGGTTCGCGATGACCTCGATCGGCGTCTGCCGTTCCTCGACTTCGCGGAGCGCATCACGATTTCGGCACTGCACGGCACGGCGGTCGGCGACCTGCTGCCGGCCGTCGAGCGCGCTTACAAGGCCGCCACGCGCGACCTGTCGACGACCGAGTTGACTCGAGAACTCGAGAGCGCCGTTATGGCCCACCCGCCACCGCTTGTGCGTGGTCGGCGCATACGGCTGCGCTATGCGCACCAGGGTGGGCGCAATCCCCCGGTCATCGTGATTCATGGCAACCAGACGAATCGCGTGCCCGAAGCCTACCGGCGCTTCCTGATCAATCGATTCCGAAAAGCCTTCAAGCTCAAGGGCACGCCCGTGCGCCTGTCATTCAAGACCAGCGATAACCCGTACAAGGGCAAGCGCAACAAGCTGACGCCACGCCAGGAGCGCAAGCGCAAGCGGCTCATGCAGCGCGTCAAGAAATAGCCCGGGCGCTATACTCGGAGGCAAGAAGGAGCTTGTTATGAGTCCGGCCAGAAAGATCGTCACGTTCGATGGACCCTTCCGCATGCACAGGGCGGGCGGTGTCCTGCAGTCGCCGACGCTGGCCTACGAGACCTGGGGCGAACTCAACTCGGCACGAGACAACGCGATCCTGATATTCACGGGACTGTCGCCATCCGCGCACGCCACCTCGTGTGCTGAGGATCCGGCGCCGGGCTGGTGGGAGGACATGATTGGCTCGGGCCTGCCGATCGACACGGATCGGTTTTTCGTCATCTGCGTGAACTCACTGGGCAGCTGTTTTGGCTCGACGGGCCCGGCGTCTTTCGACCCGGAAACGGGCAAGCGTTACCGCTTGAAATTCCCCGTGCTGACGCTCGAAGACGTGGCCGAATCCGCCTGGCTCGTGGTGCAGTACCTGGGTATCGACAAACTGCACACGGTCGTCGGTTGTTCAATGGGCGGTATGACCGGGCTTGCGCTGTGCGTGCGACATCCCGAGTCAACGCGGTCTTTCGTATCGATTTCGTCGGCAACACGTGCATTACCATTTTCGATTGCGGTGCGTTCACTGCAGCGAGAGATGATCCGCTCGGACCCGAAATGGAAGAAGGGCAACTACAAGTCGGGCAACCCGCCGATCACGGGCCAGCGTCTCGCGCGCAAGCTCGGCATGATCACGTATCGTTCCGCCGAGGAATGGGTGCAGCGCTTCGGTCGCGAGCGTTCCACGACGCATGCGCGAATCGAGGATCAGTTCTCGGCGGAGTTTGCCGTCGAGTCCTATCTGGAGAACCATGCGAACAAATTCACGGGCGCGTTCGACCCCAACTGCTACCTGTACCTGTCGCACGCTTCGGACCTGTTCGATCTCGCCGAGTATGGCGGTTCACTGGACGCCGGTTTCCGGCGACTGAATCTCGAGCGCACACTCGTCATTGGCGTGCGCACCGACATTCTTTTTCCGCTCGATCAACAGCGCGAACTCGCCGCGGGTTTCGAGAAAGTCTGTGACGACGCACAGCTCGTCGAGCTCGACTGTATCCGCGGTCACGATTCCTTCCTCGTCGAGATGGACGCGTTCCGTCCCGTCCTCTGCGATTTCCTGATGTAGAAAGGGGACAATTAAAGGGACAGTTTACTTAATTAATTGATAATTAAGTAAACTGTCCCTTTAATTGTCCCCTTAATTACGGTGATAGCAGAAGCAACGCTGGGTCGACGGCCGTACCGTTCAGGTAGGTACCGAAGTGCAGGTGCGGTCCCGTGACGCGGCCCGTCGCGCCGACCGCGCCGATCGTTTCACCGCCTTCGACGTCCTGTCCTTCGTCCACGGCGATTTCGCTGAGGTGACAGTACATGGTGACGAATCCCTGTCCGTGGTCGTGCCGCGATGTCCATGCCCTTGTGCGGCGAGCGCGGCTGGTCGTTGAAGAACCGCCGCAAGCCGAAACTGGAGCTGCGTGGCCCGTCAACGGGTGCAGCCAGGTCGACGCCGCCAATCGGTGTATCGCGAAAATTGCCAAGCGCGGCGTCGATGATTTTTCGTTCACGAGCAATACGCTCGAGCTGCTTCTCGCCGGGCGTCACGTAGCTTTGGTTCTTTACGGTCAGCCGCTGCTCCCGGTAGGCATGGTCGACGACATCCACCGTCAGCGGCCTGTCATTTTTGCGCAGTACGAGCTGCTCCCCGGTGAGGTCGAGCGGAATGCCGACGACGGCATGCCAGCGATCGTCGCGTTGCATCACGAGCACGGGCCTGTCATCGAAGTAGGCCGACGGTCGCGATTCGGCCGCCGGCCCCAGGTCGACAATGGCGATGCCGCCTGGCCACGGCGAATGCTCGGGCGCTGCCAGTGCTAATGCGGGAAGCAGCAATAACAGAAGCCTAATCATCATCGATCACCTGTTTGACGGTTGCGACCAGCTCGCCGCTGGCGAGGCGCGCGACTATGTCGTCGCCGCTCGAAACGTCGGCGGCACGCATTAGCACCTTGTCGCTTGCTGCGTCCTTGACGATGGCGTATCCGCGATCGAGCGTGGCGAGCGGGCTGACCGAGTGCAGCGCGCGACCCAGCAGCGCGACCTGGTGATCGGCGTTCGAAACGAGCCTGCGCGCAGCCGTCGTGAGGCGCTGGCGCACTTCCGCGAGGCGCCCGATCGAACGCTGTACCGACAGGGCGGGCGAAAGCTGCAGCAATTCGCCGCGAACGGACTGAAGCTGGTGGGATTGAGTCAGCAGGCCCCGGCGCATGCCCGAGGCCAGGCGATTGCCCAGCCAGTCGAGTTGCTGAGCACGATCATCGACGGCACGCTCGCCGATGCGGGCAATTCTGAGCGCGATCGAGGCAATGCGATGCTGCCATTCCTGCTGATCGGGAACGACGATCTCAGCGGCGCCGGACGGCGTCGGCGCCCTGACGTCGGCAACAAAGTCCGCGATCGTGAAGTCGACCTCGTGGCCGACGGCGCTGACGACGGGCAGTGGACAGGCCGCAATGGCGCGTGCGAGCTGCTCGTCATTGAATGCCCAGAGATCTTCGAGCGAGCCGCCACCGCGACCCACGATGAGCACGTCGCATTCATCGCGCCGCGTGGCCGTCTCGATTGCTGCCACGAGTTCACCCGGAGCCGCGTCGCCCTGGACCGCGGCCGGGTAGATGACGACCGGTACAGACGGAAAGCGGCGACCCAGCACCGTCAGGATGTCACGAATCGCCGCGCCGGTCGGCGATGTGATGATGCCAACACGGGTCGGCACGGTTGGGATCGATTGCTTGCGGTCCTCGTCGAACAGCCCCTCGGCCTGCAGCTTTTTCTTGAGCGCCTCGAAGCGCTGTTTCAGCACGCCCTCGCCGGCGGGCTCCATCTGCTCGACGATCAGCTGGTAGTTGCCGCGGGCCTCGTACAGGCTGACGCGGCCGTAGGCGAGCACCCGGTCGCCGTCTTTGAAGCCAATGGCCGGGCCACGCTGGCGCTGCCGGAACCAGGCGGCGCCAACCTGCGCAGCGTCGTCCTTGAGGCTGAAATAGATGTGTCCCGAGGCCGGCCGCGACATATTCGAGATTTCGCCCTCGACCCAGAGTCGGCCAACGCCCTGCTCGAGCAAGGTCCGTACGCGACGGTTGAGCTGGCTGACGCTAATCGCGGATTCGCTTGGCATCGAGCGAGTATAGCGTTTACCCGCAATTCGCGTGCGCGTACAATTGATCGATTAACACTCACCTGCCGAAGAACGCCATATGCGAATTGCCAAGGAAGCTCTGACCTTTGACGACGTGCTGCTGCAGCCCGGCTACTCCGAGGTGCTGCCGCGTGAAGTCGACCTGAGTACACCCCTGACCCGGGAGATACGGCTCAGTATCCCGCTGTTGTCGGCTGCAATGGACACGGTGACCGAATCGCGGCTGGCGATCGCGCTCGCGCAGGAAGGCGGTATCGGCGTCATTCACAAGAACATGGCAATCGACGAGCAGGCGCGCCAGGTGCTCACGGTCAAGAAGTTCGAGTCCGGCATGGTGCGCAACCCGATTACAGTGTCCTCGGACATGAGCATCCGCGAGGTCATCGACCTGACCCGGGCGATGGGCATCTCGGGCGTCCCCGTCGTCGACGGCGGGCAGACCGTGGGCATCGTGACGCACCGCGACCTCAGGTTCGAGACGCAGCTCAATGCGCCCGTATCGACGGTCATGACGCCGCAGGATCGTCTGGTCACCGTCCGCGAGGGCGCGCACGAGGAAGAGGTGCTGTCGCTGCTGCACCAGCATCGCATCGAAAAGGTGCTGGTCGTTGGCGACAACTTCGAACTCAAGGGCATGATCACGGCCAAGGACTTCCAGAAAGCCAAAGACTTCCCGATCGCCTGCAAGGACGAAAGCGGCGCCTTACGGGTCGGCGCCGCCGTAGGCACGGGCTTCGATACCGACGACAGGGTGGCGGCGCTGGTCGAAGCCGGCGCCGATATCATCGTCGTCGATACCTCGCACGGCTTCTCGAAGGGCGTGCTGGATCGCGTGGGCCTCGTCAAGAAGCAGCATCCGGATGTGCAGGTCATTGGCGGCAACATCGTCACGGGCGACGCGGCCGAAGCGCTCGTCAAAGCCGGTGCCGACGGTGTCAAGGTCGGTATCGGCCCCGGTTCCATCTGCACCACGCGCGTCGTGGCCGGTGTCGGCGTGCCGCAGGTGTCGGCCGTCGCCGAAGTCGCAGCTACGCTGGAAAAATCCGGTGTGCCGCTGATCGCGGATGGCGGGATCCGTTACTCGGGTGACATCGCCAAGGCGCTGGTCGCCGGGGCGTATTCGGTCATGATCGGCGGTCTGTTCGCAGGCACCGAGGAATCGCCGGGCGAAGTCGAGCTGTACCAGGGACGTTCCTACAAGTCTTACCGCGGCATGGGCTCGGTTGGCGCGATGGGGCAGTCACACGGTTCTTCCGATCGTTACTTCCAGGACGCCACCGAGGAACTGGAGAAACTGGTCCCCGAGGGCATCGAGGGTCGCGTCGCATACAAGGGCGGCCTCGTCGCCATCGTTCATCAGCTCATTGGTGGCGTCCGCGCCGCGATGGGCTACACGGGCAGCTCGAGCATCGCGGAGATGCGCAGCAAGCCGAAGTTCGTGCGCATCACGGGCGCCGGCATGACTGAAAGTCACGTGCACGACGTGACGATTACCAAGGAAGCGCCGAATTACAGGGCCAAGACCTAGGCCATGCAGCACGACATCCATGCCCACAAGCTGCTGATTATCGATTTCGGCAGCCAGTACACCCAATTGATCGCCCGGCGCGTGCGCGAGTGCGGCGTGTATTCGGAGATTCACCCCTGGGATATGTCGGAGGAGGACATCCGAGCCTTTGCGCCGAGCGGTATCGTTCTGTCGGGCGGGCCGGAATCGGTCAATCTCGACGACCCGCCAAAAGTATCGGACGTCGTGTTCGAACTTGGCGTCCCTGTGCTTGGGATCTGCTACGGCATGCAAACCATGGCCGCGCAACTGGGCGGCAAGGTCGAGGCCTCGAGTCATCGTGAGTTCGGCTACGCCGAGATCGAGCCCGTAGAGTGTCGGCTACTGCACGGCCTGAGCGACGAGGACAGTCACGCCATGCTCAAGGTGTGGATGAGCCATGGCGATCGTGTCGAGGAAATTCCGCCCGGATTCGTCGCGACGGCATCGAGCAGCAACTCGCCGCTGGCCGCGATGGAAGACGTCGAGCGGAATTTTTACGGTGTGCAGTTCCATCCCGAGGTAACGCATACGCCGCAGGGAATGGAGATCCTGAACCGCTTCGTGCGCGACATCTGCGGCTGCTCGGGCGACTGGACGCCAGACAATATCGTTGCCGACGCCATCGAACAGGTGCGTGAGAAAGTCGGTGACGGCAAGGTGCTGCTGGGCTTGTCAGGCGGCGTGGACTCGTCGGTCGTTGCTGCCCTGCTGCACGAGGCGATCGGCGACCAGCTGGTATGCGTATTCGTGGATCATGGCTTGCTCCGGCACAACGAAGGCGACCAGGTCATGGACCTGTTCGCTGAGCACATGCACATCAAAGTCATTCGCGTGAATGCTGCGGATCGTTTCTTCGCAGCACTCGAAGGTGTCGCTGACCCCGAAGAGAAACGCAAGATTATCGGCGGCCTTTTCATCGAGGTGTTCGACGAGGAAGCGCACAAGCTCGAAGGTATCGAATGGCTGGCGCAAGGAACGATTTACCCGGACGTCATCGAGTCGGCGGGGGCCAAGACCGGCAAAGCGCACGTCATCAAGTCACACCACAATGTCGGTGGGCTCCCCGAGAAAATGCGCATGTCACTCGTTGAACCGCTGCGCGAGCTGTTCAAGGACGAAGTGCGCAAGATCGGGCTCGAGCTCGGATTGCCGCGCGAAATGGTCTATCGCCACCCGTTCCCGGGCCCCGGCCTGGGCGTACGCATTCTCGGCGAAGTAAAGCCCGAGTATGCCGGGCTACTGCAGCTTGCAGACGATATTTTCATCTCGGAACTGCACAAGCATCACCTGTACGACGAGACAAGCCAGGCATTCGCCGTATTTCTGCCTGTGAAGTCGGTCGGGGTCATGGGCGACGGCCGTCGCTACGACTACGTGATTGCCTTGCGTGCCGTCGAGACGATCGACTTCATGACGGCCCGCTGGGCACGGCTGCCGTACGAGTTCCTGGAGCATGTCAGCCTGCGCATCATCAACGAGGTCGATGGCATTTCGCGGGTCACCTACGATATTTCCGGCAAGCCACCGGCCACGATCGAGTGGGAGTAGATGGGTCCGGACTGGTCCGATCAGGATATCGAGGCAATGCGTGCGGCGCTTGCCGAGGCAGCATTGGCCGCGGGTTCCGATGAAGTCCCCGTCGGCGCGGTCGTCCTGGTCGACAATGAAATCATTGCGCAGGGGCACAACAGTTCGATCGCGAATTCTGATCCGAGCGGCCACGCGGAAATCGTCGCGCTTCGACGAGCGGCGGAGCGGCTTGGCAACTACCGACTTCCTTCGGCAACTTTGTACGTGACGCTCGAGCCCTGTGTCATGTGTGTCGGTGCCATCGTTCAGGCGCGCGTCGGTCGTGTCGTGTTCGGCGCATACGATGAAAAAGCCGGCGCGTTGGGCAGCGCTGCTGACCTGACAGACTCGAAAGCGCTGAATCACAGGTTCGAAATCAACGGTGGCCTGCTGGCCGATGAGTGCAGCGCCTTGCTGCAGCAGTTCTTCAAATCTCGCCGATAGGACTTTTGGAACGGCCCTGCGTCAAGCGGGTTCCGGCCACGACGGCGATGCGCTAAACGGTCTCTACGGGCTCGCCCGATTGCGGCAAATCGGGCGGCGGTACAGCTTCGCTCGGAATCTCTCCCTCGGGCGATTCCTCGTTTGCCGTGAGCCATTTCAGGATGTTGTAGTAGACGCGGATATTGTTGACGTACAGGACGGGTTCCCAGCCGCGCGCATAGCCGTATGGCAATTTCGAATACCACTTGCGTTGTGCCAGCAACGGCAGGGCCTTGCTGAGGTCCACCCAGGTATCAGGATCGCCGCCTTGCCATTCGACGAGCATGCGAGCGTCCTTGATGTGATTGAAGCCGACGTTGTAAGCCGCCAGCGCCATCCAGGTGCGATCGGGTTCGCCGACGGACTCGGCGACGCGCTCGGTCTGCCGCGCGTAGTATCGTGCGCCTCCGAAAATACTGTTCTCGGGGTCGAGCCGATCGTCGAGCCCCAGGTAGTCGGCCGTCGCCTGGGTCAGCATCATGATGCCACGCACGCCTGTCGGTGATACGGCCTGCGAGCGCCAGTGAGACTCCTGGTAGCCGATGGCGGCGAGCAATCGCCAGTCGACGCCCCAATCCTTGCCGGCCTGCTCGAACATGGCGCGATAACGCGGCAGGCGTTTCTTGTAGTGACGGATGAAGTTGCGAGTGCCGACGTAGTCGAATTTCTTGGTATGGCCGTAATAGCGATCGTGCACCTGCGCGAGTAAGCCCGAGCGATCGGAGCTGATCACGAATTCGTCGGCGCGCGCGAGCAGCGAATCGGCCATACCTTTCGGGAACGCCCACGCGATCGGATCGCCGATCTCGAGGTCGAGCGCTACGCGTATGTCGGGATAGAAGTGACGCTGGATGTTGAAATCCGTGCTATCGGCCACGGTCAGGTCGACCTCTTCCATCGCCACTTTGGCCAGCAGGTCGGCAAATTCCACATCCGCGTTTTCGGTCCAGGTCAGGTCGGGATAAGCCTCCTGCAGGGAGGTCAGCAGTTCGACGTGGCTGCTCGAAGCTACGATCTCGATGGAACGACCCAGTATGTCGTCGATAGAACGGGGCTTGCCGGTGCCGAGCTTGTAGATGAGGTGGACGTCGACGGAATCGTAGGGATGACCAAAGTGCAGATACTCGCGGCGCGTGTCTGAAATTGACAGTCCCGCCGCGGCCATATGGGCTTTGCCTGACATCAGCATGGGCATGATTTCGGAGACGCTATCTACCGGCTTCATGACGAGTGCGACGCCGAGTTCATTCGCGAACGCCTGCGCCAGATCGTACTCAGGGCCGGTTGGGCCATTGGGTCCGATCGTGTACGAGGTCGGGCTGTCGCGCGTTACGACGCGCAGTTCACCGATTTCGAGCACCTGGTCAAGAATCGGCGGTGGTGACGAACACGTCCCCAGTAACGCTGAAATTATTATGATTATAAGCAGGCGCAAGCGCGGTACTCCGTGTCGCAACCAACTAAGATTATCGCATCTACAGGCCCAAAATGCTTACTTGACAATGGCCAGAATGCTCACCAATATCACCGCCCCGACCGGAGAGGTGCCAGAGTGGTCGAATGGGCCTGACTCGAAATCAGGTGTACGGTTCTCCCGTACCGTGGGTTCGAATCCCACCCTCTCCGCCAGTATCAATAAATGGGGACATTCTGCATTTCTTAGCAGAAATGCAGAATGTCCCCATTTATGTGCATTTTTGATTTCTCGCCGAGTGTGGTTAGCGTGGGTGCTGTCTAATGCTTTGTATATCCTATTAGCGTTTCCAGGTAGCGGGATTTGAGTTGTTCACTTGCCAAAACCTGCTTAATCGGCGGCAGCTTCAAGATCACACCCAATACCCCAGCCATGGCGCGGTGGCTCCATAAGACCTGGTTATCGAAAATCAGGTTTTGTAATTTGCCGCGTTCAATGGCCATGACCACTGCCCGGTGTGTTCCGTTCAATGGCGTAAGAACTCGCTTCGGACGCGACTCCAAAGACAAACTATCGTGTTTATTACAGCTGCGTATACACACGCCGCAACCCAGACAAAGCTCATCGTTCAACCGGGCTATTTTCATCCTGGGCTTGTCCGGATCATGGGCTGAAACCAGGGTCATCGCTTCGACCGGGCAGACATTGACGCATTTGCCGCAGCCATTGCAGGTTTCTTCGTCAATGACCGGGATAAAGTTCGTCGTGTGCACAGGGTTGAGAATTGCGAAACGACGTGCGGCGATCATTGCCTCGCAACAGCAGCTACAGCAATTACAAATAAAATTGACGCTCTCGCGTACGTTTTCGCCGAACTGCACCAGGTTGTTGTCATAGGCCTCCTGCAACAGGTCGTGACATTCGTCTTTGTCGATCTCACGCGCAACACCATGTCGTGTAAGCGAGGACGCGGTGGTGTTGAAGGTCATGCAAATATCCTGTGGTGCAGAACAGGCCTTGCCCATGTGTTCCATTTTGTGCCTGCAGTAACAGCGTCCCACACCAATATGACTTGCTGTTTCAATCACTTCGCTGGCCCGTTCATAATCCAGCACATGCAGTGCATTTTCATCAGACAAAGCGGGCTCCTGTACGAAGGCTCGCCCCAGCTGCGTTTCACCACGAGTAAACAGATCCCGGATAAAATCCTCCTCTACATTCATATACTCATGAAATAGCTCGCTTAATACTTTTTGATCAATATCATCGCGGACACGCATCAGCGAGAACTCAAAGAAACCGGCCATCGGTGGCGGCAGCGCATAAACTGTTTCACCGTTCTGCTCGAAATCAACCAGGATGGCCCTGTCGGCCAACTCA
>CAMYOJ010000015.1:0-91545 GCA_947259985.1 uncultured Woeseiaceae bacterium
CACGTTCAGCCTGCAACATCGCCACCTGCTCCTGACAGCGGGCTGCCTGTGGCGGACTTGCGGTCCGCATTGAATGACGCCTGCTCCGACGCCACTTTGGAACGGGATGGCAAAGCGTGGACGGATGGGCAAATTCAGTCCAAGCTCGACGCAATCAACGGATTGAAGCAGAGCCTGTCAGACCGCCTCTCGATTTCGCCGTCAGCGGACCATCTGCACGTCGCTGCATTAGTGGAGAAGGACCCGGCATTGCGCATCGAACTGATTGATCGCGCAATCTCACACAATCCATCTGATTCGTTCCTGGTCTGGAGTGCCGTTCAAATCTGCTACGAGTCCGGCGATTCCGTGGACTGCAGGTCGCGGGGTTGGGATCAGAGGCTGGTCGCGATTGACGGCCAAAACAGCGAGTCGTGGCTCCGTGTGGCTGCTAATAGGTACAGAGCAGGAGAAACCGATTCCGCGCTTGAAGCTATGCGACGTGCCGCTACTGCCGCAGAGACACGGATCTATTGGACCGAGAGGATCGAAATGCTTGTACGTGGACTGGCGGCGGCCGGGAGCGACTTTTCGTTCCCCGAGCGAGCGGGAATGGCTCTTGGTTTAGCCGCAATGGCACTCCCCAGGTACGGCGATTTCACGACAATGTGCGAGGAGCAGTCGGCACAAAACGTGGACTGGGCCTACGCATGTCTCCGCTATGGAGAGCTTGCGGAGAATCAGGGCAAGACCGAAATTGGTGTGGCAATTGCCCTGGCAATACAGAAACTGGCACTCGAGGCTCTCGGAGAATTAGACAAGGCTACCGAAGTCGGGCAACGAATTGAGGCACGTCGCCAGCAAAGGATGGACTTGACAAAAACTGACAATCTGGCGACTACCGAGCGTCTGATCATTTCTAACCCCACCCTGTTCTTCGCATTCCTGGCTGCAATCAGATCAGAGGGTGAGGTAAATGCCAAACGTCGAATTACCGCTGAAATCGAACGCTTGATTGAACAACAGCCCGAATTGGCCTGCGAAATCGAACGCTTGATTGAACAACAGCCCGAATTGGCCTGCGGGACGTTTTAGCGCGGTGTCCTCTGTCTCCCCGCCCGCTACTCGCCCGCAGCGAATTCCTCTCGCACTATCGCCTCGAGCTCCACACTCGTCAGGCCCGCTCGCCTGCCCGCTTCGATGGCCGATTCGTCATCGGCACCGTTGGCACTCGCGCGTAACGCCAGCAATGCGCCGACCCGGTTGGCGGAACCACAGTGCAGCAGCACGGGCTCGTCGTAACTGGCCAGCAACCCATCCAGGGCCGCCGCTTTTTCGTACGTGATGTCACCACGGGTGATGGGGAGCAATTCGTAGTTCATTCCCAGGCCCTCAACGACGGCCTTTTCATCGATTCCGCGGTCTTCGCCTTCCGTCCGCAGATCGATGACCGCGGCATAGCCACTGTCGGCAAACACCCGCAGAGCGGCTTCATCGGGTTGACCCGATGTCGTCATGCCGCCCGAGGGGCTGACGCTGCCGTCCGCGACAACCAGGTTCAAATCGACTTTGAGCGGTGGTTCAGGGACAATCTCGGCGCCATCGCCGCATGCCACGAGCAAACCGCAGACCGCGGTCAGCAATATCCTCTTCATACAGGCCTCCGGTGTATCAGTCAGCCAGCAACAGGCGGCTGCGCATCTCTATTCCGTTCGGAGTGAGCGTAACATCGAGCAACATGCGCCGGTAGACCTGACCCATCAGAGTCATGACATCCTTCAGTGCCGTGCGCACCGCGAGCGGCATTTCCTTTTCGCCTTCCTTGGGCTCCGACTGCATCATGGCATCGCCGATCAAGCCATAGTATCTGGCGGTGTCCATGGTCATGCTGAACAACGGAGCTGGATCCTTGCTGTCGGCTACCAGTAGCTCGGCCGACCTGGCCTCGGAGCCCTCCCCCACCGACACCACCAGCGCGTTATCAGACAGCGCCGCGTAGGCCTCGTCAGCGATCTCGGCAAGCTGTGCCAGCTCGAGCTTGACGGGCTTGCCGTCCGGCATGAGGTTGAGCGCGGCGAGTTGCGGATCCATCATGGCGCCCATGGCAACCAGCGCCTGCGCATCCTCGATGGCAAACAGGAAGCTTGCGTCCATCGACTCGGGCGGCTTCTGCTGGGCCAGGGCCATACCCTGGATGTCATTGATCACAGCGACGATGCCGCGGAATCCGTAGATGACCGGCGGTAACGGCTGATTAAGTGCCTCTCGACCCTTGGCAACCGACGCCTGCAGCGGCGCAAGCTTGTCGCACTTGAACGGGTCCGCTTCCATCGCATCGAGACGCGCCTCGTAGAACTGGCGCGCGGCCATCGGATCCAGGCTGAAACCGAACGACATCAGTCCACCGAAGTCCTGACCAAGACCCGGAACAGCGGTCGGGATCGTGGTCAGCCCATCCGCAATATCCTCACGGAGCTCGACGACGAAAACACTGTCGATGTACTCGTTGTTCATCGCCGTGTAACCAAAAACTACACGCGGCGCGATGCCAACTAGCTCCATGAATTCCGTTTTACAGGTGTCGGACAAGTCCGACGCGTCATACTCGAATATGGCCAGCAAAGCCTCGTCGAGGCCCGTGGCATCGCCGAGGAACGTGCTGGCGATGCGTTCATTGTTAACGTATCCCGAGAAGTAGTCGCTGAAGCCGTACTGCTCGGCCAGCGCATCGAGCCCCTTGCTGTCTGCGAGCGTCTTCGCCGGCTTCGTGATACCGAGCACGCGTGCCAGCTGATCGTCGTCGAACTGGACGGGGACGATCGTGATAACGGCCTGATCGTCCAGTGTCGCGATCAACAGGCGCGCCTTGTCGAAATCGAGGTACTTGTACTCCTCTCCCTGCAAGTCTCCCAGCGACAGCTGATTCTCGGCCTTATCCTCTATGCGGGCAATCGCCGCATCGAAGGCCGCACTATCCGTAAGTTCGAATCGAATTACGGGCAGCAGGCCATTGCCGTAGAACGCGAATGCAGAGTCTCGCTCTATCCCGGCACCTCGGATACCCTCGATGCTCATAAGACTCAGCACCTCGTCGACGAGCGCCTGCAGTTTCTCAGCTTTCTCGGCGCCGTCTTCCTGGGCCGAAAGCTCGACGAATTCCTCGGCCATGGCGTGACGGATGATCCGCTGATAAGCCTCCAGTACCTCGTCAATCGTTGGCTCGAGCTTGTCTGCCAGCGAGTCGGGAATCGGTTGCGTTGAAGCGACGACGTATGGCGTGTCAGCCGGCACGTACTGCAACAGGCTCGGCGACTCCTTCGGCGCAGCGCAGCCCGCGATGATTGACGCGACGATGCCGGTACACACGGCCTTGCAGAAGTTAGTGATGCGGTGATTCATTTCGAACGATTCCTTCTCAAGTTTCAAAGAAGTTTACCCGTGCGAAGCGCTGTGTCAGTGCACCCTGTCACACACGGGCAAACCCACAGCCTCGAGGCTGCAGACCATTTCCGAATCGAAGACGAGTAAAGTAGCGAATGATGACGGTCTGTTGCGCGATCGCGCCCGCCGTCTTGAAAACACCATAACAAGGTACACTGCCCACATGCAAATCTCAGACGTAGGCGCGGCGGACATTGCGGACGTCCTCGAACTGAACGAGGCCTCGGTCCCTCATGTCAGCAGTATCTCCCTGGATGAGATGCACTGGTTCGCAGACAATGCTCACTACTTTCGCGTTGCGCGTATCGATGGCAAGCTGGCCGGGTTTCTGATCGGCCTGCGCCCCGGCTTGCCGTATGCCAGCCCCAACTACACCTGGTTTTGTGGCAACTACGACGACTTCGGCTACGTCGATCGAGTCGCCGTTGCCAGGAGTGCGCGCCGAAAAAGAGTCGCGTCCACGCTGTACGACGACTTCGCGGAAACACTTGCAGGCAAGGTCGAGGTGATGACATGTGAGGTGAACATTCGACCGCCAAACGAGTCATCAATGCGTTACCACGAACTGCACGGCTTTACCCGTGTGGCCACTCAGGAAACCGAAGGCGGCAAGAAAGAAGTCGCCCTCCTGGAGAAAAAGCTTTGAGCGAAACAAACAGGGAATTCGATGTCATCGTCTGGGGCGCCACGGGCTTCACTGGCACGCTAGTCGCTGAATACCTTTGCCGCCAATACGGTGCTGGTGGCGACCTGCGATGGGCAATCGCTGGCCGCAATCGACAGAAGCTGGAGGAACTGCGCGCCGCGTTGGGTGCCGATGCCGCCGCTCTCGAGATCATCGAGTCCGACAGCCACGATATGGAGTCGCTGATGCAACTCGCGTCACGAACGAGCGTCGTGCTGACGACCGTAGGTCCCTACGCGCTCTACGGTTCCGAACTCGTCGAAGCCTGCGTCGAGAACGGAACCCATTACTGCGATCTTGCCGGCGAAGTGCAGTGGATTCGCAAGATGATCGACACGCATCATGAGCGCGCACAACGGACCGGAGCCCGCATCGTGAACTGTTGCGGCTTCGATTCAGTGCCGATGGATATGGGCGTCTGGTTCCTGCAGAACACGGCGAAGCAACGCTACGGGAACTACTGCAAATCGATCACGATGCTCGTAAAAGCAACCAAGGGTACGGCCAGCGGCGGAACGATCGCGAGTATGCTGAATATCATCAAGGAAAGTCGCGAAGACCGCGCTATTGCGCGAGTACTGGTCCACCCCTATTCGCTGAACCCCGAGGGGGAACGCGAGGGCCCCGACCAACGCGATCAGCAGAATATTCTGTATAACGAGGCGGCAGAATGCTGGACCGCACCTTTCGTGATGGCCGCTGTGAACACCAAGGTCGTTCGGCGAAGTCATGCGCTCGCCGGCTACCCGTACGGAAAGGACTTCCGTTACGCGGAGGCCGTGGCAACGGGTTCCGGTGCTGGCGGGTGGCTGAAAGGCATGACGATGATGACCGGGCTGGCAGGTCTTGTACTCGGTGGCTCTTTCGCACCGACAAGAAAGCTATTGCAGAAATTCGTTTTGCCCAAGCCCGGCGAAGGTCCCGACCGGGAAATGCAGGAGTCGGGATTCTTCAACCTCATGCAGATCGGAGAACTTCCGGACGGCACGTTGCTCAGGACGCGTATAACGGGCGACCAGGACCCGGGTTACGGCTCCACGAGCAAGATGCTCAGCGAGTGCGCCGTATGCCTGGCCAGGGACGAGCTTGACTCGGGTGGCGGCGTGCTGACGCCCGCTTCCGCGATGGGAAGCGCACTGCTCGAACGCCTGCAGCGAAACGCAGGCCTCACGTTCGAACTGCGCGACTAGTGCCCCGCGTCTGCCGAGTAGTGCAGCGCCGGATCGTACTTTTCGCCGGCTTCTACCCTTGTCGGCAGCCGGTTTCTGGGTGATGCAACCGGGCAGGTTGAAAAGTCATTGAAGGCGCACGGCGGACTGTATGCCTTGTTGAAATCCATAACGGTCAAGCCGTCGTCGCCCGGCGCTTCGGTGTATAGAAACCGGCCTGCACCGTAGGTGTCATCACGGTTGGTCGCGTCGCCGAAGACGAAGAACAACTTGTCACCCGAATCGTAAGCCTCGAGTTCGTAGGCCTGTCCGTCAATCTCGAATCTGACGACCCCGGGTGTTTGCGGATGGTAGCCGAGCCCTTCGATAACCGTGCCTACGTTCGCGGTCCGCGGCTCGTCATAGCGATGCAGCGTGGCTTGAACGCGCATTGAGGCGTCGATGTCGAAATACGGCAACGGTCCGAACGTGGCGACAAACGGATGCTCGAAATCCCGCAGGCGTACTGCATAGTTGCCGTCACGTTCCACGACCGTCCAGGCCAGCGAGCCATGCGTGATCATGACGGGATTCTCGGACCGGTCGTCCGCGATCAGAATGTTCTCGACAGGCTGATCTTCGCTGCGCACATCGACTCCGGGCTCGACCGTCATGAAGATGCCCTGCTCGCCCACGTCGAGAGTCCCGATTGTCGGCGCACCGTCGCCCGGGAATACAAGGTCATTCGTGGCCGCCGATCCGAAGCTGTAACTGCCTTCGTCAAGCCAGAACAGCCCGGTCTGGTTCAGGTAACCCGTTGGTGCCACGAGCCTCCCGAGCCGTCCAGCACGCCACTCCATGATTTCCGCGACGTAGGCCTCTGCATCGAAAGTCGTATCCGCCTGCCCGCCGCAAGAGATCAGGAGCGCCACTGAAAGCAGCGCCAGCGAGAATCTGTTCATCGTTTCATTCATCCATGCCGTATCAATTCACTCGATGGGTCTCTATAATCCGCCGCCTCATTTCAGAGCGCCGCCCCAATGCCCGATATCTCCAATCTCCGCAACATCGCGATAATTGCGCATGTCGACCATGGCAAGACCACGCTCGTGGACCAGATGCTACAACAATCCGGCACCCTTGGCCCGCGCGCGGCTGTGCCCGATCGTGTCATGGACTCCAATGACCTGGAGCGCGAGCGCGGTATCACGATCCTCGCCAAGAACACGGCCGTCAACTGGAATGACTACCGTATCAACATCGTCGACACGCCTGGCCACGCCGACTTTGGCGGCGAGGTGGAACGGGTCCTGTCCATGGTGGACAGCGTGTTGCTGCTTGTCGATGCCGTCGAGGGCCCAATGCCGCAAACACGCTTCGTCACGCAGAAAGCTTTCGCACAGGGGCTCGTGCCTGTTGTTGTGGTCAACAAGATCGACCGCGACGGAGCGCGCCCGGACTGGGTACTTGACCAGACCTTCGATCTTTTTGATCGCCTGGGAGCGACAGACGAGCAGCTCGACTTCCCGATCATTTACGCATCAGCCCTGAACGGGTACGCAAACAAAGACGCCGAAAACCGCCAGGGAGACATGACGCCGTTATTCGAAACCATCGTCGAACATGTCCCCCCACCGAGCGTCGACACCGAGGGCCCGTTACAGCTACAGGTATCGAGCCTGGATTACGACACCTACGTCGGCGTGCTCGGCATCGGGCGGATCAGTCGTGGGTCGATCAAGGCAAACGAAGCCGTCAGCGTGGTCAGCCCCGACGGAGCATCTCGCCGTGCCCGGGTACTGGAGCTGTTCGGTTTTCACGGCTTGAAACGACAGCGAGTTGAATCGGCGAGCGCCGGAGACATCGTCGTATTCAGCGGCATCGACAAGCTCGGCATATCAGACACGCTTTGCGCACCCGATCATGAGGAGGCGCTACCTGCTCTTACCGTGGATGAACCCACCGTCAGCATGACGTTTCAGGTCAACAAGTCGCCGTTCGCCGGCCAGGACGGAAAGTACCTGACAAGCCGCCAGATCCGCGAGCGCCTCGACCAGGAACTCAAGCACAACGTCGCGCTGCGCGTCGACGATACCGATGATCCCGACAAGTTTCGGGTCTCGGGCCGCGGCGAGCTGCACCTCGCGGTACTTGTCGAGAATATGCGACGCGAAGGCTTCGAACTGGCCGTTTCGCGACCGGAAGTCATCATGCATGACGTCGATGGCGTCGAGCACGAGCCATGGGAACAGCTCACGGTCGATTTCGAGGAAAGCTACCAGGGTGCCGTCATGACCCGGCTCGCCGATCGCAAGGGCGAGCTGCAGGACATGCTGCCTGACGGCAAGGGACGCATCCGCCTCGACTACCGGATCCCGACCCGAGGCTTGATCGGCTTTCGCACCGAGTACCTGACCGCAACCTCGGGCACCGGGCTGATCTACCACGTGCTGGAGGACTACGCGCCTCGAGTCGCCGGTGACATTGCGCAGCGCAATAACGGTGCGTTGGTATCGATGGTCCAGGGCAAGGCGCTGGCATACGCGCTGTTCAACCTGCAGGAGCGCGGTCGGCTGTTTATCGGTCATGGCGCGCCGGTCTACGAAGGCATGATCATCGGCATTCACCAGCGCCAGAATGATCTGGTCGTGAACCCGACCAAGGCAAAGCAGCTTACCAACATCCGCGCCGCCGGCAGCGACGAGAACCTCGTTCTGACGCCCGCGATTCGCTACTCGCTCGAGCAATCGCTGGAGTTTCTCGATGACGACGAACTGCTCGAGGTCACGCCGGCGAATCTCAGGCTGCGCAAGAAGCTGCTCAAGGAATCGGACCGCAAAAGGGATTCGCGCAGGAAGGTGTCGTGAGCGAAGACGCCGCTACGCTGGCATTCGCGGAGCTGCATCCCGATGACATTCTGACAACGCTGGGAGACCTGGGCTTCGACTGCGACGGCCGCTTCCTCGCGTTGAACAGTTACGAGAATCGCGTGTACCAGGTCGGCATCGAAGGAGCCAGGCCCGTGGTCGCAAAATTTTATCGGCCCGGCCGTTGGAGCGATGACGCGATACTCGAGGAGCACAGCTTCGCAACCGACCTGGCGAACCAGGAAATTCCCGTTGTTCCGCCGCTCGAGCACGACGGCGAGACGCTGCATCACAGCGGACATTTCCGACTCGCCGTCTACCCCTGCCACGGAGGGCGTGCGCCGGACCTCGATAACTTCGAATTGCAGACGCAGCTCGGCCGCCTCGTCGCGCGCATCCACCTCGAGGGCGAAACGAGCCGTTTCAGGCATCGGCCGAGGGTCGACATCGAGAGCTACGGCGTGGAGTCGGTCGAATACCTGCTCGATCACGATTTCGTTCCCGAGGACATCGGCGAAGCTTATGAGAGCACAGCCGAAATGGTCCTGGACGGAGTTGAGGCGTGTTTCGAACGGGCGGGCAACGTCAGGGAATTACGACTGCATGGCGACTTTCACCCTGGAAACGTACTGGTGGACCGCGACCGCCTGCATATCGTCGATCTCGACGATGCGCGCCACGGCCCAGCCGTGCAGGACATCTGGATGTTCTTGTCAGGCGACCGAGAGGAGCAAACCCCACAACTCAAGGCGCTCCTCGAGGGCTACCAGTCGTTCCGCCACTTCGATGCGCGCGAGCTGCACCTGATCGAGGCGCTGCGCAGTCTTCGCATCATGCACTACGCCGCGTGGCTGGCGCGCAGATGGGGCGACCCCGCATTCAAGATCGCCTTCCCCTGGTTCGACAATCGCCGCTACTGGGACGAGCATGTCCTCGCGCTGCGCGAGCAGGTTTCACTGATGCAGGAAGCGCCGCTCGAGTGGAACGACTTTTGACTATTTCGACGGCAAGGTCTGCTTTCGGGGCGACATTTCGAAGCGATCGATCCAGCGGCCAAACGTCTCCCTGCTGAGTAATTGCAAGGGCCCGATGGCCTCTTCCGCGCGATTGCGAATCTCGAGAGCATCGATACTGCCAGCCTCTTCGGACAGCGTTGCCTGGTGATCCGGCACCGTCAGCCAGCGCTCGATCAGTGGCAGGCTGGCCTCGAGGTGAAACTGGAAGCCGTAGGCATGCTCGCCGTAACGGAACGCCTGCACCGGGCTTATTTCGGAGCCCGCCAGCAGATCCACGTCGGGCGGCAACGAAATGCCATCTTCGTGCCACTGAAAGACTTCCTGGCGCGTTGCAAAAGCCTCCAGGACCGGATCGTTGCGGCCGGCTGCTGTCAGTTCCACGTCGTACCAGCCGATCTCGCGGCGCGTATTCCTGGCGACGGATCCCCCGAGCGCCTTGGCCAGCAGCTGCGCGCCCAGGCAGATGCCCAGGATCGACATGTCCCGCCCGAGCGCCTCCCGGATTATGTCTACTTCGGTGATCAGGTTCGGGTATGAGTCGATCTGGTCCGAGTTCATCGGCCCGCCGAGGACGATCAGCGCCTCGTAACGTTCCAGCTGCGGTCGTTCCTCGGGAGCGCGGCCGAAATTGACATAGCGAATACGAAAACCGGCTTCCTTTAGCAGCGGGTCGAGCGTCCCGAGTGGCTCATAGGGCACGTGCTGGAAAACCAGTATCTTGGGTCTCGGCATGCGGATTCAGTATCCAGTCCGGTGAAATGGCGATGCCGTTCCTTATACCGTCATCGATCACTGGCGGGAAGCCGTTTCTGATTTGCACTGCCGATGTTGTGCCACTAAAGTGGTAAACGCCCATTGCGGCAGCAAATCCTCGGAACTCTGCGCCCCGATTGGGCTCTGATATACCTAATACTCGATTCAGGTCGTGCGGACTACAGCCCTTTGATCGCAATTAATCGCTCTTCCTTTGCCTTCGGTCTGCTGGCAATGGCCCTTGCGGGTTGCAGCTCCACCGTCACGATGGATGTGCCGACTATTCCTGCGCCGCGCGTCGAGAGGATCCCGGTAGACGTCGCGCTGCGCATGCCCGAGCAATTCGACCACTTCGTGCACACCGAGGAGATCCTCGGCAAGGAAGCATGGACCATCGACCTCGGACGCTCGAATGCAGCGTTTTTTACACAGCTGTTTGGCTACCTGTTCGATACAGTCCAGGTAATCGGTCCGCAGGATGATGCGCGTGACTACCAGTTTGATGCGCTGATCGAGCCGAGTATCGACGGATTCGAGTTTTCGGTGCCGAACCAGAGCAAGACCGAGACTTTCGCCGTCTGGATTCGATACCGGCTGCAGGTGTTCGACCGCGAGGGCAACAGTGCGTCGAACTGGACAGTCAGCGCCTATGGCAAGACCCAGAAGGAAGGCCTCGGGGGATCGGATTCGCTGCAGCGGGCCGCCGTATTGGCCATGCGCGACGCTGCCGCCTTGATCATCATGCAGATGGACAAGGCGACGAAGATCAGCAGCCTGGCTGATGGGCCGATTGCCCCGCCCCGGGCTGAGACCACGGTCGCGACGCTGACGAAGGACTCGGACACCGGCGAACTGGAAGCCGAGGACATGAAAGGGATCTTCGTTATTGGAGGAATCGACGATGACGATGACTAAATCGCTGGTTCGCTTGCGCACCGTCGCGCTTTGCGGCGTGTTCTCTGTATCTCTCAGCGCTTGCGTGACCTCGCGCGTCGAAGACGCGCGCGTGAACATCACGGGTCTCAACGACGGCGAATCGGTCGTCATCATGGCCAAGAGCTATCACCAGGGCAATGAAACGGAAGCCGACTACATTCGCTGTGTCGAGAATGCACTGGGACGCGGTTCCGCTGGGCTGCGTGTCATCCCCAACCAGCAATTCGTTGATTCCCTGTTCCCGTGGTTCGAACCACGCACGGCGCCCGCTGAAACCAAGGGGCTCTCGACGCTGATGAAGCGTCCTGGTGTTGCGCAGGCCGTCGCGGACATGGGCGTTCGATATATCATTTGGCTTGATGGCGATACCGAACGCGTTGCGCAGGGTGGCAGCCTGTGGTACTTCCTTCCTGCCGGCGCTGGTGGTTCCGATTCCCCTGATCGCGAGAACACAGACCGCCGCGTGCAAAGGCCTGGCGCAGCAGCTACGAGCCTTCATAGTCCAGTAAGGCTGGTCCGGTAAGGCAGGCGCCTCTAACGCAGACGCCCTGCACGCATAAATGCCTGATCGTAGAACGGCGATTCCAGCGATGCGATAGATACCGTGCGGCCGGTCGATGGTGCGTGCACGAATCGCTGATCACCCAGGTACATGCCTACATGTGACATCTTCCCGTCGATACTGAAAAACAACAGGTCGCCGGTTCTGAGGTCATCGCGCGCTACCGGTCGCGCAGCGGACCAAAGCTGGCCCGTGGTTCGTGGTACGCGGATCCCGGCACGGGCATACGAATACTGCACCAGGCCGCTGCAGTCGAAACCGTCGGGACTGCTGCCACCGTAGCGATAGGGTACGCCGACCTGTTGCCTCGCAATCGTAGCCGCCGTCTGGCCGATACTGGCCTGCGGCACCTTGTCGCGACGCCCTGCATCGTTAGAAGATGTCGTCGCCGGCGTCGATGAACACGCAGAAATCAGCCCCAACACAGTGATTGCTAAGGAAAAAATCGCAATTTTGCGTGCTGGCTGCGCTATCATCGGGATCACTTTTCGGCACGATTCGATTAAACCATACGGGACGGGACCTTAATTGGGTATGAACTGTTTCTCAGGACTGCGCGTCCACGCCTGCGATCTCAACGGCGGACGTCGATGCCTTTTCGCCGCGATCGTCGTTGCACTCGCGGCTTGTGGGGTCGAGCCGTCGGAATCGGCTGACGGCCCCGCAGCGGGCGAATACGACGTGCATTTCACGGTCACGGCCGATCCCGAAAACCAATCCGTCGAGGTCGAGATGCAGCTGGGCCAGCCCCGTGACCTGGTGCGCGAGATAAGCTTCCCCTCTTTGTCTCCGGCTCTAAGCGATTTTGGTGGCGATGGCGAGCTCCTGCGGCAGGGTAACAGCCTGCGCTGGCTGCCACCGGCCGCCGGCGGCACATTGACCTGGCGCGCCCGCATCGCGCATCAGCGTAAGGGCAGCGGCTACGACGCGTGGCTGGGACCCGACTGGGGCGTCTTCCGGGCCGAAGATATTATCCCGCGAGCCCGAACCCGCACGCTTAAAGGGTCTGAATCGGACACGACACTGAGTTTCGATCTTCCAGCCGGCTGGTCCGCAATCACAGAGTATCCGGCCAGCAGCGATCCAATCCCGGTACGCCGGCCCGATCGGCGTTTCGACCAACCTGCAGGTTGGATCGTCGTCGGCGAACTCGGCGTACGTCGCGAACGAATCGCCGGCATCAGGGTGGCCATCGCGGGCCCGCAGGGCGAATCCGTACGGCGCATGGACATGCTGGCGCTGCTCAACTGGACCCTGCCTGAGCTGGCTGCCTTGCTGCCGAACCCACCGCCCAGGCTCACTATTGTCAGCGCCGGCGATCCGATGTGGCAAGGCGGCCTGTCCGCGCCGACTTCCCTGTACATCCATGCCGACGAGCCCCTGATCAGCGAGAATTCGACGAGCGTCATATTGCATGAAGTGCTGCACACCGCGTTGTCGCTGCGCTCGGCGCCTGGCATGGACTGGCTCGTCGAGGGACTGGCCGAGTACTACGGCCTGGAATTACTACGCCGCGGTGGCGCAATTACTGCCCGGCGCTACGAAACAGCACTCGCGGCCCTGTCCAGCTGGGCGGCCGAGGCAGAGGTCCTTTGCGATACACACTCGACGGGCGCTACTACGGCGAAAGCGGTCACAGTGCTCAGCGCTCTTGATCGAGAGCTGAAAGATCGTGCGGCCGATGACGTGAGTCTCGACGACCTGCTGCGACGGCTCCTGTCACTGCAGCGGCCCGTCGACCTGGCAACCCTGGTCCGGCTTGCGGAAGAATTGATGGGTCAGGCTTCTGACGTGCTTCACATCGACAAGCTGCCGGGCTGCCATAAAATGACGGCTGACAATTTCGTCGACCAGAGTTAACAATGGACCAACGCCACGACCTGGAGCTGATAATGCGATCGCGCACGCCGATCATCGTTATCGAGTCACAGGACGAGGCACGCGTGCTCGAATTGTTCCAGGGGATCGCGATCGGTCGCGCCACCGACTCTTACTCGCCGTTGTTCCGCTGGACCATTACTGACGGGCTGCAACGCATCGATATCTCGCTTGAACCTCAGTCCTTGAACTCCGAACCGACCGACGTCCTCAAGCACATCCGTGCAGTATCCAAACCGGGAACATACGTGCTCCTGGACTTTCATCCCTTCATCGGTGACCCCGTGCACGTCCGGCTTCTCAAGGATATCGCCATACGGTACCGCAAGGTGCCACGCCAGATCGTCCTGATCAGCCACAAGATGGAGGTGCCCAGCGAGCTCGAGAGCTTTTGTGCACGCTTCGACATGGACCTGCCCTCCGAGGAAGAGCGCATCCGCATCGTCAAGAACACAATCAATCAGTATGGCGCCGACCATCCGGGGTCGCGCGTGCAGGTTGACCCGAAAGCGCACCAGTTACTGGTACGGAATCTCGCGGGCCTCACCTACGGCGATACCGAACGCGTGGCCCGTAACGCGGTTTACATAGATGGCGCTATCACGAGGAGTGACCTGCCAGGGGTAATGCAGGCGAAGTACGAACTGCTCAATAAGGGCGGCGCGCTACAGTTCGAATATGACACGGCTCGTTTCAACGATGTTGGCGGACTGACGAGGTTGAAAAAGTGGCTCGTGCAGCGGCGACCCGCTTTCCGTGCTGAAAGTGGCGCCGCGCACCTCGATGCGCCCAAGGGCATCCTGCTACTTGGCATCCAGGGATGCGGGAAGAGCCTGGCCGCCAAAGCGACAGCCGGCGTCTTCGGGGTGCCGCTTTTGCGCCTCGATTTTGGCGCCATCTACGACAAGTACCACGGAGAAACCGAACGCAAGTTACGCGAATCGCTGAAGACGGCGGACGTTATGTCTCCATGTGTACTGTGGATCGATGAAATCGAGAAAGGCATCGCCGGCCGCGGCGGCGAAACCGGAACGACACAGCGTGTCCTCGGCTCATTCCTGACGTGGATGGCAGAACGCAAGAGCCAGGTGTTCATCGTTGCGACAGCCAATGACATCAGCACGCTGCCTCCGGAGCTCGTACGCAAGGGCCGCTTCGACGAGATCTTTTTCGTGGACTTGCCGAACGTCGACGTGCGCAGCGCGATCCTGTCGATCCACCTGGCTAACCGGAATCAGGCACTCGCGAATTTCGACATCAGCGGACTGGCGAATGAGATGCAAGGGTTTTCCGGGGCAGAAATCGAGCAGGCCATTGTTTCCGCGCTGTACGCGGCACACGCCAAGAGCCAGCCACTCGCGACCGAGCATATTCGTGAAGAAATCGGCCTGACACGGCCGCTCTCCGTCGTCATGCGGGAGAAGATCGCCCTGATGCGGGACTGGGCAGCCGGTCGCACCGTCCCTTGCGACTGAGTCGAACTTAACGTAACGCGACGCCTTTTCCGACGCGCCTGATTGAGACAGCCATGAAGCGTGATAAACTCCGTTTATGGCTAATGACAAGAATAAAATCAAAGAATTAGTCTCAGACGAAGACGACCCAACATTCGAGCTGGAAGCCCTCTCACCGAACATCCATGAGGAACTCGAGGGAGAGGTGGAGCGCGAATCGGATGCCAGTACGTGCGGACTCCCCGATCGAAATGTCGACTCCACACGCCGGAAGCAGTCGATTGCCGAATTACGCTCCGACCTGCAGGCACGTGACAAGACCATCGGCCGCCTGCAACATGATTTTGCGCTGCTGCGCTCAAAATGGCTCGGACTCAAATCTGAAATCAAGGCGCGAGAAGAAATAGCCGTCAACCTGTCGCAGGATATTGCCACTTTGCGTGAAACAGCCCGGCGCAAGGACAAGCTCCTCAAGAAACGCGACAACACCACGCGCGCCCTGAAAGCTGAGATCCGCCAACGTGAGGCAGCACATCGTGAGCTGGCCCGGCAGCACACCGAGCTACAGCGATCCCTGGATGAATCTCGTGACGATGCCGCGGATCACGATGCCGCGCTGCAGGCCGCGCAGCAGGAAATCGAAGCGCTGCGGCAACAGGTTGACGACGAGCGAGCCGCCAAAGTTACCAGCGCGAGCCAGGACCCGGCACTGCGCGAATTACAGGCCCAACTGTCGCGGACCGAGCAGTACGCGGATGATCTGCGCATCAGGCTCAAAGACATCAATGAATCGCATGAAAATCTCGGTCGCGACAGGGAGCGACTGGCACGAAATCTCTCGCTGGCGACGGAAAGCAACAGGCAATTGACCACGGATCTTGCGGCAAGCAAGGAGACCATTGCTCATCTTCAGGGCGAGATCGATGACCTCCGAAAAGCTCATGAACAAGAGATTCGAATCCTGCGATTCGAACTCGATGAGGCGCAAGTCACGGTTGCGGAAACCGGCGATATCAACAGCCAGCTCGCGGCCGATCTTGTCGATACGCGCGGCTACAAGGACGAACTCGAACGCATGCTTTGCGATAACGAAGAACAGTCGCAGCAGCGCATCGAAAAACTCGAGCGCGACCTGGGCAAGCTCGCTCGCTCGGCCGAAGACTATGAGCAGAAGCTCGAATCAAAGAGTGTGGCCATCAACGTCCTGCTCGGTGAGCTGACCAGGAAATCGGAGCACGTCGAGGAAATCGGCGATGTTTCCCATGACGGTGACGATCATCAGTCCCAAGGTATCGACGATCCCGACGCCTGGGATGGAGCCGAGACAGGCGCTCGAAAGGCGGGAAGAGAGCGTGACAAGATCACGCGGGTGCTAATTGGCAGAATCGGCGACCATGTTCTCAGATTTCCGCTGTTCAAGGATCGGCTCACAATTGGCCGGACCGAAGACAACGACATACCACTCAAACTCTCCTACATCAGCCGTCGCCACGCTGTCCTCATGACCGAGGGCGACTCGACACGCGTCATTGACTGGGGCAGCAAGAACGGCGTTTATGTAAACTCGAAGCGTGTCAAGGAGCACTTCCTCTCGAGTGGCGATATCGTTGCCGTCGGGAACGCCAAGTTCCGCTACGAGGAGCGCAAGAAACGCGAGTCCTGAGCCTGGTGGTGACTTCACAGATTTATCTGTGAGGGTAATCACGGTCTTTTCTTTCCGCTTGTACTACATTAACCGCACTGACACGGAATGAGTCACTGCAATGTTGAGTAGCGCCGCAGGGAAAGCGACCCACCTCTCCAAAACGCAAGACAAGAGCCGCAACGCCAGCCGCGTTGTAACCAGGAAGATCTGGCTGCCCAAGCTCCTGTACGACGCGTTACCCTACTTCTATCTTGCCTCCGGAATCGCCGCCTTTTTCGCGACCTTGTATATCAACGAGTGGTTCTGGGTATTGCCTCACTACATTTTGTTCTCGGCCGCATGTCTGCATCTCGGCATTTTTGTATTCAGGCGCCGCCACCGTAAGAAACAGACAGACACCGAAATCTGACTTGACCGGGACGCGCCGGTGGGCAAGGATAGCGGCCCCGCACCCCACCAGGCGCAGCCGTTGAGCGACACTGCAACAAGCACATTCAGGCGAGTTTTCCGCAAGGAACTATTGCTGCTCTCGGTGCTGCTGTTTTTCGGGATAGTGCTGATGCCGATCGCGATCTACGTGGTCGGGGACGCCATCTTCGGAGCGTACGGCGGCTACGGATACGGCGATTTTTTTGCCACTCTGAGTGGCAAACTGCGCCACGGTGATGGCGTAGCCTGGTTTCTTGTCGGTGCTCCATACCTCGTCTGGCAGGTACTTCGGCTGATGGCCTTTGCCTGGCGTCGAACCGGGAAAACGTGAGCTGCATCACAGTTTTTCCATTTTGCCTGCGCCGGATCATGGCAGATATCTAGCATATTCGGGGCTCATCGGGCATTCTGGAAGCCACTACTGGCAAGTATATTCTCGTTGGCACCTGAGGTGCCCCGCGTGGCAATTAGAGATGATCGAGAGATTCAAAGACTGGCTGAAGGTTCGTTTTTCCGCCAATGACGCCTCTCCGCAGAAGGACCTCGGCAAGACGGGGTCGTTCAGGCCTGTCTCGCCCAAGCCGTCCAAGCCGCCCAAGAAGGTGCCACGCCCGAACCCTGATTTCGTCGAGGTCGATTCCAGCCTGCATAGCGAGGTCGAAAGCCAGGGGCCCGGGAAAAACGTGCTGATCCGCAATCCTTACATTCGTGAGGAAACCGGTACCCATGAAACGCTGACAATCCTCGACGATTCGATCGTCGATTCCGGCGAGGAAACCGGTATCGACCCCTACAATACGGGCGGCTTCGATCGTTCCAAGAAGTGGGACCAGCGTTTCCGCAAGTAAGCTCGCGCCAAAACGAGCACAGCATGGTAATCTGCGAATCCCGACCCTGACGGAGCTCGCAGGCCAGTGTCTATGCGCATTTCATTCGAACTTGACGAAGACGACCTCAAACACTTTCGTCTCATAATGGACGAGGCGCGCAAGGCGAACTCGCGCCGCGAGCCCGAAGATATCGTCGCTGCTGCGGAAAACCTGCTCGAGGCCGCAACCAGAGGCGGCGCGCCCGGCTTCATTATCGAGCGTATTGGCAAGCTGCAGCTCATGATCAGCATGTTGTCCGACATCGAGTGGCGGCTGCCGCACAAGGAGGCCAGCCGCGTACTGAACGCACTGTCGTACTTCTGCGAGCCTGAGGATCTCATTCCGGATAACATTCCCGGACTGGGTTTTCTCGACGACGCGATCATGATCGAACTCGTCGTGCGCGAGCTCAGGCATGAAATCGAGGCCTATAGCGATTTTTGCGACTACCGCAAGAGACTGCACCGCGAACAGGGAGAGAGCGCCAAGGCCAGCAGGGGTGGCTGGCTTGACGACCGCCGCAAGGCGCTGCAGTCGCGAATGCGGCGCCGACGCAAACTGCGGCCCGCAATCTTCCGTTGACCTGCACAATTCAGGGCCAGTAGTACCAGCCTGTCGCCAGTAAACCGAACCACATGCCGGCCTGCCCCCAATACTTCAGTCGATGGTTTTTGATCAGCCCGTAGAAACTTGCTGCCGAAATCGCGGTCATACCGAGAAAGACGAACAGGCTGTTCCGCAACGGCTCGAACTCTCGTTGCAGACGCGGATATTCGTCACCCAGGAGCAGCACAACGATGAGGACAGCAGCGAGACTGAACGTAATTGCGAAGCTCGACCCCAGTATGATCAGGGTCACAGCGGTCAACGGGCGCATCGCGAATTTTCCAAATTGGTCCAATTAAACCAGCTTTGTTGCTGATTATGACGAATGCGCCCTTGATCCACGGACGCTTGGCATCTAGCCTAGCCCAAACAGAAGCTCTGAAGAACCGCCGCCCGGAATAAATGGAGAACACATTGAGAATGACCCGCAAAACCCGCTGCAATAGCCTGCTCGTGGCCGCACTGGCGCTGCTGACGACCCAGGCATTCGCTACCAGCCTGGCGGTCGAACAAGGCAAGGAACTTTTTCCGGAGCAACGGCACGAAAATATCGGCGAACTGGTCACCCAGTTCATCCAGAAATCTCATTACATGCACATCGCCGTCGACGATGAACTCTCGTCGCGCGTCATGGACGTGTTCATCGAGTCCCTCGATCGGAATCGGATGTACCTCACGGTCGATGACATCGAGTTGTTCGATACGTACCGCTATGAACTCGACGACATGGTCAAAAGCAAGCCGCTAGACCCTGTATACCAAATGTTCGAACTCTATCAAACCCGTGTTCGCGAGCGACTTGAGTTCGCTCTGACGCAGCTTGAGACCGAACCGGACTATCAGACCGACGGGACTTACCAGTTCGACCGCTCCGAGTCGCCGTGGGCGCGTAACGCCGAGGAGCTGGACGATATCTGGCGGCGACGGGTTGTCAACGACGCACTCAACCTCGCGCTCGAAGAGGAACCCTGGGAGAAGATCCAGGAAGTGCTGACGAAACGCTATGAAGGTTTCCTCAAGCGTCTCGACCAGGTCAACAACGACGACGTTTTCGAGCGCTTCATGAATGCCTTCGCGCATACGCTCGACCCGCACTCGAGCTATCTGTCACCGCGCAACTCAGAGGAATATCGCATCCAGATGAGTTTGTCGTATTTCGGCATCGGCGCATCGCTGCAGACTGAGGACGACTTCGTCAAGATTGTGAGTATCATTCCGGGCGGTCCCGCGGCTATCGATGGCAAGCTGCAGCCGAACGACCGGATTACCGGCGTTGCCCAGGGGCCTGAAGGCGAAATGGAAGACGTCATCGGCTGGCGCCTCGACGACGTTGTCGACCTGATCCGCGGGCCTGCCGACTCGGTCGTGCGCCTCGAGATCATCCCGGCAAACGCCCTGCCCGGGAGCCCCAAGAAAATCATTGGATTGACGCGTGACCAGGTCAAGCTCGAGGAACAGGCTGCCAAGAGTGAAATCATCACGATCCCGCGCGATGGTCGGGAGTGGTCGATCGGCGTCATCGACGTGCCGAGCTTTTACCGCGACTACCGCGCCCTGAGCAACGGCGACAAGAACTACACGAGTACCACCAAGGACGTTAAGCGTCTGATTGCCGAGTTGGAAGAAGAAGGCGTCGATGGCCTGATAATCGACCTTCGCGGTAACGGCGGAGGACACCTGACCGAAGCAACGGCTCTGTCCGGCCTGTTTATCGACAACGGTCCGGTCGTGCAGCTCAGAAATTCCAACGGCCGTATCAGCCGCCTCGACGATCCGGATCCCGTCGCGCGTGTCGCCTACAATGGCCCGCTCGCCGTTCTGGTGGATCGCTTCAGTGCGTCGGCTTCAGAGATCTTTGCGGCGGCTATCCAGGACTATGCACGCGGCGTTATTGTCGGGCAGCAGACCTTCGGCAAGGGCACCGTTCAGAATCTCTACTCTCTTGACCAGTACCTTCGCGCAGAGGACGACAATGGCTTTGGCCAGCTGACGCTCACGATCGGCAAGTACTACCGCGTTACGGGCGAAAGCACGCAGCATCGCGGCGTCGATCCCGATATCGCGCTGCCGTCCGGTATCGACGCCGAACTCGTCGGCGAAAGCGTACGGGACAGCGCTCTGCCATGGGACACCGTGCAGACAACACGCTTCCGCCGCGGCAAGCCACTCGACAGCACGATCGAGTCGCTGACGGCAAACTACACGCAGCGCAGCAAGGACGACCCCAACTTCCAGTACCAGATGGAAATAATCCGCGCTGCCGAGGAAATGCGCTCCCAGAAAACCGTGTCGCTCAATATCGACGAACGGCGAGCGGAGCGCGAGCGTGACCTGGAGCAGCGGCTGAAACGCGAAAATGATCGCCGTACAGCGCTGAACCTCGCGCTGATAGAGAGTCTCGATGACCTCGATGAGGACGAGCTGCCTGACGTGCAGCTGGACCAGGCCGCGGGAATTGTCACGGATCTCGCGACGATGCGTGAGATTGCGGCCGGACAGGAACAGACAGCGCAGGTCAAACCCTGACGTCTTGCACCGCTAAATCGAGGTGTTATACTCGGCTATAACACCAGTCTGACTGGGTAGCGGTCGGCATGACGGGAGCGGCCATGGCAGGACGGCAATCAGCGCCGAAACAGGGCAACGCCTTCGCTGCAAACGCAGTGATTTTGCTGCTGGCTGCGTGGTTCGCTGCCCCCGTGACTGCCGCCCCGAATATCGAAATCGGCTGTGAGGACGTCGCCGACGCGACATTGGAAATCCCGGTCCACAAGCTGAATGCGGAAATCGTCAATCATGACCTCGAAGACGTCGACGAGCAGACGATCGGCAGCGATTCCGACGTCCTGACTGCCGCGCATTATCTGACGCCTCAGGCAGAAGCAACCTTGCGCAAGGTGTTCGACGACACCGCTCGTCCGCTGGCCGAGCTTGCGCCGCGCAATGACGACAGCGACGACGATGTGGCCCGCGAAGAGCTACTCGATATGAACGCTCGCGTACCGGGTGTTACGGATTCCGAGCTGGCCCGCTATCGGCGCCAGATGTATCGAAGCGATATCTGATTCCCCGCACTGCCTGCCGGGCTTGCTTAACCGGGCGGCGGTTAGCGGCTGAGCACGTTCGCTACACCGAAGTAGTTATCACCGAGTAGATTGGCGTCTTTGCGGTGGATGACGCCTTTAAGGTCTATCGCGAACACGGTGGCCACCGTGCCGGGCGCCGGCACGGCATCGTCGTCGTCACGGAACATGGCATGTTCGGCGATCAGACTGGCCCTCTTCTTGAGTACTTCAGCGAAATCCGTGTCCTTCTCCGCCTCCTGCTTGCGTTTCTCGAGGAGCGCGAGAATGTCATCGCACTCTTTCTTGCCGCCGTAATTAATTGCGCCGACGCTTTTCTCGCTGGCTTCTTTCGCCATCGCCGCAAGATTGTCTTCCTCGAAGTGCAGGTAAATCTGCTGCGCGAATGCCAGGATCATGAAGTTGATCGATCGCTTTGCGGCAATATCGAGTCCTGTCTGTTCGGGCGGGTCGAGCTTGTCGACATCATCAAGCTCCCGCAACAGCGCATGCTCCCGCGCATGCCCGTCCTCAATTCGGGCCGTAATCTCGTCGATCTCTGCCGCCAGTGAGCGGCCCCCGACGAGCTTCGCGAAACCGCCCATTGTCTCCAGTCGGTGACTTTCCGATTGCAGCTGATCCTCAAGGAGTTGCAAGGCCAGCCGGTGTTCGCCGATTTTGCGTTGAATCGCTTCGCTCTTGCGTGCGCACTCTTCATTCCATGACTGGAGGACCTTGCCGTGCCGGCGCTGTTCACGTTGTTGCTTGAGTTGCTCGGCAAATCGCGCCAGCTTGTTCTCGCAATGTGCTGCCAGGCGACGTAGCTGGTAGAACGCTACGACGTTGTGAACCCACTCAGGATCGAGCAGCAGGCTTTCCAGGTGGCCAAGCCGCTGTTGCACACGCGCCGTCGCCCCTTGATGTTCCTTGATACGGTCCTGCAGGCTGTACTTTTCGTTACGCAGCGCCGCGAACTCCTTCTTGAGTTCGGCGCGATTACGAAACAGATCGACCAGTTTGTCGTTCTCGGTCGTATCAGTGGCCTCGCCTTTAAAAAGTGTCGTCAGACTCGTCAATGCCATGCCTCTTTACATAATATCTAACCAACGGGCAAACGGTCAGTATTGGCAGTGCACATAATGACAATTGACGGCCAGCCAGACTCTGACTGAATCGACATTTTGGCAATCCCGGATTCGGAGTGATTCTATCGCTCGAGCACGAGGTGGCCCTGATCGGAAAGGTACTCCAGCCACTTGTTCAGAGTGACGTTGCGTTGCCACCTGAGATCGAGCTCACGACGATGCTCGCGCGACAGCTCCTTGAGTGCCGCATGGCGTTGCAGATTGCCAATCTGCATGACTTCGGCGAGCTGACAATCCAGGTAGACGCGCACCGTCATGTCGGGGTCCGTGAACAAGCCCTCATCGGTTTCCAGGTGATACGTCAGCGACAAGGTCAACGTATAACGGCAGCGTTCGAGTATCTCGATATGGAGATCGCATTCGCCGGCGACGCGCGAACGAAAGCAGCCATCGAGGCGCTCTATCTCGGGAAGCAATCGAAGCAGCCGCAGGTAATTGCTCTCGTACAGTGCCATCAGGCCAACGAAGCTTCGCGGCTTTACGACGGTCTCAGGTACGAGGTACGAATCAAGATACATGCTGTCAATATAACAGCAGCAGCGCCTGAATATCAGGGTCGAACTCGGCGCTCAACACCTGTACTATCCAGGATTCTGCTTGAAATCTCCTCGATCGAAAATTTCGTCGTATCCACATACGGAATCTTGTAGCGACGGAATATCTTCGCCGCTTCCCGCAATTCGAATCTGACCTGCTGAGCAGATGAATAGCTCCCCAATGGGCGTCTCTCCTTGCGAATCTGGCGCAATCGTTCGGGCGCGATCGACAGGCCGAAGAGCTTGTGTTTTTGCTGCACGAGGAAGCTTGGCAATTCGCCGGTTTCGAGTTCATCGTCGGTCAGCGGGTAGTTCGCTGCATAAACACCGTATTGAAGTGCCAGGTAAAGGCAGGTCGGTGTCTTGCCCGACCTCGAAACGCCGATGAGAATGACATCCGCAACGTCATAGTTGCGACTGATGCCGCCATCGTCGTTGGCGAGCGCGAAGTTCGTCGCTTCTATGCGTTTCATATACGCATCGATATCGCTCATGCCGTGGGCACCGCCTGAAGCATAGGTCGGCAACTCGTCGAACTCATCGGACAGCGGCTTCAGGAAAGCGTCGAAAATATCGAGGTGCAGACCCCTGGACTCCTTGACGATAGCTCTCAGCTCGGGCTGTACCAGCGTGGAGAAAACCACGGGTTCCAATGCACCCTCTTTGCCCGCCTCGTTAATGGTCACAACCGCCTCGCGCGCCTTGTCTTCGCTATCTATAAATGGCAAAGTCGTTTGCCGAAACTCTTGCCCGGCAAACTGCGTAATGAGACTGTGGCCAAGCGTCTCAGCCGTGACCCCGGTCTGATCAGAGAGAAAGAATACCGCGCGCTCAGCCATTGCTAGGATTGTCCATGTCCAGCACCGGAACACAAGGGGGTTAGTCTTGCAGCCATACGTCATCAAGCTCGAAGAGCTTGGCATGAACGACGTCGAAATCGTCGGTGGGAAGAACGCGTCTCTTGGCGAAATGATCAGCAACCTCAGCAACCTGGGCGTCACGGTACCGGGTGGGTTCGCGACGACATCGGAAGCCTACAGGGATTTCCTGGGACACAAGGGTCTCGACAAGAGGATCGCCGGTGCGCTCGAGAATCTCGATGTTGACAACATTGACGCGCTGACGAATGCCGGCAGCAATATTCGCAAGTGGATCATGGACACCCCTTTGCCCGATCGGCTAATGGACCAGGTGCGCTCGGCTTGGGAAGAGATGAGCGGCGGGCAGAACATTACCGTTGCCGTGCGTTCGTCCGCGACGGCCGAGGATCTTCCCGACGCATCTTTTGCCGGGCAACAGGAGACTTTCCTGAATATCAATGGCCTCGACAATGTCGTCGAAGCCATGCACAAGGTCTTTGCCTCGCTGTTCAATGACCGTGCGATCGCCTATCGCGTCCACCAGGGATTCGACCATAAGCTCGTGGCCCTGTCCGCCGGCGTGCAAACGATGGTGAGAAGCGACATTGGCTCATCCGGCGTATTGTTTACGCTGGACACCGAGACCGGGTTCCGCGACGCCGTGTTCATTACGTCGTCGTACGGGCTCGGAGAAACTGTCGTACAGGGCGCGGTCAACCCTGACGAATTCTATGTATATAAGCCCGCAGTGCTTGCCGGCAAACGGGCGATTCTGCGCAAGAATCTGGGCGGCAAGGCCATCAAGATGGTCTACAGCAATAACTCCGAGCCGGGCAAGACCGTTGATACTGTGGATGTCGATGAAAACGACAGTCTCAGGTTTTCTATCAGCGACGACGACGTCGTCGAACTGGCGAAGATGGCGATCACGATCGAGGACCACTATGGCCGGCCGATGGATATCGAATGGGGCAAGGACGGCAACGACGGCAAGCTGTACATCCTGCAGGCCCGTCCTGAAACGGTGCAAAGTCGCAGCGGCAGGACTATCCAACGCTACACCCTGAAGGGTCGCTCTGACATCGTCGTCAGTGGTCGCAGCATCGGGCAAAAAATCGGTGTCGGCAAAGCGAAGGTAATTCGCTCGGTGTCGGAGATGAAGCGCGTGCACAAAGGCGACGTGCTGGTGTCGGATATGACCGACCCGGACTGGGAGCCTGTGATGAAACGGGCTTCCGCCATCGTCACCAACCGTGGCGGACGCACCTGTCACGCGGCAATCATCGCTCGCGAGCTGGGTATTCCGGCCGTTGTAGGCTGTGGCAACGCGACCGAACTGATCAGAGACGGCGCGGTCGTCACGGTAAGCTGCGCCGAGGGCGACGAAGGTCATGTCTATGAAGGCAACCTGGAGTTCGAACAGACACGCATAGAACTGGATTCGCTTCCGGACATTCCGGTCAAGATCATGATGAATGTCGGCAACCCGGATCGGGCCTTCGACTTTGCAAGCATTCCGAATCACGGCGTCGGCCTGGCGCGCCTCGAGTTCATCATCAATCGCATGATTGGTGTGCACCCGAAGGCCTTGCTGGAATATGACGAACTTGACGAAGCTACGCGCGCCGCCGTCGACGACCAGATGGCCGGTTACCCAAACCCGGTCGACTTCTTCGTCGATAAACTGGCCGAGGGTGTCGCCACGATTGCGGCGGCGTTCGCACCCGAACCGGTTATCGTTCGAATGTCCGACTTCAAGTCGAACGAGTACGCCAACCTGATCGGCGGCGACAAGTACGAGCCCCATGAAGAAAACCCCATGCTCGGATTCCGCGGAGCCGCGCGCTACGTTGCCGATAGCTTTCGCCCCTGCTTCGAACTCGAGTGCAAGGCCTTGCGTCGCGTTCGCAACGACATGGGACTCAGCAACGTGCAGATCATGATCCCGTTCGTGCGCACAGTGCGGCAGGCCAGGGATGTCATCGAATTACTCGCCGATAACGGACTGGAGCGCGGCAAGGACGACCTCAAGATCATCATGATGTCGGAACTGCCGACCAACGCGCTGTTGGCTGAGCAATACCTCGAGCATTTCGACGGCATGTCAATCGGTTCCAACGACATGACGCAGTTGGCGCTCGGCCTCGACAGGGATTCGGCGCTGATCGCGGACGACTTCGATGAACGGGACGATGCCGTCAAAGCCTTGTTGGCGATGACAATCGCAGCCTGCAAGAAGCAGGGCAAATATGTCGGGATCTGCGGGCAAGGCCCCTCGGATCATCCGGATCTTGCACGATGGCTGCTGGACCAGGGCATCGAGAGCATGTCCCTGAATCCCGATACCGTCATCGAGACCTGGCTGTTCCTCGCGGGTGAGACGGTCTGATCAGAAGCGGTCGTAGCGCGAGCGGCGCTGCCAGCGAATCCGGGGCAACCAGATTCCGAGAATGATGCCGACCAGCAAGACCAGCGCGCCGGTCATGAACCAGTAGCGCGTCGTCTGGCTGGTCAATTCCCGATTCTCCTGCTCCAGCGTGTCGGCGCGGATCTGCGCCGCAGCCAACTGATCCATGAGCGACTGGTTCTGCTCGTTGACCGCGAGCACGTTCGCGGCGGTGCGCTTGATCTCGGCAAGCTCCTGCTCGACAGCTGCTTTATCGCGCTCGAGCTGCCTGATACTGCTGTTCGCTGATTCGTATTCGGCGCGAATCGCTGTTAGCTGCGAATCGAGCGAACTGCCCCGCGAGTTGGCGTTCGTTAACTGGCCGGACAAGGTCTGCAGCTGTTCGCGCGCGCTTGGCTCACTCATCAGGTAGCGGCTCAGCACCCATCCTTCGGTGCCCCCGGTTGTTCGCACCCGCGAGTAGCCGCTGTCGGCGTCGCGCTCCAGCACCTCGAGACGGGTCCCGCTGTCAATCATCAGCTGAATTGCATTGCTCGTACTGGGTCCGGACCGTAATGTAATCTCGAACTGGTCACTGACCCAGGCCGGCGCTGCAAACGCTGCCGGGCCGGCTAACACCGCTAACAACAGTGCGGCGCGCAACATGGTCTTCATCGTCTTCTCAAAATTCGGTTTTGACAGAATGACGCAACTATATGTCAAGGTTTTGCTTCCTTCCAGCTAAAAATGAGTCAAATCAGTCGCTTATCGGCGACAATTTGGCGATGTTCTGCTCCCAGTTTCTGCCATCGAAGGCTTTCTCATCGATGGACTCGATGCTTTCCGGGTCCAGGCAATTAACGTTGACACTGATGCCATCGGGATGCGAACGCGGGACGTAGAAGGATTTCACGCCGCAGTACCTGCAGAAATAATGCTTGGCAGCCCCGGTGTTGAATGTGTAGGTCTGGATGGCCTCCTCGCCTTGAAACAGGCGAAAGTCATCTCCGGAGACGAAGAGATGCAGGTACCCGGACATCGTGCAAATACTGCAATTGCAGCGGGTTGCGTTGATTGCCGCGGGCGCATCGACCTCGAAGCGAACCCGGCCACAGTGACAGCCACCTTTGTGTGTCTTCAGGGCGTTCACCCTGACTCCTTTCGCCAGACGGCGAGCAAGTTATTCGCGGGCATCGCATACAGGCGTTCGCGCTCCAGGCCATGCCGGGCAGCCTGTTCCTCGAGCGCAAGAAGATCACGCAGGCCCATATCGGGGTCCCGCCTGCGAAGCTGCCGGTCGAAGCGTTCGTTGCTCGCCGTATTGAAGCGACCGCCCTTGGTGAATGGGCCGTAGAGGCAGAAAATTCCGCCAGGCCGCAAGGCTCGCGCTACGAGGACCAGCATGTCGCGCACGGCGTCCGCGCTCATGATGTGGGCGGTGTTTGACGAGTAAATACCGTCGTAAGCGTCAGGCGGCAAATCTGCCGTACGCACGTCGACTGACAATGGCGCACGAATATTCATGACTCCGGCGTCCGCAATCCAGGCCTCGATGACCGCATGATTTTCGTCGAGATCGCTCGTCTGCCATTGCAGGTGGTCCAGATCGGCCGCAAACGTAACGGCGTGCTGACCGGTTCCGGAACCGACCTCCAGGACCTCGGTGCAGTCACGAAACTCGTGCCGCAATACTTCGAGTATCGGCGCCGCGTTGTTGACCGCCGCCTGTGCGAAGGCGCGCTCAGTCATCGGCCTTCCCGAGCGCCAGCGCAGCCGGGGACAGCAGGTTATCGCGATACCAGGTGAGTTCTTCGATCGAATCGCGGATATCAGACAAGGCCAGGTGTTCGGATTCTTTCACAAACCCCCGGGCCACCTCCGGAGCCCACAGGCTCGCAAGGATCTTGAGCGTGCTTACGTCGAGATTACGGTAATGAAAGTAGCGCTCGAGGTCCGGCATTTCGCGCGCCAGGAAGCGTCGATCCTGGCAGATACTGTTGCCGCACATGGGGGACGCTCCGGCATCGACCCACTTTGCGAGAAACTCGAGCGTCGCGGCCTCGGCGTCGGCCGCGCTCGTCTCACTCCTGAGGACTCTGGCGGTCAGCCCGGACTGACCGTGTTGCCGCGTATTCCAGTCGTCCATGCCTTCCATGGTTTCCGGCGTTTGCCTGATCGCCAGCACCGGTCCCTCCGCAAGTTCATTGAGGCGCATGTCCGTAACGATAGTGGCGATTTCGATAATCGAATCCTGTTCCGGGCTGAGGCCCGTCATCTCGAGATCGATCCATATCAGGTTCGCGGACCGGTCATCAACTGAGTTCGACATTGCCTTTCCGATTACGATCAAAGCACGTAGTTTACATGCCTTCGCAGTGCAAGGCTGCTCGCGGATCGGCATACTCTTGCAGGACTCAACAGGACCCTCGCGCAATGCCCCAGCAACACGCCATCGTTATCGCCACATTCAGCCGCAGAATGCGTTTGCGCCTGGACGACGGGACGGAAGCCGAAGCGCGCATCAAAGGCAAGCGCCTGAAACCCGTCTGCGGCGACCGCGTCACGACCGAGCGCATCGCGAATGAGTCGGACTGGCTGATTACCGACATTCAATCGCGCGATAACGAACTCACACGCCCGAACATGCGTGGCCAGGTCGAGGTACTGGCGGCTAACCTCGATTACCTCATTGTCGTCGCGGCTGCGGAACCGAAGGCAGACTGGTTCATCGTCGACCGCTATCTGTGTGCCGCCGAGATCATGAATATTGCGGCGGCCGTTGTTTACAACAAGATCGATCTCGACCCTGCTGCAGCTGTCGAAGAGTTGAATAACTACGCGGCTATCGGTTATGACACCGTTCAATGCAGCGCCGAAACGGGCCAGGGCATCGATGCCATCCGAAACTTGCTGGCCGAGCGCTGCGCAATCATTGTTGGCCAGTCAGGCGTAGGCAAGTCGAGCATCATCAACTGCCTGTTGGGAGATTCGCTGCAAAAAACCTCCACCGTATCGGGCAAGACGGGCGAAGGACGACACACTACGGTCAATTCCGCAATGATTTCTCTGCCCGGCAGCGGTTCCGTGATTGATTCTCCCGGCGTCAGGGACTATGCGCCTGCGCTCGAATCGACCACCCTCGCCGCGCAGGGATTTCGGGAAATCTCAAAGCTCGCGCAACACTGCCGATTTGCCAATTGTCGACACCTGCGCGAACCAGGCTGCGCCGTGAAGGAAGCACTCGAAAACCGGACAATCTCGCCGCGCCGCTATGAAAGCTACAAGCGTATCGTCAACCTGACCGAGCAGATCGCACGCAACTAGCGAATCTCACCCCGGCGGCCAGCCCAGTCCGCGCCCACCAAGCAAATGGAGATGCAGATGGAAGACGGTTTGTCCGGCCGCTGCATTGCAATTCATGACGACACGATATCCCTCTTCTGAGAGTCCTTCCTTTTTCGCAATCTCCCGGGCAGCCGAGAACAGGCTGCCAACAACAGGCTGATCTTCCACCCCGATGTCGTTGATCGTCGCGATATGCTGCCTGGGAATGATCACGACATGCGTTGGTGCCTGCGGATTGATGTCGCGAAACGCGATCGCGGTTTCCGACTCGAAGACGATGTCAGCAGGAATATCGCCAGCAAGGATTTTGCAGAACAGACAGTCATCGTGTGTCACTTTTCTCTCCTCCTAGTCCACAACGCGACGGCCGAAGAAAGCGTGGGACAAAGTGCCGCCGTCAACATATTCCAGTTCGCCACCCAGCGGGACGCCATGTGCGATACGGCTGGCTTCGACCGAGTGTTTACCCGCGAGTTCAGCGAGATAATGCGCCGTGGCGTCGCCCTCCACGGTCGGATTGGTCGCGATGATGAGCTCCTGGACTTCACCCTGCCGCAACCACGCTTCGAGTTGGTCGAGACCCAGCTCGTCGGGACCAATGCCGTCCAGCGGCGACAGGTGGCCCATGAGCACGAAGTAAAGGCCACGGAAACCCGTCGCGTCTTCGATCGCCATGACATCTGCCGGTGACTCGACGACGCAGAGCTGGGTCGCGTCCCGGCCGCTCGCCGCACAGATCGAGCACAGCTCGTGCTCGGTAAACATGCGGCAGCGACTGCAGTGCCCTATGCCGCGCACCGCTTCGGCGAGTGCGCTGGACAGGTTATCAGCACCCTCCCGGTCGCGTTCGAGCAAGTGAAAAGCGATACGCTGAGCCGACTTCTGGCCAATTCCCGGCATACACCGAAGCCCATCGATCAGGCGCACAAGCAGTGGCGAATAAGACATCCGATGGACTGCCTCAGAACGGCAATTTCATGCCGGGCGGAAGGCTCATGCCGGATGTCATGCCCGAGAATTTCTCCTGAACGGTCTTTTCGACCTTGCGCAGGGCGTCGTTGAATGCTGCCGTAATGAGGTCTTCGAGCATTTCCTTGTCGTCACCCACCAACGAATCATCAATCTCTACGGCCTGCACCTGGTGCTGACAGCTCATCGTGATGCGCACCATGCCTGCACCGGACTCACCTGTCACGGTCAGCGACGCCATCTCCTCCTGGGCTTTTTTCATATTGGCCTGCATCTGCTGGGCCTGCTTCATCAATTGGCCGATGCCACCCTTCATTCAATTCTCCTGACTGTTAGTCTGACTGCGGCGGATTGATCAGTTCGATCGTCTCGGTCTTGATCTCCGCGCCGAACATGTTCTTCATCGCCCGGACGTTGGGATCCGCTTCGAGTGTCTGCCTGGCCTGTTCCATCCGCTCATCGGTCATGCGCGACTCCTGCTGCACGGGCGTCTCCCGCGACTCCGCCCCAAGCGTGATATCGACATTCAGGGCCTCACCGAAATGTTCAGAAAGTCGCGACGCCATCGCGTCTTTTCGTTGCTTCGTGAGCAGCGAGTCGGAGCGCGGGTCCAGGCCGAGGTACAAGGTATTGCCCTCGCGCCTCAGATACGCGCAATTACTCGCCAGCAACCGCACCGCTCCCGACAATCCGAGACCCGCAACCAGCTGGCTCCAATCCGGATCAGACCAGGTTTTCGCCTGCGGCGTCATTGCCGCAGAGCGTACCGCCGGCTTTGCGGCGGGCTCCACCTCAGCAACCGGCGCACTGCGCTTGCCGGGCGGGGCCGTCGCACCGCCGGTCATTGTCGACACATCCGCTGGCCGGAACGCGAGCATACGTAACAGCGTCATCTCGACCCCACTGCGTGGATCAGGCGCCAGGTGGATATCGCGCCTGCCCATGAGTGCAATCTGGTAGAAAAGCTGCACGTCGGTGGCGGGCAATGCCGCTGAAAGCTCGGCGTACTCCTGTTCGCTCATGTCGTCCTCGCTGTCGCAGGTACCAACGATCTGGTAGACAGCTATGCGCTGCAGGTCTCGGGCAAGATCCTCGAGCAGCCGCGCGTAGTTCGGAAACTGTTCGTCTATTTGCCGAATCGTGTCGATGAGCCCGCTCGCATCGTTGTCGGCGAGCAGGCGCAGCAAGCGCACAACGTGATCACGATCTATCGTGCCCAGCATCATTGCGACCTGATGCTCCTCGATTTTCCCACCGCAGTAGGCGATCGCCTGGTCGAGAAGGCTAAGCGCGTCGCGCATGCTGCCGTCTGCCGCTCGCGAGAGCATCGCCAGCGCTGCGACTTCAGCCTCGATCGACTCGGCTTCACAAATGTGCGTCAGGCGGTCGCAAATAAGGCGCGGCGTCATGCGCTTCAGGTTGAATTGCAGGCAACGTGACAAGACAGTGGCCGGCAGCTTCTGCGGGTCCGTTGTGGCCAGCAGGAACTTGACGTGTGGAGGTGGTTCTTCGAGGGTCTTCAGGAGAGCATTAAACGAGCTCTTCGACAACATGTGCACCTCGTCGATCAGGTACACCTTGTAACGCCCTCGCGCCGGCGCGTACTGCACGTTGTCCAGAAGATCGCGCGTGTCGTCGACCTTGGTCTTGCTGGCGGCATCCACTTCAATCAGGTCGACGAAACGACCCTCGTCGATTTCGACACAGGCACTGCATTCGCCGCAGGGTTTCGACGTCACCCCGTTCTCGCAGTTGAGCGCCTTGGCCAGAATGCGCGCTATCGTGGTCTTGCCGACGCCCCGGGTGCCCGTAAACAGATAGGCGTGGTGCAAACGGCCCGAGTCAAGCGCATTGACCAGGGCCTGGAGCACATGCTCCTGGCCGACCGTATCCGAGAAGTCTTTGGGCCGCCATTTGCGGGCCAGGACAAGGTAACTCATAGAAAGTATGGCGCCTGAGGCTCGATTCCGAGTCGAACAGTGTAACTTAAAGTGGCCCGCGCCAGCCGCTTCCCGGCACCCGGTATCACCGCTACCGTTGCTCCCTTCCGGGCCTGGCGGGGTTCACGGCTGACCGTCGCGGAAAAGCCGACGCGGACCGGCGGCGATTATCGCCGCTCGCAGCCGTCAACACAAACCTCGCTCAACCCCAGAGATGGCGGTCTTTTTCGATCACGTGCTCCGACGAGCCGACGATCAGCGGGTCAGGCCCGTGCACGACATGCTTGTCCTTGTCCGGGTAATTGAGTTCGGACAGGAAATGCTGCATGCAGTTCAGGCGCGCACGTTTCTTGTCGTCGGACTTGATGATGGTCCAGGGCGCGTCCGCGGTGTCCGTATAGAAGAACATCGCCTCCTTGGCCTCGGTGTACTCGGCCCACTTGTCCCGGGACTCCTGGTCGATCGGGCTCAGTTTCCACTGCTTCAGCGGATCCGACATGCGCGCCGTGAATCGCTGTTCCTGCTCATCGTGCGTAACCGAGAACCAGTACTTGAACAGCCGGATTCCGGAGCGCACGAGCATCCGTTCCAGATCGGGTACCTGCCGCATAAACTCGAGGTATTCGAGGGAGTCACAAAAGCCCATTACGCGCTCGACGCCCGCCCGGTTGTACCAGGAGCGATCGAAGAAGACCATTTCTCCGGCCGTCGGCAGGTGTTTTACGTAGCGCTGAAAATACCATTGCCCTCGCTCATGATCGGTCGGCTTTTCGAGGGCTACGACGCGCGCCGCCCGCGGGTTCAGATGTTCCATGAAGCGCTTGATGGTACCGCCCTTGCCGGCTGCGTCCCGTCCTTCACAAATGACCACGATACGTTCGCCCGTCATCTTGACCCAGTTCTGAACCTTGAGCAGTTCGACCTGCAGTTCCTCTTTGTGTTGCTCGTAGGCTGTGCCCCGTATCCGGGTCTTGTAGGGATATGTGCCGCTTCGGAAAAGATCCTTGATCTTCTCCGGGTCGTGGCGCATCTGACTGAAAAGACGTGCGGCAGAGGGCTGCTGCGTCTTTGCCCTGGCCACGTTCTGTGCGGAGTCTTCTTTCTTTATCGGAACAATGGATTCCGGCTGCCCTGCTTTGTTGTCCGTCATGGTGCGTAATCTCCAGCCAAAACTATTTCGTTATTTTCGGCTTTTCTCCCGTAACTCAGAATACGGAAAATTGCCTATTGCCCCAGCTTACAATAATCCGGCGTTCTTTCTGCAATAATGCGCCTCCCGACGATTCAACAGGCCTGCATCAATGAAATCACAGAGCGTCGCTTTTCGGGCGACTGCTATAGCGCTGGCGGTCCTGATATCGGCTTGCACGACAACGACGACGCAGAGTTTCAACGTCACCAGGAACCCTCGGGTCGAAGCCAGCGTTATTGCCGTCGACGCCGATTTCGGCCGTTATGACCGAATTCTCGCCAGCGACATGGGGATATTCTTTCCGGAGGACGCGGCGCCGTCGGACGCCGATCAGGAGCGCACGCGGCAGATTTTTCGCAAGGCGTTTCTGGGCGAACTGGTCGGATACGAGATCGTGCGTGAAAAGGGACCCACGGCGCTCGAGGTTCAGCCCACGCTGATCGATCTCCGCAATGCAACGTCGCCCGAGTTACCCGGTATGCGACGCGAATTGCGCGAAATCGCGAGGCCGGGCGCGATCATCTTCCTGATGGAACTCAAGGACTCGAAATCCGGCAAAATCCTTGCGCGCGGCGCGGACAGCGCGTCGGCGCCCGCATTCTCGACGTCCACGGCAACACTCACCGACTGGGGTGCCGTGGAGAATGCTGCCGCTCGTTGGGCGCGGTTGTTTCGCGAGTTCCTTGATGGGAACCTGAACAAGTAATAGCTTGCGCGACGCTGGTTACGGCCGGCTGAGGAGGAACCTGTGCGCCGTACACGAAATGCAATTCGAGTTATTCTGCCTGCTCTCATCGCAACACTTGTTGCGTCGTGTTCGTCCGGCCCCAAGACCGTCGCGTCCGCGGACGTACCCAGCTACGCCGGCAGCGGCGTCAGGAAGATCCTGGTTGTCGGTGTTGCAGACAATTACGAGAGCCGCACACGCTTCGAGCGCAAGCTCGCGTCGGACCTCAGGTACGCCGGCGCACAAGCGACGGCCTACTACGTCCTCACAGGCGGCGATAAACCGATCATTCGTGAGGAAATCGAAGAAGCCGCGACTGACGAGGGCTTTGACGCCGTCCTGATCTCGAGAGTCACCAACCGCGACTCCGACGCGAAAATGAAGTCGGGCCCGGCAGGCGCCAAGGCGACTCGACGGGATGCGGACAAGCCTCTCGACCTGTTTCGCTACGACTACGAAGAGCTCAACGAACCGGACATGCTCGACGTTAACGTCAACATCACGATTCGGTCCGAGCTGTTTTCCCTTCCTGCCGGGGACAAGCTTTGGTCGGTCGAAACGAGCCTGTCAGATGTGAAGACGCTTGCGGAAATAATCAATGAAACCAGCGCGGCCGTGGTCGGGCGTCTGAAGTCCGACGGCCTGATTCGCGACTAGCTGGGGCCGACGCTCAGCCACCCGGTTGTTGTGCCGAGGCCACGCCCGGCAATGCCTGGCTAGCGCCGACGGCCGCGCATCCGTCCACCACGCGAGCGGTTCTGGAAAGAACGATTCGCGCTGCGCCGCTGGTTATAGCGGCTATTGCCATTCGTCCTGGCGTTATGGCTGCGATCGAGCTGACTGCGCCGGCTCGTATCGTAGCTACCACGGTTTCGTGCTGCGTCGTAGCTGCGATTCGACCACGCATCAGTCGATTGCCGGCGTTCCGATAAGCCCGATGCATCGCGATTCTCGAAACCGCTTCGGCGTTCGGAAGCATTGCTGCGTGCCTGGTCCGTCTGCGCCGCGCGGTCTTCGGGCGCCGTGACCGGGTTCCAGCCGCCGTCATCGCCGCGCTGCTGCCATCCACTATCATCGCGCTTGTAGACTTCGCCGTCCCGTCCCGCGTACAGATCACCTTCCGATGAGCGGGCGAAGCCGCCGGTCTGCCCGCTGCCCGTCTCATACTGGACGGCCCTGCCCTCCGAACCGCGATACGACTGCGTCGACAGCGTCTGGTCGCCGCGCTGGAATTCGCCAGTGCCCGTGACCGAGTCGCCGCTGCGCTCGCGGGTCAGCTGGCCCGTGGTTCCCTCGGACGTCCTGATGTCGGTGGTCATTTTGTTGTCCGACCATTCGCTGCGAGTCTCCATCCACTTGTCGTTCTGCGTGATCAGCGACTCGCCCCAGCCACCGTCTTCGTTGGCGTAGCGATGCGTGGCAACCCCCGTCCCTGTGCGCGGGTTGTAGGCAACGCCGCGACCGGCAATCTCGTTGCTGTCCCAGACCGCCTCCCCTCGTGCGTAGGTGCCGGTACTGGGGTTGTAGGCGGAACCACGCCCGTAGCCGCCGTAAGGCCCGTACACGCTCGCCGAACGCCCGTACGTGCCCGTGTTCGGGTTGTACCAGGCGGACGCGCCGTAGCTGTAGGGATAGGGATAGTAGGGATAGCCGTAATAGCCACCGTAGCCGTAGTACGGCGGGTAGTACCAGCCGCTGCCGTAGACGACGACCCCGTAGCTGACGTAGGTTCCGTAATAGCCGCTGGTATAGCCCGTCGATACGTAGTCACTACCGGAGTCATACACTTTGACGTGGGTTACATGGTACATCGGCGACGAAGGCGGAATCGCGTAAATCGCGGCCGGAATATTGTCGGCAACGACCCAGGGCCCGGTCGCCACAGTTGCTCGATACCAGACTGCATCGAGGCACAGGTAGTACACGCCTTCGTAGAGCAGCACATCGTTAGGGCTGTTCAGGACGCGCTGTACGTCGGTTCCCTCGATAGGCACAAACTCCGGTTCGCCCTGGTAGACAACCGAGACGCTGTCGCCAGCGTCGCGCGAGACGCTGGCTTTCCTCGGAATCTCGGCTTCGAGCACAGCCAGCTGCGCCTCCTCGGAACCGGGCACGGCAACGAGCACATGACCCTTGGGACTGTCGGGCGGGATCCCGGAAAACTCCTCCGGCAGTTCCTTGACGTGGTGCCAGGGCCCCTTGAGTGATGCGGATTCGAACCAGCGGCCCGAGACCAGGTAGAAATACCGGCCATCGAGGCGGAACAAATCGCTCTCCGTATCGCGCACGTATTCGAGCCCCCCGGCCGTGATCGTGCCGAAGGAAGGTTGACCATCCGTGACGATAAGTTCCGCCGGTCGGTCGCTCACGAACACGGTCGGCAGCTCCTGGCTGTCTTTCGACGGCGGGATGGAGGCCTTCACCTCGGTCCAGTTGCCGTCGTCGGGCAGCTTCTTGAAATCGCGCGGCAAGGAGTCATCGAATTTCCAGCTATTCTTGAGGTCAGTGGCCTTGAGCCAGTGTCGGCCGTGCCGCAGGTACCATTCCTTCTCCTTGTAGCGAAACAGGTCCCAGTTCGTATTTACAGTGAACTCGAGACGCGTGTCGTCAATCGGCGTGAGTATCGGCTCGCCGTCGGTCATGACGAGAATTGCCGGCGTGCTGGAGTAGAAAATAGGCGGCGGTTCGAACGACAGCCCCTCCTCGGCCGGCGGAACGATATCGAAAGCGACGTAAGACAGGACGACATCGAGTGGCACGTACTGACTGTTCTTGCGCACGGAATCACGCACGAGTGCCTGCAGCCTGGCAAGCCGCGCCCCATCCGCACCGGGGAAACTGACCCCCGTGATCTCCGGGTTGTCGATGGCCACGACCCTTTCTTCGACATTGGCCTCGGTATCGGCAGCAAACTCCGCGGTGCCGAGCACGGCATCGGTTTCACCATCGAGCGTCGCTTCCACAGCCACGCGGCCAGTGACACGCTCGAAATCCTCCCAGCTTTCGATCTGCGGCTCGTGAATCACGACCCATCCGTCCGCCGATTCAAAGACACGCGGATACAGCGGCACTTGATCGACAGCCCGCACCGTTTCCGGCTCGGTCGTGTCGGTTTCCGCGTGTGCCGGCAGCGCAACAAGGCCAAGCAGGACTAATGACAGGGCGAACTTTTTCATTCGATGGTCTCCGTACGGGCCGGGCTAATTGGACGCATAGTGGTCCAGCTGCTCTCGCAGGATCCGGGCCCAGATGCCCGCGAGGCGACGGACTTCCGCCGTGTTTGTGGCCCTGTTGGATCGCTGAAACCTGTCCGCGACGTCTTCCGCGGCCCGTCGATCGACGACCCTCGCAATAACCGCCTCCGAAGTGGAGTCACTGATCTCGAGGATCAGGGTCGCCTCGCCGATCCTGTCGAGGAAGATCTCGTAACTACCCGCCTGCTCGGGAGGCACGTAGGAAACGACGTCGATCAGGCCGCCCTTGATGAGCAGCACATCAGGTCCGGGCTCGCTGACGACGGTGAAACGAGTGCTCTTGGCGAGCTCTTCGTGAAACTTCTCCCTGAAAGTGTTCTTGAGACGCTCCTTCTGGTCTGCATTCAATACGTAATAGTCTGTTGCACTCGTCGAGCGATTGAACCTTTTCGAAGCACCCGGTCGGTACTGGATTCCGACACCCTGCAACATGATTTTGTCATAGGCGCTGATATCCATATCGGGCCTCGCCCATGCGGCGTCCGCGCGACTGCTCGATACAGGGTACAGACCGTCGTGACTCATCAGTTCGTCGGTCGCTGAAATCGCTTCAGTCGAGTCGTCGGCCGCACACACCGACACGAAAAAAACGGACACGACAATCGCCGCAGACCGCAGCGGCGAAGCGCTTGCATTGAGACGCATGGAACTAACCTCGATGTTCCTGGTGGTGGCGATTATTGGACCATCATTGTAGCACCGAGTTGCGTCTGAACTGTCCGTCGGGCCGCCACATGTACTATGCTTCGACTTGTCACGGGCCAAGAGAACTATCGTTGATATCGACACGCCGTTTATGCCGGGCCACGATTGCCGTAATTTCGGTAATTGCGGCAATCACATTCGCAGGGTGCGATTCGGCAACCACCGAACTACGCCTCGTGAAGCCAACAGAGGACGTCGACCTTTCCATCATCGAGGACGTTGCCGAACTGCTCGCAGATAGCGCCCGCGTCAACGTACAACTCTCCGAGGAGGCGTTGTCCGAAGTCGCCGCACTCGACGCCGTTGCGTCTGGCGAGGCCGATCTCGCGCTCGTGTCGAACTACCTGCCTTTTCGCGGCGACATCGCCACCGTCATGCCTCTGTACCCGACCGTACTTCACATCCTTCGAAGGGACGGTGGTGACGTTTTTGACGTTATAGCGGGTCGTCAAATGGCGATCTATGCGGGTCCCGAGGGCTCGGCGTCGCGCCTCGTCTTCCGGCGCGTTGCGGAGCGCATGCACCTGGGAAGCGACGATTACCGATTCATCGAATCGCTGGAAGATACGCCCGACATCGTGATCGTTTTCGCCCCAATCACGCCAGGCAGGATCGACGAACTCCGTGAAATCAATGAGGAGATCCTGGAATTTCGCCTCGCCTCCATGGGCAGCGTGGACGATGTCGGCAAAGGTACGAGCATCGACGCGGCAGTCCTGCTTAATCCGCACATCGTCCCGTTCGTGATTCCCCTGGGCACCTACGGTGAAATGTCGCCAGAAGCAGCATTAACTGTTGCTGTCGACAAGATCCTCGTTGCCCGCCACGATCTCGACAGCGCCGTTGTCTATGACCTGATCAACGAAGTGTTGCGGCTAAGGCCGGCCCTTGCGGCGCGCCGACAAGGCGTATTTCAGAATCTGGAAGACGATTTCGATGTTAGTCGCTCGACGTTCGTCGTCCATCCGGGCACGCAATCCTATCTGCAACGGGACGCTCCAAGTGTCTACGAGCGTTATTCGGGCGTCGCGGAGGTCGTCGCCACTATCGTTCTCGGGTTAGTCAGCGCCATCTTCGGCGGAATGCGGCTTTACAAGATGCGCCGCAAGAACCGGATCGACACCTTTTACGTGCGGACGATCGCGCTGCAGCGCGCCATCAGCGAGCAGACGAGCGACGACGACCGCCAGCGCATCGCCGCCGAGGTCCGCGATCTCCAGACCCGAGCGTTCGACATGCTCATCGACGAGAAACTGGCCGCCGACGAGAGTTTCCGAATCTTCATCACGTTATCGAACGACGTGCTACGCCAGCTCGGGAACCCGGAGGCTGCAAGCCCTATCGGCGACACCTGACCTACGGCGGCGGGAAGCCACCAAGAATCGAATTGACGGCCATATTCACTGTCTCGACGATCTGCTTGCGGTCCTTCTCCTGGATCGTCTTCGTCGCCACGGCGTGCCAGACCGGCCTGCGCTCTTTCACGTCGAATATGTCGACGGCGAGCATACCCTTCGTGTACTGGCGGACCGTCGTCTCGGTTCCCCCATAGCCGTAGTAGGAACGGCCCCAGCCGCCGGGACGAGCGGCGTAGTAGCCGCCTGACATCGTGGGATACGAGTCGACCCTGATCTTCTCGCGCGAGCCGACCGTGAATGCCACAACGAAGTCCGCGGCCTGGGCATTCTGAACGAGACGAAATCCCTTCGCACGCAGGCCGCTCTCCATGGCGTTCATGACATGCGTCTCGAGCATGGGATTTACGACGCCCACGTTTTCAGCGACAACCATCGGGTGCTCCGATATCCAGGCAAACGTACGGTAGTTCGAGAAATCATGACTCCTGTCATGATCATAGGTCGCTTCGAAAGTGGAGGCGCAGGCGGCCAGCACCATTGCCAGCGCAACCAGGAGTAGATGGTTCATACGATTTGCCATAAGTTTTTTCCTTTAATCGAAGCTTGACTGAAATTGGCCCTGATTAGTGTCGTCACAGGTTAGAATGCCACTAAACATCCGGACAAGGATCCTGTCAATCCCTTATGCGTCATCTTCTACGCCATATTCTCACGTTATCGGTGCTCTGCCTTCCGCTCGCCGCGCCCGTGGTGGCACAGGAACGCCTGGACTACGAACTCACCCCCTTCGCCGCCTACCGTATGGGTGGGGATTTCGAGGATGACGATACCGGCGAGGAATTCGATCTGGACGATTCGAGTGCATTCGGTCTTATATTGAATATCAGCGCGAAACCCCAGGGGCAATGGGAGATCCTGTACGCTCAGCAATCCACCGAGGTCGATACGGCAGGCACGTTCGTCGCCACTGAATCGATCGATCTCGACGTGCAATATTTTCAGCTCGGCGGTACCTACCTCTACGACGGCGACAGAGTAGTGCCATTCATCGCGTTGACCCTGGGCGTGACACATTTCGATCCCCAGTTCGCCGACCTTGACTCCGAGAACTACTTCTCGGCTTCGTTTGGCGGCGGAATAAAAATGAATATGACAGAACGAATAGGGGTGCGGCTCGAGGGACGCGTCTACTCTACGTTTCTCGAAAGCGACAGCAGGATTTTTTGCAGCAGCAGCTTCGGCGCCGGGGAGTGCCTGATCCAGGCGAGCGGCACGACGTTTAATCAATGGGAAGCCCGCGCTGGCCTCGTATTCCTATTTTGAAAGCTTACGGCACGGTCGATATTGGCACGAACGATTTTGCGTCCGGTGCTACACTAATCGGCTTCGGAGGGACCGCACATGAGTGAAGAAAAGCACAAATACTGGGGCCGACAGATCGACGGAATTGCACACGAGCTATCCAGGCTTGCCATCGCCTGCGACATCGAACTGGGCAAACCCGGCCTCGTCGAACGAGTACTGAAAAACGACGAATCGGTCTGCGGACGAAAGAATGCGCAAGCGTTCCAAATGATCCGCAAGCACCTGATGGCCTTGTTCTCGGTCGAGGAAGGCGCCATCGATCGAATCGGAGCCTCTGAGACCAAGGAGATCACCGATATGGTCCATGACGCGATCGTCAAGATCCGCTCGGCGGGCGGAGCCGGGCAAAGCCTGCCAAGGCGACAGGGAGAATGATGAGACAACGAGCCGTTACACGAGTCCTGGCCGGTGCATTTCTGGCGATACTGGCCGCCTGTTCGTCGACACCCCAGGTCAGCAGAGTGGAGACGCAGGACAAGCCCACGGGCGCACCGTACGACAGAGTCCTCGTCATCGCGCTGTTCGAGTCCTTCGACTCCAGACGCTACCTCGAGAAAGAAATCGTCAAGATACTTTCCGCTAGAGGCGTCAATGCGGTTGCGAGTACGTCACTCATGGACACGAGGACGCCTGCCACACGAGAGACCTTCCTGGCCATGGTCGAGGAACTCGACTCCGAGGCGGTCCTCGTGACGCAACTTGCAAGCCTCGAGACCACGGCGAAGATGAAGGACATGAATCCCGAGGTCACTTACAACGTCCGACCGACCTGGTACTTCAACGTCTGGAGTGTCGATCAAACCGAGTATGTGGAGCCGAAAGGCCTGCAACTCAAAGGCAAGCTCGTAATCGCATCGCAGCTCTACTCGGCGAAGACGAGAGAACCTGTCTGGGCGATCGAGGCAAAATCGAAGCTGAAGGTGAACTACGACCAATTCAGGGACTATTCGATATTCGTCAAGGAGGCCGAGGCGGTCACGCGGCGCCTGATCAGTGACGGCATGGTCCGATAAGGATCGGGGTATATGAAAAAAATGAGCGTTTGCCTGGCAGCCGCGCTGCTGCCCGTAGCAACCGCCGGCGCGGGGCATCCGGCCGGAGAGCAGGCCTGGTCGGATATGACTATTAGCCGCCTGCTATCCCGGATGAGCCTCGAAGAAAAAGTCATGCTGACTTCCGGCAGGGATGCGTGGAGTACGCAGCCGATCGATCGCCTGGGTATTCCCTACATCTGGATGGCCGACGGTCCCCATGGATTGAGAAGAGCACCGTCCACCGACACCTGGGGTTACGGAGACCAACTACCGGCCACCTGTTTTCCTACGGCTTCAGCTCTGTCCGCCACCTGGGACGTGGCGCTGTTGCGCGAGGTGGGAGAAGCACTTGGAGACGAGGCCAGTGCCTTGGGGGTCAACATGCTGCTCGGCCCCGGCGTCAACATCAAACGCTCCCCCCTTGGCGGCCGGAACTTCGAATACTTCTCCGAGGATCCGTACCTGTCCGGCAAGTTGGGCGCCGCCTATATTGAAGGTGTTCAGGCCCAGGGTGTTGGAACGTCGCTAAAGCACTTTGTTGCCAACAATGTGGAGACGGAGCGGATGTGGGCCAATTCCGACGTCGATGAGCGGACGCTCAACGAGATCTATATGACGCCGTTTGAAATAGCTGTCCGTGAGGCGCAACCCTGGTCGGTCATGGCCTGCTATAACCGTGTACAGGGTGTGTACGGCACCCAGTCGCCGGAAATGCTGACGGTCAAGCTGAAGGAGGAATGGGGCTTCGAGGGAATTGTCGTCTCGGACTGGGATGCAGTCATCGACAGGGTGGAAGGTATTCGGGCGGGCATGCACCTGGAGATGCCCGGCAAGCCTGGCCACCTGACCAACCAGATGCTTATCGATGCGGTGAAGAATGGCGAACTCGAAGAAGCGCAGCTGGACCGGGTGGTACACGACATTCTCCGGGTAGTGTTAAGAGCCAACGCCGTAGCTGATTCGTCTCGCGACCAGAATCTCAACGGACACCATTCGCTTGCGCGCAGGGTCGCCTCGGAGGCTATTACGCTATTGAAGAACGATGGCGCGGTATTGCCACTAAGCGCGAACAGGTATCGCAAGATTGCCGTAATCGGCGAGTTCGCAATGAGCCCCCGCTACCAGGGCAATGGCAGCTCGGAGGTCTTACCTCCGCGGGTCGACAAGTTCATGGATATCATCGGGCAGGAGTATGGAGACGACTTCGAGATTGAATACGCACAGGGTTACAACCTCGCCGATGATGCTGACTTCACACTGATAGACGCGGCTGCCCGCGTGGCGGCAGAGGCTGACGTCGCCGTGGTACTGGCCGGCTTGCCCCTGCATTATGAATCCGAAGGTATAGACCGCCATCACATCAACCTGCCACCCTCGCACAATCGCCTGATCGAGGCGATAGCAGAGAGGCAGCCGAATACGGTGGTCGTGCTGACGAATGGCAGCGCCGTTGCAATGCCCTGGGTTGACGGTGTGCCGGCTATCGTCGAAGCCTGGCTGGGCGGCCAGGCGGGTGCCGGCGCCGTTGCGGACGTCGTCTTTGGCAAGGTGAATCCCTCGGGCAAACTGGCCGAGACCTTCCCGGTACGCCTGGAAGACACTCCGGCCTTCCTGAATTTCCCGGCCGAAGATGGTGAAGTGCTCTATGGAGAGCGCGTCTTCGTAGGCTATCGTTACTTCGACAAGCGAAAGATCGCCCCGTTGTTTCCCTTTGGCCATGGCCTTTCCTACACCGACTTTTCCTACAGCGACCTGGGAGTTTCGTCGGAGCGCCTGTCGGATAAGGATTCACTGACGGTTGCCGTCACGGTGACCAATTCGGGTGACATCGCGGGCAAGGAAGTGGTGCAGCTGTACGTGAAGGATCTGGAAGCCAGCGTGCAGCGGCCAGAGAAGGAACTCAGGGGATTTCACAAGCTGGAGCTTGCGCCGGGTGAAAGCCGAGAAATTCGATTTGTACTCTCCGATAGGGACTTCTCCTTTTACAGCACACGACACGGGCGCTGGATCGCCGAGAGCGGCGACTACGAGCTACTCGTTGGCGCATCGTCCCGTGATATTCGCGTGCAACACGGGGTGACGCTGCAATCTACCGAGAAACTGAACTACCGCTTCAGCGAATACAGCTTCTTCAGGGAGTTCTGGTCCAACCCGGACCTGAAGCCGCTGTTGATCGAGCTGATGCCAGAGTGGCTCGGAAGCCAGGCAGCGGATGGCCAGCCGCTCGAAGAGGCTGTGATCCAGGACTTCCTCCAGGACCAGCCCATGATCAAGTTCCCCTACTTCACGATGGGCGAGGTGAATGCGGAACAGGTCAGCGCGTTTATCGCGCGATGCAACGCTATGACTTACACGCCCTAGGGCGGGCGTTCACAAGAAGGGGACAGTGACCCTAATTCAACGACTACTCGATTCTCGTCAAGGAAGCCGGCCATCATCTGTCGGCTCGCGAAAGACGACACGATGCACTAAGAACAAGGCCCCATGAGGGGCCTTGTCGATATAGCACCTCTGGTCAGCACCGCGTTCTAATTATGCGCCGGGGTACTGATCATCTTGAGCGCGTCACCGACACTGAAGCTTGCCGGCAGCGCACGCGGCGGATATTCCTTGAACGACATGACGAACTTGCCGACGATGCCTTGAGCGGGCACGAACAGGTACGCGCGGCGGAACATCCATTCATCATAGTTCCAGCTCGCATTGGGCTGAACTGCGAACTCATAAGGATCTTCCCGCAGGTTGGTAATACGCGGGGCGCGATGTGGCTTGAATTCGCAGTCCCAGACATCGAAGCCGTTGCAGGACTGGGTCATGAACGAGATCTTCCATTTGTCATAACGGAACGCAGCGTAATCGCCGTCATCGGTTATGTAGTGGAACTCTCTACGTGCACCCGGCCCCCTACCCGCCAGCAATTCCGTCTGGTCATAGCTGTCCAGGTGGACTTTGTAGGTCTTGCGCCCGGCCTTGTGACCCTTCAGCAGCTTTTCCTTGATACCGGGTTCGCCAGCCGCCGTGAGAAATGTCGGGAACCAATCGCTATGGTGAAAAATATCGTTGATCACTGTGCCAGCCTTGACGGTACCCGGCCAACGCACCATGGCGGGAACTCGAACACCGGCCTCCCAGGTCGTCGCTTTCTCGCCCTGGAACGGTGAAGTCGCCCCGTCAGGCCAGCTGAACTTCATGGCGCCGTTATCGGACGTGAAAACGACGATCGTGTTGTCATCCACGCCGAGATCCTCGAGCTCTTTCAACAAGGCTCCGACCGTATCGTCCAGCTCGGTCATGGCAGCCCCCATGAGCCCCTTCTCGGGAATCATGTCAGCATATTTCTTCCGCAGATGGGTGAAGGCATGCGTACGCGTGGTGTTGTGCCAGACGAAGAAGGGCTTGTCGTCCTTGACGGCTCGCCGCATGAAATCGATCGACTGAGCAAGGGTCTCGTCGTCATAGGTCTTCATGCGCTCGATGGTCATCTTGCCGCGATCCTCGATCCTCTGCTTGCCGACGACACCCCATCGTGGGTGTTCAGTCTTGTCGACCTTGTCTGTCGCCCAGGTATAGATCACGTTGCGCGGCCCGAATTTCGCGAAGAACTCGGGGTTCTTCGGGTAATCGACGTTCTCGGGCTCCTCTAACGCATTGAGATGGTAAAGCACACCCGAGTACTCATCGAACCCGTGCACGGTGGGCAGATACTCATTGCGGTCGCCGAGATGGTTCTTGCCAAACTGTCCGGAGGTGTAACCCAGGGGCTTCAGCAGCTCCGCGATCGTCGGGTCTTCAGAGCTGATACCCGACTTGGCCCCTGGCATGCCCACTTTAGTCAGACCGACGCGGAAGGGGCTCTGGCCCGTGATGAAGGTCGAGCGGCCTGCCGTGCAGCTCTGCTCGCCATAATAATCCGTGAACATTGCTCCTTCGTCGGCGATCCTGTCGATATTCGGCGTCTGGTAGCCCATCAGCCCATGGCTGTAGGCGCTGATGTTCGTTATGCCGACATCGTCGCCCATTATCACAAGAATATTGGGTCTATCCTGTGCGTGCGCTGCGCCGGCGGATAAACAGAGCGCGCCCAGCAGTAGCGTAAAGATAGATTTGATCAGGTATTTCATGGATTTACTCCTCCTCGGCCGGCCCGTGAAACGCCTGCGCCTCAATATCGCCCAAAGTACTGCAGCCATTGAAAACGGCTACCGTACTCAGTGTATGGTCCCGGAGCAAGCCTTCAGGCTATTCCGTGCCACCGGACTGCCGGCATGTACCTATGGAACAGGGGGGGGAAACAAGGGGGACAGTGACCTTCTAATAGGGGGACAGTGACCTTAATTCAGCGAATTAAGGTCACTGTCCCTTTCTTGTTACTGGCGGAGAGGGGGGGATTCGAACCCCCGGTGCGGTATCACCGCACACTCGCTTTCCAGGCGAGCACCTTAAACCACTCAGCCACCTCTCCGAATTTTATTGATCGTGTCTTTCTAGCTATCCGTCAGCACCGACGGCGGCAACTCGATGCAGCGCGAGCCCTCCGGACGCACCGGTGCATTTTCAGGCTTTGGTATCGGCATCTCGACAAATTCGTTGAGCGGATCCAGCCCCTCGGGAGGCTCCACCCGCTTCCCGGCCGTCACTTCCTGGTACCGCTGTGACTCGTCACACTTGTAGCTGAGGTTTTTGTTCCCGAAACAGGCCGACAGGCCGCAAAGCATCGCTACGACGATAAGAAACCGCTTAATCATCATTCATTGTCCTTCACGGCAACGCCCACTGCGCGCATCGCCGAACGCATTTCTTCATGGTATCGCTCTGAATACGGCGTCAGCGGTAGTCGAATGTACGGGGCCATCAGGCCCATTTCGCTAACCGCCCATTTTACCGGAATCGGGTTCGACTCCACGAACAGGGCTTTGTTGAGCCTTTGCAGGTCGTCGTCAAGTGCCCTGGCCGCGTCTTTTTCACCTGACGATGCGAGCTGGCAGAGCCGCGCAACCTGCGCCGGCGCCACATTGCCGCTCACGGTCACCACACCGTGACCGCCCTGCTCTATAAACGGCCGCAGCGTAAAATCGTCGCCGCTGTATAGCATAAAATCTTCATCGACGAGCGCCTGAATCGCTTTCAGGCGCTCAATGTCGCCCGTGGCTTCCTTGATACCGAATATATTCTGATGCTGCGCCAGCCTGGCCACCGTCTCGGGCAACATGTCGGCCACTGTGCGCCCCGGAACGTTGTACATCATGACGGGCTTGTCGACCGTATCCGCAACCGCCGTGAAGTGCTGAAACAGGCCTTCCTGCGTCGGCTTGTTGTAATAAGGCACAACCACGAGATAGGCAGCGATACCCGGGTCGGCGACGGCCAAAGACAGCTCAATGGTCTGTGCCGTCGAGTTCGATCCCGTACCCGCGATGATCGGCAGTCGTCCGGCGGCGATTTCTATGGCCCTGCCGATGAGTTCGATGTGCTCGGAACGCTTTAGCGTGGCCGACTCACCCGTCGTACCGGCAATCACCAGCCCATTGCTGCCATGCTCGACATGGAAGTCGATCAGCCGCTTGAGACTCGTGTAATCGACCCGATTATTGCCATCGAATGGCGTCACGAGAGCGACCAGGCTGCCCTTGAACACAAATGTATCTCGCCACAAATAAGGCGGCGATGTTACTGTTCATGTCCGGTGCTGGCAAGAACTGCGGGTCAATCAGACAATCCTCTGATTAAGCGCTGTCTCAAAAGCGCCTCATACACCGAATTTCATTAAAGTAGAATAGAGTAAAATGTCACAACTTATTGTTATTTCAGCGGTTGGAACCGACCGAACAGGCGTGGTCCAGGATCTGAGCAAGGTCATCCTGTCCTGCGGCGGCAATATCGAGGAAAGCCGCATGACAACGCTGGGGTCGGAATTCGCGATGTTGCTGCTCGTGTCCGGCAACTGGCATACGCTGAGCCGACTCGAACAAGGCCTGGATAAGCTCTGCAAAGATGACAAGCTCACAGTGTCGATTCGCAAGACGGATGCCAAGCCGCCCGAGGAAGATCGCATGCCCTACGCGGTCGATGTGGTCGCCCTCGACCAGCAGGGCATTGTTTATAACCTCGCCGATTTCTTCTCCTCGCGCGATATCGAGATCGCTGACGTCGCAACCCGCAGCTACGCGGCGGCGCATACCGGTGCGCCGATGTTCGCCGTGCAAATGGCCGTGAACGTGCCATCGTCGATACACATCGCGCAGCTACGTGAGGAATTCCTCGAGGTTTGCGACCGTCTCAATCTCGACGCCATCATCGAACCGGTCAAAGGCTGAGAACTGACAGGAGCCAAGTTTGAGCGCACCAGCAATGAATCGCGTCGTCGCTGATTTCAAGGCCGACGCCACCCGTAACAAGACGATCCGGCTCAAAGACCTGCGCGGCCAGAATGTCGTGCTGTACTTCTACCCGAAGGACAGTACGCCCGGCTGCACGACAGAGGGACGCGATTTCAGCGAGCTGCACGCGCGATTCCGGCGCCAGAATACCGTCATTTTCGGTATATCGAGGGACAGCCTTGCGTCGCACGAGAAGTTCAGGGACAAACAGGGCTTCAAGTTCGACCTGATCTCCGATCCTGACGAAAAGTTATGTAAGAAATTCGACGTCATCCACGAGAAGACGCTTTACGGTAGGAAGTTCATGGGTGTCGTGCGCAGTACCTTCCTTATCGATGCCGACGGCAAGCTGCGCAAGGAATGGCGCAAGCTCAAGGTCAAGGGCCACGCCGAGGAAGTACTCGAAGCCGTGAAGGCGCTGTAATCCGGGGAACACCTCGGCAGGCACGGGGTCCGAGAGTCAGGGACACTGTAAAATTGAGCCAGGAACGAATGAACTCAAATATCATCACAGGCGCCTCGATTGCGCTGTTGCTCGCCTCGCTGGTGTTTATCAGCGGCGCCGGCGCGGATGATATTGATCTCCCGGACATGGGCAGCCCTGCCGACGCCATTCTGTCCAAGAATGCGGAAAAGCAGTTTGGCCGCGCAATCATGCGGGATATCCGGCGCAGCGGCCAGGTCGTCGAAGACCCGCTGGTGACCGAGTATCTGAACGAGATCGGCAGCCGCATAGTGGCGCAGACCAACGACGGTGACCACGACTTCACGTTTTTTGCGGTCAAGGACGGGCGCATAAACGCCTTTGCCCTGCCCGGCGGCTACATCGGCGTGCACACGGGCCTGCTCGAGGCGACTCGCAGTGAGGACGAACTGGCGGGCGTTATCGCGCACGAAGTTGCGCACGTTACGCAGCGCCATATCGCGCGCGCCATTCATGCGAATTCACGCCAGAGTATCCTGACGACGGCCATGATGCTCGGAGCAATCATCGTGGCCGCGGCAGGCGGTAGTTCGGACGCCGCCCAGGGTGCCATGGCGGTTGCGCAGGGCGCTGCAGTGCAGCAACAGATCAATTTCACACGCAGCAACGAGTATGAGGCGGATCGTGTCGGCATTGCGGCACTGGCCGACGCCGGATTCGATCCCTATGGGATGGCCTCGTTTTTCGAAGTCATGTCCCGACAGACGACGACAAGTCCTGAGATGCGCGCGCCCGAGTTTTTGCGAACTCACCCAGTGACGACGGCGCGAATCGCCGAGTCGCGCAACCGGGCAAGATCCTATCCGCCGATCCGCAGCGACGATTCGACGAGCTACGGTATTGCACGCATGCGCGTGCTTGTAGACCGGTACGATACGTCGAAAGAGGCTGTCGCCTATTTCGAAAAACGCCCCTACGAGAACCAGAATGATATTGAGCGCTATGGCCGTGCCGTCGCCTACCAGCGCGCCGGTCGCTATTGGGAGGCGCTGGACATCTTCCGCGACCTGCTCGACAAGGATAAGTCCGTCATCGCCTATCACATCGGCCTTGGGCAGACGCTGGTAGCCCTCGATCAACCGCGTGACGCCATCAACGCCTACGAACGCGCGATCGGCCTGTTCCCGCGAAACGTGCCTCTTGTCCTGGATTACGGTGAGCAACTGCTACAATTAGGACAGGCAACAAAGGCGCACACGATGCTGCTGGACCTGATGAACAACGTGCCACCGACGCCGGAGCAGGTGCGCCTGATTGCCCGGGCTGCGAACATGGCCGGCGAAGACGCCGAGTCGCTCTATTACCTGTCCGAATATCGCCTGATGATAGGCGACCTGACCGGGGGCATCGGCTACCTGCAGCAGGCGCTGCGTTTGCCTGAACTCAACGAAATTCAGCGCATTCGCTTTGAAGCGCGCATCAATCTCATCCGCGAGTTCATGACAGAAGAACAGCTGAAGCGCATGCAGCGCGACGAACCGGTCGGCGTATCGGCCCGGAGAGCGCAATAGATCATGAATAGATCTGACTCTTCGCCGCCGTGGCGAACGCTTGCGCTGTGCGCTCTGCTGCTCGGAGGTTGCGCCAGTGTCCCTGAAGACGCCCGCTCGGAGGCGGATCCCTGGGAGCCCATGAATCGCCCACTGTTCGCCTTCAATCGCGGTCTCGACAAGGTTACAACCAAGCCGCTAGCGAAGGGCTACGATAAGGTCGTTCCGCGACCGGCACGAAAAGGGATCACCAATTTCTTCAAGAATCTCCGCACGCCCGCTTCGTCGATCAACAATTTCCTGCAGGGCAAGCCCAAGCGCGGGTTCTCGGAGCTGGGACGATTCGTTTTCAACAGCACGCTGGGTGTTGGCGGGATCTTCGACATTGCGACGGCGGGCGGCCTGGAGGCGCACCCCGAAGATTTTGGTCAGACCGCGGCAGTCTGGGGCGTCCCGGACGGACCTTACGTGATGATGCCGATTCTCGGCCCATCTACGTTGCGTGACGCGTTGCTCTTCCCGTTATCTATCGTGTCCAATCCATTGTACTACTACGACAATACCTCGGTGCGTGACAAGCTGAGAGTCCTGCGAATTATCGAGCTCCGTGCGCGATTATTGCCGCTCGAAAGTACGCTGGAAGAATCGAAAGACCCGTACCTGACCCTGCGCGAGTCCTACCTGCAGAACCGAGAGTTCGAGATTTACGATGGAGAGCCGCCGGAGGACGATGAGTTCTACGACGAGTTTCTCGAGGAAGACGACGACTAGCCTTCGGGCGCCTCGATAAATCCTGCCCAGCGTTCACCCCGCGTCAGCAAGCCTTCCACTTCGGTGGTCTTCGCAATCGCCATTACACGCTCAGGAAGTCCCGTGAACCGCACTTCGCGCACCGTGTGATTAGCCCACGTCACCCACTCCAGCAACAGCGCCAGCCCGGCCGAGTCACTTGCCGTGACGCCGGAAAGGTCGATCTCGAGCTGCGTATGCTCCTCGAACGGCTCCTCGCTTTCCTTGAGAATGCGCTCAGCCGTATCGAAGGTCATCTCGCCGCTAAGCGCGAAGCATCCATCGCCTTTGTCTTCGAGTTCGTAGTCAGCCATCGGCAGCGCGTTCCGCTTCGCCCTCCAGGCGCGCAATCACGGCATCGAGGCTCGAGCTACGAATTTCGGCGTCGAGTTCGGTGCGATAGTTGCGAACGTAGGACACGCCCTCGATGACGACGTTGAAGACGAGCCAGCCGTTCTCGCGCTTGACGAGATCGTAATCGACAGCTGCTTTGCTGCCGTCGTCGAGTGCTATGGTCGTTCTGACTTTCGTTCGTTTCTTGGTTTCGTCGCCACGGTACGGCAGCACCGTAATCTTGTCCGGATCGAATTCCAGCACGCCATCGGCGTAGCGCCTGACGAGCGCCTGGTAGAACGCCTCGATAAAGCGTGACTTTTGTTCGTCGCTCGCGGTACGCCAATGCTTTGCCAGTACCACCTGTGCCGCAAACCGGCGGTCAAATCGAGGCAACAGAATTTCGTCGATCAACGCATACAAGGCCTGGCGGTCCGCAGCAAGCTCTTCCTTGCGTCCGTCGAGCTTCTCGGTGAGCAGTGCAACGGACTCCTCGATGACTGTGTTCGGCGAGGCCTCAGCGACACCCGTCGCGATTGCGATAACCATTGCGGCGAGTACCGTGAATTTCAATCGTCTCATGGTCTGGCTCCCGTATGGATCAGTCTTCGCCACCGGCATTCACGAGAAATTTACCGATCAGATTTTCGAGCAGGATTGCCGACTGCGTAAACAGGACTTCGCTGCCATCCTCGAGATAGGTATCGGACCCGCCTGCCTGCAGGCCAATGTACTGGCTGCCGAGGATTCCCGACGTCAATATGGTGGCGTCCGAGTCGTCCGGTATCTGGTCGTACTGGCTGTCGATAACAAATACGACGACCGCTTCGAGATTCTCCCTATCGAAAGAAATACTCGTGACACGCCCGATCGTGACGCCCGACATCGCGATCGGCGCTCGGGGTCGCAGACTGCCGACGTTCTCGAAGCGCGCTTCCACCGTGAAGATTTCATCTGCGTCGAAGTCGTCGCCACCCGTCGTCTGGGTCGTCAGGAAAAATAACGCCCCCATCCCCAGCAACACAAAGAGTCCCGTGCCGATTTCAACCGTTCGTGTCTGTAGCATCTTGTCGCCTCAAATCATCGCTGCCGTGATCATGAAATCGAACACGAGCACTGCAATCGCCGTTATCACCACCGTTCGGGTTGTTGCCCTGCCGACGCCTTCAGCGGTCGGAATCGCATTATAGCCTTCCCATACCGCGATGTGACTCGCCGTAACACCGAACACCACGCTCTTGAGGATACCCTCATTGATGTCCTCTATATCTACCGTATTTTGCATCTGCTGCCAGAAAGCGCCGACATCTACGTTCAGCAGTTCCACCGCGACAAGGTGCGTTCCGAACAAACCAACCGCACTGAAAACGGCGGCCAACAACGGCATCGCAATCACGCCACCGAGAAAACGGGGTACCAGTACGCGTCGCACCGGATTAACCGCCATCATCTCCATCGCTGACAACTGGTCGGTCGCTTTCATAAGGCCGATTTCCGAGGCGAGTGAGGTCCCAGCCCGGCCGGCGAACAACAAGGCCGTGATGACGGGTCCGAGTTCTTTTGTCAGCCCAAACGCCGCAAACACGCCAATCGAGTCCTCGGCATTGAAGCGCGCGAGATTCGAGTAGCCCTGTAGCCCGAGCACGCCACCGACGAAAAGTCCGCAGATCATGATGATGACCAGGGACAGCGCGCCCGCGTTGTAGACCTGCTTGACGACGAGATCAAAGCGAGTCGCCAGTATCGCGGGCGAGTGTTTCACGAGCTTCAGGAAGAACAGCTGAAACGCGCCGAAGGTTCTCACGAACTCGAGCAGCGTGTTGTAAATGTCGCGCAGCATGCGATTCATTCGGAATCCCTGCCCAGTAGCTGTTCTTCATAGCCCGGCGCCTGGAAATGAAACGCGACGGGCCCATCGGCCATGCCATGCATGAACTGCCTGACAAGTTCCGACTTGGCGGTGCGCAGCTCATCGGGGCTGCCCGATGCGGCGACTCTACCCTCGGAGATCAGGAAGCTGCGGTCAGCGACGGTCGACACTTCTGCAACGTCGTGGCTGACGATGATGCTGGTGATACCGAGCGCGTCATTCATGCGCCGTACGAGCCGCACGATCACACCCATAGAGATAGGATCGAGGCCCACGAAGGGTTCGTCGTAGATCAGTATTTCGGGATCCATGACCATGGCGCGTGCGAGCGCGACGCGACGCGCCATTCCGCCGGATAACTGTGCGGGCATCATGTCGGCCGCACCACGCAGGCCCACAGCGTGCAGCTTGGTCAGCACGACATGCCGGATAAGACGATTCGTCAGCTTGGTGTGTTCTCGCAGCGGGAACGCGACGTTCTCGAAAACGCTGATGTCGGTCAGCAATGCCCCGTTCTGGAACAGCATTCCAAATTGCTGGCGCATCTCGTACAGTTTACGAATATTCAGCGTGGAAATGTCCACACCGTTGACGTAGATCACACCGTGCTGAGGAATGAGCTGGCGCGTAATCAGGCGCAGCAGCGTGGTCTTGCCCGTGCCGCTCGGCCCCATCAGCGCCGTGATCTCGCCGCGCTTGATAGTCAGGTTCATACCCTCGAATATCGGCCGCGGACCGCGCGAGTACTTGAGGTCGTGAATCTCGATCAGGTTTTCTGAAGTTTCGTCCAAGGGCTTTATTGGTGTTTATTGGTGCTCTCGTCGTTCCCGAGCATACCAAGAATTTCGCCGCCAAAGTCACCTGAATCGTACCGCGGGTATGGCTTGAGCGGATAAATAGGACTAAAATAGTCCCTTATTTCGACCCTCAAGGGAACATAGCGTGCTCAGAATCAGCAAACTCACAGACTACGGTACCGTCTTGCTGGCGCACCTCGCCGCGCATGAACGGACGGTCTGTAGCGCAGCGGAGGTGGCGGATGCGACTGGAATCGCGTTGCCGACTGTCAGCAAGCTGCTGAAGTCGCTGGCCCGTTCCGGGCTCGTGACCTCGACGCGTGGCGCCAATGGCGGCTACCAGCTGGCCCGCAACCCGAACGACATTAGCGCCGCCGATGTCATCGACGCGCTCGAAGGGCCCGTATCGATAACGGAGTGCAGTTCGGGCGACAGCCTCTGTGAGCACGAGGACGTTTGCACCGTTGGCGGCGCCTGGCAGCGGATCAACGTCGCCATTCGACGCGCGCTGGACGATGTTTCCCTCAATGACCTGTTGCGAACAAACAGTCAGGTACCGCAATTCCGCTTCGCGGGGCTGCCGATCAACGTGGAATCAAAGAACTGAGTACATGGCCACTGAATCTGAAAATATTGAAAGTCTTGTCAATCGACGCTACGAACACGGCTTCGTCACAGACATTGCGACGGATAGCCTGCCGCCGGGTCTCGACGAAGGTGTCGTCCGGGCTATCTCGGCGCGCAAGAACGAGCCCGAGTTCATGCTCGAATGGCGCCTGCAGGCCTATCGCCAGTGGCTCACGATGCGGGAGCCCGAATGGGCGCACGTGCACTATCCCAAGATCGACTTCAACGCGATCTCGTACTTTGCCGCGCCGAAGTCGGACGAAGACCGTCCCAAGAGTCTCGATGAGGTCGACCCGAAGCTGCTGGAAACCTATGACAAGCTCGGTATTCCGCTGCACGAGCGCGCCCGCCTGGCGGGCGTCGCCGTCGATGCCGTATTCGACAGTGTGTCGGTGGCGACCACGTTCAAGGAGAAGCTCTCCGAGGCAGGCGTGATTTTCTGTTCGTTTTCCGAGGCAGTAATCGAGCATCCGGAACTCGTGCAGAAGTACCTGGGCTCCGTGGTGCCGCGCCGCGACAACTTCTATGCGGCGCTCAACTCGGCCGTCTTCAGCGATGGCTCGTTCGTCTACATTCCCAAGGGCGTACGCTGCCCGATGGAACTCTCGACCTACTTCCGCATCAACGCCGCGAACACGGGCCAATTCGAGCGCACTCTGATCGTCGCGGACGAAGGCAGCCACGTGAGCTACCTCGAAGGCTGCACGGCGCCGATGCGCGACGAAAACCAGCTGCACGCAGCGGTTGTGGAGCTCGTGGCGCTCAAGGACGCCGAAATCAAGTACTCGACCGTGCAGAATTGGTATCCCGGCGATGAAAACGGCAAGGGCGGCATCTACAACTTCGTTACCAAGCGTGGCGACTGCCGCGGCGCCAACTCGAAGATCTCCTGGACCCAGGTCGAGACCGGATCGGCCATTACCTGGAAATACCCAAGCTGCCTGCTGCGCGGCGAGAACTCGGTCGGCGAGTTCTATTCGGTCGCGGTCACGAACAACCTGCAGCAGGCCGACACGGGCACCAAGATGATTCACATCGGGCGCAATACCAGCAGCACGATTGTCTCGAAGGGCATTTCGGCCGGCAAGGCACAGCAGGCCTATCGCGGGCTCGTGCGCATCATGCCGCAGGCCGAAGGCGCGCGTAATCACACTCAATGCGACTCCCTGCTGATCGGCAAGGAGTGCGGCGCGCACACGTTTCCTTACATGGAAATAAAGAACCCGTCGGCCAGGGTCGAACACGAAGCTACGACGTCGAAGATATCGGCGAACCAGCTGTTCTACTGCCGGCAACGCGGCATCTCCGAAGAGGATGCCGTCAACATGATCGTCAACGGCTTCTGCAAGGAAGTCTTCAAGGAATTACCGATGGAATTCGCAGTTGAAGCTCAGGCGCTCCTGAACGTCAGCCTCGAAGGCGCCGTCGGCTAAGGAATTAAGGAACCAGAATGTTAGAAATCAGCAATCTTCACTGCAGCAGGAAAAAGCACGCTGGCACAGGTCATCGCCGGACACCAGGACTACGAGGTCACCGCAGGCGCCGTGACCTACGAAGGCAAGGACCTGCTCGACCTGGAGCCCGAGGAACGCGCCCGCGAGGGGATCTTCCTGGGCTTCCAGTACCCGGTTGAAATCCCGGGCGTCAACAACGCCTACCTGTTGAAAACCGCGGTCAATGCGAAGCGCAAACACCAGGGGCTGGGTGAAGTCGATGCATTTGAATTCCTCAAGCTCGCCAGGGAAAAGATGGCCGCGCTGGGCATGGACCCGAAGTTCCTCAATCGCGGCGTCAATGAAGGCTTCTCGGGCGGCGAGAAGAAGCGCAACGAGATCCTGCAGATGGCCATGCTCGAGCCGAAGCTCGCAATCCTCGACGAAACGGACTCGGGGCTCGATATCGACGCGCTGAAAGCCGTTGCGGAAGGCGTCAACTCGCTGCGCAATCCCGATCGGGCAATCGTGCTCGTTACGCACTACCAGCGCCTGCTCGACTACGTACAGCCGGATTTCGTGCATGTCCTGTCAGAGGGGCAAATCGTGCGCTCGGGCGACAAGTCGCTGGCGCTCGAACTCGAAGACAAGGGTTACGACTGGGTACGCGAGGCCGCCAGCGCATGAGTCGACAGCCACACTCCATCGACGAGTTGCAGGACATCGTCAGCCGACTGCCGTCGACCCGCAACGAGGACTGGAAATACACCGATCTCGCCAGTGCACGGGATATATCCTCCCGCTGGCTCGCGGCGGGCCGCGAATCCCTGTCGCTCGCATTACAGGACGAGGTAGAGGCCGTCACCCATGCGATCGACGCGAACTGGATTGTCATAGCGAATGGCGAACTGCAGCATCCTGTCGACGTCAATGGCGCGTCGCGCCTCGACGACGCACCCTCGTCGGATACGGCTCTCGCGGAGCTCAATGCCGCTCTCCTTAAGGATGGCCTGCGGCTGCGAGTCGAAGACGCGCTCGACAAGCCGATCGGGATCCTCATGATTGACGGTACTGAAGATGCATCTGTATCGCAGGCCTACGTCGAGATCGAGTTCGCACCCGGTGCATCCGGGGAAATAATCGAGTATCACGCGTCGAAGGGCGACGCCGATCAGTACGCGAACACGATCGTCTCGGTTGCGGTCGGCGACGCTGCCTCTGCCAGGCACCTGCGCGTTCAGAACAGGGCTGCGCATCATGTCCAGACCGGCCACACGTCAGTCAGCGTTGGCCGGGATGCGAATTACACGATGTCGGGCTTCGATCTGGGTGGGGGCCTGATTCGCAACGACGTCATTATCGACATCGCTGCGGCGGGTGCCGAGGTGTCTTTTGACGGTCTTTATCTCGCCGGCGAAGGCCAGCACATAGACAACCACACACGAGTCGATCATCGGGTCGGGCCTGCACGATCGCGCCAGGAGTATCGGGGGATCCTCAACGGACATTGCCGCTGCGTATGGAACGGCAAGGCCATCGTCCATGAGGGTGCCGACGGCACAGACGCTGACCAGGCCAATCACAACCTGTTGTTGTCCGAGAAGGCCGAAATCGACGCCAAGCCCGAGCTCGAGATTTACACCGACGACGTAAAATGCAGTCACGGAACGACGGTCGGGCAGCTCGACGAGACCTCCCTCTTCTACCTGCGGTCACGCGGCCTCGACAAACGTCACGCGACGCAGGTGCTAACGCATGCCTTTGCGTCCGATCTCGTCGCACGTATGCCCGTCGATGCGGCAAAGGAAGCACTGGCAACGGTAGTCGAGCATCGACTTGCCGAGTTGCTCGACTCGGACCCGGATACGTTTTCATGACGCAGGCCCAGGCTCAACTTGGCGCATCCGCCGAAGACTGGCGCAAGGATTTCCCGATCCTCGATCAGTCGGTGAGCGGCCATGCGCTCGTTTACCTCGACAGCGCGGCCTCCGCGCAGCAGCCGCAGTCGGTTATCGATGCCGTCGCCCGCTATCACCAGGAAGACCATGCCAATGTGCATCGCGGCGTGCATACGCTGAGCCACCGCGCCACGGAAGCCTACGAGGGCGCACGCGACAAGATCCGCGGGTTTATCAACGCCTCGAGTCGCACCGAGATTGTACTCACGAGCGGCACGACAGAATCGATCAATCTCGTCGCGCAGAGTTTTTGTCGACCGCGTGTGGGCCCCGGCGACAAGGTCCTGATCACGCATCTCGAACACCACGCGAATATCGTGCCCTGGCAACTGGTTTGCGAACAGACCGGCGCCGAACTCGTGGTCGCGCCTATCGACGACGATGGCCAGCTGGAGCTCGAAGCACTGCGTGCGCTCCTGACCGATGATGTCTTCATCCTCGCCATGGGGCATGTTTCGAACGCGCTCGGCACGGTCAACCCGGTCAAAGAGATTATCGCGGAAGCCCGACAGCGGGACATTCCCGTGCTCATCGACGGGGCGCAAGGCGTGCCGCACATGCCGATCGATGTTCAGGACCTCGACTGCGACTTCTACGCGTTCTCGGGCCACAAGATGTTCGGGCCGACGGGAACCGGCGTCCTGTACGCCCGTGAATCGCTGCTGGACGCCATGCCGCCTTACCAGGGCGGCGGCGACATGATTCTCGAAGTCAGTTTCGATGGGACGATCTATAACGAACTGCCCTACAAGTTCGAGGCCGGCACGCCGAATATTTCCGGTGTCATCGGCGTCGGCGCCGCGGTCGACTACCTGCAGTCCATCGGCATGGAGCGCGTCGCCGCATCGGAACAGGTGCTGCACGACTACATGGTGGAGTCGCTCTCGGAAATTGACGGCATGCGTCTGATCGGCACGGCGGGAAACAAGACCAGCGTGCAGTCCTTCCTGCTCGACGACATCCATTCTCACGACCTGGGCACGATACTCGATCACCAGGGCGTCGCCATCCGCACCGGGCATCACTGCGCGATGCCGGTCATGACCCGCTTCGGCATCTCGGGCACGGCGCGCGCTTCGGTGGCCTTGTACAACAACCTCGACGATGTCGATCGACTCGTCGAGGCGCTCCGGAAGGCCCAGCAGATTTTCGCATGAACCAGCAATCCGACGATCTCCGCGAACTTTATCGCGAGCTGATACTCGATCACGCGCGCAGCCCGCGGCATTTCGGGCGGCTCGAGCATGCCACGCACCAGGCCGCTGGCATCAATCCCTTGTGCGGTGACAAGCTCCGACTGTACTTGCAGGTGGATGCCGATAACCGCATCGAGGACACGAGCTTCGAGGGCACCGGCTGCGCAATCTCTGTCGCCTCGGCCTCTTTGCTTACCGACACGATCATCGGACAACCCGTGGACAAGGCCGAGGCGTATTTCGAATCCATTACAAAACGACTGACTCATGGCGAGCCCGCCGAACTGGACCAGAATCTCGAGAAACTCAGGGCCCTCGATGGCGTCAGGGAATTCCCTTCACGCGTCAAGTGCGCAACGCTTGCCTGGCATGCGTTGCACTCGGCATTGAATCAGCAGGAAGAACCCGCTACTACGGAGTAATGCGCAGGATGTTTGGCCATACCAACGAACCTTTCTCCTTATCGCGTGACGTCTCGGCGATCATTATCCCTGTCGGCGAACAGGTGACGCTTCGTGAGGGCACGAGCGGGTTCATCACGCAGGCGCTGGGCGGCAGTTTTACGGTGTATGTCGAAGGCAACCTGTTCCGCGTATCAGGAACCGACGCCGATGCGCTCGGCAAGGAGCCCGTGCCACCACCTGAAGTCCCCGAGAATGCGACCGACGCAGACATCGAAGCCGTAATCTGGGACCAGCTCAAGACCTGCTACGACCCCGAAATTCCCGTGGACATCGTCAACCTCGGCCTGATCTATCGCTGCGAGGTGACGCCGCTCGGTAATGGCGACCGCTCGGTCAGCGTGGATATGACGCTAACGGCACCGGGCTGCGGCATGGGCGACGTTCTCGTAGAGGATGCGCGGGAGAAGATTGCGATTATTCCTACGATCTCGGAGGTGCGGGTCGAACTCGTATTTGACCCGCCGTGGAATGTTGGCATGATGACGGAGGAAGCCCGACTGCAAACCGGCCTCATGTAAGACGAGGTGCGACGATGAAGATCCTGACACTGGTAAGGCACGCCAAATCAAGCTGGAAAGACACTGGCCTGCGAGACCGGGACCGGCCCTTGAACAAGCGCGGCCAGCGCGATGCGCCGATCATGGGCAAGCGGCTGCACGATCACGGCATCCGCCCGTCACTGATTGTCAGCAGCCCGGCGAACCGCGCATGGACGACGGCGAAGATCTTCGCGAAAGAACTCTCCTACCCGCTCGAATTTCTGCAGCGCGACGACAACCTCTATCTCGCTTCCGTGGACCGCATACTCGACGTCGTTGTTTCCCAGGACGAGGGATTCAACAGCCTCATGATCGTAGGCCACAACCCTGGATTCACCGATTTCGCGAATTTCCTGTCGCCGAGTCTGACGTACAACCTGCCTACCGCCGGCGTCGTTTCAGTGAGCATCGACCAGGACCACTGGAATCTCTATGAGCAACCACGGACAGAACTGCTCGTGCACGATTGGCCCAAGAAGACGCAATAAGCTCCATCGGAGGTATCCCTCGTGCTCGTGCCCGTAATCTGGCCGCTCTAAGCGATGTCACTTACGTCCTGGTCTTCTTTCAGGGCCTTTGTTGGAATGATGAGCATGGGGCATTTTGCCTCGCGCATGACACCTTCACTGACGCTGCCCACCAGTCTCTTGTAAAGCCCGCCGCGGCCGTGGGCCCCCATGACGATCAGGTCGGCTTTTGCCGCTACGACTTCGCGCATGATGGCGCGAACCCGATCGCCACGTACAAGCAGCGGCGTTACGGCCACGCCGGCGTCTTCGAGCCGTTTCGCACAGTCCGTATCGGATGACCGCTACTGTCTTGAACCGGCTTTGGAGTAAACTACGGGAACCGGGCGGGCGATTAGCTCAGTTGGGAGAGCGCTGCATTCACATTGCAGAGGTCACTGGTTCGAGACCGGTATCGCCCACCACTTCATCCTGCATGTGCCCTGCTACCGCCCGGCATGGCCCTCGAAAATGCCGCAGAAACTTTCCAGAACTTACTTTAAATAAGAATTATACGTTATTGTTTTTTCAACATTCTGGGACATTCACGGCGAGGCCGCCCTGGGACGTTTCCTTGTAGTGCGATGACATGTCGAGGCCGGTCTGGCGCATCGTCTCGATGACCTGGTCGAGCGTGACCTTGTGCGTGCCGTCACCGTGCATTGCGAGTTTTGCGGCGTTAATTGCCTTGACCGCGCCCATCGCGTTGCGCTCGATGCACGGGATCTGTACGAGCCCGCCGATCGGATCGCAGGTCAGGCCCAGGTTGTGCTCCATGCCGATCTCCGCGGCCTCCTCCACGTGATCGTTGGAGCCACCGAGCACCGCGGCCAGCCCGCCTGCCGCCATCGAACAGGCGACCCCTACTTCGCCCTGGCAGCCCATCTCGGCACCTGATATCGAGGCATTGACCTTGTAGAGAATGCCAATAGCCCCGGCCGTCAAAATGAAACGCCGTATACCTTCCTTGTCGGCGTCCGGGACAAAGCGATCATAGAACATGAGTACAGCCGGGATGATGCCTGCCGCACCGTTGGTCGGTGACGTGACCACGCGGCCACCCGCCGCATTCTCCTCGTTGACGGCAATCGCGAACGTATTGACCCATTCCATGGCGTCGAGCGGTGCCGGTTCGCCGCGTGCGGACAGGCTGCGGTGCAGCTTTGGCGCACGGCGGATGACTGCCATCTTGCCGGGCAGTACGCCTTCCGTACGCAGGCCACGATCTATGCAGTCGCTCATCGCGGCCCAGATCGAATCGATGCGCCGGAAAACCTCCTCCTTACTGCGCCAGGATGTCTCATTCGCCAAAACGAGCTCGGCAATACTCAGGTTCTCGGCAGCCGCCGTCTCGAGCAGCGCTTCGCTGGTCACGAACGGCAGCGGCGGTTCGCCCTCCTGCTCCGCCGGCTCTTCCTCGTCATTACGGGCGATAAAGCCACCGCCTAAGGAGAAGAAGTTCTCCTCGAGCAACACTGCACCGTCCTTACCGTAGGCCAGGAAGTGCATGCCGTTGGTGTGTCGCGACAACTCGCGCTCGAAGTCGAAGCGCAGATCGGTCTCGGGATCGAAGCGCATGAGACCGATGCCTGGCACATCGATCTCGCGATTCTCGCGAATCGCCGCCAACAGGCCATCGACAGCATCGGGATCGATCGTTTCGGGCAGTAAGCCCGACAACCCGAGCAATACAGCAGAGTCAGTACCGTGGCCCTTGCCCGTCCAGGCAAGCGAGCCGTGCAAAGCCACCTCTATACGATGCACATCAGCTGCGACGGTTTCGAGATCCGCGACAAACGCGCAAGCGGCTTTCATTGGCCCCACCGTGTGGGAACTCGACGGGCCGATACCGATCTTGAAGATATCGAATATGCTGATCGTTGCCATTAGTCGGAGCTGAGCGTCAGCAGGCTAGCGTTACCGCCCACGGCCGAGATGTTATTGCTGACCGTGTACTCGGTACCCATTCTCTGCAGGTAATGCGGCCCACCGGCCTTCGGGCCCGTGCCGGACAGGCCACGACCGCCGAACGGTTGCACGCCAACGACAGCGCCAATCATGTTTCGATTGATGTAAATATTGCCCGCACCCGAGTCCATGACGAGCCCGGCCGCGCGCGAGTCAATGCGGCTGTGCAGACCCATCGTCAGGCCGAATCCCGTGCCATTGACGGCAGCGACCATCTTGTCGAGGTGGCGGCTCTTGAACTTGATGACGTGCAGCACGGGACCGAAGACCTCTTCGGTCAGGACGCTGATATCGTCGATCTCGACGAGCGTCGGCGCGAAGAATGTACCCGCCTCGGTCCACTCCGGCATGCTGCAGCGATGCACGATCCTGGCCTTGGGTTCTTTCTCCATGCGCTCGACATGTGCCTGCAATATCTCGCGGGACGGCTCGTCTATCGCCGGACCGACATCTGTCGACAGGTGCCGCGGATCCCCGATATCGAGCTCTTCCATGTAGCCCTTTAGCAAATCGAGCGTACGCGGCTCTATGTCATCCTGCACGCAAAGCAGCCGCAGCGCCGAACAACGCTGACCCGCGCTGTTGAACGCCGAATAAATCGCGTCGTGCACGACCTGCTCGGGCAGCGCCGAACTGTCGACAAACATCGCGTTTTGTCCGCCGGTTTCGGCGATCAGCGTGCCGATGGGGCCGTCTTTGTGGGCGAGCGTCTGGTTGATCGTCTGCGCGACGCCCGTCGATCCCGTGAATACGACGCCCGTGAGCCGCGGGTCGGCCGTAGCGCGGCCGCCGATTCGCGACCCGGAACCCGGCATGAAATGCAGTACCTCACCCGGCACGCCGGCTTCGTGCATGAGCTGGATGGCGCGATATCCAATCAGCGGCGTCGGCGCCGCCGGTTTCGCAATCACGGCGTTGCCCGCTGCGAGAGCCGCGGCAACCTGGCCCGTGAAGATCGCGAGCGGGAAATTCCACGGGCTGATACAGATGAACACGCCCTTGCCGCGCAGGCCATAGGTGTTGCGCTCTCCTGTCGGTCCAGGCATCACGAGCGGGGCGCCAAAATGCCGCTTCGCTTGCGCACCGTAGTAGCGCAGGAAGTCCACGGCCTCGCGGAGCTCGGAGATGGCGTCGGGGATGGTGCGTCCGCCCTCCCTGACCACCAGCCCCAACAACTCGGCGTGGTGTTCTTCGAACAGGTCCGCCGCGCGACTGAGCACCCGGGCACGCTCATCGGCCCCGGCGCGATCCCAGGCTACCTGGCCGACGACGGCCATCTCCAGAGCGGCATCGACATGCTCCTCCGAGGCCAGGTGGCACATTCCGACGACTTCCGAGGTATTCGTCGGATTGACCGACGGTTGTTCGACGCCGGTCACCTCTTTGCCACCTATGATCGGCTTGCCCGTTATGGGGCTCGCGGCAGCCGCTTCGAGATCCCCCAACAGCCGGCGACTGATGTTGCGGTCAGCGACATTGAAGCCGTGCGAGTTGTCGCGTTCCGGTTGGAATATATCCACGGGCCGCGGGATCTTCGGGTGCGCCTTGAAGTCGTGATGGGCCGCCAGCTTGAGCGGATCGGCAATGATGTCATCCACGGCAATCGATTCGTCGATGATCTTGTTGACGAACGACGTGTTCGAGCCGTTTTCAAGCAGCCGCCTCACGAGGTAAGGCAGCAGATCCTCGTGATTACCAACGGGTGCATAAACGCGACAGGGCCGATCGTGTTTTGCCGGATCCACGACCTCCGCGTACAGCTCCTCTCCCATACCGTGGAGCCGCTGGAACTCATAGTCCCGCCGTGCGCCGGCATAGTGCAGGACGCTCGCCAAAGTGTGCGCGTTGTGGGTCGCGAATTGCGCATATATCTTGTCCCCGGCCGCCAGCGCCGCCTGCGCGCAGGCCAGGTAAGACACGTCGGAGTGCGACTTGCGCGTGAACACGGGATAGCTCTCGATACCCTGTTCCTGCGCCCACTTGACCTCGCTGTCCCAGTAGGCGCCCTTGACGAGCCGCACGGGAATACGGCGGCCTACGTCAGCGGCCAGCTCTTCGACGAAGCGCATCGTGTCGCGACCGCGACGCTGGTAGGTCTGCACGGCGAGACCGAATCCGTCCCAACCGTCGAGCGCCTTGTCGCGGTAAATTCGTTCGAAAATCTCGAGCCACATTTCGAGGCGATGGGCCTCTTCGGAATCGATGGTCAGACCGATGCCGACGTCCTTCGCATGCGTGGCCAGCTCGAGTACCGAGGGCACGAGTTCGGCCATGACGCGTTCCTGGTGGGTGTACTCGTAACGCGGGTGCAACGCCGATAACTTCACCGAGATGCCGGGCGCCGAGAATACGTCTGGCGCGTCGATTTGCGGGCCGCTGGCAATGCTGTCGATGCCTTCGTGGTAGTTCTCGAGGTAGCGGCTCGCATCGGCCGCAGTCAGCGCCGACTCGCCGAGCATGTCGAACGAGTAACGGTACGGAAGCTTCTCGTTCTTGAGCGAGCGTTTCAGTGCCTCGCCAATCGTGCGCCCCATGACGAACTGGTGCCCCATGATCTTCATGGCCTGGCGCATGGCCGTGCGCACGAGCGGCTCACCCGCGCGGCTGACCAGCTTGCCGAGCACCTGACCAGGGTTGCTCGTGGCGATCTCATCGAGGGTCAGGATCTTCCCCGTGAGCATCAGCCCCCAGGTAGAAGCATTGACGAACAGCGAATCGCTGGCACCGATGTGGTCTTTCCAGTGCGCCGACGCAATCTTGTCGGCGATGAGACGGTCTGCGGTATCCGCATCGGGAATACGCAACAGTGCCTCGGCAATACACATGAGCAGGACACCCTCATCCGACGACAGGTCGTACTGCTGCAGGAAAGCCTCGATGCCACCGTCCGTCTTCGTATTCTCGCGCACGGCGCGCACCAGTTGGGCCGCAGTCTCCTGGATCTTGCTGCGAACGCTGGCGCCCGGGTCGGCCTCTGCAGCAAGCTCCTTTACGAGCTTTTCCTCGTCGGCGAGATAGCGGTCATTGATATAGGAAATGCTGCTTTCCCGAGCAGCAGGCTGATCAACAAAGCTCATGAAAGGACTCCAGTCACCCACTCTTGCGGTGGATTCAAAATGCAACACAAGGGCGGCGATTATAGGGTATTGGAAGCGAAACAGGCATCGGTATTCGCCCGGATTCCCGTCAGTTCCCGCGGTTCCGGTCACGCAGTTTGCGGCGCGTATGCTTGTCGGGCTTTCCGCTCGTCGTGGGCATCTGCATCCGGTCTCGTCGCAGCTCGGCAACCGTCTGCTCGCGGCGGGCGACACTCTCCGGGGACTCCTCGTAACAGGCTTGCGCCTCCCTGGCAGGTCCCCGCCTCGCTGGCAATGCGAGTACCGTCAATTCCCAGGTCAACTGCTGGCGAACGAGACGAATCCGGTCACCGACGCGCACGCGAAACGAGGTCCGCGCCGTCTCGCCATTGACGCGCACGTGGCCACCGTGCACGGCGGCACTCGCGGCTGTCCGTGTCTTGTAAAATCGCGTGAACCACAGCCAGCGATCCAGCCGTAGCGAGTCGTTGGACAACGCCTTTCTCCCTGGTCCTCCTGATATACTTTGCGTCCTTTCAACTGAGAGAGCAATCCCGTGTCAACGTCCTTTCTCGAATCCCTCGCGGGGCAAACCGAAGCGCTGAAGAGTGAGGGGCTGTTCAAGTCCGAGAGACTCATAACAGGGCCGCAGCAGGCCGCCATCGACGTGCGTGCCAACGGCGGCACAGACCATGTCCTGAACCTGTGTGCCAACAATTATCTTGGCCTTGCCAATCATCCCGAGGTCATACAGGCCGCGCACAAGGCGCTCGACGAGTACGGCTACGGCATGGCCTCCGTGCGCTTCATTTGCGGCACGCAGACGATCCACAAGGAACTCGAAGCGCGCATCAGCGAATTCCTCGGCACCGAGGACACGATCCTCTATCCATCCTGCTTCGATGCCAACGGCGGCCTCTTCGAGACCCTCCTCGGAAAGTCGGACGCCGTCATAAGCGACGCTTTGAATCACGCCAGCATCATCGACGGCATCAGGCTGTGCAAAGCGGGCCGCTATCGCTATGCCAACAACGACATGCAGGATCTCAAGAAAGCTTTGCAGGATGCCTCCGGTGCCGACGTACGCCTGGTCGTGACCGACGGCGTGTTCTCGATGGACGGCACAATCGCCGACCTGGGCGGCATCTGCGAACTCGCCGACGAGCACGACGCATTGACGATGATCGACGATTGCCACGCGGCCGGTTTCCTGGGAGAGCGCGGCCGTGGCACACACGAATATCGTGGCGTAATGGGGCGTATCGACATAATTACGGGGACGCTCGGCAAAGCGCTCGGGGGCGCTTCGGGCGGCTACACCTCCGGACGCAAGGAAATTGTGGGCTGGCTAAGGCAACGCTCGCGCCCCTACCTGTTTTCGAACTCGGTGGCGCCCATGATCGCGGCATCGTCTATTGCCGTCCTCGACTTGCTCGAACGTGACAATTCGCTGCAGCAACAGCTGCATGAAAACGCCGACTATTTTCGCAGCCAGATGACCGAACGCGGTTTCGAGATAAAACCGGGCGAGCACCCGATCATTCCGGTCATGCTCGGCGACGCGAAACTCGCAACCACGATGGCAGACAAGCTGCTCGAGCGCGGCATCTATGTCATCGGCTTCGCCTACCCGGTCGTGCCCAGGGGCCAGGCCAGGATACGCACACAGATGTCGGCGGGACTGACCCGCGAGCATCTCGACTCGGCTATTGATGCTTTTACTGATGTCGGCCGCGAACTCGGCGTAATAGACTGACCTGACCAGTTCCCGAGGGCACTACGATGAAAGCACTCGTCAAAGCCAAACCTGAGCGCGGCATCTGGATGGAAGACATAGCGGTCCCGGAAGTCGGCCACAATGACGTCCTGATCAAAATCAACCGCACAGCCATATGCGGCACCGATATACATATCTTCAAGTGGGACGACTGGGCGCAGGCAACCATTCCCGTGCCAATGGCGGTTGGCCACGAATTCAGTGGAGAAATCATCGACCTAGGGATCGAGGTGCGCGGCTTCGAGGTCGGCGACCGCGTGTCGGCTGAAGGCCATATAACCTGCGGCTATTGCCGCAACTGTCGCGCCGGCCGACGGCACCTGTGCATGCACGCGATCGGAGTCGGTGTGAACCGACCGGGGGCCTTTGCCGAATACCTGGCCGTGCCGGCGTTCAACGTTTTCAAGCTGCCCGACATGATCACGGACGACATGGCGTCGATTCTCGATCCGCTCGGCAACGCGACTCATACGGCATTGTCATTCGACCTCGTCGGCGAAGACGTCCTGATTACCGGAGCTGGCCCGATCGGCGTCATGGCGGTTGCCATCGCCCGATACGCGGGCGCGCGTCATATCGTGATTACGGACGTCAACGACTACCGACTGGGACTGGCTCGGGAAATGGGTGCATCGCGGGCAATCAACGTGACACGCGAGACTATTGACGACACGATGCAGGAACTCGGCATGGTCGAGGGTTTCGACGTCGGCATGGAGATGTCAGGTAACCCGCAGGCATTCCGCGACATGCTCAAAGCGATGCACCATGGCGGCAAGATATCGATGCTCGGGATTCCACCGGGTGACATGGCGATCGACTGGAACGAGGTGATCTTCAAAGGACTGGTCATCAAGGGCATCTACGGCCGTGAGATGTTCGAGACCTGGTACAAGATGTCGAGCATGCTACAGAGCGGGCTCAACATGGATCCGATCATCACCCATCATTTCAACATCGACGAATTCCAGCCGGCCTTCGAACTCATGGAGTCCGGCCAGAGCGGCAAGGTCATCCTGCACTGGAATTGATTGCGTCAGTCGATCCGGCAGAAGCAGTGCGCGTAGGCGCCTTTCGGGTCATTGAAGCGCGTCGCGATTGAAAGCAGCTCCTGTAGCCTGCCCGCAAAGGTCGCGATCGGCGTCGGCGCGACAACAAAGACCGCGGGGTCGAGACCCGTGCTCCTGACCACGCTCAGCAGGTCGAGAATCATCTGCTCGGTGGGCGACAGTCGCGGCACTATCAGCTTCTGGCCATATTCGTCGAGGCCGGCGAGTTCCGCCGCAGCGGCAATTGCGTCGTCGAGGTCACCGAGTTCATCTACGAGCCCGTTCTCGAGCGCATCGCTGCCTGTCCAGACCTGCCCCTGGCCAATGCTGTCGACAGTCTGCTTGTCCATATCCCGATGTTCAGAGACTCCCGAAATGAAATCGTCGTAACCATTTTCGATGATGATCTGGAAAAGCTGCTTGCTGCGATCGGACATTTCGCGATCGGGCCGAAACTCTCCCGCCCAGGGTGTCGTCCCGACACCATCGGTCGCGACGCCAACGAGATCCATGGTTCTTTGAAAGGTCGGGAACATGCCGAAGATACCGATTGAGCCAGTCACGGTCGTCGGATTGGCAATGATCTTGTCGGCGACGACCGAGATCCAGTAGCCGCCGGACGCCGCAACGCTGCTCATCGATGCGACAACAGGCTTGCCGGCTGCCTGCAGTGTCTCGATCTCGTGGGCGATAACCTCGGAAGCAAACAGGCTGCCACCCGGACTGTCTACACGCAGCACCACCGACTTGACCGAGTCGTCGTTGAGGGCACGACGCAGCAATGCAGCCGTCGAATCGCCGCCAATCTTGCCGGGCGGTTGAGTACCATTCAGAATGTCGCCCGACGCAACTACGACGGCGACGTTCTGGTCATCCGCCTTGTCGCCGTGCAACAGGCGCAGTTGACCGAGATACTCAGCCATCGAGACTGACGCATACATCGCCTTATCGTCGCTGCTTTCACCGGCATAGACCTTGATACGGTCCCGAAGCTCTGCCCGGCTGAGCAGTTCATCGACGAGGCCGGCATCGAGCGTCGCAGTAGCAATATCACCGTCGGCGTTGGCCACGTGTTCAACGAGGTTCTGCGTGAACTCATCGATGGTGCCCTCTTCGAGTCCTCGCGCCGAAACAACATCATTCCGGTAGGCCGACCAGAACTGTTCAATCAGCCGTCCACGCGACTCCCTGTCCTCGGGCGACATGTCCATGCGCGTATAGGGTTCGACGTAAGACTTGTGAGTTCCGACGCGAAAAACGTTCCAGTCAATACGAAGCATCTCGATCGCATCGCGATAATAATTGCGGTACGCGCCAAAACCCTGCAGGAAAACGAAGCCCTCCGGATGCATGTACAACTCGTCCGCATGCGCACCGAGGTAATAGCCTTGCTGCGCGAAATAATCGCCGCTCGCGATGACCCGTTTGCCACTTTCACGAAACGCTGCGATCGCCGCAGCCACGCGCTGCAACTTGTCGAGACCTGCGGATCCCAGGGCGCTGAGTTCGAGGTGCACAACCGTGATGCGCTCATCCGTCGCTGCATATTCCAGTGCATCGACTACGTCCTGCACGAGCGTCTGCGGCGGCGCGTCGCCAAACAATTCCGCAAGTGCACGATCGTAGGGATCACCCGCCAACTGCTCGACCAGCGCCCCCGAGGGCTGGATGAACAATGCCGCCTTCTTCGGCAATAGTGGTGGCGCCCCCGACATCGCACCGAAGAACAGCAGAAATATGAACAGCAACAACAGGAGGTGCATTACCTTGCGCAGACCGTCGGCGCCATGCCAGAGCGCCGTCATCAGGCGAACGAAGATGTTGCGGCTATTCATGATCCGTCAGCACCGACAGGCCCGTCGTAGGTTATTCGGTAGAGCTTGCCTGACAGATCGTCGCTAACGAGCATCGATCCGTCATCGAGTACCAGCAGGTCGACAGGCCGTCCCGACACCGATTCACCTTGCAGCCATCCCTCGGCGAAGGGCTCATAGGACACAGGCGCGCCATTCTCGAGGCGTACCAGCGTGATTCGATAGCCGATTTTCTCGGTCCGGTTCCAGGAACCATGTTCCGCAATGAAAATCTGGCCGCGATACTGTTCGGGAAACATGTCGCCCGTGTAGAACCTGACCCCGAGCGGCGCGACATGCGGACCGAGTTTTTGTGCCGGAGCCGTGTAATCGGCGCAGCGCTTTCCTTCACCGAATTTCGGGTCCAGCAGGTCGCCCGCATGACAGTAGGGGAAGCCGAAATGCATGCCCTGTTGCGGCGCGTGATTGAGTTCGCAGGCCGGCAGATTGTCGCCGAGCATGTCGCGGCCATTGTCGGTAAACCACAGTTCCTGCGTATCCGGGTGCCATGTAAAACCGACGGAGTTGCGAATGCCTGATGCGTAGGTCTCTCGCTCCGAACCGTCCGCATTCATGCGAATGATCTCGGCGAAGCCCGGCTCGTCACAAACGTTGCAGGGAGCTCCGATCGAAATGTACAACTTCTCATCGGGACCGAAACCGATGTAGCGCCAGCCGTGGTGGCGCTTCGACGGTAGTTCGATAGCGAGTTCTTCGGCCTCGGGAACGTCTTCGAGCCGGTTCTCGATATCTGCGTAACGAGTTACGCGTTCTATCTCGGCAACGTACAGATCCCCATTGTGAACGGCTATGCCATTGGGCGCGTTCATGCCCTTCGTGAGTTTGATCGTGCGCGTGCCTTTGTCTCCCGGCACGACGGCATAGACCGATCGTCCTTTGCGATTCGACACGAATACGGTCCCGTTTTCGCCCAGAGCCAGCGAGCGCGCATTGGGGACCTCGGCATACTCTTCGATCGAGAAACCGGCGGGTAAGGAGATGTCTTCAAGTGCATGCGCCCAGAGCGGCGATAATACTGCGATACAGAACAGGCTTAGTCTTGCGCGCACGTTGCACCTCTTATGCGATATTGCGATCCGTTAACTGTTCGACAGGAAGAATAGCGACAGTTCCGGCAGGAATGTTATCAGGACGACGGACAAAATGAGGATAATCAGGAACGGGAACGTCGCCGAATACACGTGCATGATCGACTTATCGAATCGATAGCTCGCGATGAACAGGTTGAGTCCGACAGGAGGTGTCAGGTAGCCGAGCTGCATCGCTGCGAGGAACACGATGCCAAGGTGCACCTCGTTCACGCCGAATCCGGCCGCGATAGGCAGGATCAACGGCACGACGAGCACGATGGCCGAGAAGATGTCCAGGATTGCGCCGAGAACCAGCAGGAAAACGAGCAACAGGATCAGGAACGAAGTTGGACTGCTCACGAGTTCTGCGACGAGCGCAAGCAGGCGCTGTGGCACCTCGGCTTCAATCATGTAGTTCGTTGACGCAAGCGATACGCCGAGGATGATCAGGATTCCGCCGACCAGCACCATCGATTCCCGGATGACGCGCGGCAGGTCCGCAATGTGAATTTCCCGATGCACGACGACCTCGACGAAGAACACGTACAGGGCCGTCACGGCCGCCGCCTCCGAGACCGCGAAATAGCCCGAGTAGATACCACCGAGCACGACGATCGGCAAGGGAATCTCCCAGGCCGTCTCGCGCAGCGCCTTACCCACGGCTTTCCAGGAGAACGTACTGAGCGGTTTGCGATTCCCGCGATTGACCCAGATGCTCCAGCCCGAGAGCATCAACAGCATCACGAATCCGGGCAGGATTCCGGCGAGAAAGAGGTCGTCAATCTGCACCGATGCTACAACGCCGTAGAGGATCAGCGGCAGCGACGGAGGAAACAGCAATCCGAGACTACCCGATGACGTCACCAGCCCGAGGTTGAACTTGTCGTCGTAGCCATCCTGTTTGAGCGCTGGGTACAGGATCGCGCCTAACGCGATAATCGTGACACCCGAGGCCCCGGTGAACGCGGTGAAGAACGCGCAGGCAGCCAGGCATACGAGCGCCAGCCCCCCCGGCATCCAGCCGAGCAGCGCATTGGTCAGGCGAACCAGGCGTTTCGGCGCTTCGCTCTCACTGAGCAGGTAACCCGCAAACGTGAACAGTGGAATGGCCGCCAGGAACGGCATCTGCGCAATACTCAGGAGCTCCAGCGCGATCGTCATGAGATCGGTCTCGATCGCCTGGAACCCCAGCATTGCGCTGCTTGCGATCACGGCAAAAAGTGGCGCGCCGAGGATCGCAAGCAAGACGAGAATGATGCTGAAGACAATCACGCGGCGTCCTCGACCGACGTGCCGCTCACCATGGCATGGATCTTCGATGCTACCGACACGAGGAAACGGTAACTGATCAACAGAAACGCGGCTGGAACGATGGCGTGCGCAATCCACGCCGGCAGGTCCTCGAGCACGGTCTCCTGCCACTCGATTTCGATTTGCAGGTAACGCCAGGCTTGCCAGGCAATCACAGCGCACACAGCCGCCGCAAACAGGTCGACGACGACACGGCTCAGGATCACCAGCTTGGCCGGCAGCACGTGCGACAGCACGTCAATACGGATATGGCGATTGTCGCGTGCCGCTGCAATCGAGCCCACCATTGCGAGCCACAAGACGATTATCTTGACGAGTTCGTCAGCCCATCCAATGCCGCTGTCGAAGAACTGGCGCAGCACGATCTGGGTAAATGCCAATACGACCATCGATCCGAGCAACACGACCAGGGCCGTGTCCTCGGCAATACGACCGATTCTTTCCAGCAGGGAGAGGAATGATCTCAAGAAGACGGCTCTTTATTCGGCGACGCTGGCCGCTTGCCCGCTCCGGTATTCCTGGATGTAGCCCAGCATTTCGTCGTACATCTCGAGCGAGAACCCGCCGTTTTCGCCGATAGAGCGATTCGATGCCGCAAGCACCTTCCGAATGGCTTGATACTCGGCCTCGTCGTAGGGGACGCTCTCGATACCCGAATTGATCAGCGCATCCCTGGCGCCGTGATTATCATCCAGGTTCGCCTTGTCGAATTTTCGATAGGAATCCTCCATGACCTCGCGGAAGATCGCCTGGTCCGCGGCACTGATCTTATTGAAGGCTCGCTTGTCGATGGCCATGAAACCCATCGTGTAAACAAGCGGCAACTCGGTGATGTATTTGACCTTGGTGTGCCATTGCAGTACCAGCGCGCCGATTGGCGACATGGCGACAATGTCGATAAGCCCGGTCTGCAGGCCTGTCAGTACGTCCGTTAACGGCAACGTGACCGGCGACAGGGACAGCGCCGCCATCGAGTCATAACTGACAGTATCGCCCTCAGGCACCCAGACTTTCTTGCCCTTGAGGTCATCGAGTTCATCAACCGGTGAATTCGACATCAGGATGGCAAAGCCACCCGTAGCGAAGCCGAAAGACACGAAACCTGCTTCTTCGAGGCCTTTCCTGAGTTTGTCGTCCATGCGTTCCCGGACGTAAGCCGCCTCTTCTTCGGAGTCGAAGATCAGCGGCAAGCCATACAGGTTGAGCTCGGGATACTGGCCGGCCAATGCGACCGGCGTAAACGCGCCGCCCTGCAGTGTGCCGATACGGATACGTCCCAGCACCTTGGTGTCGTTGCCCATGATGCCGCCGCCGTAGTACTTGATCTGCACGCGGCCCTCGGTGCGCTCCTTTATCTCCGTTGCGCTGGCGCGCATGTCCTTCATCCACTGCGTGCCTTCGGGCGTGACCGTGGCGATCTTCAGCGTCACAGCAAACGCGGGCAGGCTGAACAAAGACGCAATAACAATTAGAAACAGCTTTTTCATGATTCACTCGTCAAAAATAGTCGTCGGCTTCCGCCATCAATATGAGAGCATCTTCTTGTGCAAGAACATTGCTTAACGTGAAGCCGTCCTGATGGGGATCTGCTTCGAGGACTTCATTAAGAAGCCGGTCATGCAGTTCCCGTTCGTACAACAACTTCGCATACCCCCGCGCGAACTCGACCTTGGCGCTCAAGTCGCGGCCTTCGCTCGCGGCAATCGCTTTCTCGAAGTACTCACGAGCCAGTTCCGGTTTGCCGCCGAGCGCTGGTGGCATGATCGTCAGTAATATTCCCATGTAGGTGTAGACGCTACTGTCAACTTCGTCACCGCTTATGTCCAAATAGCGGTTAAACAAGGCCTCGATATGCGGCAACTCCGCGAGCGAGTTCATGTCGGAGCTATGTGCCTGCAGAAAAGCCAGTGACGCGAAACCGTAGGTATAGAGATACTCCGCCTCCCTGGGTCCGACGCCCTCCAGCGAGGCAACAAATTCATCGTAGGTCAAGCTCGACCATCCGCAGGCAGCAGCGTAGGTCTCGCACATCGCGGCAAGCGCGTAGCGTCTGCCGCGCGTCGTAAGGCGCGATGCGCGCACCTCGTCATCGGCGAACACGGCGCCGTAGGTCGCGTACAAGGTTGCTCCCGCAGACAGTATGGCGGGATCGTCAGGACTGCCCTCGATGAAGCTGTCAAGCAACAGCAGGTAGGACGGGGCGCCGGCGCGAACGAGTTCAGGATCGTCCTGGTTGACTATCGCCGTGGACAGGTTGTCGGCGAGATTCGTAGCCGCCGACGAGATCATTGCCGCACAGCCGCTCAGAAAAGCGCCACAAAAGAGCAACAGGGTGACTCTGAGCACAGATAATGAACTTGCGATTCTCATGTCACGAAGGACCCCGCCAGGGCAAATTGGTTCACGCAAAGTGCTCGAACAGACTGCATTATGTGCACTCCGGCCACAGTGGCTGGAGTACGGCTGCTCGGGAAACTAGATCTTTTCCTTGATACGCGCGGCCTTGCCGGTACGACCACGCAGGTAATACAGCTTGGCACGACGCACGTCGCCACGACGCTTGACCTTGACCGAATCAACGACCGGGCTGTATGTCTGGAAAACGCGTTCCACGCCTTCGCCATGCGAAATCTTGCGTACCGTGAACGAAGAGTTCAGGCCGCGATTACGTTTGGCAATAACGACACCTTCGAAGGCCTGCAGGCGCTCACGGTTACCTTCCTTTACCTTGACCTGGACAACGACGGTATCGCCCGGAGCAAACTCGGGGACTTCCTTGCCCATCTGCTCGTTTTCGATCGCTTCAATAATTTTGCTCATTTTCTCTGCTCTTTCAAAAATTCGTCGAGCAGCACGCGCTGCTCGTCATTCAATTCCAACTTGTCCAGCAGGTCAGGCCGGCGCAAGTAGCTCCGTCCCAAAGACTGCTTCATTCTCCACCTCGCGATTTTCGCGTGGTCTCCGGACAGCAATACTTCCGGCACGGTACGCCCGTCAACAAGCTCGGGCCGCGTGTAATGCGGACAGTCCAGCAGTCCCTCCGTAAAGGAGTCCTGCGCCGCCGATTCGTCGTCACCCAATACGTCGGGCAGCAGACGAACCACGGCATCGGCGACCGCCATCGCCGCGATTTCGCCGCCCGAAAGCACAAAATCACCGAGCGACAGTTCTTCATCAACATGCGCCTCAATGAGCCGCTCATCGATGCCCTCGTAGCGTCCGGCCAGCAAGATCATGCCTGGCATGGCCGCTAAGCGTTGCGCCTCGCCCTGGTCAAACACCCTGCCCTGCGGCGACAGGTACACAACCGGGCTACCTTCCGGCGACGACGCTCGCGCAGCCTGCAAAGCCTTCGCCAGCGGCTCGAACTTCATCACCATTCCCGGACCGCCACCGTAAGGCCGGTCGTCGACCGTACGATGTACATCGTCCGTGTAATCGCGCGGATTCTCGATCTGCAGCGCGACCAGTTTTCGCTGTCGTGCGCGGCCGACGACCCCGTATTCGGCAATCGTCGACACCATCTCGGGAAAAAGGCTGATTACGCCAATATGCATCAGTCCCAATCCCAGTCGACCGTGATTACGCCAGCGGCAAGATCCACGTCGAGCACTATGTCATCGATGACAAATGGCACCAGGTATTCCTGCTCACCCTTGATCACCATGACGTCGTTGGCACCGGTTTCGAGGAGGTATTCGACCTCGCCGAGTTCGGTGCCGTTCTTCGTCACTACGCGCAAGCCTTCGAGATCCGACCAGTAGTACTGGCCGTCATCCGTTTCCGGCAGTTCATCGCGCGGTATCCCGATGTCGCGACCAATTAGCTCCGCTGCCTGGTCGCGGTCATCAATGCCTTCAATCCGTGCAATAACCGCTTTGCCGTGTCGCTTGCCTTCAGCAACCTCCGCCGCCTGCCATCCACCTTTGTCCGAAAGCAGCCAGCATTTGTAATTCAATACCGCTTCTCGCGGTTCGGTGTATGAAAACACCTTGACCCAACCCCGTACGCCGAAGAAACCGGATATCCGGCCCAGCACGACGGGTTCAGGCATTATCAATCGCTCGTGGCCGCCTTACGGTGCTTTTTCAGCAGCGACGCGACGCGATCCGACGGCTGCGCACCCTGGCCAATCCAGTATTCCGCTCGCTCGAGGTCGATCCTCAGGTTCTCCTCGTGCTCACGTCCCACCGGGTTGAAATACCCAATACGCTCGATATACCGGCCGTCACGACGATTACGAGAATCGGTGACCACCAGGTGATAAAAAGGACGCTTTTTCGCGCCTGCGCGCGAAAGTCTGATACTAACCATTACTTTTCCTGTGCAAAGAGAGGCAGACATGCCTTGACTCGGGTTTTGTGGGCTAAAATCCGCTTCTTTTTCAGTGACTTATGACTTTCCGGCCAGCAAAGGGGGCAGAAAACCCGAAAATTAGCGGCGATTGGCGCCCGATCGGGCCGATTTAACGGAATCCGGGCGGCATTCCTCCGGGCGGCATGCCCCCTCCGGGCATGCCGCGCATGAACTTCTTCATGCCGCCCCTGGAGACCTTTTTCATCATCTTTTCCATCTGCAGATGCTGCTTCAGGAGGCGGTTCACGTCCTGGATCTGTTGCCCGGCGCCCGCCGCTATGCGCTTCTTACGCGAGCCATTGATTGTCTTCGGGAAGCGCCTTTCGACCGGTGTCATTGAGTTGATGATCGCAATCTGACGGCGAATCTTCTGCTCATTGGCGCTGTCCTGGAGCGCAGCCGGATTGACGTTGCCCGGCAGCGGCAGCTTCTCGAGCATGGACGCGAGCCCGCCCATGTTCATCATTTGCTCGAGCTGATCCCTGAGATCTGAAAGATCGAATCCGCGACCCTTCTTGAGTTTCCTGGCGAGCTTCTCGGTCTTCTCCTTGCTGACCTTCTGCTCGATCTCCTCAACGAGCGACAGGACGTCGCCCATGCCGAGAATACGGGACGCCATGCGGTCCGGATGAAACGCTTCGAGCGCGTCGACCTTTTCGCCGACACCCATGAACCGAATCGGCTTTCCGGTAACCTCGCGCACCGACAAAGCGACGCCGCCTTTGGCGTCGCCATCGGCCTTGGTCAGCACGACGCCTGTGAGCGGCAGACTCTCGTTGAACGATGTCGCCGCATTGACTGCGTCCTGGCCGGCCATACTGTCGACCACGAACAAGGTTTCCTGTGGCCCGGCCGCGCTATGAACCTCGATGACCTCACGCATCATTTCGGCGTCGATGTGCAGGCGGCCGGCCGTATCAACGATCAAAACGTCGGCGTGCAGTCGCCGCGCCTCATCCAGCGCGCGATCGACGATACTTGTTGGCTTCTCCTTGTCGTCGCTGGCGCAATGCAGTGCACCAATCTCGCCGGCAAGCGTTTGCAACTGCAGTATCGCGGCAGGCCGGTGCACGTCGACGCTGACGAGCATGACCTTCTTCCTGTCGACGTCGATCAACCTCTTGGCGAGTTTTGCCGCCGTTGTGGTCTTGCCAGCGCCCTGCAGGCCCGCCAGCAGAATGACGACCGGCGGTTGCGCCCTGAGGTCGAGGGGCGCCGTGTCACTACCGAGAATGCGCACAAGTTCGGCATGGATTATCTTGACCAGGGCCTGCCCCGGCGTGAGGCTCTTGCCAACCTCCTCGCCCAGCGCGCGCTCGCGAATGCGCTCGATAAACGTCTTGACGACAGGCAGAGCGACGTCCGCCTCCAGCAGCGCGAGTCGCACCTGCCGCAGCGTATCCTTGATGTTTTGCTCGGTGAGCCTGCCCTTGCCCGTGAGTTGACGGGCGGCATCGGACAAACGACCGCTCAGATTGTCAAACATGCGCGCATTCTAAACCGTCAGAACGGTACCGCGCGAGAGCATCTTGATGTTTTTGTCCGGGGCGGCCGCGAGGACCTGATCGTAGATCTTCGACTCTTCGCCTGGTTTCATCCCGGTGAGCCAGATCTCGGGTTCATGGCGCAGGCGCTTGAGATCATCGGTCAGCGTTCTGGGCGTGTAGTGACCCGAGTCCGCCGCCAGCTCAGCCATCTCGTCGGGAAAAGAAACCTCGATCACGAGTACTCGCAGGTCGTCACAGGCGTTGAGCACGGGCCAAAGTGTTTCGTTGGTCTTGGTGTCGCCACTTACAGCGAAGACGCCTCCCGAGTTCTGCACCGTGAAACCGAGTGACGGGACCGAGTGCATGACATCGACGGCATAGAAATCACGGTAACCAATCCTGATCGTGTCGCCGGGACTGCAGACCCGGTAGCGCAGCATCGGATTATGCGCGTTGGGCAACCTGGAGAAGTCAGGCCAGATTATCCCGTTGAACAAGTGATCCTGAACGGCACGCAGGGTCTCCTCGCGCGCATAAACCGTCAGCGGTGTTTCGAAATTTTCGTCAAAAACGCGATCGGCGAGCATTGGCAGCCCCGCGATATGATCGAGATGCGCGTGCGTCAGGAACACGTGCCGTATCGAGTCGAGATCCTCGAGTCCCAGGTCACCGATTCCAGTGCCTGCGTCGATCAGCACATCGCTGTCAACCAGCATCGCGGACGTCCGCGAGCCGGCGCCGATACCGCCGCTGCAACCTAGTACGCGAATTCGCATGACGAGGGTTCTCTTGAACTTGTGCTTGTGGGATGATCAGACGTTAGGTTAATGCCTGCCGGGTTTCTGTGTCTCAAATCACAATTCTTTTGCTGTACGCGTTGGCAGCCGTGGCTTTCACGCTGAGTCGCCTGCCCAGGTTTGCTGCGCAGGCGCGGCCGTATTTCTTCGTTGCCTGCCTGCTTGCGGCCATCGCAATCGTGCTTCACGGCGATGCGCTGTTCCCCCTCATCCTGCCTGAAAACGGGTTCGACCTGTCGATCGGCAGCGCCGCCTCTATGATCGGCCTCGAACTCGCTATTATCGCGTTGATCGCGTCACTCGAGCCGACGCTACGCGGCATGAGTGCCGGCCTGCTGCTGCTGTCGGCGGCAACATCGCTGTTACTGGGCGCCTCGGGCGACGCCACCGCAGGCGTCGACCTGGACTGGCAGATACGTGCGCACATACTCGTGGCGCTGCTTTCCTACGGCCTGTTGACAGTGGGCGCCATCGTTGCCGTCTTTGCCCTCATACAGGAGCGCCGACTACAGTCCGTAAGAATTACGCCGATGAACCAGTTGTTTGCGCCGCTCGAGACCACTGAGAAGCTGCTGATCGGCGTCGCCGCGGCGGGCTTTGCGGGGCTGACTTTGGCAATCGCCTCAGGTTCATCGTTCATCAGCAATCTCGTTGAGCAACATCTTGCCCACAAATTCGGCCTGTCCCTGCTCGCCTGGGTGATTTTTGGTGTGCTGCTCGTAGGGCGATTTTTCGCCGGTTGGCGTGGCAAGCGTGCCGTCAAGCTGTACCTGTGGGGATTCGCGACGCTGTGCCTCGCCTATTTCGGCAGTCGCGTCATCCTCGAAGAGATTTTCAACCGTAGCTGGGGCTGAGACGCCCGTTCTTGACAGTCCGGTACCGGGCTGTTGAACTGGCCGGGTATTGAACCTACGGAGGCCCCTTGGGCGACGACGTTCCATTAGCAGGCTTGCTGAGCCTGCTCACATTACTGCTGGTCCTTTCCGCGTTTTTCTCTGGCTCGGAAACGGCCCTCATGAGCCTCAACCGCTACCAGCTGCGCCATAAATCCCGCGAAGGCCACCGCGGCGCCCGGCTTGCCGAAAAGCTGCTCAAACGTCCGGACCGCGTGATCGGCCTGATCCTACTCGGCAACAATCTCGTCAATTTCTCAGCGGCTTCACTCGTCGCGATTATCGCTTTCAAGATTGGCGGAGAACCGGCTGTCGCGCTTGGCGCTGTTGTGCTGACGCTTTTGGTTCTTATCTTTTCCGAAACAGCACCAAAAACGCTCGCCGCCCTGCATCCGGAACGCGTCGCGTTTCCAGCCGCAATCATTTACTACCCACTGCTCAAGATAACCTACCCGATCGTCTGGCTCACCAACGTCGCTGCAAATGGCGTGCTGTTCCTGTTCGGCGTGCGAGCGAAACACACCGGGCTCCAGGCACTGACGCGCGAAGAATTGCGCACGGTCGTACACGAGGCAGGTTCCAGGATCGCCAGCCAATACCGGCAAATGCTCATCAGCATCCTCGATCTCGAAAAGGTGACTATCGACGACGTGATGGTGCCCCATAACGAGATCATCGGTATTGACCTGGACGACGATGACGACGCAGTCGAAGCGATCATCAAGAACAGCGAGCACACGCGCCTGCCGGTCTTCCGCGACAACATCGACAATGTCGTCGGCGTATTGCATCTGCGCAAACTCGCGAACCTGGCGCAACAGGAGATGACCAAGGACCGGCTGCAGCGGCTCTTGTCCGAGCCCTATTTCGTACCCGAGGGCACGCCGCTGAGCACTCAGCTCGTCCAGTTCCAGCGTCGGCGCGAGCGCATCGCGCTCGTCGTCGATGAATATGGCGATATCCAGGGCATCGTGACGCTCGAAGACATTCTCGAGGAGATTGTCGGCGAATTCACGACGGACCCCGCCGACGATGGCGAGGACGTAGTGAGTGAGGGGACGGACACCTTCCTCGTCGATGCCAGCGCCAATATTCGCGAGATCAATCGCTCGCAGAACTGGGAATTGCCGACGGAAGGACCGAAGACCATCAATGGCCTGATCGTGGAATTGCTCGAGACGATTCCCGAACCGCAAACCTGTCTCAAGATCAACGGTTATCCGATAGAGATCGTGGAAACGGACGACAATCGCATACGTTCGGTGAGGATCGGAGAACGCTTGCCCGAAGACACCGAATAGGAGGCACTACCAGGCCGCGTCTAATGCCTCGCTGAGCCGGCGCACGCCGATCACCTCTATCCCCCTGGACCCTCTTTTGGGCACGTTTCCTACGGGAACGATGGCCTGAGTGAAACCCTGCTTGGCAGCCGCGGCAATGCGCTCGGTGCCGAATCGGACCGGCCGGATTTCGCCCGCAAGACCGATCTCGCCGAAACACACCAGGCGCTCGGCCAGTGCCCGGTCACGAAAACTCGAGACAATGGCGAACAGCGTTGGCAAGTCGACCGCGGTCTCATTGATTCGCAAACCACCAACGACATTGACGAATACGTCCTCGTCGCCGATCGCATGACTGCCATGACGCTGCAGCACCGCGAGCAACAATGCCAGGCGGTTCTGGTCAACGCCCTGGGCGAGACGCTTTGCGTAATTGCTGTTACCGTCGGCGACAAGTGCCTGGATCTCGACCAGCAATGGGCGGCTGCCCTCCCACGCGACGGAAACCACGCTTCCCGGTTCGTTGACCGAATCGCGCGACAGGAAAATAGCGGACGGATTACTGACCTCGCGAAAACCTGTCTCTGTCATCGCGAATACGCCCATTTCGCCGCTGGCTCCGAATCGATTCTTGACCGAACGAATCATCGTGTAGCGGCTCGCAGGATCGCTCTCGAAGTAAAGCACCGTATCGACCATGTGTTCGACGACGCGTGGGCCGGCAATTGCGCCTTCCTTGGTCACATGTCCAATGATGAAAACCGACACCTCGTTTTGCTTCGCGAACTGCACAATGCGGCCGACGCTTTCCCGCATTTGTGCGACGGATCCGGGTGCAGACGGCAATTGCTCGCAGGTCATGGTCTGTATCGAGTCAATGACAAGTACTCGCGCATTGCAGCGTACGGCCTGCTCCAATACGTTTTCCAGTGACGTGTCGGCAAGCAGATTCATGGCGGCGGCTTCCAGCCCGAGCCGCAGCGAGCGCTGCCCGATTTGTCGCAGCGACTCTTCTCCCGTGGCGTAACAGATCGAAAGCCCGGTCATCAAATTGGCCGAAACCTGTTGCAACAGCGTGGATTTGCCGACGCCTGGATCGCCGCCCAGCAACACGACGGCGCCGGGCACCAGGCCGCCGCCGAGCACCCGGTCGAACTCCTGGAAGCCGCATCGGTGTCGGGCCTCCACGTCGTCGGGGAGTTCGTCGAGCCGTTTCGCGGACACCGCCGCCTGCGCGTGTTTCGTGGGCGCGCTGAACGTAGTCTCGCTGAGCGTATTCCAGGCCGTACAGTCCGGGCACTGGCCAGCCCACTTGACGCTGTGGGCGCCGCACTCACTGCAAACGTACGCTGTCTTCGCCTTTGGCACGGCGTTGAATCCCCTGGATCGGTGGTTGCGGGCGGATGACGCGACTCCCGCCCCGATTATTGTTAAATTCGCCCTGAACGGCGAGAAGTCAATAATAGCACCGGCTCCGGGGCGTGTATGACATAAAAAGTGCCAACCCTATCTCATTACGGCCGCCGGCATTTACCTATAATTTTGCCCTTAAAACAGGTACATGAACCATTTTGAAGACCCGGAACACCCAAAAACGCAATAGACTGATCGCACTCTCTTTCGTCTGCGTCCTGTTACTGCTCATTTACGGGCCGCTTGCGCAGTGGTTCGTTGCAGCTGACAGGCTGCTCTACGATACGTTTGCAGGCGCCCTCCCGAATGATCCGCTGGAGGATGCCTACATCATCAGCATCGACCCACAGCGTGTTGGCGCATCCGAAGTGCTGAACCAGTATGGCGTCGTTCTGCAGGAGCTGCAGGACCGTGAGGTAGGGAGGATTATCCTCGCGCAGCCGCCGGAATTTGCAGAGTCGGCGGAACTTCCCGGCTGGACTGCCGTACTGGCGTCCAGAGTTCCCGTGTTCGTGCCGGCACGCCACCGATTTGCCGATATTTCGCCCAACGAGGGATTTGTCGAGATTGCCAGCGACAGTGACGGTGTACTGCGCCGCTCGGTACTCTGGCACCGTAACGGCGATGTCATGTCTCCTGCCCTGCCGCTCGCTGTAGCGTTCGCCCAGTCTACGACAGCCACAGCCCCGCGCATGTCGAGTAGCGACGATGCGATCTACCTCTCCAACTTCGCCGAATTGCCGCGACTCAGCGTTTCCGAGCTGCTGAGTCGATCGAAACACGCGATGCTCAAAGGCGCGACGGTATTTGTGGACGCCGACCCGGCCCTGGTTGGCGCTTCAGCGCTCCTGCCCTCCGGCCAGTTCGTTACAAACTCCGAGTTGACCGCGACTTTGCTTGCAGATATCGAGAACGATCGCATGATTATCGCGCCCGCGTGGGTACGCGCCATGGAATGGTTAGCGCCGGCGCTGCTAGCCATCATCTCGGTGCTCTTCATGCCCGACCGAAATCGACGGGAAATTGCCGTCATGGCGGTTGGCGGCGTGGTCTTGCTGCTGCTGTTCGAGGCAATGCTGCTGATGGCTCTCCACATTCGCATCGACCTGGGTCGGCCGATCCTGATATTTGCGGGCGTCGCCTTATTGAGCGGCTATCTTGTCGCCGACGTCAGGAAGGTTTCTTACGACGCGTTCAAGAAGGGATCCGCCTTCCTGTCGGCAGGGCGCCTCGAGCCGGCCTTCGCCGAGTTTCGTCGCTGCGATCCGTCGGAGACCGTGGCGGCAGTAATGTACAAACTTTCACTGGCCTTCGAAGAGCAGGCCAAGCCGGAGCGCGCCGAAGCCGTGCTCGAATGGATGAAACGCACGTATTCGGGGCACGTGGACAGCCACCTGGCGAAACAGAAGCTCGGCGGCGGGACACCGCAGAGACTGGGCCGCTATGTGATTCAACGACGCATTGGTCGCGGCGCGATGGGCGCCGTGTACCTGGGCAAGGACCCCCGCATCAACCGCCCGGTCGCCGTAAAGGCCATTCCTATCGAGAAAGAATTTGAGGACGACGAACTCAAAGAGGCACGCCTGCGCTTCTACCGGGAGGCCGAGTCCGCCGGCCGCCTCACGCACCCGAATATCATTACCGTGTTTGACGCGGGGGAAGACAAGGGTCTTGCCTACATCGCGATGGAGTTTGTGCCTGGAACGCCGCTAAAGGAATTTACCGACCCCAAACGGCTGCTTGCGCCGAAACGAGCGCTGGAACTGTGCGCCGCGACGGCCGAAGCCCTCGACTATGCCCACAACCAGGGAGTCATCCACCGCGACATCAAACCGGCGAACCTGCTCTACAATCCCAAGGACGGCTCCCTCAAGATCAGCGACTTCGGAGTGGCCCGGATGACCGACAACAACCGCACGAAGACCGGCATTGTACTGGGAACGCCCATGTACATGTCGCCCGAACAGCTTGGAGCCGAAAATCTTACCGGCCTATCGGACTTGTTTTCACTTGGTGTTACCCTATACGAGCTGCTGGTCGGTGAGGTGCCGTTCCGCGCTTCGAACATCGCTGTGTTAATGACAAAGATAACGACTGAAGATCCGGCCGCGGTGTCGACCCGGCGTGCGGGTATACCACCGAGCGTCGACGCCGTCCTCGCGAAAGCGTTGGCGAAAAAACCCAAAGATCGCTTTTCCTGCGGTGCCGAGATGGCTATCGCGCTCAGGAACTGTGCGAGAATTTCATAAGTTTCTTTTGAGCGATAAAGAACCGACCCAATGAGCCTGCGCGGAAAAATAGATTTTGCCGAAATAACCGACACGGGTCGGGTGCGCGAGCATAACGAGGACGCGATCGGCTCCAATCCGGACATCGGCCTCTTGGTCCTGGCCGACGGCATGGGGGGCTATAACGCCGGCGAGGTCGCCAGCGGCATTGCCGTGCAAATCGTCACCGACCTCGCTGCGGACGGCGCCAACCGCGAAGAGCGCCACGATATTGACCCGCACAGCGGCATGATGAGGCAATCGATCGTCCTGCGTGACGCCGTTTACAGGGCCAACAAGATCATCTTCCAGACAGCACAGAGCCAGACACACTGCGAAGGCATGGGCACTACGATCGTCGCGTGCATGTTCTACGACGACAAGGTATCGATCGCACATGTCGGCGACTCCCGGGCTTACCGCCTCAGGGGCGGGCAACTCGACCAGATGACGCTCGACCATTCGCTGTTGCAGGAGCTTGTGGACCGCGGCTTCTACTCCGAGGAGGAGGCACAACGGTCCACCAACCGTAATTACGTAACCCGGGCACTTGGTGTGGAGCCGACCGTGGAGGTCGAGGTTCACGAGCACGACGTGCTCCCGGACGATGTATACCTGCTGTGTTCGGACGGCTTGCCGGACATGGTTGAAGATGACGATATTCACTTAACTATCAGTACTTTTAATGCTAGTCTTGACGTGGTTGGTCAACAGCTTGTCGACTTGGCCAACGACCACGGCGGGCGAGACAACGTCTCAGTAATGCTTGCGCAGGTAAAAGAACCCTTTCCCGCCCGGAAAGGGTTACTTGCAAAGATTGCTGGCTGGTTTCGTTCGTAGGGATGCGGCGGTCTTAAGAGCGAGAAAAAATGGCACGTTTAATTCTTAGCCTGGACAATCAGGTTCTGGCTGAATACAACATGACCAAGGAACGCTACACCATTGGGCGTCTTCCTGATAATGATGTAAGAATCGACAATCCGGCGGTGAGCGGACATCACTCCCTGATTATCAATATCCTCAACGATTCTTTCCTAGAGGATCTCAACAGCACCAACGGCACTTACGTCAACGGCAAGCTGATCAAGAAACATGCCTTGCAGCATGGTGACGTCATTACGATCGGTCACCACCAGCTGCGATTCTCGGATCAGCAGACCAACGAGTCCGAGCAGGACGAATTCGAAAAGACCATGGTCATACCGGCCGGGCAGCAAAACGCCGAGCAGCTCGCAAAGGCTGAAAAGGCCGCCGAAGCCGCTGCCGCGGAAGCGATCGCCCAGGAAGCCAAACCCGACATCGCTGCCGCCGTCAAGCTCGATCCGGAAGAGGCGGCCGCTCTCGAAGACACGCCACCGCCTCCTCCGCCCAGGAAAGAGCCCCCTGCTCACACGGCTACTCAAGCCCCTGCTCACTCGGCCACTCAAGCCGGCATTGACCCGGCCACTGCGCCCAGCGCTTTGCCACTTGCCAAGCTACAGGTATTGAGCGGTGCTTTCGCAGGGCGCGAACTGGAACTGACCAAGGCATTGACCACGCTGGGGCGTCCCGGCGTGCAGGTGGCCGCCGTCACGCGTCGCGCCGAGGGCTATTACATCGTGCACGTGGAGTCCGGCACCGAAGGCGACTTCCCGCTCGTGAATGGCCAGCCAATTGGTGCCCAGGCGCGCAAGCTCGAAGATAACGATGTCGTGCAGCTTGCGGGCGTGAAGATGGGATTCTTCGCGGCCTAGGCGATCTCGCTGTCCTCGCGGTGCATGACACCGCATACGAGTTCATAAGGAATGGCGTCTGCCCAGGGCGCGACCTCCTCGACGGGCAGGCCGTCGCCCCATAAAGTCGCAATGTCGCCAACCGAATCCGTTGCGTCGGGACCCAGGTCCACTGCGATCATGTCCATCGATACATTACCAATCAACGGCACGTTGCGGTCGTTTATACGGACCGGCGTCCCACTGCGGAAGTGTCTCGTATAGCCGTCGCCGTAACCGGCCGAGATTATGCCGAGGCGCGTGTTCCGGTCGCTGATATAAGTACCCTTGTAACCGACCTTCGCGCCGGCGTGGAGCCGCTTTACAGCGATCAGCCGCGCCTCGAACTGCATGACCGGCTTGAGGCCGAGATCGGCCCCGCATTCATCGGGGAATGGTGAAATACCGAAAAGCGCCAGGCCGGGACGTATCCAGTTGTCGCCCGTAAACCCAAACTCTCGTTGCGCGTCGGCAACGGCCGGCCATCCGAACGTGGCGGGCGTATTGCCAATACTGACCGAACCGTTGAAGCCGTCGATAATCGGCCGAAATCGTTGCAACTGTTGTTCGGTACTTGGCGATTGCAGCTCGTCGGCACTGGACAAATGCGTCATGAGCCTGAGTTCACTAACTGCCTTTGCGGCGACCAGGCGACCGATCACGTGGGTGGCTTCTTCAGGCTCGAAGCCGAGGCGATTCATGCCCGTATCGAATTTCAGCCAGGCCGTGACTGACCCCGCCTGCGAATCGTGCAACAGCTCGAGTTGCTCATGACAATGGACGACGGGCTCGAAGCCGCCGTCGACAGCGGCCTGCAGCTCGGCTTCATTCATGACGCCAGCCAGCAAAACGATGGGGCTGTCGATGCCGTTTTCCCTGAGCTCAATAGCTTCGGGCACCCTGGCAACGGCAAATGCGTCGACGTCAGCAAGCTGCTGCGCCACCGTCACCATGCCATGCCCGTAGGCATTGGCTTTTATGACGGCCATGACCCGGGAACCCGGCGCCGCGGCGCGTATGACTTCGAGATTGTGTTCCAGTGCGCCGAGCCTGATCAGTGCCCGTGCTCCAAAACTCACTGATAACCCTCGTCCGGGAAATCGCCGTAGGTGTCGGGTACCCAGTTTTCGAACTTGGTATACCGGCCAACGAAAGTCAGCGGAAAGTCGCCGATGGGTCCGTTTCTTTGTTTCGCGATAGAAATATCAGCGATGCCCTTGCGTGGCGTGTCCTGGTTGTAAACTTCTTCGCGGTAAATGAAGATGATCAGGTCGGCGTCCTGCTCGATCGCGCCGGACTCACGCAGATCGGACATGACCGGGCGTTTGTCAGTGCGTTGTTCGACGCTGCGATTGAGCTGCGACAGCGCCACAACGGGCAGCGACAACTCCTTGGCCAGCGCCTTCAAGCCGCGGGATATCTCCGATATTTCAGTGGCACGATTCTCTTTGGTGCCGTCGACCTGCATGAGCTGCAGGTAGTCAACGACGATCAGCCCAAGCCCGTGCTCGCGCTGCAGGCGCCTGGCACGCGCCCGAATTTCGGTCGGCGACATGCCCGGCGTATCGTCGATGAAAATCGGCGCTTCGGACATCAGCTGCACGGCCGTGTTGATGCGCGACCAGTCCTCGTCGGGGAAGTTACCAGTCCGGAGATGGGTCTGGTCGACGCGCCCCAGCGACGAGATCATGCGGAAGGCGAGCTGCTGCGACGGCATTTCCATCGAAAATATGGCTGTCGGGACCTTGGAGCCGATCGCCGCATTCTCGGCGATGTTGATGGCCAGTGTCGTCTTGCCCATCGACGGTCTTCCGGCAACGATGACGAGATCGCCTGCCTGCAAGCCCGCCGTCAACTTGTCAAATTCGGTGTAGCCGGTCGATATTCCGGTAATACTGCCGTCCGACTGGTGCAGCAGATCGATCCGGTCGACTGCATCGGGAAGGATCTGTTTGAGTGACTGAAATCCCTTGCGCCCGCGGCTACCCTTTTCGGCAATTTCGAAGACAAGTCGCTCGGCATCGTCGAGGACCTGAGAGGCAGTGCGGCCATCGGAGGCGAAGGCGCTGCCGCTAATCACGTTGCCGGCGTTGATCAGCGCCCTTAGCGTGGCTCTCTCACGCAGTATCTTGGCGTAAGCCCGGGCATTGGCGGCGCCAGCCGTTTCATTGGCGAGCGTGGCAAGGTACTCCAGACCACCAGCTTGCTCGAGCTCACCGCGATTGTCGAGGTGTTCGGAAACGGTAACGACGTCGCAGGGACTACCGTCCTCGATGAGGTTTCCGATCGCCTTGAATATGAGGCGATGGTCCTTGCGGTAGAAGTCCTCGCCGATAACGACATCGGCAACCTTGTCCCAGGCCTCGGCATTGAGCATCAATCCGCCGAGCAAGGCCTGCTCAGCTTCGATGGAGTTCGGCGGTATTTTGAGGCGCTGCTCTGCGCCCCCGTCAGTAAAGCCGTCGTCCACAGCTCGGACCATTCTATGAGTTCCCGTAAGATTTCAACCCTGGCTCAAAGGTAACACAGCGGGTCCTTAGTCGGCAGCAACAACGTGCACCATGACCTCGGCACTAACCTCGGAATGCAGATGAATGCCGACAGGAAAATCGCCAAGCTCATGAATCGGGCCTTCGGGCATGCGAATCTCGGAGCGCTCGACGTCGACCTGCACAGCGGCAAGCGCCTCCGCAATATCGATCGGGCCCACAGAGCCAAACAGCTTGCCCTCGCTGCCGGCATTCGCCTTGATGACGAGTTCGAGGCCTTCGAAAGCCCGCGAACGCTCCTTGGCCTTCGCCAGTTCTGCGGCGGCGGCCTTCTCCAGATCTGCACGGCGCGCTTCGATCGCCTCCATGTTCTTGGGCGTCGCCAATGCAGCCTTGCCCTGCGCCAACAGGAAGTTGCGGCCATAGCCCGGCTTGACCTTCACGAGATCGCCGATGCCACCGAGATTTTCAACGTTTTCCAACAAAATAACGTTCATATTTTCGACCTTTTAAGCTCTCTTCATGCGACGCCGGAATTCAAACCAGGCGTCGGTGTATCCAAATACCGCCAGTGCCGTCATGAGCAATACCTGCAGAAACGGCAATAACGCGTAGACTGCAATCAGGGCCGCCAGCGGCAACATGCCCTGCCCGTGCAACCAGTGCACGATTGCGAGACCCTGCACCCAGAACATCACGAACAAGACGAACGCAACGTTCTGTAGCGAGGCCACGTCGACCAGGAACGCCAGCACCGAAGCCAGTGCCAGAGTCAACGCGATGACGCGACCAAAATTCAAATCACGAAAGCGGCCAAATTCACCCGTTTCGCGCGGCAAGCGCCTGTACAACGCATAGCCGAGTAACAAACCGATGATGTACAACATCCAGAACGCCAGTGCGGCCGATATTGTCATCACCTCCGCGCTGAACAGCTCAGTGTTCAACTGCAGATTATTCTGCCTGGCCAGCTCCGTCATTTGCAGCACATACGGCTGCCAGAAAGCGGCCGGATCGTCGACGACGACGTAGAAGCCAAGCAACGCCACGACCGTGACAATCACCGACACCTGCATGGTCAACGTCAGCGACCGCGCGACCAGCAACAGCATCGCCAGCAACAGCACCGGCACCCACGTCCCGACTATCAGCGCCGTCATTGACACTATCGAAACGCCGAACAACAGCGAAACGGTCAACAACACAGCGGCAGCAATCAGCGCTTCGATCACCGCGAGCCGGGTTCCCTGAGCGAGTACCAGCAGCACCATGATGACGCCGCTGGTGAGCTGGGGCGCCGGCAACAACAGCGTGACGGCGAGTCCCAGCACGGCATTCTGTGGTCGCAGAACGAGCCACGAGGCCAGCGCCTGCACTGTCGTCTCCGGCTAGTGCCGATCCGTGTACGGCAGCAGCGCGAGGTAACGTGCCCGCTTTACCGCGGTCGCCAGCTGACGCTGGTAGTGTGACTTGGTACCCGTGATGCGGCTCGGAACGATTTTTCCGGTTTCGGTGACATACGCCTTAAGCAGGTTGAGATCCTTGTAATCGATCTCCTTGATGCCTTCGGCGGTAAAACGACAGTACTTGCGCCTGCGCGAATAACGACTCATGACAATTCTCCTCAGGCGCTCTTGGCAGCCGCTTCCGCTGCCTCTTCATTGTTTTCTTCCGGCG
>CAMYOJ010000015.1:91628-103951 GCA_947259985.1 uncultured Woeseiaceae bacterium
TTTTCGGCTTCCTCGCTGCGCATAGCGGCCTCGGCAGCTGCCTTGGCTTCACGGCGCTGCTGTGCTTCCTTCTCCTTGGCCTTTTCCTCGGCGACGGCAACAGCCATCGGCGAGGCCTCTGTCACGGCCTCGTCACGGGAAATCACCAGGTGCCGCAGCACGGCATCATTGAACTTGAACGCGCTCTTGATTTCCTGAATCACAGGAAAGTCGCACTCGACGTTGAGCAGCGCATAGTGTGCTTTGTGAATCTTGTTGATCGGGTGCGCCAGCTGGCGTCGGCCCCAGTCTTCCGAACGGTGAACGTTGCCGCCGGATTCGGTCACCATGCCCTGGTAGCGCTCTACCATGGCAGGAACCTGCTCGCTCTGGTCCGGATGAACCAGAAACACTATCTCGTAATGTCTCATCTTTGCCCCTTACGGATTACAGCTACCCGGCCACCCGGTGTAGCAAGAGGATAAAAAACCGCCCTTATCGAGCGGGAGGCGCATCCTACCCAACCCTAAAGCCCGGTGCAAGCAAAAATCTGCCTGATTTCAAGGCCCTGTCAGCCTGTCTGGCGCAGGATTTCGTACAGGCAGATACCCGTCGCGACCGATACATTGAGGCTCGACACGCTGCCGTGCATTGGCAGGCTGACAAGCGCATTGCAACGAGATGCTATGCCCCTGGCCAGCCCCGTGTGCTCGCGACCCATGACGAGCGCCAGCGGACCGCTCAGGTCCGTCTCGAACAGGCTCTTGTCTGCCTTGTCACTCGTGCCAATACAGCGAACGCCATAGTCCTTGAGCCAGGTCATGACGCGCCCGAGATTGCCAACGGTCGCAAACGGGATTTCCTCGGCAGCCCCGGCTGCCACTTTGCTGACGGTAGGCCCGAGGCCGGCCGCACCATGGCGCGGGACGACGACGGCATGGACCCCGGCTGCGTCAGCCGTCCGCATGCAGGCGCCCAGGTTATGCGGGTCCTGCACACTGTCGAGCAGCAGCAACAACAGTCTGTCGCCGCTCTGCAGGCGCTCCTCGACCATCGTTCTGAGAGACGCCTCGTCCATTACCGTACTACGTCTGACTTCGGCAACGATCCCCTGGTGACGCGCTTCGCCGCTAATTTGCGTCAGCCGGGCGCGGTTTGCCGGCTGTATCTCGATTCCCGCCTGGCGCGCGGTCGTGATGATGGCCTGGACACGCGGATTGGCGGTCTGGTACTCGGCATACAGCTGCCGAACCTCGGCCGTATCGCCCGTGAGCAACTGCTCGACGGAGCGCAAGCCGGTAATGTATTGCGTCTTGTTCATCGTCTTTTCTTCTGCCGCCCGTCCTCTGCCGGCCGAAAGTCGATGCGGCGCGTCTCCATGTCGACGCGATGGACCCTGACACGCATTGCTTCGCCAAGCTTGTAGCTGTGTCCCGTTCGTTCGCCGATTAGCCGCTGTGAGCCAGCGTCATACTGGTAATAGTCGTTGGCCAGGCTCGTGACATGAACGAGGCCATCAACGAGCAGTTCCGTGATCTGAACGAAAACTCCGAAGTTGGTCACTCCCGTGATAACGCCGTCGAATTCATCACCCAGGTGTTGTTCCATGTACTGGCACTTGAGCCAGGCTTCGACCTCGCGCGTCGCATCCTCCGCGCGTTTCTCGTGCGCGGACGTGATTGCACCGAGGCGTTCCATTTCGCGGCCGCCGTAGTGGTACTTGCCGGGCTTGCCGCCGCGCACGATGTGCCGAATGGCGCGGTGCACGAGCAGATCAGGATAGCGGCGGATCGGTGACGTGAAATGTGCGTAAGACTCCAGTGCCAGGCCAAAGTGCCCGATATTGGCCGGCGAATACTCCGCGTGCGTCAGCGAGCGCAGCATGGCCATCATTATCGCTGCGCTGTCGGGCCGGTCCGACGTTTGCCGAATCAGCTGGGTGAAATGTCGCGGCTCTACGTGGTCCGGGTGGGCGACTTTCAGACCCAGTGAAACGAGGTAGAGACGCAGGTCGTTGAAGCGGTCCGGGTCCGGTTTCGCGTGGACGCGGTAAAGCCCTGCAATGCGATGTTTTTTTAGAAATTTCGCCGCCTGCACGTTGGCTGCGATCATGCACTCCTCGATCAGGCGGTGCGCATCGTTGCGGGGCACCACTTCGATGCGATCGATTTCGCCGTCCTCGTTGAGCTTGAACTTGGTTTGCGGCAGGTCGATCTCGATCGCACCCCGGCGCCCGCGTGCCCTGGCGAACGCCCTGTAGAGGCCGTGCAGCTCCCTTATTGCGGACTGTAGCGCTTTCGGTACTGACTTTTTCGACCTGCCTTCGAGAAACGCACCGACCTGGCCGTACGTTAGTCGTGCCTTGGAGCGCATGACGGCCTCGAAAAACTGCGAGCGAGTTACCTTGCCTTCCCCGTTGATGTGCATTTCACAGACCATGCAAAGCCGATCGACCTTGGGATTCAGGGAACAGAGCCCGTTTGACAGCACTTCCGGCAGCATCGGCACGACACGGTCGGGAAAGTAGACAGACGTGCCACGTATCGTTGCTTCCTTGTCCAGCGCCGAATCGACCTTCACGTAGTGCGACACGTCGGCAATGGCGACCAGCAGCCGCCATCCATCGCCGGACTTCTCGCAGTAGACGGCGTCGTCAAAGTCGCGCGCATCGGCACCGTCTATCGTGACGAGGTCGACATCGCGCAGGTCGACGCGGCCACCCTTGGCCTTTGTCGGCACGGTGGTGCCGAAATGCTCGGTCTCGTTTTTGACAGCACGCGGCCACTTGTTTGGAATTGCGTTTGAGTGAATCGCGATATCGGTCGCTATCCCCTTGTCACCAGGCGCTCCGATAACCTCAATGACGCGACCTGTTGCCTGCTCGACCTGCGAGGGATAGTCGAGTATCTCGGCGACGACCATGTCGCCTGCTTTGGCGTTGCCGGCCTCGCCCTTCGGGACAAGCACGCGATGTGAGATGCGTGGGTTGTCGGGAATCACAAGCCCGATGCCGCGTTCGCGGATGAACTGGCCCGCAATTTCGCGGGTGCCGCGTTCCAGCACGTCGACGAGTTCTCCCTCGGCCCTCCCGCGTCGGTCCATGCCGGTGATCCTGATCGCAACCCGGTCGCCGTGGAACAGCGGCCGCATCTCGCGGGCCGATAAATAAACGTCGTCGGGGTCGCCATCGTCGCGAACGACGAAACCGAATCCGTCGCGATGGCCGCTGACCGTGCCCGTAACGAGATCCAGTTTCGCCGTCAGGCAATACTCGCCGCGACGATTCTCCAGGATCTGTCCTCCGCGGACCATGGCGAACAGGCGATCGACGAGGAGCGAGCGCATGCGCTGCCCTTTAAGCCCGAAGGCCTTGAGGATGGCCTCGGCCTTGAGTGGTTTGCCGGCTTCATTGAGGAAGTCGATCAGGTCATTGGGACTCGGAATCGGGTGCTTGTAACGCTTGCCCTTTTGATTTTTGTCCGTTTTCTTCTTTTGACGAGCCAAGTACCGTCGCTCCCTTGCAAACAGGTCGAAATTGCCAATTGACAGATCGCGACCGCTTTGAGTACAGTGCGCCACCCGCAGGAACTGCAATTGTACGCGGTTCGGCCTGCCCAGGTGGCGGAATTGGTAGACGCGCTAGCTTCAGGTGCTAGTGTCCATTAGGATGTGCGAGTTCGAGTCTCGCCCTGGGCACCAGACTTCCAAGAACCGGAAAACCGGCCTATAGTTCGCCTTGGCGGGGCCGTAGCTCAGCTGGGAGAGCGCCGCGTTCGCAATGCGGAGGTCGGGAGTTCGATCCTCCTCGGCTCCACCATTATTTCACCTGACCCAGACGTTCCCCTTGCAGGTATTTTCGGCCCACCTCCGCGTCGAGAACCACGTTCCGATCCTGGAACAACATCACGATGTCCGACCCGCCGAACAGGAAATAGCCGAACTCTTCGCCTTTTCGCAACCAGGCGCCGACGTCGGGCGTGAGATTGACGGACGATACGTAGGCCATGCCGATCGGCAACACCGCTACGAGGCCAACCTCCGGTGAGTCGATTACGATCAGGCCTCGCTCCTGGTTGAACTGGTAAGTATCCCCGTCGACGACGTTCAGCGAGCCATCCTCCTCGCGGAACACGTCCATGTACACCTTGCCGGAGATATTTCGAACCTCCTTGACCTCTCCTGCGACCGGCACGTGATAACGGTGGTAGTCATCGATATACAGGAAGCTGTGCGTGTAAATGCCGTTCCGGAACTGGTCCTCATATGGACTGCCGTCGAGCAGCTCCGAAATCGCCCAGTTAGCCCCCTTGACCGTAATGTTGGAGTTCGCGTCGATTGGCCACTGACCCATGAACACGGCATCGGCCGGCGACACGATCACCTTGTCGTCCCGCGGCGCCGCGACCGGTCGCTTGCCAGGTTTTACCTCTCTCGCGAAGAACTGGTTGAAAGTCAGCCAGCCGCTCGGTCCCTGGAAGTAATCATCGATGTTGTAATCGGGCGACGCAATGAACGTCTCGATGCCGGCGGCCGACGCCGGCGTATCGAGAAACGCGCCCAAGGCCTGGGCGAGACGGTTCATCCAGGCATTGAATTGCTCGTCCTCATTGAGAAAATCACCCGGTGCCTGGTTGATGATGTAATAAAACTTCAACGCCCTCGGCACGATGTCACGTTCGTAAGGTACCAACGTGACCACGTCATCGAGGTAATGCAGAAATGAGTCCATGTTGGGGATATCGTTCACGGCAGCACTCTCGATCGCGCCCTCAAGGGACTCTTGCAAGTCCGAACGCTCGCTCAACAGAACGATGAGTTCATCCACGACCGGTTCGTGCTGCGCGTTTTGGACTGCTCCTGGCGCGCTGTTGCCCTGACAGGCAACAAGAGCCACAAGTAATGCAATACTTGCAAAGTGTCGAATAGTTTTTGAGTCCTGCATGATCTGTCCTCGAAGCTTCATCGGCTAAGCGATTCTTCCACGTTGGTCCGTTTCGTCAATTCCGGCTTGTACCTAAGGCTGTTCCCTGGCCGCCAGCGTGATGTAAATGGCGGCGGACATTCCCGAGACGCCAAACAACATCGTCATGACCACGATCTGGTACTTCGCGGCAACGATCGGCGACACGCCCGAGAGAATCTGTCCGGTCATCATGCCGGGAAGCGCAACCACACCCACCGCGAACAGGGAATTGATCATCGGGATCATCGACGCCTGCAGCGCTATGCGTCGCGACTCGTTGAAGGGTACGCCCCTCTCCGTTTCGGCCTGCAGACGCTCGGCGGCCAGGCTGACCGTGTTCATTGCACCAGCGAAGATCATTCCCGCCAGCGGGATCAGGTAGCGCGGGCTAAACCAGGGGTCGACGCCGATGACCCATTGGCTGACCAGCGCCAGTGTCAGCACGCCACTGCAGGCGATCGCTATGAAAGCACTGCGATACACATGCGGCTGCTTTTGCTGCACGGGCCTGATGGCTATCCAACTGGCTGCGACGAGCATTACAAGAAGGACCCCGACGATAATTCCCGGCTGGTCAGCATCGAAAATATAGACCAGCACATAACCGATAAGGAGCAGCTGCAATAGCATACGCGCCGTCGCGTAGATGGCCGTCTTCGCCCCGGCCGCCCATCGAAACATGATTACGATTGCCACCACGGCCGGCACGAAAGCCAGGATTAGCCCTTGCCAGCCAATTAACTGCACAGATGAGTTCATCGTCTCGCCCCGAAATGAGCTTTTCGGCAGTGTAGACGAAAAGGCCCCCGAATCGGGGGCCTTGATGTGGTGCGTGTCTGTCTCCGACTAATCGGACTCGGGTACGTGATGATGCCCGACCTCGGTCACAGCACTGGCCACTTTGGAAATGTAATCAGCCCAAACTGCCTCGGCCTTGTCCGCCCCGCCTTCGATTTCCGACAACGCCTCCCACCACTTGACGTCGTTCGGCGACCGGTACCACTCCAGGTCCTTCATGCCACCGGCCATCTCCCAGACAAAGGCAGCATCCCATTTGCCGGTCTGGTAATGAATTTCCATGATCGGTCCTGGCGTTCCGGCCTTCGCACCAGCCGGCTTGAAATGCTCCGTGATGAGTTGCATCGCCGACTCGCGCTGTCCCGGCTTGAACTTGACGTGCGTAACGCTAAGGTAACGTGCATCGTCACCCTGGGTAATGGGCCCTTCATCATTATCCTGCGCGAAGCCGGATCCAGAAAAAAGGACGAGTGCAGCGAACGCGGCAACGCCGCGGCGTAAAATACTTTTCATTGTTAACCCCTTTGATTCTTCTTGTTGTTATGAGCGCAAGGCTCAGAGGTCACAGCATAGTACAAGCGGTCAATTAAAGCGATTGCGATACTATGCGGCCTCGCGCTGCCGGCGAGACTCGATCTGTCGTTGCACTTCTTCAAACAATTCGTCGCGCAGGCCCGCCATCTTGAAAAGCTCGACGACGGTGAAAAACGGTGCTGCGAGATTGGCCTGCACAGGATGCTTGACCAGCACGGGCATGGACCTTTCGACGGCATGACCTACGAACTGCGCAGCGTAACCGCCGAAAAAACAACCCGCAGCAATGATCCAGCCACTGCTACCGGGCAGCGCACCCAACATCGAAGCCAGTACTTCCAAGAGCAAGCCGGCCACAAAGAACACGACGGCGAACCAGACATCCAGCGTCACGTAAAAAAGGAAAAAGCCGACGATCAGCACGTGAGCGAGGCTGAAGCTAAAGTCGTTGATCGAGACGCCAACCCATGTAAGCGGGATCATGACGCCGAGCATGATCGTGGGTATGCCGATCATATGAACGAGCACGTTAAACGGATGCTGATGCGAAGCCGCATAGCCCGTCAGCATATCCATGAGTTTTCCAGACGTTCTCATCAGCCGAAATCCCGATTTCAATGCCGCAAATCTAGCACGAATCGGTATACTGACGGACTCCTTGTTCACGATCGAGATGGGGCATATGACGATACTGGTCCTGGGTATCTTCCTGTTTTGCCTGATACACCTGTTTCCCGCAATGCTGCCGGCGGTGCGTGACTCGCTGCAGGAAGATCTCGGAAAGGACAAGTACCGCGGGCTGTACTCGGTGCTGATTGTCGGCTCGCTGGTTGTCATCGTCGTCGGCTGGAAGGCCGCGACGCCGACAGCCGTCTATCAGCCACCGCTCGCGGCAAACGCGCTGACATCGATACTGGTACTTGCAGGACTGGTTCTGTTCTTCGCCTCACAGGTGAACGGAAACATAAAGCGCTTTGTCAGGCACCCGCAGATGGCCGGCACCATTCTCTGGGGTGGCGCGCACCTGCTGGTCAATGGCGACAGTCGATCTGTGGCGCTGTTTGGCGGACTCGTGATTTGGGCCGTGCTCGAAATTCTGCTCATCAACAAGCGCGACGGGGCTTGGCAGAAGCCGGGACCTGCCGCGATAAAGTACGACCTGATTCCGCTGGTGATCGGCGTCGTGGCGTTTGCGGCAATAATGCACTTTCATGCGACACTGTTTGGCGTTCCGGCCATTGCGCGCTAGTGAAGACGGGAGACTGAGTTGCAAAAAACATTGCTCTTCATTGCGCTGATACTCGCCATTCTCTGGCTTGCCATTCGAATCTTGCGCGGCAGCCCGAAACCTGCCGTCCCCTCCGCGCCGACGATTGCCGACAAATCATCGCCCTATCACGCTGTATCCCTGCAATACTCGAGCAATGCCTGTGACGCAGCCAAGGCCATGACGGGGCGTCGCTTCCTGTCGAGTGCCGCACCGAGGTTACCGTTGCCTGAATGCGATGCGCTCGAGTGTCGTTGTCGCTTCGCCCATCACGCCGACCGTAGAACCGGCGCAGATCGGCGCAGCCCATTTTCCCCGGCAGGCCCGCCCGGCGGCACTGGCACGTACAGGGTAGAGCGACGACAGGAAAAAGATCGGCGCAAAGACGCCGATCTCGATTAGTCACTGGATTCGCTTTCTTGTCAGTAGCCGGAATCCACGAGGGCAACCTGGTAGTGCTCCAGTTCAACCTGGTGGCGGGCACGTTCGTCGTAGAGATCCTTGATTTCCGCTTCAAGCTGACCGGTTCTCTCTGACATTTCCTTGAGATCAAGGAGCAGAACGACTCGCTCCTCACTCGTGGTTTCGCTGCTGATCAGTGCCACCTCCTTGGCGGACATGTCCTCTCTGATGTTATCCAGCGCCCGCTCCCGCGCGTTAATGGCATTGGTCGCGCGATTAACATTGGTGCGCAGTGCGTACAGGTGATGACCCGCGTTGTACGCGTCGACGAAATCGGCCTCGTTGTGCGCGCTGCAAACGCCGTTATAACGACCGCCGCTGGAGCCAACGTTGAAACCGCGACCCGGCTGGCAGTATTCGGCGAGACCTTTCTCGCGACCGCTCTGATAGGCGGCGAAGTCCGGCGTCACGCCGTGTTTGGCGCAGGCCTTGCGACGTGAGCCCAATTGTTCGGAAGTATAGCCGCGTGCCCCGTCCTCATAGCCGATGGCTTGCCAATCGCTGGTAAGGCATTCATCGCCACTCATCGTGGCGCAGCCGCTCAGGCCGGCGAGTGCCAGGGCCAGAGAAATTAGTTTCAGTTGCCTGTTCATGTCCCACTCCGTCTTATCAGTACGCTCGATCCTCGTCATCGACGCTACCTTTCAGTACCGCTTGTCGCCGTGACGATATTCACATTTAACCCCGGGTCGCTGAACCCAAGCTGAAAAATGAGGATTGACACGGCGCGGGTCACACGCCGTTGTGAACTGCGTCACAGTTCGCCGGGGTTGCGGCGGATACGCTCATGAGTCTCAAGGAAAGTCGAGGTCTCGCGATGGACATCGAGGCGATCAGCGGCGCAGCAACGGTCGCGCTCACCAGCACAGTGGTATTCCTGCTCATTGCCAAGTTCTGGAGTGCATTGACGCGCACCGTAGGATCCGGTCCCAGATTCGCCGACAGCATCATGCACGAAGCAGCTCAACGCTTTCGCGACGAACTCGACAAGCTCTCGTCATCGCAGTCTATCTACCTGGGCGGCGCCCTCGTGTTTGCCATGCTATTCGCCGCGGCCTATCTACTGCAGGCGCAGGCACTCTTCGCCGGCTACCCGCACTGGCAGTTGTACCTGCAGTTAGGCTTCCTGGCACTCGCCCTTGTCTTCGCCGCTTACCAGCTGGGCTCTACGATTCTTGCGGGTCGACAGGTCAGGTTTCAGCGTGACGCCAACATTGCGATCGGCCATCAACTGCACCAGATCTCCAGCGGTGTAACACGCGTTTACCATGACGTTGAAACGACGGCCGGTGTCGTCGATCACGTTGTCGTCGGACAAAACGGCATCTACGCCGTCAATGTTGTGGCGAAGCATGGCGGCAAGAGCAACGTGGTGCGCTTGAGTGACAATGCTTTGCAATTTCCCAATGCCAAGCTACAGCACTCGATCGTCGATATTGCGGCGCGCACAAGCCGACTCGAAAAGGATTTCCGCAAGTTACTTGGACACAAGATTCGCGTGCGCTCAGTGATCGCGGTTCCCGGCTGGGACATCGGCGAGCAAAGCAGTGAGCAACACCTGCTCGTCAATGAGCGAAATGTTGCCATGCTGCGCGGCTGGCGCGACAGCTCCGACCACCTCTTGAACGAAGACGTCGACGCGCTGCAGAAACATCTCACCGCGAAGTGCCTGCGCTCGGCCTGAGTCAGGCAGCACCCTCTGCAGCTTTCGTGAGCTGACTCTGCGCATCGGCAAACTGCTTGGCCGCCTTCCTGAGGTAGGTTGCGGCCTCTGCGCCGTAACCATCCGCCGACGAGGACCAGACTCGATTGATATAGCGCTCGCCGGCAGCGAAGCTGCTCATGATGTCTGCGTAGGTCTGGAGGCCAAACAGATGCACCATGCTCTCGCGGGCATCTGCGAACCGCCGCAGGTCCGTGCGCAACTTGAGGTCGATATCGTCACGCAACTTGGTGCCCTCGTCTTCCCCGTACGACAAGCCCTCTATGTCTCGCACGATATTCTGTATCGATTCACGTAGCTCATTGCGATTCAACTCGAGTACTGAGTCCGACCTCGCGTGGGCCGCTGCCTCCCGTTTCAGCATGGCCAGTCCAGCAATGGCCGCCAGGGCTGCGACGACAAACAGTGTCCAGTTGACGTTCTGGACGTCGAGCGCTGTCGCGTAGGCGCCGGCGAGGAAGCCGCCAGCCAATAAAACTTTTCCAATGTTGTTCATACCTGTACCCCTACGACGCCACTACGATCAGCAAAGCATCGCCCACGCCAACGAGCGCTTCACCGACTATTAGACCGGCGGCGACTGGTATCCCGACCTCCTCGCTCCATGTCGTGCCCTTGAATCGATCCGCCAGCTCCCTGCCGAGGGTCCCGAGCGAATACGTAAGTACGATATTGAACGGCAGGTAGAAACCCAGCCCGACCGTGATTCCGAGTCCGCCCATAACGGCGGACAGGATCCCGCCGAGCACGGCGCCCGCGACGTATTTCTGGGTGGGCACGTCTCCACCCATGATGCCGTCGATCGTGCTCGCCAGCGCCTGTGCCTGCGGCGCCGGAAGTTTTTCGCTGCCAAGCCCGTGGGACTCATTGAGAACGAAGATCACGCCGATGACCACGATCGGGCCCAGCCAGGCGCCGGCGAACTGCCCGAGCTGTTGCATCCGCGGCGTCGCGCCGACCAGGTAGCCGGTCTTGAGGTCGAGCATCAGGTCGGTAGCCTGAGACATAGCAACACACATTGCGGCGCCTACCATGAGCGCCGCGATGATCGAGTCAGTCCGGTCCATGCCCAGTGCCTGCGTCAAGACGATGAGCAAGGTAATGCCAACAAGCGTCATGCCCGACAGCGGCGACCAGTTCGTGCGACCGATTGCTTCCGACAGGATGATACCTGCCATCCAGATCCACAGCGTGCCAAGCAACGCCATCGCAATGCCGCCGCCTAATCCCATCGTATCCACCGCGGTTACCGCCATGTAGCTAAGCAGGATCATCGCGCCCCCGACCGCGAAGTAAAGCAGCTTGATTGGCATCTCGTCATTGGAGATGCCGGTCGATACCTGCGCTGCTTTCTGCATCGACTTGATCGCGCTGACGATAAGAGGCGACGCCAGGATGACCCCCATGATCGCGCCGCCGATCAGCATGCCGATACCGAGTGGGCGGTACAGCAAAAGGCGCAACGGACCCGGCTGGTTAATCGTGTCGCCCGCGGTGTCGACGGGGAACGCCCCCAGTGCCGACAACATCGGTGACAGGAACCAATACGCTACGAAACCACCGATGATGAAGGCGATGCCGCCACGACCCGCAATGAATCCGACGCCTATCGTCATGAGCGACAGGTACCAGATACCGTTCATATACTCGGGCATCCCGATCAGCGCACCCAGGTTCCAGTTCGATACGCCGGTTTCAATTGTTGTGAAGTGCACGACGGCGCTGACCAGTGCTGCCGCGAGAAGGACGATGGCCTTGCGAACACCTGCTCCGGGCGACTTGAGAATCGTCGCTACCGCCACACCGCCCGGGTATGTCAGGCGCTCGTAGTCGATCATGTGTTTGCGCAGCGGAATGATGAACGCTATACCGAGAAAGGCGCCGGCGATACAGCCAAAAGTCAGTATCACGGGATCGAAGCGGTCGCCAAAGCCCAGCAGGAAGATTGCGGGTACCGAGAACATCATGCCGGACGATGCACCGTTCACGCCGCTGGCGATGGTCTGCACGATGTTGTTCTCGATGATGCTGCGGCGACGCAATATTCCGCGCAGCACGCCAAAACCGAGTATTGCAGCGAGTTCGGAACCTTCGATGGAGAATCCGAGAATCAGCGCTGCATAACCGATCGCAACGGCGATGATAACGCCGATAATCCAGCCGGTAACGAGTGCGATCCAGGTTAGCTCAGGATAGGGCCTGGCCTGTGTCGATGGAGAATCTGCCACCCTCTCTCCCCTTGTTGTTATTTTGCCAAAAGACTACCACAGCGGCTGCAGGCGTGCCGCCAGTTGGTCCTTTTCTATGACCTCGTTGAACTCGTCGGCCAAAGCCTCGCAGGCCGCGACACATTGCCGCCACGCCTTGACGCGTTCGTCGGATGAGTAGTTCAGGAAGTCGCTGCGATCAGGAATCTTCGCATTCGGCAGGCGCGATACGAATTCGTCCGAGGGGCTCACGAGTATCGTGCGATCGACATTTCCCGGGCTGGGCCGGCGCCATTTGAGCTTCTTGTCGAACCAGCCGGGCACGATCCGTCCATAGAAATGCGGAAACAGCGTCATACGCTCATCTGAGCTGTGCGGCAGATCGAGGTG
>CAMYOJ010000016.1 GCA_947259985.1 uncultured Woeseiaceae bacterium
GCCATCGATATCGACGGGACTCGCTGTTGTGTTGTAAACCTCGAACCACTCGCCGTTACTGTCGGAGACCGCGGAGGGATTCTGCATGATCTCGTTGATCACAATGCTCGTGCCCGAGCACTGGTTGGCAGCGCCAGGCGTGCCGAGATCGCCGGCACCATAAGGCGTGCTGGCCGTACACCAGTTGGCGCCCACGGTGTTGTCCAGAGTCGGATTCCTCAGGGACATCGAGGCGCCGTTGGGATCGGGGAATGTAGCGCCATTGTCCCACTCTACGCGATCGATCTCAGCGAGGGACGCGTCAAGAAGAATCAACTCGTCGCTACTATTGCTTAGAAAGAAGCCGCCGCCATATTCATAGTCGACGGCGACCCCACCGTTGGTGCCGGAGTCGGCGTTAATGCCCAGAATCAGGAAGCCACCAGCGGGGATGCTAAGCGGTCCGCCATTATTGATCACGTGGCTGTCGAAATCGTCGTCCTTGATTGTCCAGCCATCGATATCGACGGGACTCGCTGTTGTGTTGTAAACCTCGAACCACTCGCCGTTACTGTCGGAGACCGCGGAGGGATTCTGCATGATCTCGTTGATAGAAAAGCTTCACAGGTTGTCTCCCCAGAAAGTTATTTTTGTTGGCGGATGGAAACAGTATAGCCAATTCGCACGACTTCATTGCGATCGGCCGACTCAGGTCATGCATTAAGTTAAATGAATGGTTGGGCGCCGACCTTGAATTCTTAATATCGTCACTGCCCACATCAACTGACCTGCTATGTCCGCATCGGGTCACAAGCCGTCATCTTAACTCAGAACCCTCGGGCGGCTGATTGCAGGCGCAAGCCGCCATTGAGCTCAGGGAGGTTCCACTCATCAATCGGGCAGAGTGTCAGGGCTTCCGCTCGCGACTCAGTGAAACTATCCCAAAGATCAGGAACATTACGCCAACACCAACGCTCGTTTCATGACCGTCCGATAACACGGAAGGAAGCATCATCAGAACGCCCGCCAGCAACCAAAGATAGCCAACTACATTTCTTGATTGCAGAGCGCTAATCGACTTTTTTATCATGACTTCCTCGCTGAAACCTTGCAGCATGCGTGGTGCTCGCCGCAATAGTAGCCCAATCTACGATGTCCATCGAATGACCGCAAACAGCTGCGACTTCAACCGATAGCAATGGCCCGCTAACGGTGCTGGTCGATCAATATCGGGTTACCGTCCGGGTCGATGAGCATGCAGCTCGCCGGGCCCTCTGTTGACTCGTCCGCCTCAGTCTCCAGCGAAACCCCCTGGCTCTTGAGCTCGCCCTGGATCTGGCGCACGTCCGTGAACGATTCCAGTTCGCCGCAATCCTGGTCCCACCCCGGATTAAAGGTCAGCATGTTCTTTTCGAACATGCCCTGAAACAGGCCGATGATGTGGTGTCCGTTTCTCAGGATCAGCCAGTTTTCGTCGGCGTTGCCGCCAATCGGCTCGAATCCGCGCCTGGCGTAAAAGTCCCTCGATGCTTCTATGTCCTTGACACTCAGGCTGACCGAAAATGCTCCCAGGTTCATGATTCGTTCTCCACTGCGCTGTTCCAGATTGCATCGAGCCAGCGTTGCGTACGCTCGGTCGAATGGATACTCGCTTCCCGCCATTCAGGGTCATTCACCATGGCGGCGAAATCCTCGAACATGAGCGCGGCACCGGGTTGTGACGGTCCGACTGTTGTCGAGCCTTCAACCGTCGATCCCCAACTGCCCTTCTTCTGTGAGTACGACGCCGAACCATCCTGATCATTACTCAGGAAGTTGTCGAGATTGATGACTCCCTGGTCTCCGGTCAGCCGGAGATCCATGACGACGGCTCCCGAATCGAAGCCGCAGTTCCAGGTGGTGGTCGCGCCGTCATCAAACAATATGACACCGCTGCCACTGATCGCTGCGCCGGTTTCCCTGTCACGCCGCAAATAGGCGCTGACGGACCGAATCTCGATGCCGGGCGACAGGTATTCGACCGCTGCCCGCATGTTGTACCAGCCGGCATCGCCGATTGCCCCCATTGGCTCGAGGTTCGGATTGAAACGAATATTGCCGCGGTCCGGAAGATTGAACTGGAATGCCGAATCGAGCGACCAGGGCCAGCCAACCTTCGCCGACATCCGGTCGCGAATATGCTTCGTGCGCGGGTGGTGCACGAAATGCGTGCCGTCCATGAAACCGACATCGTTGGCTCGGCAGGCGGCAGCTATTCTTTGCACCGACTCGAGGCTCGCGAACGGCTTTTCGCCAAGAACATGCTTGCCGTTGTTTGCAGCCGCCACGCAGATTTCTTCGCGAACGCTGGTCGGCGTTGCGACATAGATCGCATCGATGCCATCCCACTCAGCCATGTCCGCCCAGTCATCGAACGCCTTGTCGATTCCATGCTTGTCCGCAAACGCCCTGGCCGTCTCCATCCTGCGGCTGGACACCGCTACGAGTTCGGCCGCGTCCGCAAGCCCGATCATGCGCGCCATGCTATTGGCGATGGAGCCGGTGCCAACAACACCCCAGCGGATCGTCGCTGCAGATTCAGCTCTCGCTCTTTTCGGCGAGACGAGCGTCACACCGCCCAGTGCCGACGCGGCCAGGCTACCTCCTGCCGCCCCGAGCAACTCTCGCCGCCGCTGGTCGACCGATCCTTCTTCATTATCGCGTGTCGCCATGTCGTCCTCCTGATCAGGCCTAGTGTAACGCCGGCTCCCGATCGGAGGCTATTTGTCAGGACCTGACCTCGGCGAGCTCGTCGTTACCCATGACTTGCGCGCCCGGCGTCATTGCGACGGCCGCTTCGATCCGTTGATCGATCGTCGGGTGTGTGCGGAAGAACCAGGAACGCGCGCGGTAGGGCGACACGAACATCATGAACGCGGTTGTGTGTGTCGGCCGGTGCTTGCGGCTTTGCTCACACTGGCCTGCTTTGCGCAGCGCGCCGAGCAGGCCTTGCGTCGCCCGCGTGAACTGCACCGCCGACGCGTCTGCCAGGTACTCGCGTTGCCTCGCTATGGCCGCCTGCATGATTCTTGCGACAGCGACGCCAAGAAGTCCCAGCACGAAGAACACACCAAACACGAAAGTCAGCCAGGCGCCAATTACGAATCCGGCGGGCCACTCCACCTTGCGCATCGGATAGCCGATCACGGCGACACTGAAATCGTAAAGCCAGCGAAAACCGTAGATCAGCGCGAACAGCCGGATATTGATCGCCGCATCGCCGTTGCCCAGGTGAGCGAGTTCGTGGGCGATCATGGCCTGTAGTTCGTCGCGCGACAGGTTGTCGCGCGCACCGGCCGTCACGCCGATAATCGAATTGCGCGAACCCCTCGCCAGCGCGAACGAATTGATGGTCGAATCATCATCGATAACGAAGATATGCGGGCGCGGAAGCGCGGCCGCCAGCGCCATCTCCTCGACAATGTTCAGCAATCGCTGGTCGCCCGCATCAAGCGTCGAACGATCTGCTTCGTCGACAATGTCACGCGCGTTGAAGAATCGCCGTGTCGAATTGCGACTGAAATGCAGCAAGACGAGACGAACGAAGACGACGAATACTGTAAGCGCGAGGGACGCCGAGGCGCCCATTAAGACCAGCGGTCCGAGGGTCGCCATTTCAACCGTGCCACCGCTGGTCGTTACCAGCTGGTAATGCCACAGTCCGGTCGCCACGCCACCCATGCAGGCCACGCCTGTCGATCCGATCACTGTCAGCACCAACAGGGTAACTGTCAGGCTGCGCAGTTCGTCCTGGCGTTCGAAAAAGTACACCTTGTCCATGCTGGCGCTCGCGTATCGTGCCTCGATTGCAAGGCACGTAAGCAATGCTAGCGACTCCGCGCGCGAAGGACCGTGACCCCGCTCACGCAAATCGGCGTCGGATCGAAATTTTCTCTTTCCTAATCAGGGACCTATGGAGCGGATCGGGCCGCGGCGTCAGATCTCGAGATAGCGCACGATGCCCTTCGCCGCCTCGCGTCCCTCGTGGACCGCGGTCACGACGAGGTCGGAACCACGCACCATGTCGCCGCCCGCGAACACCTTGGGATTGGTGGTCTGGTAGGGGTATGCACCGAGCGCCGCGACGCGCACGCGATCGCTCGGTAGTGTCTCGATCTCGAACTCACTAAACCAGGCAGGTGGATCGGGCCGGAAACCGAACGCGATGACGACCGCGTCCGCGGGCAGGACTTCCTCGCTTTCCGGGATAGGTTCGGGCCGTCGCCGGCCGTCGGCGCCCGGCTCGCCCATACGCGTCTCGATGACCCTGACGCCCGTGACGCTGCCATTGCCCAGGATCTCGACGGGCTGCCGGTTAAACAGGAACTGCACGTCCTCTTCCTTGCTGTTGGCCACTTCGCGACGTGAGCCCGGCATGTTCTCCTCGTCGCGACGATAGGCACAAGTCACGCTCGCCGCGCCCTGGCGAATGGCCGTTCGATTGCAGTCCATACCCGTATCGCCGCCACCGAGGACGACGACGCGCTTGTCTTCGAGATCGATGTAGGGTGCCGTGTGCTCATCGTGTCCCATCTCACGGTAGGCATTGCCGACCAGGTAGGGTAACGCGTCGAACACGCCTTCGAGCTCCTCGCCCGGGAAACCGCCGCGCACGTATTCGTAAGTGCCCATGCCGAGGAACACGGCATCGTATTCATCGAGCAATTCCTCGAATGCCTTGTCTTCACCAATGCGCGTATTGAGAACAAACTGCACACCCATGCCCTCGAGGAGCTCGCGACGTTGTTCGACGATGCGCTTTTCGAGTTTGAATGGCGGTATGCCGTAGGTCAGCAATCCGCCGATCTCAGGGTAGGCGTCATAAACGACAGGTGCGACACCGTTGCGTGCCAGCACGTCCGCGGCCGCGAGCCCGGCCGGGCCCGCACCGACAATGCCGACTCGCTTGTTCGTTGCGATCACGTACGACATGTCCGGCCGCCATCCCTGCGCCACGGCCTCGTCGGTGATGTAGCGCTCGATGTTGCCGATGCTGACGGCGCCGTTGGTGTCGTTAAGCGTGCACGCGCCCTCGCAGAGCCTGTCCTGCGGGCAGACGCGACCGCAGATTTCGGGCAGCGAATTCGTCTGGTGTGAAAGCTCGGCGGCCTCGAAGAGCTTGCCTTCCTCGATGAGCGCGAGCCAGTTCGGAATGTAGTTGTGCACGGGGCACTTCCATTCGCAGTAGGGATTGCCGCAATCCAGGCAGCGTCCTGCCTGCGCGGCCGCGCTGGCGCCGTCATAGGAGCCGTAGATTTCATTGAAATGCTGTACGCGATCCTCGGCGGCCTCCTTTTCGGGGTCGCTACGCGGCACTTCGAGAAATTGCAGCGGATGCTTCGCCATTACGCTGCCTGCCTCAGAGACTCAATCAGCGTATCGAGCTGTGCTGCCTTCGGTTTTACAAGCCAGAACTTCGGCAGGAAGGAGCGGTAATCCTCGAGGACAGCTTCACCCCACACGCTGCCCGTGTGCTCGACGTGTGCACGCAGCAGGTTACGCAGGTGGTGCAGGTGCGCTTCGAGATCCTCGGTCGAGATGCGGTGAATGTCGATGAGCTCGTGATTGTAGCGATCGACGAACTCACGCTCGATGTCGAGCACGTAAGCGAAGCCACCCGTCATACCGGCGCCGAAGTTCACGCCTGGTTGACCAAGCACAACGACGACACCGTCGGTCATGTACTCGCAGCAGTGATCGCCTGCGCCTTCGATGACCGCGGTCGCGCCAGAGTTGCGCACAGCGAAGCGTTCACCCGCGATGCCCGCCGCGAACAGCTCGCCGCCGGTTGCGCCGTACAGGCAGGTGTTGCCGATAATCGCCGTCTCGCGCGCGATATAACCAGCGTCGGCCGGCGGATGAACAACGATGCGGCCTCCGGCCATGCCCTTGCCAACGTAATCGTTCGCGTCCCCGGTCAGCGTCATGTTGAGACCCGCAATATTCCAGGCGCCGAAACTCTGGCCGGCCGTGCCACGCAGTACGATATCGAGCGGCGCAAGACGCATACCTTCGTTGCCGTGTCGGCGGGCGATCTCGCCCGCCAGCCGCGCCCCGATGGAGCGATTGAAATTCTGTACCTCGAATTCGAAGCGGCCGCCACTCTTGCTCTCGATCGCCGGCAAGGCTGCCGCGACCATCTTCTCCGCAAGTTCGCCTTTGTCGAAGGGCTCGTTGCGGAGGTCGGTGCAATACCGGGGAGCGTCCTTTGCCAGGCCATCGTCGGAAATGATCGGCGACAAGTCGAGGCGTGCCTGGCGTTCGCTCTCCCCTTTCTTCAGTTCGAGGAGGTCGACGCGCCCGATTAGCTCCTCGAACCGACGAACGCCGAGACTCGCCATGATGTGCCGCACCTCTTCCGCGATGAATCGAAAGAAGTTGATGACCATCTCGGGCAGGCCGACAAAGTACTCGCTGCGCAGCACGTTGTTCTGCGTCGCAACGCCGGTTGCACAGTTGTTGAGATGACAGATGCGCAGGTACTTGCAGCCAAGTGCAACCATCGGGCCCGTACCAAAGCCGAAACTCTCGGCACCGAGCATCGCCGCCTTGACGACATCGAGACCGGTCTTGAGACCGCCGTCCGTCTGCAGGCGCACCTGGTGGCGCATGTTTTGCGAGCGCAGCACCTGGTGGGTTTCGGACAGGCCGAGTTCCCAGGGGCTGCCAGCGTACTTCACCGAGCTCAGCGGACTCGCGCCTGTGCCACCGTCATAGCCCGAGATCGTGATCAGGTCCGCGTACGCTTTCACGACACCGGCCGCGATCGTGCCGACGCCCGGTTCGGAAACGAGCTTCACGGAAACCAGCGCCTCGGGATTGACCTGCTTGAGGTCGAAGATCAGCTGTGCGAGATCTTCGATCGAGTAAATGTCGTGATGCGGTGGCGGCGAAATCAGGCCGACGCCCGGCTTCGCGTAGCGCAGCTTCGCGATCATCTCGTTGACCTTGTGGCCCGGCAGCTGGCCGCCCTCGCCGGGCTTCGCGCCCTGGGCGATCTTGATCTGGATGACCTCGGCGTTGACGAGGTACTCGGCCGTAACGCCGAACCGACCAGAGGCCACCTGCTTGATCTTCGACATGCGTTCGCTGCCATAGCGCGCCGGGTCCTCGCCGCCCTCGCCCGAATTAGAGCGCGCGCCGATGCGGTTCATGGCGATCGCAAGCGCCTCATGCGCCTCGGGCGACAGTGCTCCAAGCGACATGCCGGCACTGTCGAAGCGCGGCAGGATGTCCTCAATTGGCTCGACTTCATCGAGCGGAATTGCGGGGCCGGCCGGGCTGATGTTCATGAGGTCGCGCAAGGTCGCGACCGGACGCTCGTTGACGAGCTTTGCGTATTGACGGTAGCGGTCGAAGTCACCGCTACGCACGGCAGACTGCAGCGTCGCGATGACGTCCGGGTTGTAGCAATGGTATTCGCCGCCATGCACGTACTTGTAGAGGCCGCCCTGTTCGATCGACTCTCGTGGCTCCCACGCAGCCTGGGCAAGTTGCTTCTGATCGTGCCACAGGTCGTCGAAATTGGTGCCCTGGATGCGCGACGTCGTACCTTTGAAACAGCGCTCGACCACATCGTCGCCGAGCCCGACGATCTCAAACAGTTGCGCACCGCGATAACTCGAAATCGCCGAGATGCCCATCTTCGACATGATCTTGAACAGGCCCTTGCGAATACCGCGGCGGTAGCTGCGGCCAAGCTGTTGCTGGCGATCGATGTTGCCACGCGTCGCGATGTCGTGCAGCGACTGGTACACGAGGTACGGGTACACCATCGTGGCGCCGTAGCCAATCAGGCAGGCAATCTGGTGCGCGTCGCGCGCAACCCCGGTCTCGATGATGATGTTGCATTCGCAGCGCAGCCCCGTCTGCACGAGGTGATGGTGCACGGCGCCGACCGCAAGCAGCGCATGCACGGGCAGGTGTCCGGGCTGCAGGTAACGATCCGACAACATCACGATCAGTTTACCGTCGCGAACGCCCTGCTCGGCCTGCTCACAAACCTGGTCAAGCGCTTCCTTCAGGCTCAGCGTGTCGTCGACGTTGAGGTCGACGAACACGTGGCTGTCCTTGAACATGTCGGGCCCGAGCAGCTGCCTGAGTTTTGCCTGCGACAGTACCGGCGAATTCAGGATGATCTGTTCGGCGTGCTTCGGACTCATGTCGAACAGGCTCGATTCGCCACCGACGTTGGTCTGCAGCGACATGACGATGCGCTCACGCAGGGGATCGATCGGCGGATTGGTGACCTGCGCGAACTGCTGCCGGAAATAGTCGAACGGCGAGCGGATCTTCTCGGACAGCACGGCCATCGGCGTGTCGTCGCCCATCGAGCCCACGGCTTCCATCTCCGCCTTCGCGAGCACGGCAATGACCTCGTGGAGCTCCTCGCGCGACAGGTTGAACATCTTCTGATACGTCGCCAGCGTGTCCGCGTCGAATGGCTCGGCAGCCATGCGCGGATCGACAAGCAGCGAGTCGAGGTAACGCACGCCCTTCTTGAGCCACTTCTTGTACGGCGCGCGCGTCTTGAGAATGTCGTGGATGTCGTCGGTGTCGAGCACCATGCCGTTGACGAGGTCGACGGCCAGCATTTCGCCGGGACCGAGACGGCCCTTCTCGACCACGTCTTTCTCGTCGTAGTCGTAAACGCCGACCTCGGACGCGATTGTGATATGGCGGTCCTTCGTTATGACGTAGCGAGCCGGGCGCAGGCCGTTGCGGTCGAGGCAGCATGCCGCGTAGCGACCGTCCGTGAGCACGATGCCGGCAGGTCCGTCCCAGGGTTCCATGTGGCAATCGTAGAATTCGTAAAAAGCCCGCACGTCGGGATCGATGTTGTCGACGGTCTGCCAGGCCGGCGGCATCATGATGCGCATCGCCTGGAGTACATCCATGCCGCCCGCACGCAGCACTTCGAGCATGTTGTCGAGGCTGGACGAGTCGGAACCCGTCATCGATATGATCGGGTCGAGATCCGAGATGTCGTCGAGCTTGTCGGAGATGAAGTTCCTGGCGCGTGCAATCGCCCAGTTTCGATTGCCCTGGATCGTGTTGATCTCACCGTTGTGCGCGAGAAAACGGAACGGTTGCGCGAGCCGCCATTCGGGCAGCGTGTTGGTCGAGAAGCGCTGGTGAAATACGCACACCGACGATTCCATGCGCTCGTCGCACAGGTCCGGGAAGAACTCGGGCAACGCCGCCGGCATGATCATGCCCTTGTAGCTGATCGTTACTGACGACAGGCTCGCAATGTAGGTCTCGCCTTCGCCGAGCTGTTTTTCGGCACGACGCCGCGCAAGGAACAGCTTGCGATTGAAGGCGCCGCGCGGCATGCCGTCGGGCGCATTGACGAACACCTGCTCGATGCGCGGCAACGTCGCGAGCGCCTGCTCACCGCACACCGACGGCTCGAGGGGCACCTCGCGCCAGCCGACGAGTTCGAGTTCCATGTCGGCAATCGCCTTGTCGATCACCTCGCGCGCCGCTTTCGCTTGCGACTGGTCGGTGCTCAGGAAGACGGTGCCGGCTGCGAAGCGCTTGTTCAGTGAAAAGCCGAGTTCTTCGCCTACGGCACGCAGGAACGACTCCGGGAATTTGATCAGCAGCCCGCAGCCGTCCCCCGTTTTGCCGTCGGAAGCCACGGCGCCACGGTGCGTCAGGCGCGCAAGCGCCGCGATGGCCGTTTCCACTACCCAGTGGCTTGGCAGGTCGTCGAGGTTGGCGATCAGGCCAAAACCGCAGCTATCGCGGTCAAATGCCGGGTCGTAAAGCGTTTTCGCTGTTCGCTCTGTCATGCGTGCCGTGGGGACCGCCCGGGGCGTTCCCTCGTCGTTAGTCGGTTTTGGGTTGGCGCGCAGCGCCGAGAACCGCCAAGTATATGCCACGATTTGGGCCAGATATCGAGTTTCGCCGAAAATAGCGGTTTTTCGCTCGAAAAGACCGGTATTTCGCCGATTTTAGAGGCGGGTCAGGACGGCAAATCTATGGTTACGCGCGTAACCTTGGAATAACGGTGCCGGCGTTCCTCAGTATGCGCTGCCGCCGATGCGAATGCTGCCCTTGGTCTGGTAGGCGATCGGCGGTGTCAGCGGAATATCGACGGCAAGCGCGCCCTCGAGTTCATAGCTGATATGCGTCCGATGGCCCTGGCGCACAATCGACAGCAGTCTCGGCGCGGTTTGCAGCAAATCCAGTTCTACGCTGATCGCGAACCGGGCATCACCTTCTGCGGGCACCGAGAAACCGCTCGGTGTCGTACCGCTTGCGAAGCGCTGCCCGTCCAGGCGAATGCCGTAACTGACGTCTTTGACTGGCAAAGGAAACGGGTTCGGGTTGCTGACGTCGAACGACAACAGGAAGACCTGGTTCTTGAACCCGAGACCCATAACCTCGACGTTCGTGAGCTCCACCCTGGGACTGCGTACGACGTTCTCCAGACTGGTCGCACAGCCCCCGCTGCCGATAAGCAGAATCACGATCAAAAGCCCGCGCATTACCGTAGTCATCGTAGCTCCTTGCCCACCTCACCCCATCGGGCCGATATGAGCTGCCAGTCACTACCCGCTGCTTCGAGCTCCAGCGAAAAACGGTACGCCTCGGCGCTGAATCCCAGCACGCCATCGTGCGTGCCGGCCATACCGACAGTGAGCAGTACTTCGGCGGCAGAATCACCAATTACGCTGACTTCCTCGATAGAAGTAATCAGCTCGACCGAATTCATGCGCATGAAGTAGAAGCGCAACATGCTTTCGATACCGTCACGTTCGTTGCCGCGAGCGTCCGCATAGGCCGGTGAAATCATGTCGACGAGTACGCGACGTTGCTCTGCTTCGGCCGCCTGTACGCCACGCCGCACCCAGTCTCGAACCTGCTCTTCGGCAGGCGTCGCAGGTCCTCCGCACGCGCTGGCAAGCAGGGCCACGGCCCCTGCCATCACGGTGGGGCGGAACCGGGCTCGGACAGTGTTAGCGGTGGCCTTGTCCATCATCTGATAAAGTCTACTGCGTAGTGGCGACCCAAATGGTCTATTCAGCCCATTTTGTGACCGGGTTCGCACTTCACGCCGTGTATTCGCCGCAAACTGGCCGCAGAGCGTCGGCCGAGATAAGAGAAATGTCTGTAAAACTCCTAAGCGAAACCATGGAAGCCACCATCACCGACGACGACCGGTTGCGAGTTGATGCCATCCTGTCGTTCTGGTTCAAGGAACAGGCGCTTTCGGCGCCACAAATCGATCGGCGAATGGACACCTGGTTCAGCGAAGATCCCGTTTTCGATCATGAGATCGAAAAGGAATACGCCGACGACGTCGAGCGCGCCTGCGAAGGCAAGCTCGATCACTGGGCCGAAGAACCCGAAGGCCGGCTTGCATTGATAATCCTGATCGACCAGTTTCGCCGCAATATCCATCGCAACACGGCGGAAGCGTTCTCGAAAGATCGCCTCGCTCTCAAGCTCTGTGTCGAAGGCGCGATGGAGAAAAAGGACAAGGGCCTCAGCCCCATCCAGAAAGTTTTCTTCTATATGCCGCTGCAACACGCAGAGTCCCGCAAGGTTCAGGCAAAGGCCGTCGAACTATACAGCCGGCTCGCCGAGTCTGTGTCGCCGACCTACCGCGAGACCTTCGAGACGGTCGCGCAATTTGCGGAACTGCATAAGGACATCATCGACCGGTTCGGGCGATTCCCGCACCGCAACAAGTTGCTCAATCGCAAGAACACGCCCGAGGAAGACGAATACCTTGCGGCCGACAGCCCGGACTTCGGGCAGGGCGGCAGCTAGGACCGCAGCCGAGACAGCCGGCTGAATCGCCAGGTCAATAACACGGCCGCGGTCCCGAGCCCGACCACGAAACCACCCCAGATGTAGTTCGGCGGCGCCTTGAAAGTAATCGCGGCGAGAAAAGCCAGCGGGAATGCCAGCACCCAGAATGCAAACGTGTTGACGGCCATGGGTACGCGCGTGTCCTTGTAACCGCGCAACGCCCCGGCGGCACCAATTTGTACCCCGTCGGCGACCTGGAAGATCGCAGCCATCAGCAGCAGGCTGATCGCTATTCCCTTGACGGCCGTATCATCGGTATACAGGCTAACGACGGCATCCCTGAATATGAGCAGGAAGATTGCCGATACGCTCATGAACAGTGCGCAGAGCCCGATACCGACGGCGCCGCTCGTTCGCGCACTCTGCATATTTCCGGCGCCGATCAGCTGACCGACCCGTACTGTCGTCGCCGAACTCAACGCAAGCGGAATCATGAAGGTCGTGGCCGAGAAGTTGATCGCAATCTGGTGAGCCGCCGTGATCTCGGTACCGCGCGTCCCCATCAGGATCGAGACGGCAGCAAACAGCCCGGCTTCCGCCGTAATCGTGATCGCGATCGGCACGCCGAGAGCGATGATTTCCGTGAGCACCGGCAGACGTATAGGAGCCATTCGACTGAAGATTTTGAACGGGCGGTAGTGTGGGCTGATGGCCACATATAACGCCAACGCCAGGCCAACCAGCCACATCGTAATCGCGCTGGCGATCCCGCAACCAAGCACCCCGAGTGCCGGTGCGCCGAACTTACCGAACATCAGCACGTAGTTCAGGAACACGTTGCAGCTCAGCGAGAATACCGAGGTGAACATGATCGGGCGCGTATAGCCGATCCCTTCGGTCGTAAAACGCAAGGCCAGGAA
>CAMYOJ010000017.1 GCA_947259985.1 uncultured Woeseiaceae bacterium
GGTCGCATCAGCGCGTGACAAACCAGCTGACCCGGCAACCGCGTCTATGAGTTCCCCTTTATTCATGCTTTCACCCTTGCAGATTGATTAATGAAATGGCTATCAATCCAGCGAGCTCCCCCAAGAGTCGCAATCCGCTGAATCACCGTGCGCGTCTCCGTGCTATCTAAAATGTTCGCGCGCGGCTGCGGTGTTTATACCTACTGGCATATATACCGTCAAATATCCTTTAACCACGCGGGTTTCAGCGATTTAGTGCGGGCGGACGATATCCTCGGATTTTTTGTCGTCCGAAGGCGATTTGGACTCTGTCTCAGCCTCTGCCGACTTGGCCTCTGGCACCGGCTGGTGAACCAGCGCATGCTGCATGACCTGGTCTATCCATTTCACTGGAACAATCGTCAGCTTGTCCTTGATGTTCTTCGGAATTTCCGCGAGGTCCTTCTCGTTTTCCTCAGGAATCAAGACCTTACCGATGCCGCCCCTGTGAGCCGCCAGGAGCTTCTCCTTGAGGCCGCCGATCGGCAGCACTTCGCCCCTGAGCGTAATCTCGCCGGTCATGGCCACATCGCTCTTTACAGGGATGTCGGTTAATGCCGACACGAGCGCCGTACACATGCCAACTCCCGCAGATGGTCCGTCCTTCGGAGTGGCCCCTTCGGGCACGTGAATATGTACATCGAGCTTCTGGTAGAACTCCTCGTCGATGCCCAATATCTTCGCGCGACTGCGCACAACGGTCATGGCTGCCTGGATAGATTCGGTCATTACTTCGCCCAGCTGGCCGGTGTGCGTAAGCTTGCCTTTGCCCGGCACGGTGGCGGCTTCGATCGTTAAGAGCTCGCCGCCGACCTCGGTCCAGGCGAGACCTGTAACCTGCCCGACCTGGTCGTTGTCTTCGGCCTTGCCGTAGCGGAAACGGCGCACGCCGAGGTATTTCTCCATGCTCTTCGGCGTGATCATGACGCGACCCTTGCGCGGTTTCAGCAACAGCGACTTCACGACCTTGCGGCAGATCTTCGAGATCTCGCGTTCGAGGTTGCGCACACCGGATTCACGCGTGTAATGCTGGATGATGTCGCGCACGGCGCTCTCGGTAATCTTGAGCTCCGAGTCCTTGAGACCGTTTTCCTTCAGCTGCTTCGGCACGAGGTACCTGAGAGCGATGTTGGTCTTCTCGTCCTCGGTGTAACCCGGAATGCGAATGACCTCCATGCGATCGAGCAGCGGCGCCGGGATATTCAGGCTGTTGGCCGTGCAGACGAACATGACGTCGGACAGGTCGAAATCGACCTCGAGGTAATGATCGGCGAACGTCGAGTTCTGCTCGGGATCGAGCACCTCGAGCAATGCGGATGACGGGTCGCCACGGAAGTCCATGGCCATCTTGTCGACCTCGTCGAGCAGGAACAGCGGATTCCTGACACCCGTCTTCGACAGGTTCTGGATGATCTTGCCCGGCATCGAACCAATGTAGGTACGACGGTGGCCGCGGATCTCGGCTTCGTCACGAACGCCACCCAGTGACATGCGCACGAACTTGCGATTCGTCGAGCGCGCAATGCTCTGTCCCAGTGATGTCTTGCCGACGCCTGGCGGTCCGACGAGGCACAGGATCGGGCCCTTGAGGCGCTTCACGCGCTGCTGTACCGCGAGGTACTCGAGGATGCGCTCCTTGACCTTCTCGAGCCCGTAGTGATCTTCCTCGAGCACTGCCTCGGCTTTCTTGAGGTCCTTGAGCACCTTGCTGCGCTTCTTCCACGGCGCCTTGACGAGCCAGTCCACGTAGTTTCGCACCACGGTGGCCTCGGCCGACATCGGCGACATGAGCTTGAGCTTGTTGAGTTCCGACGTCGCCTTTTCCTTGGCCTCTTTCGGCATGCCGGCTTCCTCGATCTTTTTCTCGAGGTCGGCCAGCTCGTTCGGCGCGTCTTCCATCTCGCCGAGCTCTTTCTGAATCGCCTTCATCTGCTCGTTGAGGTAGTACTCGCGCTGGCTCTTTTCCATCTGTTGTTTGACGCGGCCACGAATGCGCTTTTCGATCTGCAGAACGTCAATCTCACCCTCGATGATGCCGAGCACCTGCTCGAGGCGGCTCTTGATGTCCTGGATCTCGAGGATACGCTGCTTCTCCGAGAGCTTGAGCGCCATGTGTGCGGCCACGGTGTCCGCGAGGCGGCCGGGCTCGTCGATGCCCGACAGCGAGGTCAGGACCTCGGGCGGCACCTTCTTGTTGAGTTTTACGTAGTGCTCGAACTGCGTGATGACCGAGCGCACGAGCACATCGATCTCGCGCTCGTCATGGCGGTCATCCTCGCCGAGCAGCGAAATTTCGGCGGAGAAATGATCGCCGACGTTGAAACGGTCGATGAGCGCGCGCTCGCCGCCTTCGACGAGAACCTTGACCGTGCCGTCAGGCAGCTTCAGGAGCTGCAGGATGGTCGCCAGCGTGCCGACCTCGTAAAGGTCACCCGGCTGTGGATCGTCGAGGTCAGCGGCCTGCTGCGCGACGAGCAGAATGCGCTTGCCCGCATCCATGGCCTTGTTGAGCGCGACGATCGAGCGTTCGCGTCCGACGAAGAGCGGAATGACCATATGCGGATAAACGACGACGTCGCGCAGCGGCAGCACCGGCACACGCGACAGGTCGTCAAGATTGGATTCGTCAATAGATGAAATCAGATCTTCTTCGGACACCAGGTTGGACCTCGTTTATATAGACTGAATGCGGAGATGCGCCCTTTCGGCCGCATTTCAAGCGGTACCACTACACAAAGTCTATCGGCCGGCAGCCCGTATGACTTAAGCGCCGTCAGATCCTGTGGGTCTGGGTGGCTGCTCGATGTTGACGGTTGGCGACTCGTCAGACTCGTAAATGACGTACGGCATTGTCTCGCCCGTGACGACAGCCTCATCGACGACGACCTTCTTCGCACTGGTCGCGGACGGCAAGTCGTACATCGTATCGAGCAACACGTTTTCGAGAATGGTGCGGAGGCCGCGGGCACCCGTCTTGCGATCCATCGCCTTCTGCGCGACAGCCCGGAGCGCGTCGTCGCGAAATTCGAGTTCGACACCTTCCATCTCGAAGAGCTTGCGATATTGCTTGGTCAGCGCGTTCTTAGGCTCGAGCAGGATCTGCACGAGCGCGTCTTCGTCGAGTTCCTCGAGCGTCGCAACGACCGGCAAGCGGCCCACGAACTCGGGAATCAGGCCGAAGCGAATCAGGTCCTCGGGCTCGACGTCGTGCAGCAGCTCGCCGATGCTCTGCTCTTCCTCGTCGGTCCTGACGTCGGCGACAAAGCCGATGCCGCTCTTCGAGGAACGATTCTGGATAATCTTTTCGAGGCCCGCGAACGCGCCACCGCAAATGAACAGGATGTTGCCGGTATCCACTTGCAGAAACTCCTGCTGCGGATGCTTGCGGCCACCCTGCGGCGGCACCGAGGCGATGGTGCCTTCGATGAGTTTCAACAGCGCCTGCTGCACGCCCTCACCCGAGACATCACGCGTAATCGACGGATTGTCCGATTTGCGCGATATCTTGTCGATTTCGTCGATGTAGACGATACCCGTCTGCGCTTTTTCAACGTCGTAATCGCATTTCTGCAAGAGCTTCTGGATGATGTTCTCGACGTCCTCGCCAACGTAACCGGCTTCGGTCAACGTCGTCGCATCGGCGATCGTGAACGGCACATTCAGGAGGCGAGCCAGCGTTTCAGCCAGCAGGGTCTTGCCACAGCCGGTAGGGCCGATCAACAGGATGTTCGATTTGGCGAGTTCTATGTCGTCCTTGCTGCGCTCGTCCAGACGATCATTGAGGCGCTTGTAGTGGTTGTAGACCGCAACGGCAAGGACTTTCTTGGCACGTTTCTGGCCGATGACGTACTCGTCGAGCACGTCATTGATTTCCATCGGTTTCGGCAGCTTGTCCTGGCCGGTCTCGCCCGCGTCCTCGAGTTCCTCGCGAATGATGTCGTTGCAGAGCTCGACACATTCGTCACAGATGAAGACGGAAGGGCCAGCAATCAGCTTGCGTACTTCGTGTTGAGACTTGCCGCAAAAAGAACAATAAAGGAGTTTGCCGTCCTCGTTCTTACCGCGGGTTTCGTCGCTCATACTGGATCTGGCCTGTGTGACAAAAAAAATCAGTCTGTTACAGCGCTGTGACAAGACTGGGTGTGTATATAACATGCACTCTTTCGACGTGCAAAGCGGCACGTCTCTTTCGAGACACGCCGTATTGTAACTTATTGATATTTAAAGGATCAATCCTCGTCGGGGTCGCTCATTTCCTTGCGTTCGGCCAGAACCGTGTCAATCAGCCCGTATTCGAGGGCTGCAGCGGCGCTCATGAAGTTGTCGCGCTCCAGATCCTGTTCGATTTGCTCGACCGATTGCCCCGTGTGCTTGGACATAATCTCATTGAGCCGACGCTTCAGCTCCAGCACTTCCTGTGCGTGAATATGGATGTCTGTGACCTGCCCCTGGTAACCGGCACTCGGCTGGTGAACCATGACCCTCGAATGCGGCAGGGCAAAGCGCTTGCCCTTGGCGCCGCCCGCGAGCAGCAGCGCGCCCATGCTGGCGGCCTGGCCCACGCAGATCGTCGAGACGTCGCAGTTGATGAATTGCATCGTGTCGTAGATTGAGAGCCCCGACGACACCACGCCGCCCGGCGAGTTGATGTACAGGTGAATGTCCTTGTTGGGATTCTCCGACTCCAGGTACAGGAGCTGGGCCACAACGAGATTTGCCATCTGGTCCTCGACCGGCCCGACGATGAAAATCAGCCGGTCCTTCAGCAGCCTCGAGTAGATATCGTAGGCGCGCTCGCCGCGAGCCGTCTGCTCGACGACCATCGGCACCAGGTTTAGTGAAGTTGCGCTCATCTTAAGTTTCCGTCTCCAGCCGTTCTTTATCGAACGTCATTGTCTCACGAAGCAGCCGCGTTCATGTAATCCTTGAACGCAACCTTCTTGGTCTTGACCTTGCCATTGTCGAGAAGCCAGTCAATAGCCAGTTGTTCGACCACCATCGGCTCGACCTGTTGCATGACCTGCGGGTTGCTCATGTACATTTCAACCATATCGCCGGCGTTTTCGTAGCTGGCGCACATTTCCTCGACGCGCTCGCGCAACATCGCCTCGTCGGCCTTGAGTTGCTGATCTGAGATCACCTGGCCCAGCAGCAGCCCGAGACGCACGCGCTTGTCCGCCGCCTCGGAGAAGTTCTCGATTGGCGGTGCCTGGTCGTGATCCTCGATGCCCATGCGCTGCATCGCTTCGTGCTGCATCGAGTGCGCCTCGCGATGCGCCAACGCCTGCGGGATATCGATCGGGTTGGCCGCCAGCAAGGCCTCCATGACCTGTTCACGCACGTCGCTCTTGATCTTCTGATCGGCTTCGCGCTCCATGTTCTCGCGCACATCCGTCATGAATTGCTCGATGCCGCCGTCGGTCACATTGAACATCTCGGCGAGTTCATCGTTGATCTCGGGAAGTACCTGTTCCTCGACACGGTGCGTCTTGATCGAGAAGTCTGCCTTCTTGCCGGCAAGATCCGGCGCATGGTATTCCTTCGGGAACTTCACCTTGAAGGTCTTCTCGTCACCGGCCTCGATGCCCATGAGGCCTTTCTCGAAGTCGGGCAGCATCTGGCCCTCGCCGAGAATCACAGGAATCTCGGTGCCCTGCCCGCCCTGGAACGCCTCGCCGTCGAGCTCGCCATGAAAGTCCACGATGACGCGGTCGCCGTCCTTGCTCTTGCGATCGACAGTCTCCCAGGTCGCCTTCTGCTTCCTGAGGCTTGTCAGCATGTCATCAAGATCATCGTCGCCGATCGTGACCTCGGATTTCTCGACCTTGATCTTGTCGAGACCCTTGAGTTCGATCTCGGGCATAACCTCGAATGTGGCCACGAACGTAAACGTCTTGCCGTCCTCGTCCTCGGTCTCGATCTTCGGGCCGCCAGCCGGATTCAGCTTCTCCTGCACCACGGCATCCGAATAGCTCTTCTGCAGCACCTCGCTCAGCACTTCCTGGCGGACTTGCTTGCCATAACGCTGCTTTACGACCTTGGCCGGGATCTTGCCGGGCCGGAATCCCTTGATCTTGGCGGTCCGGCCAACTGACTTCAGGCGCGAATCCACTTGTTGTTCAATTGCTTCGATGGGCAGCTCCACGCGCATGCGACGCTCCAGAGCACCTGTCGACTCGACAGTGACGTTCATTCTATAAATCTCTTTAAATTTAATTAGTTATGATTGATCAGAACATGGTGCGAAAGGAGAGACTCGAACTCTCACGGGTTGCCCCACTGGCACCTAAAGCCAGCGCGTCTACCAATTCCGCCACTTTCGCAACTCGAGCGCGACGATGACAACCGCACTACCTGTCCAGCCGGGCATTATAACGTGCTTTTTTTACGCCAGAAAGTGGAAGCGGTCGGCCAGGCGCTGATCGAGGCCATGGACGCGACCGGCGTGTACGGCCGCCAGCACCACGAAAATCACAAACCAGATAACGTCGTGGTTTTGCGCATCGAGGGGCCCCTGGCCCTTGGCAAACCAGAAGCTCGCTACCATGATCGCACCCGCAATCGACGCCCATCGCGTTGCCAGCCCGAGGATCAGCGCGAGGCCGATGGCGAGCTCGCCCCATGCGACGAGGAATGCGAACACGGCTTTATTCGGCAATACGACGGATTCGATAAACGACCTGAAGAAACCAAAGGTGTTGTCGAGTTGCATGTTGAGGAAGCCTTCCATGCCGTCGGCGAAATTGCCTCGCTTGATCTTGCCGAATCCGAAGTACAGGAAGAACACGCCCGTGTAGATCCTGAGCATCGTTATGGGCCAGAGATGCATTGTCTTCTTGTTGCGAAACTCGTCGAGGCTGGACATCGCTGGTCTCCAAACGTGGCGTGGAAGGTCCCTGATAGTACAACGATTGTTGGCTAATCGCGTGCAGATGCTTATATTGGGTGTATGTCTGACGAAATACATTCTGAACACCACGGCATGGACGTATCGAGGCTGCGCCGCTCAGCCACGGGATTCGCACTCGATCGCGAGGACCTCGACGAGGACCCGATTGTGCAGTTCGAAGACTGGTTTCGTTACGCGTGCGAGACCGTGCCAATGGACCCCAACGCCTTTTCGATTGCGACGGTGGATGAAGACAACCGGCCGTCCAGTCGCACGGTGCTGCTGAAGTACTTCGACGAGAGGGGTTTCGTCTTCTTCACGAACTTCGAAAGCAAAAAGGCAGAGCACATCGAAAAGAACCCAAGTGTCGCGATGCTGTTTTTCTGGTCGGATGCCGCGCGCCAGGTCAAGATACGCGGCAAGGCAGAGAAGATACCCACGAGCGAAACGCTCAAGTATTTCGTGTCGCGGCCACGCGGCAGCCAGATCGGTGCCTGGGTATCGACTCAAAGCAGCGTCATTTCTTCGCGTTCGCTGCTCGAAAGCAAGTTCCAGGAACTGAAGACGAAGTTCAGGAAGAAGGAAGTGCCGCTGCCGTCGTTCTGGGGCGGTTACCGCGTGGTCCCCGACCAGATCGAGTTCTGGCAGGGACGCCGTAATCGCCTGCATGATCGATTCCAGTACACGCTGCGGGACGACGGCCGCTGGAACATCGAACGCCTGGCCCCTTAGCCTCTGGTGCGACTGACATTTGTCAGTTTCAGCTACGTAAAAACCGAGAGACAAAAGGGAAAATCGCTATCGACCAGGGTGTTACGGTGTGGTTTCATGCCTCCGTCAGGGGGAGCAAAAACAACGATGAGCTGCGAAAACTGTCTATGCCCGTTCCACGAGTTGCCCGATGAGAACAACCCGTTCTGTGATCCCGCCGTGCGCTGCATGGTCACCGATGCCGTTAAGGAGATTCGCTTTGAACAAGGCGAGGTCCTGTTCAGCAAAGGCCAGTCCAGTTCGAGCCTTTATGCGCTGACGACCGGCATCGTCAAGATCTGTTGCGCAACGACCGATGGCCGCGAGCAGATCATTGGCATCAGCAGCCCCGGCAACCTTCTCGTTGGGCTGCAGTCGATCCACGACGATTGCTACGAGTATTCGGCGATCGCCGCGACGGATGGCATCGCTTGCAAGATTTCACATCGCGCAATGCTTGCCGAAATGAAACAAAGACCCGAGCTGTCCATGAGCCTCGTCACCGCGCTGAACGCGCAACTGGCGCACAGCCGTGAACTCATGCGCGTCATGGGACATAAATGTGCGGCCGCCAAGATCGCGTCTTTCATATCGCTGATCGTACCCAAACCGAATCACCTGAACCATCGCTTCAAACTGCCGTTCTCGAGGATGGAGATGGCGAGCCTGCTGGGACTGAGCGAAGAGACCGTATGCCGGCAGATGGCCAAGCTCAAACGCAAGGGGGTGATCCACGCGCCGCGCGGACGCATCGAGATCCTCGACTGGGACGAGTTGCGCACGGTCGCTGAAGAAGCGGCTTGAGCGAAGAGCCGGCCTGGAAGAAATGGTGGGCCCCCGGGGACTCGAACCCCGGACCAAGAGATTAAGAGTCTCCTGCTCTACCAACTGAGCTAGAGGCCCCACCTGGAAAATTGGGGTGGACGATGGGACTCGAACCCACGACGACCGGGATCACAACCCGGGGCTCTACCAACTGAGCTACGCCCACCACGGTAATTCTATTTTACAAACATTTCGGACAAATGGCGCGCCCGGCAGGACTCGAACCTGCAACCCTCGGCTTAGAAGGCCGATGCTCTATCCGGTTGAGCTACGGGCGCATTCGCACTTTCTTGCCGGACCGGAATCTGGTCGGGGCAGACGGATTCGAACCGCCGACCCTCTGCTCCCAAAGCAGATGCGCTACCAGACTGCGCCATGCCCCGAATCAGAATCTCCGCCGCATTCCATCCTGCCTGGGCGGGATTTTACGCGGGCTGCGATAATACGGGCGCCGGCAGGGGCAATCAAGGGCTCGCGACGCCCTTTCGCAGCCGTAGCCGGTCCCTGCAGCCTCTGGTATCTTGCCGCTTCCGGCATTTTAGATGGACCGCACTGACCATGAGAAAAATCTTTGTAACGCTGTTGCTTGCCCTGATCGCCGCCCCGGGATTCGCCGCCGACAAAGTGCCGGCGCACGCCTATATCGAGATGGTGACCTCGCTCGGTACCATCAAGCTCGAGTTGGACGGCAGACAGGCGCCGATCACCGTGGCCCATGTCCTGAAGCTGGTCGACAGCGGCTTCTACGATGGCACCATCTTTCACCGCGTTATGCCTGGCTTCATGGCCCAGGGCGGCGGCTACACGCCTGGCCTGGAGCTCAAGGAGACTGACGAATCGATTCCGAACGAGTCAGGCAATGGCATGACAAATGTGCGCGGCACGATCGCAATGGCTCGCACGGGAGATCCGCACTCGGCCAACTCGCAGTTCTTCATCAACGTGGCGGACAACTCGAGGCTGGACCCGGGGAAAGCACCTTTCAACGGACGCTGGGGCTATGCCGTGTTCGGCCAGGTGATCGAAGGCATGGATGTCGTCGACGAGATCGTGAACAGCAAGACGGGGCCTGCTGGCGAGTTTTCGAAAGACGTTCCTGTCGTTCCGGTCATCATCAAGAAAGTCGCGCGAGTCACTTTCGAGTAATGACGTGACCACGCTCTTCATTTCGGATCTGCATCTCGAGGACGACCGGCCCGAGATCGGCCGGCAGTTCGTGAGCTTCCTCGAAGGCGAGGCCAGGGCCGCCGAAGCGCTTTACATCCTGGGCGATCTGTTCGAGTACTGGGTCGGGGACGACGATCCGAATCCACATTACGCGCTCATGAAGAAGGCCATGCGGGAACTGGCGGACACAGGGGTCCCGGTTTTCTTCATGCACGGCAACCGCGACTTCATGATCGGCGAGCAGTTTGCCACGGAGACGGGCGCGGTATTACTGCCGGACCCCGAGCCCGTCGAGCTCTACGGAACGAAAGTCCTCTTGAGCCACGGCGACGCGCTGTGTACCGACGACACGCACTATCAGCAGATGCGCCAGATGACACGCGATCCCGAGTGGCAGGCCATGATGCGTGCAAAACCGCTCGAGGAACGTATCGCGATCGCCGAGCAAGCGAGGCAACAGAGCCAGGAATACAATGCCGCCGTTGACGAGGAAATCATGGATGTGAACGGCGAAGCCGTGGTCGACACGATTCGTGAACATGACGTCGAGGTGCTGCTGCATGGGCATACGCATCGCCCGGGCGTGCACGAGATCGACCTCGAGGACAGGATCGCAAAACGCATCGTCCTCGGCGACTGGTACGAACATGGCAGCGTTGTGCGCTGGGACGGCAACGGCCCACGCCTCGAAGTCATGCCCCGCTAAGAGAAGAGGAAGAATTAGGGGGACAGTGACCTAATCAAGGTTAGGTCACTGTCCCCCTAATTCTAGGTCACTGTCCCCCTAATTCTTTTCCTTAATTTAGCGGTAGCCCCGAATGGAAACGGAACTCGGGGTCCGGGTCTGCGATCAGCGCAGACTCGATTGCCTTTAGTTCGTCGAGCCGTGCCTCGATTTCCTCGTCGCCGACGCCGCATTCCGATTTCGCGAACGCGATGTAATGCTCAAAATGGCGTGCCTCCGAGGCCAGCAGTCCACTGTAAAAACGGCCCAGCTTGTCGGGTAATCGCGGCGCGATTCTTGCGAAGCGCTCACAGGAGCGCGCCTCGATCAGCGCGCCGATCAACAAGAGATCGAGCAACTTCCAGGGCTCCTCGGGACGCACCGCTTCGCGCAGGCGGCCCGCATAGCGCGACGCGCTCAGGCGCTCGAACGGAATCTCCATATCGTTCATGATCGAACGCACCTGCTCGAAGTGCCGCAATTCCTCACGCGCGAGCCTGGACATGCGCTGCGCCAGCGCCGCCCTGTCCGGGTAGCGATACAGGAAGCCAAGCGCGGTCGATGCCGCCTTGAGCTCGCAATTGGCATGGTCGAGCAACATCTCCGGAAGGCGGTCACACGCCGCATCGAGCCACGCCTCGGGCGTCGCCGTCTCGAGAAACGCATCAATAGCCGGAGGTACGGCTACAGCCATTCTTCGATCTCCGCAGCTGTCTGCAGCCGATCGTCGGGATTCTTCGCCAGCATCATGTTGATCAGCACCTGGTATTGCGCGAAGCGCGCCGGCAGCAGTGGAACAGGTGCGTTGGCGTGCAGGTAGATGATGCCCATGGCCGTGTCGGCTTTGTAAGGTTTCTTGCCCGTCAGCATCTCGTAGAAGATAACGCCCAGGCTGTAGATGTCGCTGCGTTCGTCGACACCGTTGCCGTGTCCCTGTTCGGGGCTCATGTAATAAGGCGTGCCGAATATCTCGCCCTTGTCGGTGATCTCGCTCTCGAGCCTGGCTCGCTTCGCAAGCCCGAAGTCGATGAGCGCGATAGAGTTATCCGCGCGCAGCATGATGTTGCCGGGCTTGAGATCGCGATGCAGCACACCTTTCCTGTGCACGGCAGACAGTGCGCTGGCAATCTGTCGCAGGTAATCGACGGCGTCTTTTTCGGTGACACCGTGGTCGATCTGGTTGCGCAGGTCGCCGCCGTTCAGGTACTCCATTGCGATGTGCGCGTGGTTGTCGGCAACGCCGAGATCGTAGATGCGCACAATATTCGGATGATCCATCTCGGCAATCGTTTCGTACTCCTGCAGGAAGCGGTCGAACGCGCCGATGCTGTCCTCGTTTGCCGACGATTGTCTCAGCACCTTGAGCACGACCTGCAGGTGAGTCGACTCACGCTCGGCAAGATAAACACCCGAGTGCTCCGTCGCACCCAGCCGCCGAATGAAACGATAACCCTTGATCAGCGGGTGTATGCCGGTTCGCATGTCGCCCACGAACAAAGAATTCGTCGACGCAACGCGGCGCCGCGCGAGCAGCACGTCGCTCAGGCCGACAACCAGTGACTTGTGATTGATGTGATTACGAATGAAATGTGCGTCGGGCGCCAGTCTACGAGCCGCCGATTCGTCCTCTTCGGTACCGAAATACACGACCGGGGGGAATCCCTCCCTGTTGACGAACTGGCGCAGCACTTCGATGCCATCACGCTCCTCACCATGCTGGCTGCCCAGCAGGATCAGGTCATTGCCTGCGCCGGAAAACTCCTCGGGCAAATGGCCCGCCTCGGTCGGATCGTAGGCCGAGATAATGGCATCGGGCCAGTGCGTGGTTACGTGATGCATGAGCAGGCTGCGAAACTCCGCCTGCTCATCGATGATCATGACCTTGATACTCATACGCTGCCGAAGTATGGGATCGCGGACAAAACCCGCGCCTACAAGCCGACGACGTTGGCGGCCTGCTTCCGCTTGGATTGACGAGCCTGTTTCGCGGCATCGTTGCGACGCTCTTCGAGTTCGTGCAGGTACTCCTCGGTGACGTTCCCGGTGACGTATTCGCCCGAGAAGCAGGAGGTGTCGAATTCCGAAATCGCCGAGTTGCCGTGCCGTACCGATCGAATCAAACCGTGCAGGTCCTGGTAAATGAGGCGATCGGCCCCGATCAACTGCTGGATCTCGTCGACGGTCCTGCCGTTGGCAATCAACTCGGACGCGGCGGGCATATCAATGCCGTAGACGTTGGGGAAACGCACAGGCGGAGCGGCGGACGCGAAGTAGACCTTCTCCGCACCGGCTTCGCGCGCCAGCTTGATGATCTGGCGTGACGTTGTCCCGCGAACGATCGAGTCGTCCACGAGCAGCACGTTCTTGCCGCGGAACTCAAGGTCGATCGCGTTCAGCTTGCGACGCACGGACTGCGCCCGTTCGGCCTGCCCGGGCATGATAAACGTCCGGCCGATATAGCGATTCTTTATGAATCCCTCGCGATACTTGACGCCGAGATGGTAGGCGACCTGCAGCGCGGCCGTACGACTGGTGTCCGGGATCGGGATGACCACGTCGATATCGTGATCAGGAAATTCCCGCACGATCTTGCCTGCGAGCTGCTCGCCCATGCGCAGGCGCGCTTTGTAGACCGACAGATCATCGAGGATCGTGTCTGGCCGGGCGAAGTAGACGTATTCGAAAATACAGGGCGTGTGCCGCACTTCGCCGTCGAAGTCGTGTGCGTGCATCACCCCGTCATTCTCAACGTAGATACATTCGCCGGGCTTCACATCGCGTACCCGCTCGAATTGCAATACGTCCAGCGCAACGCTTTCCGACGCCACTATGTAATCCTTGCGCCCGTCAACATCGCGCTCGCCGAGTACCAGCGGCCGAATGCCATTGGGGTCACGGAACGCGACGATGCCGAAGCCGATAATCATCATGACGACGGCGTAGCCGCCCGTGCAGCGCTTGTGGACGGCGGTGACGGCATCGAAAATATCCTCCGCCGTCGGGCGGCCGTTCGCACGTATATGCAACTCGTGCGCGAAGACGTTCAGCAATACTTCGGAGTCGGAATTGGTACTCAGATGGCGTCGGTCCTCGCGAATCAGGAGTTCGGCCAGTTCATCGTAATTGGTCAGGTTGCCGTTGTGCGCAAGGCAGATGCCATACGGTGAATTGACATAGAACGGCTGCGCCTCGGACGACTTGGAACCACCGGCCGTCGGGTAGCGTACGTGTGCGATACCGACGGTGCCGGGCAGGCGCATCATGTGACGGTGACGAAACACGTCGCGCACGAGCCCGTTACTCTTGCGCTGCTTGAGTCCGTTCTCTTCACTCCATGTCACGATGCCGGCCGCATCCTGCCCACGATGTTGCATTACGGTCAATGCGTTGTACAAAGCCTGGTTAACCGGCTGAGCACTCACTATTCCGACAACGCCACACATAAATCGATTTCTCCGTGACCAAGCGGTCAGGTTTCGGGGTTAATGACGACGTCCGGCAATTCCACCGGCAGCGAATCTGCCGGCTCGTCCGGTACCAACAATTCATAGCCCTGCGGGGCCATCAGCTTTATCCAGTCTGCGACGACTTCAAAGTGCGGGATCAGGCGCGATTGTAACCACCAGTCGTCGTTGTCGAAACCCGCGAACTGACCTCCAATGATGAAAATCGCCAGAAACAGGATGCCGCGCAGGGTGCCAAACAGGCAGCCGAGCAGGCGATCGATGCCACTCAGGACCGAGAGTCGCACGAGTTTCGAGATGCCCCATCCCAGCAGGCCGCCGATCGACAGGATGATGGCGAACACGAGGACGCGCCCGAACCACATCTGCAGTTCCTCCGATCTCAGCCAGCTTTCGGACACGTCGCCCACAGCAGGCCCGAAGTAAAGCGCTGCCCAGATCGCGATCAGCAGCGATGCTATCGACATGGCCTCCTTGACGAAGCCGCGGATGAACCCGACCACGATCGAGATGATGACCGCGATGGCAATGAGTATGTCGATGACCGGCATCGGAGATGTCGTTTCAGTTCGGCACGTAGAGGACAGATCCGGATTCTAGCAGAACCCCGATCATGGATGCGGCACGACCTGGCCTTTGTGCCCGACCTTGAGCAATCGTCCCGCCATCGCCTCCGCACTCTCGCGGTCCTTCTGCGGCCCGATGCGCACCCGGTGCAATTGACCCTTGTCGGTCTGCAGTTGACTCAGAAACGCGGCATAACCTTGCTTGCGCAGGTCGGCTGCGAGCTTCTCGGCGTTCTCCTTGTTCGAGAAGCTGCCAAGCTGTACGGCCCACATGCCCGTTGTCGATGCCACCGCTGGTGATGACGATTTGACGGGAACGGGGACGGGTTCATCCTCGACGGGTTCATCCTCGACAGGCTCATCGCTGGCCACAGCCTCGACGACCGGTTCTTCTGCGGGCGATGGCGCCGCCTTGGGCGTCGGCTGCGTCTCAGGCGGGCGCTTCTCGGGTGTCGGCTGCGGAGTCTCTTCTGCGGGCGTGCCGGGCACGGGCTCCGTGCGATCCCTGTCGAGTACGACGGTCTGGGTCTTTTGCTCTTCCTGTCCGGGCAGCAGTACGGGCTCGGATACCATTTCCGCATCGTTGGGCGGGCCATCGAGGAATATGGGTACGACAAGGACGACGAATAGCACCAGTACGGCGGCGCCGATAATGCGTTCTTTCAAGGCTCGTTCCATCATGATTCGGGTCGCGAGTATAGCTCAAGGATCTGTAGCGCGGGACCCACCAGGTAAAACGAACCTGTGATCAGTATCCTGTTGCTGCCAGCAGCATGGTGCCTGGCGTAATCCATCGCGTCACGCAGGGACTCGCCGATCATGCAGGGGCGATTGCCGTGGTTCGCGATTCGCCGGGCACACTCCTCCGCCGCAAGCGCGCGGTGGCTGTCGGCCGTTACCGCGATCCAGTGGCTGACGCGGTCGTTCAGCGGCTCGACGATGCCCTCGACATCCTTGTCATCGAGCAGCCCGATGATTCCCCAGGTCACGCCGACGTTGTCCTCGAGGGTCGTGGCAAGCGCGGCGGCAGCGGCCGGATTATGCGCCACGTCCAGCAGCCAGTTTGCGCCGCCCGCTGTCGCTGATTGCAGGCGGCCGGTTAGCGCCAGGCCCGGCAATACGTCGTTCAGGAGCTCGGCAGTGAGTGCGTCGCCGAGGCCCGTCGAAAACAGCAACGCCAGCACGCCCGCTGCATTCTGCAGCTGGAAGTCGCCGTGCAATCCGGGCTCTGGCAGCGACTCGAAACGCTGCCCCATGCCCGTCCAGCTCCAATACCCCGCCGCCTCGGGTTTGTGGCTGAAATCCCGGCCCGCAAGCAGCAGCCGGGCGCCACTGTCTTGTGCGTGCGTGAGAATCGCATTCGGTACGTCACTGGCTGCATACACGGTCGGCACGCCGCGGCGCATGACGCCGGCTTTCTCGTACGCGATGGACTCAATGTCCTCACCCAGCCAACCGCAATGATCCAGTGAGACATTGGTGATCAACGACGCCGTCGGCTCGATCGCGTTGGTCGCATCCAGCCGGCCACCCATGCCTACTTCGAGTATCCAGACGTCAACGGACGCTCTCTCGAATACCCGCATCGCCGCCAGCGTGCCGAACTCGAAATAGGTCAGCGGAACACCATCGCGTACGGCCTCGATCTCCTCGAACGCCGCAATGATGTCCTTGTCGGGGGCCGGCGAGCCGTCGATCGCAATACGCTCGTTGTAGTGGCTGATATGTGGCGATGTATAGGCCCCGATCGTGCGGCCCGAGGCGCGCAGCAGGGACGAAAGCATCGCGACCGACGAACCCTTGCCATTGGTGCCAGCGACGAGCAGCACGTGTTCGGGCTGACGCGGCGAGAGCCGGTCGAGCACTGTCCGGACACGATCAAGGCCCAGCTCGATCTCGTTGGGTGACAGCGTTTCCAGCCATGTCAGCCAGTCGGATAGTGACGAACCGGCAGCGATCATGGTGTATTACTGCGTGGCTGGTGCGGTGCGATTCTCGAACTTGGCGATCAGATTGGCGATCTCGTCACGCATGGCGCGACGATCCATGATCATATCGATAGCACCGTGCTCGAGCAGGAACTCGCTGCGCTGAAATCCTTCGGGCAGGCGTTCCCGGACGGTCTGTTCGATCACTCGCGGGCCGGCGAAGCCGATCAGCGCATTGGGTTCGGCAATATTGACGTCACCGAGCATGGCAAGGCTTGCAGACACGCCGCCCGTCGTCGGGTCGGTCAACACGGATATGTAAGGAACGCCCTTTGCGCCAAGATTGGCCAGCGCCGCCGATGTCTTGGCCATTTGTAGCAGCGAAAACAGGGCTTCCTGCATGCGCGCACCGCCGCTGGCAGAAAAACAGATCAGCGGCATGTTGTTGTCGGCCGCGTGCTGCGCCGCGCGTGCGAAACGCTCGCCGACGACCGAGCCCATCGAACCACCCATGAAACTGAATTCGAACGCGCAGACCACGACAGGGCGACTGTGCAAGGTGCCCGCCACGCTCACCAGCGCATCTTTTTCGCCGGTCTTCTTCTGCGCCTGGACGAGCCTGTCACGATAACGCTTGCTATCGCGAAATTTGAGCGGATCTTCCGGCTCGAGCTGTGCCGACAACTCCTGCGCGGAATCAGGATCGAGAAAAAACTCGAGGCGTTTTCTGGCGCCGATGCGCATGTGATGATTGCACTTCGGGCACACCTGCAAATTGCGCTCGACCTCATTGCGATACAGTTGTGCGTCGCAGACCTGGCATTTGATCCACACGCCCTCGGGCACCGACTTCGTGCGATTTTCGGTGCTGATGCGCGACGGCATCAATTTCTCGAACCAGCTCATGACGACATGATATCCGTATCGCCAAACAACAGCTAGTAAGCGACCGCGTCAGGTATGGCGAACGAGGCGGGATACTCGATAGAGACAAGAATCAGTCCATGCGGCGGCGCCGCGATGCCGCCAGCCTTGCGGTCCCTGCTCGCAAGCACATCACCGACCCATTCGACCGGTTGCTCGCCGAGCCCGATGTCGGCAAGCGTGCCGACGATATTGCGCACCATGTGCTGCAGGAAAGCATTGGCTGTAACCTCGAGCGTCAGCCAGTCGCCTTGCCGCGAAACAGAAATGTAGTTGATGGTCCGAACGGCCGTTGATGCCTGGCAGCCGGCTGCCCGAAACGCCGAGAAATCGTGTTCGCCCAACAGGCGCTCCGCCGCCGCCTGCATGCGTTGCGCGTCCAGCGGCTGGTAGACCCACCACGCACGGTTGCGATGCAATGCCGAGCGCTGCAGGCGATTCAGGATACGGTATCGGTAGCTGCGCGAGATCGCAGAAAAACGGGCATGAAACTCGTCGCTGACAGGCTCCGCCCACGTAACGTTGATATCGTCCGGGAGATTGCTGTTGGCGCCCAGCAACCAGCCGCGCCGGCTGCGTTCGCTGTGCGTGTCAAAGTGAACGACCTGTCCGGTTGCGTGAACGCCCGTGTCGGTGCGCCCGGCGCAGACGACTTCGACCGTCTCGTCGGCAACCAGGGAGAGCGCTTCCTCGACGCGCTGTTGCACACCGAGGCCGGTCTTCTGTCGCTGCCAGCCGTTGTAACCGGTGCCGTCGTATTCGATGCCCAGTGCTATGCGAATGTGAGGACCTGCTAGCTTGGCAGCGTATCCAGCAGTTGCTGTGCCTGCTGACGCTGGCTCTCGTCACCTTCGTCGAGTACTTCTTCGAGAATGCTGCGTGCGCCCGCCGGGTCACCCATGTCGACATACGCTCGTGCGAGGTCTAGCTTCGTACCCACTTCAGTCATGGTGCGCGCTTCGTGCAGGTCGTCACTCATGTCATCAGGCGACAGCGACATCGTCGGAACTTCGGTCGTGTCGTCAGCCAGGGACGGCCGCGGCTGCTCGACCGTCGCGTCGTCACGAATCTGTTCGACCGTGTCGCCTGCGGCGCTCACCTGCAACGCAGCCGTCAAGTCGTCGAGGTCCAGGTCGACGTCGGTCTCCGCGACCGCCGGCATTTCCCCTGTTTCGTCAAGATCGGTATTGCCCGTGAATGCTTCTGGCGGCAGCGCTTCGGTCTTGGCGAAATCGAACTCGTCATCATCGTCGTCAACAGCATCATCCAGCGAGGCCAGCATTGTCGCATCGTCATCGCCGAGCATCTCGTCGACGTCGGCGGCTGTCTCGACGGCCAGGTCGTCGCTGAGCACCTGCGTGAGGCCGGTCGCGTCGAGCAGGCTGTCGTCAATACCGATGTCGGTGTCTTGCTCATCCAAAGAGAGCGGATCGAGCATCGGGCTTGCGCCCGTCTCGTCGGGCGCCAGTCGCATTTCGCCGGTCGCGTCCAGATCGTCGAGACCGTCAAGGTCGCCCAGATCGAGGCCTTCGCGAACGCCCGTCTCATTCGGATCGATTTCCGGGTTCTTGCCCGTCACGGCGCCTGTATCCTGGAGCTGTTCGTTGATGCCGGTATCTTCCAGCGCTTCGTTCAAACTCGTAGAATCGAGGTCCATGTCGAGCGACGCGAGTTCGGTATCGGCCAAGCCATCGACGTCAAGATCGAGATCATCGAGGTTGATTTCGGCCGTTGCATCCGCATCCTGCCCAATGTCAGAAATAGCCTGACCGAGTGACTCGTCGAGAGACGGTAACTCCGTTGTGCCATCCATCCCCTCGGCCGGCTGTTCGAGGGTCGGCGGCATCTCCACGGTCGCGGACGTTCCGGGCGACTCGATCGTCGGGCTTTCGGCGGTTGGTTCGAGACTCATGTCGAGTTCGCCTTCGGCCGCAGGCTCCTCAAACAGGAAGTCGACGCCTTCGTCGTCGTCCCCGGCGCCCAGGTCGATGACGTCGGATGCAGCCTCCGCATCCTCGCCGCCGAAGTCCATGTCGAGCGCGCCAGCTTCGTCCATCTCCGCTTCGAACGAAAGGTCCATTTCCTTGGTTGCGGCGGCAACACCGGCACCAGCAAACAGCGCGTGATCGGCGGCGATTTGCTGACCCATGATGACAATCTTGTCCCATTCGGAGCTTTCGCCATCGCCCACGGCCGCCTTCAACTTGCTTGCAGCGTCGATAAACGCGTCACGATTACCCCACACGAAGTAGATCTCGCAAAGTTTCGACATGAGCGCCTTGTCGTTGGGCTCCGACTCGAGCGCTCCGTTGATGAGATCGGCGGCCTGGTCGTAGAGACCGTAAGCCATGTGGAAATCGGCTTCGGCGATGGGATCCGTCTGGTCCAGATTAACCGCGGTATCGCTGCTGAACGTGTCTTCGAGCGAACCGAATGTGCCGGTATCCTCGGTCTCGATGGTCTCCGGTTCGATGGCCAGCACTTCGGCCGTGTCCTCGTCGACAGGCCGGACGCCCGATTCCTGCTCGACCACGACAATCGACTCGTCGTCGGTCGAGGGTGCGGGCATGGTCTCGGTCGCCGTCATCGCACCAGTAGCCAGATCGCCGGCATCCAGGGTCTCCCAGGGACCCGAGTCGTCCATCTCATCACGACCCCGGCGCATGAACCAGACCAGCAGTCCGGCAACGACGACCAGCGCACCAACGATTATCGTCCAGAAGTTCTTGACGATATCGATGATCTGATCAACGAAGCCGGCTTCCGGTTCGCTGCTGATCGTCGTGGACGGCGTGTCTGCTGCGGGCTCGGCCGCGATATCGTCCTCGGCAGCCGTGTCGTCCGCGGTCGGCTCATCCAGATCGGGGAACAGCTGGTCCAGATCCGATTCTTCGCCGGCCATCTCGTCGTCGGCGTACTCCTCTTCGTCCGCATCGACGAAAGGATCTTCTACGGCGTCTTCAACGACGTCCTCGACGGGCGGCTCGTAGACCTCACCACGGATGTTCGCCAGCTCTTCACGCAGATTGGCAAGCTCGTTGTCACGAATTTCGATCAGCGATGGCTGGTCCGGTACGTCGGCAGCCTCGAGTTCCGCAATACGATTCTCGACTTCCTGTTCACGCGTCAGCGGCTCGGCCGCATCGAATTCATCGTCGTAGGCAAGTCCCGCAGGCTCCTCATCGGGCGGCACCAGCTGCAGGCTCGGGCGCGTCTCCTGCGTCGGCGCCGTGTAACCGGCCCCGGTGCCCCACTGCGTATGCTGGCGCTGTACTTCGGCAAGTGCGTCACCGCGGCTGATCTGGAAAATCTCGTCGGCGCTTGGAATGCGCAGCGCTGCGCCGGCCTTGAGCAGATTGATGTTGCCGCCGAAGGCGTCGCGGTTGGCCTCGTACACAGCCAGCATCGTCTGGTTCATGGTCAGGCGGCTGTCGGGACGCATGCGGCTCGCGATGCCCCACAGCGTCTCTCCGCGTTGCACGACATAGTCACCGCCGCCGCTCGTATCAAACGGTGTCGTATCGACTGGCGCCTGCGGAGTCGGCTGTGGCGCGGGTTGTGGCGCGGGTTGTCTTGGCGGCTCGGACGAACGCGGCGCCTGGACCGCGGGCCGAGGCTCGGCGGGTGCCGGCGTTGCCCTCGGTGCGGGTTCCGGTTGCCGCTCGATACGACCGCTGTCAGCAGGCGTACTGCGGCGAGGCGCCGTAACAGCAGGGGCCTGCTGCACGGCCGGCGGCGCGTACGTCGGCGGGTCGAGTAGCACGGTGTATTCTCGCAACAGTCGGCCACTGGGCCATGAAGCCTCTACGAGGAATGTCAGGAACGGCTCCGTGATGGGTGCGCGCGAACGTAGTTGGACAATCGGGCCGTTAGCCCCGTCGCCAACGATGTTGAATTCGACTTCCTGGAGATAAAACGGCCGATCGATGCCGTAGCGCTCAAAGGTATCGCTCGATGCCATCGAAACCTGGAGCGATGCCAGTTCGTCGGGTGTCGCGCTCAGAAGTTCGATTTCCGCCTGTAAGGGTTCGTTGAGGGCGGAGCCCAGTCGGATGTCCCCGAGTCCAATTGCCCAGACCTCGCTCGAGAGTATGAGGACGAGCAAAAGCGAAAAACGAGTAAAACGTCGCGACATGATATTAATTCTCCAAACCCCAAAAGCCCCTTTCGTGACATCCAGTCAGGGCTGATCCAACGCGGGCAAATTGTCCGCCTGCACGCTTGCGCAACTATAGCCTAAAGATAGTTTTTTGCCAATATTTCAGCAATTTGGACGCTATTTAGAGCCGCGCCCTTACGTATGTTATCGGCAACCACCCAAAGGTCTATACCCCTCGGATGAGAGATGTCCTCGCGGATGCGACCGACAAAAACCGGGTCGGCTCCGGAACTCTCGGTGACCGCCGTCGGATATTGCCCTGTTTCGGTGCCGTCGAGGACTTCGATTCCGGGCGATTCGGCCAGTAATTCGGCGACGGCCGCAGCCGATATCTTATCGCGCGTTTCAATATGGACCGCCTCGGAGTGCCCGAAAAATGCCGGAATTCGCACAGCCGTAGGATTCACGAGAATGTCCTTGTCGCCGAGAATCTTCTGCGTCTCCCAGACCATTTTCATCTCTTCCCTGGTATAGCGATTCTCGAGAAACACATCGATATGCGGTATCGCGTTGAACGCGATCTGCTTGGTATCGCCCTCGATTTCGAGTGGCCGGCCGTTCAATAACGTAGTCGTCTGCCGCACGAGTTCCTCGACGGCGCTGCGCCCGGCGCCCGACACGGCCTGGTACGTGCAGACGTTGATTCTCTCGATACCAACCGCGTCATAAATGGGTTTCAGCGCGACGACCATCTGGATCGTCGAACAGTTCGGGTTCGCGATGATGCCGCGAGCCTGATAGTCGCCTATCGCACCGGGATTCACTTCCGGCACTACGAGCGGAATATCGTCGTCGTAGCGAAAGTTCGAGGTGTTATCGACGACCACGCAGCCTGCAGCCGCAGCCTTGGGGGCATACTCGGCCGATATCGACGCACCGGCCGAAAACAGGCCGATCTGCACTTTCGAGAAGTCAAATTCGGCGAGGTCTTCGACATTGATTTCACGGTTGCCGTAATTAACGGTCTTGCCGACCGAACGCTCGCTCGCAAGCGCGTACATCTTGCCGACCGGGAATTTCCGTTCGGCCAGAATCTCCAGCATCGACTCGCCGACGACGCCGGTCGCGCCGACGACTGCTACGTCAATTTTTTCTGCCATGGGATTTTCTACCTGGTGACTGCCGCACACGTTGCGCGGTGCTACAAAATGGGTGTCTCCGAAAGGACATCGGCGTTCTGCGCACGATGGCGCAGGTAATGGTCCATGAGCACGAGCGCGACCATCGCTTCGGCGATCGGCGTAGCGCGCAGGCCGACACAGGGATCGTGGCGGCCCTTGGTGACGATCTCGGTCTCTTTGCCGGACTTGTCGATGGTCTTGCCGGGCACCGAGATACTCGACGTCGGTTTCAACGCAATGCTCGCGAGAATGTCCTGCCCGGACGATATACCACCGAGCGTTCCGCCTGCATCGTTCTTGTTGAAGCCATCCGACGACAATTCGTCGCGGTGCTCGCTGCCGTGCTGTTCCACAGCCGCAAACCCTGCACCCAGCTCGACGCCTTTCACGGCGTTGATGCTCATCAGCCCGTACGCGAGCTCAGCCTCGAGCTTGTCGAAAACAGGCTCGCCCAGGCCGGGCGGCACGTTGCTCGCAAGCACGCTGATCTTGGCGCCGATCGAGTCGCCTTTCTCCCTGAGGTCATCCATGTAGCGATCGAGCTCGTCGAGGCGATCAGGATCTGCGCAAAAGAACGGGTTGTCGTTGACGATCGACAGATCCCTGGCGGCAAGTTCGATCGGACCCAGCTGCGCCACGTAACCGTTGATCTCGACACCGAGCCGCTCGCGAAGATACTTGCGGGCAATGGCACCGGCCGCCACCCGCATGGTCGTTTCGCGCGCCGACGAACGGCCACCGCCGCGATAGTCGCGGATGCCGTATTTCTGGTGGTAAGTGTAGTCGGCGTGGCCGGGACGGAACTTGTCCTTGATGTCGCCGTAGTCTTTGGAGCGCTGGTCCTTGTTTTCGACGATGAGGCCTATTGGCGTACCTGTGGTCCTGCCTTCGAACACGCCTGACAGGATCTTCACCTGGTCGGGTTCGTTCCTCTGTGTCGTATGCCGGCTGCGGCCGGGCCTGCGCCGCTCGAGGTCCGCCTGGATGTCCGCCTCTGCCAGCTCCATGCCCGGCGGACAGCCATCGACAATGCAGCCGATCGCCGGACCGTGGCTTTCGCCAAAGGTCGTGAGCACAAACAATTTGCCAATGCTGTTGCCGGACATTTACCCGTCAGCCCCGAACGCATCGAGGTCCTGTTTCGTCAGCAGGAACACGCCGCTGCCACCATGCTCGAATTCGAGCCACACAAAGGCAACTTCAGGGAACGCGTCTTCCAGCGCCGCCTGGCTGTTGCCCACTTCACAGACGAGTATTCCATTGTCTGCCAAAAATCGCGAGGCATCTTTGAGAATCTTGCGAACTGCGTCAAGGCCATCTACTCCAGCCACCAGCCCGAGCTCGGGCTCATGTCGGAACTCGGCCGGCATGGCGTCCATGTCTTGCTGGTCGACGTACGGCGGATTGCTGACGATCAAGTCGTAGCGTTTACCGGCAAGTGCGTCGAAAAAGTCGGATTTCACGGCATGCACACGATCCGCAAGTCCGTGTCGCTCGATGTTGATGGCCGTAACCGCCAGTGCGTCGTCGGACACATCCACGGCATCGACGGTCGCTGCCGGGAACGCGTGGGCCAGCGCGATCGCGATACAGCCGCTGCCCGTGCCGAGATCGACCGCGCTGTGCACGGCTGACGCTTCGATCCACGGAGAGAACCGATTGTGTATGAGTTCGGCAAACGGCGACCTCGGGACCAGCACGCGCTCATCCACGTAGAACTCGTGCCCGGCAAACCAGGCCTGGTTGACCAGGTAGGCGACAGGCACCCTCTCCCGTATGCGCCGTTCGGCGAGCTCGAGCAGTTCCGCAAGCTCGTCCTCGCCGATTTCCCGCGAGTAAACGCCGGGCACATCAGCATGCGACAGGCCAAGCTTGGCAAAAACGAGCCAGGCAGCCTCGTCGAGCGCATTATCGGTGCCGTGGCCATAACTCAGCCCGGCCGCGTCGAAACGGGCCGCGAGCTCGCGGATGAGCTGCTCTACGGTCGGGGCGGAAGGCTTTGTCATGCGTGTAGCGGTCGTATTCGATAAAAGCGTCGGCGAATCTATCACGCTCGACACCCAACTGCCTGTAGAATTGCCGCCTCCGAGCCGCATTCTCGACCAAAACTCGAATAAATCATGAGACCCAAAAATTTCATCGTCGCCATCATCCTGGCGAGTGCCCTGTCGGCCGGCATTTTTCTTGCCGTTCGCATGAACCAGCCGGCGGAGGCCACAACGGCGTTCGTACTGCCAGCGCCGAGCCCGCTGCCCGATTTCTCGCTGCTCGACCAGGCCGGCGCGCCGGTCACAGCAAGTACGTTCAGGGGCCACTGGAACCTCGTGTTCTTCGGCTTCACACACTGCCCCGATATTTGTCCTGCGACCATGCAGATCCTCGCGGCAGCCAGGAAGGCCCTGGCCGACGAGGGCCACGAGCCGCTGCCACGAATAGTCCTGGTCAGCGTCGACCCGCAGCGCGACACGCCCGAACTCATGGGCCGCTACGTCGATTACTTCGGCACCGGCAACCTCGGCGTCACGGGTGACCTCGACGAACTGCTCACGCTGACGTCCGCACTTGGCATCTACTTCGAGAAACAGGCCGACGATGGCGAAAACTACGCTGTCGATCATTCCGCGGCCGTACTCGTCGTCAATCCCGATGGCGCATTCCACGCCCTGTTCAGCGGTCCGCACCTCGTCGAGAACTACGTGCACGACCTGCCGATCATCATGGATTCCTTCGTGGCCGAAGCACTGGCTCCGCTGGTCGCGAAAGACGTCGTAGTGACGCGGCCGATGCCCGGCATGAAAATGAGCGCGGGCTACCTTTCGCTGACCAACAACACCGATACGCCAATCCGGGTGACGCGCGTGACCAGTCCCCAGTTCGGCTCGGTCGAGCTGCATGAGTCGACGGTCGAAGACGGCGTCGCCCGCATGCGTGCGATCCCCGAGCTCGTAGTTCCGGCGTATGGCACGGCGACACTCGAACGTGGCGGCAAGCACCTGATGTTGATGAAGCCAGGTGGCGACTCGAATGATGTTTCTCTCAATTTTTACGACGGCGACCAATTGCTCCTGAGCATTGCCGCCAACTACAAGGCGAACTGATCATGCTCGCGTACGCATTCGTCGCCTTGCAGTATGTCCTGCCCAAACACTGGCTGACTTCGATCACGTTTTCGCTGGCCCGAATCAGGAACCCGCGCATCAAGAACTTCCTGATCGAACAATTTGTGAAGCTCTACAAAGTGGATACGGACGAGATCAGGCACGAGTTGCCCGGTGATTTCGAGACCTTCAACGCGTTCTTCGTGCGCGAACTGAAGGACGGCGCGCGTCGCATCGACGAGGACGCGGCCTCGATCGTGTCCCCGGTCGATGGCACGGTCAGCGCGACCGGCAATTTGCGCGACAATGTTCTGTTGCAGGCGAAGGGACTCGACTACACGCTCGATGACCTGCTTGCCACCGATCTCGATGAAGCCCGCGCTTACGGCAACGGGCGATTCGCGACGATCTACCTGGCACCTTACAACTACCATCGCGTGCATGCGCCTTTCGATGCCAGGCTGGTCGCCGCACGCTACGTGCCGGGCGACCTGTTCAGCGTGAACGAGGCTACCGTATCGAAGGTCGGCGGGCTGTTTCGCCGTAACGAAAGACTCGTCATGCACTTCAACACCGCGCGCGGGCCGGCAGTCCTGGTGTTTGTCGGCGCACTCAACGTTGGCAGCATCTCGACGCCATGGACGGGCGAGATTCGTCCGCGCAGGGCTGGCGTTGTCGACGTACTGGACCTGTCGTCGCACGACACGCAAGTTGCCAAAGGCGACCTGCTTGGCTGGTTCAACATGGGATCAACGGTCATTCTCGTGCTGCCCGACGGCGTGGCTGAATGGGACAGCAATCTCGATCCCGGCGACACGCTGCGCATGGGCGAGGCAATCGGCACGCTGGCGGAGCAATGAATCGCTGGAGGCCCAGCGCCGGCGCCGAGGTGGCGCGTACGCGCGCACAAATGCTCGAGCGCGTTCGCGGCTACTTCAAGGACTGTGGCGTCCTCGAGGTCGACACGCCGGCGCTAGGTGTTTTCGCGGCCAGCGACACGCAGATCGAGAGCCTCGAAGTGGCGGACAGCCTCGTGTGCCCGCGCCCGCTCTACCTGAGTACATCGCCGGAATTCTGCATGAAGCGACTGCTCGCGGACGGCTACCCCGATATCTACTCGATTTGTCGCGTGTTCCGCGATGGCGAGTCGGGCCGCCGGCATCAACCCGAATTCACCATGTTGGAATGGTATCGGCTGGATTTCGGGCTCGATCAAATCGTCTCGGATACGCTGCAGCTGATTGCCACCGTGCTCGACAAGCAATCACTGGCGGAGAATGCGGTGCAATACGACTACCGCAGCGTGTTTCGCTCGTCATTAGAACTGGACCCTTTCACGGCAAGCATCGATGAACTGGCGCGGGCGTGCGACGCCGACGATGATCTCTGCCGCGCGATCGGCGATGAACGTGACGACTGGCTCGATCTCGTGTTGTCGACCCGCATCGTGCCGGGGTTTGCAGACGACCGTTTGACGGTGTTGCGCCACTATCCGGCCAGCCAGGCTGCGCTCGCGCGACTATGCCCGGCGGATGCCGACGTTGCCGATCGATTCGAGGTCTTTGCCGGTTCCGTTGAACTGGCCAACGGCTATGTCGAACTGACCGACGCCCGCGAACAGGCGGAACGTATCCGGCGCGACATCGAGAATCGCAGGCGTCGCGACCGTCCGGTCCGGCCTGTCGACGAAAACCTGCTCGCAGCGCTCAAGTCCGGCCTGCCCCCCTGTGCAGGCGTTGCCATGGGATTCGAGCGCCTGCAGATGGTGCATGACAGGACCGACGATATACGCGATGTACTGACCTTCGCATTCGAGACTCACACATGACCGACTACGACCTCCTCAAATCACAGCTCGTTGCTTTGCTCGACGGCGAAACCGACGCCCTGGCTTCGGCAAGCAACTTCGTCGCCCTGCTGTACAACAGCCTCGACGACGTCAACTGGCTCGGCATTTACGTGTTGCGTGGCGAGGAACTCGTGCTCGGCCCGTTCCAGGGCAAGCCGGCTTGCGTGCACATCGCCATGGGAGACGGCGTCTGCGGCACAGCGGCCGGCTCCCTCGAGACCCAGCGCGTCGAGGACGTGCACGCGTTCCCGGGGCACATCGCGTGTGACGCCGATTCGCGTTCTGAACTCGTCGTACCGTTGGTAGTAAACAGTGAGCTGGTCGGCGTGCTCGATATCGACAGCCCGTCCCTGGCACGCTTCAGTGAAGCGGACCAGGAAGGCATCGAAGATATTTGTCGAACGTTCTGCGAATTACAGCGCGCCCGCAAGGGCTTTATTTGACGCGTGAGACATACTCTCTCGAACGTGTGTCGACCTTGATGACCTCGCCCTGATCGACAAACAGCGGCACGCGTACGACGGCACCCGTCGACAACGTTGCCGGCTTTACCCCACCGCTGGCCGTATCGCCTTTGACACCCGGGTCGGTTTCGGTGATTTCGAGTTCGACGAAGTTGGGGGCGGTTATAATCAGGGGTGAATTGTTCCACAACGTGATGCCGCACATGTCGCCGTCAGTGATCCAGTCGCTGGCATCGCCCACGGCTTTCGCGTCGGCGGCATACTGCTCGAAGGTATCCGGCACCATGAAGTGCCAGAACTCGCCGTCGCTGTAGAGATACTGCATCTCGGTGTCCATGACGTCCGCAGCCTCCACCGACTCGCCCGACTTGAAGGTCTTGTCGACCGTCTTGCCGGTTTTCAGATTGCGAATACGCACGCGATTGAACGCCTGCCCCTTGCCGGGCTTGACGAACTCGTTTTCGACGATGATGCACGGATCGCCATCGATAATGATTCGCAATCCTGACTTGAATTCATTAGTACTGTAATTGGCCATTCTCGTTGCCCTGTGCACGGTCCGCCGGCCGGCGGAGAGGCGCACATGATACCGGACTCGGAGTTTCGCGCCAGCGACATTTTCGGACCATATTCTGGCGAATTCGGGCCGAAACCCCGTTGAAGTCGCGGATTTGAGAACCGGGTCACGATAAGCGCCGTCGTTGTGACTAGACTGCCTTTACAGAATACGGAAGTTCAGAAAACTCCCGACGTAGCCAAGGATCTGGATTTGAACGGGCGCCACAGCATCTCTATCGCCGTCCTGACGAAGAATCAGGACGATGTCGCATTGATCAACAGCACGTTGCGCGATGCGGGCCATGCAGCCCATTGCCACTGGATCTCCAGCCCGAACAAGCTCGAAGAAACGCTGTCCGCCGAGAGCGTTGAACTTCTGATTCTCAATTGCGACGCCTACAAGGACTCGATCCGCCAGGTCGTCAAGCAAAAAGACCGCTACAACCCTGAAGTACCGGTTATCGCGATGCAGCAGAAGGCCGAGGAATCGGATATCGAAGCGGCCATGCGCGCCGGCGCCTGCGATCTCGTATCGATAGGGCTCAAGACACGCCTGCAGTCTGTAGTTTCACGCGAGCTGCGCGCCCTGCGCGTCGAGCGTGCTCTGAATTCGACGCTGCAATCAGCCACCGAATACAAACGCCAGCTCAGGTACCACATGGAGTCGTCGAGCAGTTCCATCGCGCTCGTCCAGGAAGGCATTTTCATGGACGTCAACGACAGCTGGCTGTCGAAATTCAAGGTCAAGGACAAGGACGAGCTGATCGGTATGCCTGTCATGGACAATTTCGAGTCCGAAAGCCAGGCCGCGGTCAAAGGCGCACTGATCGCAACGATGGCCGGCAAGTGGCAGCGTGACGAAAAGCTCATCGCCAAGGCGCATATCGACTCGGGCGACGCCGAGGAATTGCACCTCGAGTTCAACAGGGTCGAGACAGACGAAGGAGCTGCCGTGCAAATCCGCATTGCGCCGCAGCTCAAGGTTGCCGAGGAACCGACCAAGCTGGTGCACGATGCGCTGCAGCGCGACCCGACAACCCTGTTCTATCACCGCGCGCAGTTCCTGGAACGCATTACCAAGCGTCTCAAGCGCAAGCCGGCCTCGGGTACCCACTGCCTCGTGTACATCAGGCCCGACAAGTTCGGCGATCTGTGTAACAAGGTAGGCATCGTGCAGTCCGAGGAGGTCCTGTCGCAGTTCGCCGAGGAAGTTCGCAAGCGCCTGCACCCGCGCGACGTCGCGGGACGTTTCGAAGGCACGGCCATCATGGCACTGCTCGAACGCGGCAGCGCACGCGATGCACAGGTGTGGGGCAAGCAACTCGTCGACCACATCAATAAGGCCACATTCGAAATCGACGATAAGTCCACGCACCTCACGTGCACGGTCGGCGCCTGCGCTGCCAGCGAAGTATTCGCCAACCTCGAGGAGTTCATCTCGGCGACCGTGGATGCTTACAAGCTCGGTAAGGGTGCAGGCGGCAATGCGTCTGCGCTCAGCGAAAGTGCGGACGAAGATACCAAGCAGCGCGAATTTGACGCCATCTGGGTCAAGCACCTCAAGTCTGCGTTGATGGATGATCGCTTCCGGCTCGCACAACTGCCAATAGCGGGACTGCGCAGCGACTCGGTGCAGATGTACGACCTGCTCGTTCGCATGATCGACGAACAGGGTAACTCGGTACTGCCCTCCGAGTTCCTGCCTGCCGCCGAACGTAACAACCTCATGAAGAACATCGACCGCTGGATGCTGCAGGCCGCCATGCGCTTTTGCAGCGAAAACGATGCAGATCGCGTATTCGTGCGGCTGTCGAAGCAGTCGATTACCGACGCGTCGACCGCTCCCTGGATGCAACAGAAGCTCGACGAGGACGGCTTTGACTGTTCGCGGCTTGTCATCCAGCTCCCTGAGGCCGAGGCTGCCAAGCACATCAAGCAAACGCGTGAACTCGTGCGACACGCCCGCAAGCTTGGCATCGGCTTTGCGATACAGCACTACGGCATCGATCAGGAGCGTTTCCAGATACTCGACCTTCTGAAACCGGACTATGTGAAGGTAGACGGCGAGCTGATGCACACGCTGATGACGGACAAGGCGATGCAGGACGCGGTCGACAAGATCGTACATGCTGCAAAAGAACGCAATATCAAGACCGTCGCAGAACGTGTCGAGAACGCCAACGCCATGGCTGTCCTGTTCCAGCTTGGCCTCGACTACATGCAGGGACATTATGTCCATGAACCCGAGGTCGTTCTGCAGGAACCCAAGGTCAAATCAAACACTCTCGCGGGTCTCGCCGCAGCGCGTTCGAACTAGCCCATTACAAGCCTGAATGGCGGCCAAAGCCAAAGTGTGATGTGCGTCACACTCCGTTTGCGGAACCAAGCATTAACGACCGGCGACGCGCAAAACATAGAATTGGTTCATATCTAGGAAAGCAAGCTGATGACGCGCCGCCCAACGCCGCGCCAGTGGGGTACCTGATCGTGAAAAAAGCACCTGCCAAGCAAAACCGATTCGTCCGTATCGCCAGGCACAAACACCTGTTGCCTCTTTTTGCGGCTGGCGGCAGCCTTGCCGCGGGACCGGTCAACGCCATTGAACTCGGCGACGTCGTGGTGCAATCGCGGCTTGGACAGCCATTGCGCGCGAGTATTGCGTATGCCCTGGCGCCGAACGAAGAAATCTCGGAGAGCTGCCTGGCGCTCGGTCGCTCGGCGAGCGGACTGCCGGGCATCGGCCGCGCAACCCTCAGGGTCGCCGACGGCAGGATTCTCCTGAGCAGCCAATCGCCACTGCGTGAGCCAATGGTAGGTGCACGCGTGGTTGTTAATTGCCCCTACACGCCGAACCTGAGCCGCGATTACATGATGTTCATCGATCCGGCCGAACCCGCATACGAAAGGACGCCAGCTGCCGCGGCCGCGCCCACGGCGCCTGTTGTCGCCGCCGTGACGCCGCGGGCAGCCGCCCCGGCCGCCAATCGCGAGCCGATTGGCAAGTCGACACGCTACCAAGTGAAGCCCGGAGACTCGCTGTCTGTCATCGCCCAGCGCATCGAGAATCGCCCTGCGGGACTCTGGCCGGCCGTAAACGCTATTTTCGCGGCTAACCCCGAGGCGTTCATGGACAACGACCCGAACAAGCTCAAAGCGGGCAGCTGGCTGGAAATTCCGAGTTTCGACGGCAGCGAGCCTGTGGTCACATCGGCCGATCCAATTGCAGAGCCCGCACCGCAAGCGTCGGCGTACAACGGGTTTGAAGAAGAGACCTCCGATCCGGCCACGCAACAGGTTGTCGATGTCGACAACACGACGTCTTTCGAGACCGAGGCGGCCGTGGCAAGTACCATCGAAGCGCCTGTCGTCGATGAGACGACGGACGCAACCAGCGACTTGCGCCCGGGCGACATTATTCTCGACGACGCGACTGTTGAAGCTACCGCCAGGCAGACAATCGTCATTCCCGACACGGAACTCGACGGCCCTGAGACGACGTCATCCTCCCCCAACGTGCCGACGGCTGTCATCAATACGAGCGGTTCGGCCGAGGCGTCAAAGTCGTCCTGGCTCCTGTGGTTAGCCGGAGGCGGTCTGGCCATCATCATCGCGCTGCTGCTGTTCGGTAGCCGACTGCGCAGGCGTCCGGCCCCCATGGGGACCGTCGGCATGCCGGGTGAGCTTGCAGTCGAGGACACCGAGAGCATCGAGCCAATAGTCGATGACGAGTACGACCTCGATGACGACTCCCCGACAGCAGAAAACCTGGCGCTCGATGCTGACCTGTTTGTCGGCACGGGCCTCGAGGAAGGGACCGACATGGAGGTCGCTGAAGACTTCGGATTCTCAGGCCCGACAGAAGTCGATATGGAGCTTCCGCCCGACCCCGAGGCGCCTGCCGCAACGATGGAGACGGATATCATTCCGCCCGTGCATACTGACGGACATTCCATCCTCGAGAGCGAAATTCTGCCTGACGACGACGACTACGACATGTCGGTCATCGTCGACGCTACCAAGATGCCGCACCCTGAAGACGTGACGGAACGAGACCTCCAGGCGATCGAAGTTGACGCAGCAGACGATAATGTCAGCACCGACAGCTATACGATCAACCGCGAGGCGGATTTCGACATACTCGAGCAGGACTACGAGGATGAGATGACGGCCACCCAGGCACTCAATAAGGAAATCGCCCGTGCGGCCGCGGAACTGGCTGAGCTCGTGGCCGACAAGGAGGACGTCACCTCCGAGAAACCGCTCGCGACCGTGACCGAACTCGATGTGACAGCACAACTGCAGCGTCGCGACGACGAAGCCACCGAATCCGACGATACCGTCGAAAGCGAAGCGCCGACTGTGAACACCTCACGCGACGAAGAGACCGCCGAGATGCCGACGGCCGGCGACGAGGATACGGTCGAATTGGACGGCGGCAAGGTCGGCACCAGGAACGCCTGATATTTAGGGGACATTCTACTTTACTCTCACGAGAGTAAAGTAGAATGTCCCCTTTATGCTTTATGAGAGTTAAGTAAACTGTCCCTTAAATTTGCGATCGGCTTTCTTATTCAACGCCTTCTAGTCGCTCGACTTTTCGCCAGCCTTTTGGCAGCAAGCTGCCGCGCAGTGCGCGATCACCATAGTAGTCGTCGAGGTCGTCCCACTTGATCGTCATCATGCGTGTGCCCGTGTAGACCAGCAGGTTCCCGTCTTCGGGAACGACGCAGGCGGCAACCATCTTCTCGTCGCCACTCTTGTACTTCGGTCCCGGAATATTGATCAGCTTGTTGCCCTTGCCTTTCGCGAGCTCGGGCAGCTCCTCCATTTCGAACAGCAGCAGGCGACCAATCGAGCTGACAGCCGCGATCAGGCACTCCTTATCGCGAGGTACCAGGGACGGCACCACAGGCCTGCCACCGGCCGGCACACGCAAAACGGCCTTGCCGGCCTTGTTGCGCGAGACCAGATCACCCAGTGAGGTAATAAATCCGTAGCCCGCGTCGCTCGCGAGCAGGTATTTCTGCTCGTTATCGCCAATCATCGCGCCGCAGAACGCTGCGCCATCGGGTGGCTTGAAGCGGCTCGACAACGGCTCACCCTGCCCCCTGGCGGACGGTAGCGTGCCCGCCATGACGCTGTAGACACGACCCGTGCTGTCGATGAACATCGCCAGCTGGTTGCTGCGGCCCTGGGCGGACGCCAGGTAGCTGTCACCCGAGCGGTAATTGAGCACAATCGGATCTATCTCATGGCCCTTGGCCGCGCGCGCATAGCCCGCCTGGGACAGCACGACAGTAACCGGCTCACTCGCGACCAGCTCAGTTTCATCGAACGCCTGCGCGGCATCACGCTCGACAATCTCGGTCCTGCGCGCATCACCATAGGCTTCGGCATCTTCGAGAATTTCCTTCTTGATCAGCGTCTTCAGCCGTGCGGCACTCTTGAGGATCTTCTCGAGCACGTCGCGCTCTTGCTGTAGTTCCTCCTGCTCTCCCTTGATCTTGAACTCCTCGAGCTTGGCGAGATTGCGGAGTCGCAGATTGAGAATCGCCTCGGCCTGCACGTCGCTGAGCTTGAAGCGTTTCATGAGGACCGGTTTCGGTTCGTCTTCCTCGCGGATAATCGCTATGACCTCATCGATGTTGAGATAGGCAACCAGCAATCCGTCGAGGATGTGCAGTCTGTCCATGACGATCTGCAGGCGGTGGCCGAGACGGTTCTTCACAGTCTCCTTGCGGAACTTGAGCCACTCCTTGAGCATCTCGACGAGATTGAACATGCGCGGCCGGCCGTCGAGCGCGATGACGTTCATGTTTACGCGTAATGTGCGCTCGAGCGAGGTCGTCGAGAACAGGTGCGACATGAGCTGGTCGACGTCGACGCCACGTTTCTTGCTGATGACCAGCCGCGTCGGGTCCTCGTGATCCGACTCGTCGCGCAGGTCATCGACCTGCGGCAGCTTCTTGTTGCGCATTTGAGCCGCGATCTGCTCCTGCACTTTTGCGCCCGAAATTTGATGCGGCAACGATGTAACGACAATGTCGCTGCCCTCCAGCTTGTAAGCGGCGCGCAGCCGCAGCGTGCCGCTGCCCGTCGTATAGATCTCCTTGATGTCTTCCCGAGGTGAAACGAGCTCGCCGCCGGTCGGGAAATCGGGCCCCTTGACGTGCTTCATGAGCTGCGCCACGGTCGCCTTCGGATTGTCAATCAGGTGTACGAGGGCGCTGGCGACCTCGTTGAGATTGTGCGGTGGCACATCAGTCGACATACCAACCGCAATTCCCGTTGTGCCGTTGAGCAACAGGTTGGGCAGGCGCGCCGGTAAAACGACGGGCTCCTTGAGCGTGCCGTCGAAATTCGGCGTCCAGTCGACCGTGCCCTGCCCGAGTTCCTGCAACAGGCTTTTCGCGTACGGCGCAAGACGCGATTCGGTATAGCGCATCGCCGCGAACGATTTCGGGTCGTCCGTTGACCCCCAGTTACCCTGCCCGATCACAATCGGGTAGCGATACGAAAAACCCTGCGCCATGAGCACCATGGCTTCGTAACAGGCGGAATCACCGTGAGGGTGGAACTTGCCGATGACGTCGCCGACGGTGCGCGCCGACTTCTTGGGCTTGGACGTTGACGACAAACCCAGCTCGCTCATCGCGTAGATGATGCGTCGTTGCACGGGCTTCAGACCATCACCTACCTGCGGCAGCGCGCGATCGAGAATGACGTACATGGAGTAGTCGAGATACGCCCGCTCGGTGTACTCCTTGAGCGGCTGTTGTTCGACGCCTTCGAGATTCAGACTGTTCTGCATTTGAGAGCCCATAGCTTTCTAGACCTCGGCGAGATTGCCCTTGGTTTCGAGCCAGGTCCTGCGATCCCTGGAACGTTTCTTTGCGAGCAGCATATCCATGAGCTGGTCGGTCTTGTCGCGGCCGCTGACCGTGAGCTGCACGAGGCGGCGCGTATCGCGATTCATCGTGGTCTCGCGAAGCTGCTCGGGGTCCATTTCGCCGAGACCCTTGAATCGCGTAACGGTGACCTTGCCTTTCTTCTTCTCCGCCTCGATGCGGTCGACTATGCCCGTGCGCTCACCCTCGTCGAGGGCGTAGAAAACTTCCTTGCCCACGTCGATGCGGTACAGCGGCGGCATGGCAACGTAAACATGTCCTGCAAGTATCAGCTCGCGGAAATGCCTGAGGAACAACGCGCACAGCAAGGTCGCGATGTGCAGGCCGTCGGAATCCGCATCCGCGAGAATGCAGATCTTGTGATAGCGGAGACCGCTGATGTCAGCGCCGCCCGGATCCACACCGATCGCCACCGAAATGTCGTGCACTTCCTGGGAGGCCAAGATCTCCCCTGTCTCGACTTCCCAGGTATTCAGGATCTTGCCCCTGAGCGGCATAATCGCCTGCGTGTTGCGGTCACGGGCCTGTTTCGCGGAGCCGCCGGCCGAGTCGCCTTCGACAAGGAACAGTTCGCAGAGCTCGGGCTCCTGCGACGTGCAGTCGGCCAGCTTGCCGGGCAGTGCGGGCCCGGACACGATCTTCTTGCGAACGACCTTTTTCGCCGACTTGAGTCGTTTCTGCGCCTTCGTAATTGCAAGCTGCGCAATCTGGTCGCCCGTCTCGGGGTGCTGATTGAGCCACAGCGAGAAATTGTCCTTGATGACGCCCGCGACGAACGCCGCCGATTCTCTCGACGACAGGCGCTCCTTGGTCTGGCCCGAGAACTGCGGGTCTTCGAGCTTGGTGCTGAGGACGAAACTCAGCCCGTCCCAAACGTCTTCGGGCGACAGCGAGACGCCGCGTGGCAGCAGGTTGCGGAAATCGCAAAACTCGCGCAGTGAGTTCGTGAGCCCGGTGCGCAGCCCGTTGACGTGTGTGCCACCTTGTGGCGTCGGAATCAGGTTAACGTAGCTTTCGGTGACGCTCGGACCACCGTCCGCGGTCCAGACCAGCGCCCAGTCGACGGCTTCGTTGTTTCCGGCCAGACTGCCGGCGAACGGCTCGGCCGGCAGCGTTTCTCCCCCGCCGATCTCCTCGAGCAGGTACTCTTCGAGGCCGCCCGAGTAGCACCATTCGATCTTCTCCTTGGGCTTTTCGACATTCAGGCGCACCTTGATGCCAGGGCACAGTACGGCCTTGGCGCGCAAAGCATGTTTCAGGCTCTTGACCGAGAACTTGGGCGAATCGAAATACTGCGGATCGGGCCAGAAGCGGATCGTCGTGCCTGTATTGGCTTTGCCGACCTTGCCGACTTCCTCGAGCTTGCCGCGTTTCTTGCCGCCGGCGAAGCTCATGTTGTATTCCTTGCCGCCGCGGCGAATCCAGACCTCGAGGTTTTTCGACAGCGCGTTGACAACCGAGACGCCGACGCCATGCAGGCCGCCCGAATACTGGTAGTTCTTGTTGGAAAACTTGCCGCCGGCATGTAGCCGCGTGAGGATCAGCTCGACACCGGGGATCTTTTCCTTGGGATGCTTGTCGACAGGCATGCCGCGACCGTCGTCGGTCACTTCCAGCGAGCCGTCCTTGTAGATCGTGATCTCGAGTTTCTTGCAGTAGCCTGCCAGCGCCTCATCGATACTGTTGTCGACCACTTCGTGCGCGAGGTGATTGGGTCGGGTCGTATCGGTGTACATGCCGGGCCGGCGCCGTACAGGCTCCAGCCCGCTCAGGACTTCAATGTCCGCCGCGTCGTATTTATTCGCCATCTATCCTGTGCCAGAGGTTGCCCAAGCGATGTTCGGCAGGGATTCTAGCCTGAATGCAGAAGCTCTGCACCCGGATTAGGGGGGCGGAACAATCTAGTCTAGATCGGCGACCAGCGATTCGCGGATATTTTCGGCGACAGGACTGACCTCGACGCGATAGTTCTCATGATCGATACCGGCGATCAGCGAAGCGCCTTTCTTGAGCGCGGCAACCTGCTCGGCGGGCAACTCGAAGCGCAGAAAATGGACGGCCGAGGTCTTGTCGTCGTCGGCCCGATCGAGATCCTCGTCGGCGATTGCGTAGACGCGGTCGAAATCGGCGACGTGCACATACACGAGGTCTTCGATGCCCCTGAGCTGCGTCAGCATGGCACGCCGCTCCTCGACCTCCGGGAATTCGACCATGAAGGTCGCCTTCCAGTTGCTGCCGTCAGGTATAAGCGGGTTATAGGCTTCGAGCTCCTCGTTAATGCCCTCGGCCTCGAAGATGCGCTCGATGCGCAGCATCTCTTGGATCTGGTACTGCATGGTCAGGCGATCTTCGAAGTACAAAGCGGCATTGGTGCCGAGTTCGAGCCGGCGATTGCGCTTGTGTTTCAGTACCTTGTCACGGAAGGCCGGACGCGCTTCCGCATACTGTTCGAGGCTGAAAAGGTCGTCGCGTGTCAGTTTTTGCATTGTGTTCATATTCCGTAGGCTTTGCGTAAAAGGCTCATCGGATTGTTGGCCTTGTGATCATCGAGGTCCTGCACGATCTGCTCGGCTGCCATCGGGCAGTCGCTCGCGAAATGGTCTGCGTTCGCTTTCTTGAGCTTGTTGACCACCGGCCTCGCAATTTTCTTCGACACGTCGTGGAACTCCTTCTTCACGGCATAGGTACCGTCGTGCCCCGAGCATCGTTCGATCGCTTCGACCGTCGTATCGGGTACGAGTTGCAGCGCGTCACGGGTCTTGAGCCCGATGTTCTGCACGCGCAGGTGACACGGCACCTGGTAGGTAACCTTGCCGAGGCTGGTCTTGAACTCTGTCTTCAGCAACCCTTCCTTGTGGCGCAGCATCAGGTACTCGAAGGGATCGAACATGGCGTCCCGGACTTTCAGGACCTCCGCGTCATCCGGAAACATCAGCGGCAGCTCCTGCTTGAACATGAGCGTGCACGAAGGAATCGGTGTAACGATGTCCCATCCCGCGTCGACCATTGCGGCCAGGACCGGGATGTTCGCTTCCTTTGCCCTGGCGACGGCTTCGAGGTCACCGAGTTCGAGCTTCGGCATTCCGCAACAAACTTCCTTCTCGGCCAATGACATGGCAATGCCATTGTGTTCGAAGACGGCTACCAGGTCTTCGTCAATGGCAGGATGATTGCGATTGCCGTAACAGGTCGTGTACAGCACCACCTTGCCCGTGGTGTTTTCCGTGGCGCGCGCCTCGACGTTTCCGACGTCTTGCAGCCGCGACAGCCGTTTTCGCGCGGTGTTCGAATGGTAGGGAGGAACCGGCGCGTCGCGATGCACGCCGAGCGTGCTTTCGAGTAGCTTGCGGCCGGTCTTGCTACGGTTGGTCGCGTTCACCGCGTTAACCACGACGGGAATGCCGGCGAGCTTGCCGACCCGGTCGGTGGCGCTCAGGATCCTGTCGCGCGTCGACGCGCCCTCTTTCCTGAATCGTGCTGCCTTGGCGCGCAACATCAGGTGCGGGAAGTCAATATTCCATTCGTGCGGCGGGACGTACGGGCACTTGGACATGTAGCACATGTCGCAGAGGTAACAATGATCAACGACATCCCAGTAAACGGGCTTGGGTACCCCGTCGACTTCCATCGTGTCCGACTCGTCGACAGCATCGAACAGCGTCGGGAATGAATTGCAGAGATTGAAACAGCGTCGGCAACCGTGACAAATGTCGAAGACCCTTTCGAGTTCTTCGAACAACGAGCTTTCGTCGTAGAATTCGTCAGAACGCCAGTCGAGCGCGTGCCGCGTCGGGGCCTCGAGGCTGCCCTCGCGCCTGCCTTCAGAGTTGCTCATCGGGAAAGAGCCGGGCCGCGAGGCCCGGCACTCCTGTTCTAGTCGTCGAGTGTGTCGAGTGCTTTCTGGAAGCGGTTTGCGTGCGAACGCTCGGCTTTCGCCAGCGTCTCGAACCAGTCCGCAATCTCGTCGAAGTCTTCTTCGCGAGCAGTCTTCGCCATGCCCGGATACATGTCCGTGTACTCGTGCGTTTCGCCGGCAATGGCGGCCGCAAGATTGTCAGCAGTCGAGCCGATCGGCAGACCTGTGGCCGGGTCGCCGGTTTCCTCGAGGTACTCGAGATGACCGTGCGCATGGCCCGTCTCACCTTCCGCTGTCGAGCGGAAAACGGCAGCTACATCGTTGTAGCCTTCAACGTCAGCTTTCGCTGCGAAATAGAGATAACGACGGTTAGCCTGGGATTCTCCGGCAAATGCGTCTTTTAGATTGCCTTCTGTTTTGCTGCCTTTTAGTGACACTTTATTACCCTCTCGAACGGTTATTTTTAGAACGAGTCTAAGGACTCCTCACTTTATGCCTCGCCTCCAATCCTGTCAACCGTGGAATACCACGGCAAGGATTGACGCTGCACAGGGCTGCCTGTAGCGTAACGCCGCATCACAGGCCGGGAACATGCTATGGGTTCTGCCAAAAAATTCAACCTCGAAAGGTCGCTTTCCGAACTCGAGGAACTCGTCGAGGAACTCGAATCCGGTGACTTGCCGCTCGACAAGGCGATGAAGAAGTTCGAGGCCGGCATCAAGCTCACGCGCGGCTGCCAGGCCGCACTCAAGGAAGCCGAACAAAAAGTCGAAATTCTCTTGAAGAGCGCCGGCGACGAACAACTCGAGGATTTCGAGATCGAAGATTGATAAAAGGAATTAGGGGGACAGTGACCTAAACTCGGATCCGAGTTTAGGTCACTGTCCCCCTAATTCCTGTCTCTATTGTTGTTACTCGGCCATCAGGGTCGTCAGCGCAACAACGGTTGATTCAACACCCGAGACAATAGCCGGTTCGGGGGAGATCTTGAATAACGGCGAGTGATGGCTCGGTACCGGCGTACCGCCGGCCATTTCCGTATCGAAATCTTCCTGCGGCGTACCGCCGATCGCCCAGTAGACACTGCGAATATCGGGGTCCTGGGCAAAGAATGGAAAGTCCTCGGCACCCATGCCTTTGGTCGGGATATCGACGACCGCGTCGTCACCCATTGCTTCCGCCCACGCGACCTTCAGGCGGCGCGCGAGCGCCGCATCGTTGTTCACGGGCGGGACACTCTCGTTCGAGATGATGACCTCGGGCAACCTGTCTTCGGGCAGACCGGCAACGCGACCCATATTCTCGGCGATGCGCTTGATGCCGTTCAACAGGACGTCGCGTGTCTCGACGCTCGTGTTGCGCACCGTCAGCTGCAGGTGCGCGCGGTCCGAGATGATGTTGTGCTTGGTGCCCGAATGGAAGGACCCCACAGTCACGACGCCGGGATCGCGCGGCGAAAGTTCCCTCGATACGAGCGTCTGCAGTGCCAGCACGATCTGGCTGCCGAGTACGATCGGGTCCTTGCCGCGGTGCGGGCTCGCGCCGTGCGCGCCGACCCCGTGGATGATGATGTCGACCGTATCGGCGCCGGCGTATGGACTGCCCTCCTGGACATTGATGACGCCCGCGACGTCGCTCGACGAGACGTGAAAGGCGAGCGCGTAATCGGGTTGCCCGAAGCGCTCCCAGATGCCATCTTCGCGCATCGCCCGGGCACCCAGCACGCGCTCCTCGGCGGGCTGCACCACGAGCATTAGCGTGCCCTGCCATTCGTCCTTGCGGGCCGCCATCTGCCGGGCCGTGCCTACGAGGCTCGTGATGTGCACGTCGTGACCGCAGGCATGCATCGTGAATACTTCATTGCCCGTGATCGGATCGATCTGCTTCGCGCGTGATGCGTTGTCGAGGCCCGATTTCTCTTCGACAGGCAATCCGTCCATATCCGCGCGCATCATGACGAGCGGACCCTCGCCATTCTCGAGCATTGCGACCAGGCCCGTGCCACCGACGTTCTCGGTCACCTCGAATCCGGCCGCGCGCAGTTCCTCGGCCATGCGCTTCGCGGTCTTGAACTCGATCGTCGAGAGCTCTGGATTGCGATGGAAAAAATCGAATAGCTGCGCCAGATGGCCATCGTAGTCTTTTTCAATCGCCTGACTGAGATCGTCGGCGAAAGCAGGTACTGCCAGCATCACCAGCGCAATCCAGGTGTAAGGCTTGATCATCGGAGTCTCCACTCGTTCTTGTTATGGACCGAGTGTAGCCGCAAAAAGCGGCGTAAGCACATTGATGAAGTGCTGACTAAATGACCGTACTCACCCGAGGAAGACTAGGTATTGGCGGCGCCGCTGTTTTGCAGGCGCGTAATCAGTGAGCGCAGGAAGACCTTGTTGAAGCGTAGCTGGCAAGCCGACGACACCTGCTCCATGAGCGTCGAACTGACGCGCAGGATAGTCACCTGGCCATCGGCCTGGATCGACGCCTGGCGTTTCGCGCCACGAACGTAGCTCGTCTCACCGAAGCAGTCGCCATTATCGAGCTTGCCAAGGCTGCTGCCATTGGCCATGACCTTTACGGATCCGGCGACGATGATGTAGAAGCGATCGTCGACCTCACTCATGCCAGTCCGAGGCGCGCAGCACCTCCCAGATTTCGGCGTGCGAAAATTCATGGAAGAACGTAAGCGTACGCAGCAGGTCGAAGTGTTCCTGGTTATCGAGGCTGTCGTATTTCTGCCTGAGATCCTTGTAGACGCGTGTCAGCTCGGCCGCCATCGCGTTGCCCGTTACAAGACGCTTGCCCTGCTCCTTCTGCATCGTCGTCATGACGACGTGCTCGAGTTCCTCGGGCAAGTCGTCGCGATAGGTGTGTATCGGCGGCGGCGTTGCGTAGACGATCTGGTGCAACAGCTTCGACAGGTTGTCGGCGCGGAACGGCCGGAACCCCGTCAACAACTCGTACATGACGGCGCCCAGTGAATACAGGTCCGAACGCGGCGTCAGTTCTTCCGACTGCACCTGCTCGGGCGACATGTAGCTCGGCGATCCTGCGATGCCTTCGATGCGCGACACTTCGGAATCACTGACGATGGCGATGCCGAAATCGATGATGCGCACGTCGTTGTCGATCGTCAGCATCACATTGCTCGGCTTGATGTCGCGATGAATAACGCCACGGCCGTGTGCGTAATGCAGCGCCTTGGCGCACTTGTAGATAATCTCGACGACGTCGTCGACGCGCAACAGGTTGTCCGGACGGCAATACGCGTTGAGCGTGCGCGCACCCTGGATGTGTTCGGTGACGACGTAGTAACTGCCGTCCTCCTCACCCGCATCGTAGATCGGCATGATATTCGGGTGTTGCAACATACCCACCATGTGGGCTTCGTTGAAAAACATCTTGCGAGAAACTTTGGCGCGCTCTGCGTCGTGGTCTTCCTCGATGTTGTAGACCTTGATCGCGACGTCGCGACGATAATACGGATCGTGAGACAGGTAGACAGTACCGGTACTGCCCTTGCCGATCTTGTTGATGATGACGTACTTGCCGATTTTGTCGGGCACGTCGGCGGGGCGCTGTAGTTCCGTTACTTTGGTCGCCATTTTGTCTCAACTGGTCAGATCACATGAGCCACCTGTACAAACCCAGCAATACTGCGGCATACAGGGCGGCTACGAGGTCGTCCAGCATAATTCCGACCCCTCCTCCCAGTCTGTGATCCAGGTCCCGAATCGGCCAGGGTTTGACAATATCCATGAAGCGAAAAAACACGAACGCGAGCAGCCAGCCCGTGACCGAAACCGGGGCTACCATCAGCGTCAGGTACATGCCTGCAATCTCGTCCCAGACGATACCGCCGTGGTCATGAATGCCCAGGCGGCGCGCGCTCTCGCCGCAAATCCAGATCCCGGCAGCGATCAACAAGGCGATGACAGTCAATTGAACATAAAGTCCGTAACCCATCGTCAACCAGAACAGCAGCACGCCGGGTAAGGACCCGAAGGTACCCGGTGCGAACGGCGCGAGTCCGGTGCCGAAACCGAAAGCGAGGAAATGGACCGGGTCGGTCATTACCGTGCGCGGCAGATTTTCGGGTTGATTGTTCATTTTCCCAGGTTCATGCGAAGTGACGGTACCCGCTGTCGTCGTATTCCACAATCTCGCCATTGCGAAGACAAACCAGGTCCGCGCCAGCGACGACCGTGCCGATTGCCACAATGCCGTCGATCCCGGCGACGTCATCGTCTGCGGCCGTGAAACACAATTCGTAGTCGTCACCGCCCGTGAGCGCGAATTGCAGCGCCTCGTCCGAATCGAAATACTCTGTCAGCGCGGTCGACAACGGCACCCGATCGACGTGAATCTCGCCGCCGACACCACTTGCCTCGAGCAACTTCCTCAGATCGCCGACGAGGCCGTCGGAAACGTCGATGACCGCGCTGGCCCGGCCGACCAGCTGCGCGCCCAATTCGACGCGCGGGCGCGGACGCAGGAAGCGTTGCGCCAGGAATGCGTCACTCATGTCGCGCTGTGAAAGTTCGAGGCCGGCTGCCGCGTCGCCGCAGGTGCCCGAGACGAAGATCGTATCGCCGACCCTGGCCCCGCTGCGCAGCGACGCACTGCCCGCGGACACCTCGCCCGTCATGTGCACGGTGGCCACGACGATCTCGCCATTTGTTGTGTCACCGCCGACGAGTGCGACATCAAATTCGGAGGCGGCCTCAAACAGGCCGCTCGCAAAATCCTCGACCCACTGCTCACCTTTCGGCGGCAGTGTAAGAGCGAGAGTCATCCAGCGCGGCCGGGCGCCCATCGCCGCGATATCGGACAGGTTTACGGCAACGACGCGATAACCGATATCGGAAGCATCGGTGTCGGCGGGAAAATGCACGCCCTCAACAAGCGTGTCGATAACCTGGACTTGCTCCATACCCGGCGACGGATCGAGCACGGCGCCATCGTCGCCAATACCGGTCACGATCCCGGGGGCCGCGTCACCACGGTCGAAGAACCGTCGTATCAGCTCGAACTCATCCACCTGCGTTCGCTTGCACCTCGATTTTGCGCAACGACTGCGCCGCAACATCGAGACAGGCATTAATGTACTTGTGCCCGTCGATCGCGCCGAAACGCTTCGCAAGATTGACGCACTCGTTGATTACGACCTTGTAGGGAATCTCTACCCGCGATTCGAGTTCATACGTACCGATCAATAGAATTCCGAGCTCCACGGGATCGAGCTGCTCGAGGGGACGGTCGATCAGCTCGTCGATGGTCTTCTCGAGGACTCCCTGCGCCTCGATGATGGCCGGCAGCTGCTCGTCGAAGTACTCCTGGTCGACCCGCTCGTACGCAACCTGTTCGTGAAACTGCCTGAGCAGCTCGGTGCTCGAGTGCCCGGCAATCTGCATCTGGTACAGCGCCTGCAGCATGAGCTCTCGGGCACGCGTACGTGCGCCCGTTCCTTTTGAACTGGCATTACTCATTGCGCATACCGTATCAGTCGAGGCGACGTAAGAGATTGACCATCTCGATGACCGCGAGCGTGGCTTCTTCGCCTTTATTGCCGGCCTTGGTGCCGGCTCGCTCGATCGCCTGTTCGATGGTATCGACCGTCAATACGCCGTTGCCGATCGGAACGCCGTGTCGCTGCCCTGCGGCCGTGATGCCCTTGACGCACTCACCCGCCACGTAGTCGAAATGCGGCGTGCCTCCGCGAATTACAGCGCCCAGCGCAATAACCCCGTCTGCTCGACGCGATGCCGCGACCTTGTCGACGGCGATAGGCATCTCGAACGCGCCCGGAACGCGAATGATCTCGATATCGGCGTCGTTCGCGCCATGCTGCCTGAGGCAGTGCAACGACGCTTTGATCAACGAATCCACAATGAAATCATTGAAGCGCGACGCCACGATCGCAAAACGAGCGTCGCGCACGATGACATCACCTTCTGTTGTCTTGATCCTGTCCATGGCCAGCCGCTTGCTCAGACGTATTCCGTGATTTCGAGATCGAAGCCCGAGATCGCGTACATTTGCTTAGGCGCCGATAATACACGGATTTTGCTGAGGCCGAGGTCGCGCAGGATCTGCGCACCGACGCCGTAGGTGCGCAGTACCGCGTCACCGCCGCGTCGGCCTTCGAGCTCGTCGCGATGCTCGCCCAGCGTCTCGACGGCATCCATGAAGTCGCGCGACGTTTCCTGGTCTCGCAGCAGTACGATGACCCCCGTCTCCTCGGCGGCGATGCGTTCGATTGCGGAATGCAACGGCCACCCGAGCGAGCGACTCTTGACACCCATGACGTCACCCAGAGTGTCCTGAAGGTGAACTCGCACAAGCGGTGCGTCGACCGACGCCAGGTCGCCCTTGACGAGCGCCACGTGCACCGAGCGATTGACGTGATCGTCGTAGCAGTACATCGTGAATTCTCCCTGCTCCGTCTCGACGACCTGCTCGGCGATTCGTTCGACATTGCGTTCTTTTTCGAGCCGGTAGCGGATCAGGTCGGCGATTGTCCCGATACGGATGCCGTGCTTCTTTGCAAACCTCTCGAGGTCCGGGCGCCGCGCCATGGTTCCGTCTTCGTTCAGAATCTCGACGATTGCGGCAGACGGATCGAGGCCGGCCAGCCGTGCGAGATCGCAGCCGGCTTCGGTGTGACCGGCGCGCGTCAGCACGCCGCCTGGCTGCGCCATGACGGGAAAGATGTGGCCGGGCTGACTCAGGTGCTCGGGCTTCGCGCCGGCCGCCACGGCGGCCTGGATGGTCTTGGCACGGTCGTGCGCCGATATACCGGTCGTAATGCCCTCGGCGGCCTCGATGGAAATCGTAAAATTGGTGGCGTGATGTTCGTCCGTTTCGCTGACCATGAGCGGCAGGCGCAGCTGCTTGCAGCGCTCGCGCGACAAGGTCAGGCAGATCAGGCCGCGCCCGTGAGTCGCCATGTAGTTGACGTCCTCGGGGCGCACCTTGGCCGCCGCCATGATCAGGTCGCCTTCGTTTTCGCGATTCTCATCGTCGACCATGATGACCATCTTGCCGTCGGCGATGTCGGCGATGATGTCCTCGATGGAACTGACCGTGTCGCTCTGCGCGCTCGGGTGCGTCGTCGTGTTGTCAGGCATAACCGTGGGCCTTGAGGAAATCGATGGAAAGACCGTCTTCATCGCCGCCCAGCAAACGCTCGATGTAGCGCGCCAGCAGGTCAACCTCGATGTTGACGACGGTGCCGACCGCGTAGTCATCGATGATCGTGACCTCGGCCGTATGCGGAATGATATTCACTTCGAAGTGGTTACCCGATACTTCGTTGATGGTAAGGCTCACGCCATCGATGCAGATCGAGCCTTTCTTTGCCACATAGCGCGCATATTCCTTCGGGATTTCGAGGGCCAGGCGGATCGAGCGCGCGTCCTGCTCGCGTGAGCGTACCGTGGCCGTGCAATCGACGTGACCGCTGACGAGGTGTCCGCCGAGGCGCTCACCGAGGCTAATCGAGGGTTCCAGGTTGACCATCGAGCCAACGTCCAGATCACCCAGCGCGGTAACGTCGAGTGTCTCGACCGAGATATCCGTATCGAAGCCGTCTTCGTACAATGCGACGGCCGTGAGACAGACGCCGTTCACGGAAATGCTCTCGCCTTGTTCGAATTCGGACCAGGGAAGGCCATCCGAGCGGATCGTCATGCGAACGTCGCCGCCCTTGCTCTTCGCGGCCGTGATCGTGCCCTTCGTTTTAATTATTCCTGTGAACATCCGGGTTATCAGTCCCTTATCGTTGCTGTAATACGCGTATCGTCGCCGACCTGGCTGACGTCACGAATCTCGAGGCCCCTGCGATCGGCGAGCGTCGTCCACGACGGCGTCTCGAACATGGGCCTGGTTTCGCTCCCCATTATGTGGGGTGCCTGGTAAATCACAAGCTCATCGACGAGGTCTTTTTCGAGCAGGCTTCCGGTAAGGCCCGGACCGGCTTCAACGAGCACGTCGTTGACTTCGCGATTGGCGAGGTCTTCGAGTACCGTGGCCACGTCGACGCGCTCGCCGTCCGCGCGATAGGCAGCAACTTCGGCGCCGGCTTCGACCAGCCCTGTGTCGTCCTGTCCGCCCGCACAGCACACGAGGGTCCGGCCCGGCAGCGTCAACATGCGGACCGAGGCGGGCATGCGCAGGCGGCTGTCGAGCACGACGCGGAGTGGTTGCAAGCCGCGCGTATCGATGTCCTCGCTGCGAACGTTGAGTGACGGGTCATCCGCGAGCACTGTACCGATGCCCGTCATGACGGCACCTGCGCGCGCGCGCAGCCGCTGCACGTCAGCGCGCGCACCGGGCCCGGTTATCCACTGGCTCTCACCATTCTTCATGGCCGTGGCGCCGTCGATACTGGCCGCGACCTTTACGCGTACGAACGGCCGGTTGCGAGTCACACGGCTCACGAAACCGGCGTTGAGCGCCTCGGCGGCCGATCGCATCAGGCCGAGCTCTACGTCGACCCCCGCGTCGCTCAGCATCTCGAGGCCCTTACCCGCGACCTTGTCGTGCGGATCCTGCATCGCCGCAACCACGCGGCCGACGCCGGCCTCGATCAACGCCTCGGCGCAGGGCGGCGTTTTGCCGTGATGGGCGCATGGCTCCAGCGTGACGTAAACAATCGCGCCCGCGGCCCGATCGCCGGCAGCCCGCAGCGCATTGATCTCTGCGTGCTCCGCGCCCGCCAGTTCGTGCCAGCCCTCGCCGACAACGTCATCGTCATTGACGATGACGCAGCCGACCATCGGATTCGGCCGTGCCGAAAACTGACCACGTTCGGCCAGTTCCAGCGCGCGCGCCATGTGCGCGCAATCAACGGGAGAAATTTCGGGCATGGTCAGCGCTTCTTCTTGCCCAGCAATTCGGGCAGCAGGGACATCTGCTCACGACTGGCTGCCGTCTCGGAGATCTTCTGCAGGCGTTTGATCTCGTCCTCGAATTCATTGACGTCCTGAAAACGCCGATACACCGACGCAAAGCGCACGTAAGCGACTTCATCGAGCGCGCGCAGCTCCTCCATGACGAGTTCGCCGACCAGGCGCGACGGCACCTCGCGTTCGCCCATCGTGCGCAGTCTGTGAATCAGGTGACCTATCGCCTGCTCGAGCTTGTCGCTGGGGACCGGACGTTTCTCGAGCGCACGCACCATGCTGTTGCGCAACTTGTTCTCGTCGAACGGCTGGCGCGAACTGTCGTTCTTGACGAGCCGCGGCATGACGAGCTCGGCCGTCTCGAAGGTTGTGAAACGCTCGTTGCAGGCAAGGCACTGCCGGCGCCGGCGAATCTGCCGGCCCTCACCCGCGAGCCGCGAGTCTATGACCTTGGTTTCTTCGTGGCCGCAAAACGGACAATGCATCTTGTTTGACTAATCAGGCGTACACCGGGAACCGCTTGCAGAGATCCAGCACCTGGTTCCTGACACGCTCGATCGTTTCCTCATTTTCGATGTCATCGAGTATATCCGCTATCCAGCCCGTTAGCTGGCGGGTTTCCTCCGTTCCGAAGCCGCGTGTCGTGATCGCAGGTGTGCCAAGGCGCAGACCACTTGTGACGAATGGCGACTGCGGATCGTTCGGCACCGAGTTCTTGTTTACCGTGATATAGGCGCGGCCGAGCGCCGCGTCGGCGTCTTTGCCCGTGATGCCCTTCTCGATCAGGCTCACGAGCATGAGATGATTCTCGGTGCTGCCGGAGACGATCGGGTAGCCCCGTTCGTTGAGCACTTCGGCCATGACCTTGGCATTCGCGCAGACCACTCCCTGGTAGTCCTTGAACGAGGGCTCCATCGCCTCCTTGAGGGCGATGGCCTTGGCCGCGATCACGTGCATGAGGGGCCCGCCCTGCGTACCCGGAAAAACCAGTGAGTTGAACTTCTTGGTGATCTCGTCATTCTTGCGGGCCAGGATGAGGCCGCCTCGCGGGCCACGCAGGGTCTTGTGAGTCGTCGTTGTGCAGACATCGGCGTACGGCACCGGGCTGGGGTAGTGCCCTGTCGCGATGAGTCCTGCGACGTGGGCCATGTCGACGTGCAACCAGGCACCGACACTGTCGGCGATCTGCCTGAATCGAGCCCAGTCGACGACCTGGGAATAGGCCGAGAAGCCCGCGATGATCATCTTGGGCTTGTGCTCGAAAGCCAGTTCCTGCACCCGCTCGTAGTCGATCAGGCCCGTCTCAATATCCAGGCCGTACTGCACGGCGTTGAAGATCTTGCCCGAGAAGTTGGGCGCGGCGCCGTGCGTCAGGTGGCCGCCGGCGTCGAGGCTCATGCCCAGGATCGTGTCGCCCGGGTTGAGCAGGGCATGATAGACCGCGGCATTCGCCTGCGACCCGGAGTGCGGCTGGACGTTGGCGTAGTCGGCGCCGAAGAGCTCTTTGGCGCGCTCGATCGCGAGGATCTCGACATCATCGACATGCTCGCAGCCGCCGTAGTAGCGCTTCCCCGGATAGCCCTCGGCGTATTTGTTGGTCAGTACCGTGCCCTGCGCTGCCATAACGCGAGGGCTCGCGTAATTTTCCGACGCGATCAGCTCGACATGTTCCTCCTGGCGGCGATTCTCGAGTTCTATGGCTTTGGCAATTTCAGGATCGAAGGACTCGATCGTCGTCGATGTGTCGAACATTCCGGGGGGTACTCCGTGGGGAGGAAAAGCCGCGATCTTACCTGTTTAGTGACCTGGATGGCAGCGGCAGAAACCCCTATTTTGAAACGGCGAAGGACTGCACCACTCGTGTCCACGCTCGCGCCAGGTTGCGCCGGTTATAGCCACCGCCACCCGTGCCGATGATCCTGCCCTGGCTGTACTTGTCCGCGAGGCGACACAGCGAGGCGGCCGCCGCGGCATGCGCCTCCTCGGTCCAGCAGAGGTGCGTGATCGGGTCTCCCGCGAGGCTGTCGGCGCCGCAATTCATGATGACGAACTCGGGCCGCATTGACTCCAGGTAGGCTTCGACGCGTTCCCAGGCGGCGAAGAAATCGCGATCATCCGCCCCGGGGGCCAGCGGAACGTTGAGTTTGGTCCCGCGCGCGCGCCCGGTGCCCGTTTCTTCGGCGGCACCCGTGCCCGGGTAAAGGAAACGGCCATCTTCGTGGATGTCGGCGAAAATAAGGTCGGGATCGTCCTGAAAGCCATAGAAGACGCCATCGCCGTGATGCGCATCGATGTCGACATAGGCGACGCGCCTGAGCCCGAACTCCTTGCGCAGGTACTCAACGGCGATGCCGCAGTCATTGAAGACGCAGAAACCGGCTGCGCTCGAGCGCGCGGCGTGGTGGAGTCCGGCGATGGGACTGAACGCGCGCCTGTAATTGCCGTGCATGATTTCGTCGACGGCGCAGAGCACGGCGCCAACAACAGCCGAGGCCGCGTCGTAGATGCCGGGCACGGCGGGCGTATCGCCCTCATCGAGCCAGCCCTTGCCAAGCGCCGACATGCGCGACACCTTGTCGATGTACTCAGCCGTGTGGAACAGCGCCAGCTCATCCACTAGAGCCGGGCGCGGGTGGCCGTATTCGATGGCATCGCCGAGACCCGCCTGGTCGAGCTCGGCGTGGAACACGTCGTGACGATCGGTTCCGAACGGGTGTGGATCGCCGAAACCGTAGGCTGCGATCGAATCCCCCTTGTAAACGAGCACGGTGTCTTTCATGGCACCTTGTAGTAGTTCTTTTCTTGCTCAGCATACCTGATAATGCGCGCTCCCCGAAAAGCGAAAACCTGAGCAGCCCATGGCCCAGTACATCTACACAATGAACCGCGTCGCCAAGGTGGTCCCGCCGAAGCGGCACATCATCCGCGATATTTCCCTGTCATTCTTCCCGGGCGCCAAGATTGGCGTGCTGGGGCTCAACGGCTCGGGCAAGTCGACGCTCATGCGCATCATGGCGGGACTCGACACCGAGATCGACGGCGAAGCGCGGCCGCAGCCGGGCATCAACATCGGCTACCTGCCGCAGGAACCCGAACTCGATCCCGACAAGGATGTTCGCGGCAACGTCGAGGAAGGCCTCGGCGAGACGATGCAGCTGCTGGATCGCTTCAACGAGATCAGCATGAAGTTCGCGGAGCCGATGAGCGACGACGATATGAATGCGCTGCTCGAGGAACAGGGCAAGCTGCAGGACGCGATCGACTCAGCCGGCGGCTGGGAAGTCGACCGCAAACTCGAGATCGCTGCCGACGCCCTGCGCCTGCCACCCTGGGACGCTGACGTGACGAAACTATCGGGTGGCGAGCGCCGTCGCGTCGCCTTGTGTCGCCTGTTGCTGTCGCAGCCCGACATGCTCCTGCTCGACGAGCCCACCAACCATCTCGATGCCGAATCGGTGGCCTGGCTCGAACGCTTCCTGGATGAATACCCAAGCACCGTCATCGCCGTTACCCATGACCGTTACTTCCTCGACAACGTTGCCGGCTGGATTCTCGAGCTCGACCGCGGCCACGGCATTCCGTGGGAAGGCAACTACTCTTCCTGGCTCGAGCAAAAGGAAGCCAGGCTGCAGCACGAGGAGGCGGCCGAGAAAGCACGACGGCGTGCCATGCAGCACGAGCTCGAATGGGTGCGCAGCAATCCGAAGGGCCGCCAGGCGAAATCGAAGGCGCGCCTCAGGCAGTTCGAGGAAATATCCTCATCCGCCTACCAGAAGCGCAACGAGACCAACGAGATTTACATCCCGCCCGGCCCGCGCCTCGGCGATGTTGTGCTCGAGGTCGAGAACCTGCGAAAGGGTTTCGGCGACAAGCTGCTTGTCGACGGGCTCAGCTTCCAGTTGCCGCCGGGCGGCATCGTCGGCGTGATCGGCCCCAACGGCGCTGGCAAGACCACGATGTTCCGTATGATCATGGGCGAAGAGCAGCCCGACGCGGGCACGCTGCGGCTGGGCGATACCGTGCAGACTGCGAGCGTCGATCAGTCGCGCGACAGCCTTAACGACGACAAGACGGTCTGGGAGGAAATCTCGGACGGCCTCGACTTGATCAGGGTCGGCAATTACGAGACCTCGTCGCGCGCGTATGTTGGACGCTTCAACTTTCGTGGTCAGGACCAGCAGAAGAAAATCGGACTGCTCTCCGGTGGTGAGCGTAATCGCGTGCACCTGGCAAAGACGCTGCGTTCAGGTGGCAACCTGTTGCTGCTCGACGAACCGACCAACGATCTCGACGTGGAAACCTTGCGGGCGCTCGAGGAAGCGCTGCTGGAATTCCCGGGCTCGGCCATCGTTATCTCTCATGATCGCTGGTTCCTCGACCGGATCGCGACCCACATCCTGGCCTTCGAGGGCAATAGTGAAGTCGTCTGGTTCTCGGGCAACTACGCGGATTACGAGGATGATCGCAAGCGGCGGCTCGGCGCGGATGCGGCAAACCCGCACCGAATCAAGTATAAGAAGCTGGATACCTGAAACCCGGGATAGACGATGGACGTTTTGCTGACTGCCAGTGCCATATTCACGCTCATCGCTTTGTATTTCCTGTTCTCGGTGTTTCGCAATGCGCGCAGGCGCCGGCCGTTGCGTGCGACAGGCTCCCTGGCGGGCGGCGTCGCCTCGGGCGCGGTCGGCGGGGCGAGCATCCTGCTGGCCTTCAGTTACTACGGCTACGGCCGCCTGGTCGACGAGCAACTCGTCAGCCGCATCGAGTTCTCGCAGGCGTCGGCGGGCGAATACGTTGCTCGTGTGATGATCGACGGCCAGACCGATCGACTGTTCACTTTACGCGGCGATGAATGGCAGATGGATGCTCGCGTCGTAAACTGGAAACCACCGGCAACGCTTCTCGGCCTCGACCCGATCTATCAGCTCGATCGCCTGAGCGGGCGCTATTCCGACATCGATGAAGAGCGCACGTCGATGCGCACCGTGCATGCGCTGTCCGATGAGCTGGCGCTCGACGTCTGGCACGTGGCGCGGCGATTCCCGGCGCTGATGCCCGGCGTCGATGCCTATTACGGCACGGCGACCTACTTGCCGATGGCGGACGGCGCGCGTTTCGAGGTGACGTTGACGCGCACTGCGCTAATCGCACGTCCTGTGAACGATGCGGCGCGCGAAGCTGTCGGAGAATGGGGACAGTAGCGATTTCATGATTATGTCAATCCTTGCTGGCAGTACATAATCTATCGTGCATACTGAAGTCGCTGATTGAAACACATAAGTCTGCGCTATAAGCAGACACATAAGTAAGAGCGAAATGGCGATCGTTATAAGCGAAGATCAGGGGATGGAACACCAGCTCGAGGAGCGTATCGGCCTCGAGTGTCCATACTGCGGCGTGTACGCGCACATGAGTCCGCAGTCGGTACCGGACGCGGCATCCCTGCTGCGCGATAAACCCAAACACGTAGGCCTTGTCTACAAATGTGACGCCTGCGACGCTCCCGTTTTCCTGCGCTTCGCGGTGCGCGAATACAAGGAAAATCGCGTTGAGTTGTACCGCAACTTCATCGAGCTGGAGCGACCCAAGGAAAAATTCTCGTTTTCCTACCTGCCCAGGCACACTGAAGTGCTGTTTCGCGAGGCGCTATCGTGTTACTCGAACAACAACTTCAATGCGTTTGCATCGATGTGCCGCCGCGCATCGGTCAGTGCGTTTGACGCGCTTGGCGAGGGCGGCAAGCTCAGGGCGTTCGAGGAAGTCATGGTGGCGCAGGATATCGCCGGCATCGACGACGAATCGTTTGCGCCGATCAAGTCGGTATTATTCGGTTCCGGCCAGCACGAGGACTTGCCGCTCCTGAATCGCGATGCAGTGGATATCATTGAGCGATCGCAGTGCTACCCGATCGTTACCCGGGCGTTACGGAACATACGCATCCAGGGTCCGTCGTCGCCCCAGTCGTCCGGATGCCACGAGTTTTGCCACGCGAGCGCCACGCGTTCGGGGTGCGGCATCATGATCGTGACGCGACCGTCTTCGTTGCTGAGGCCGCAGATGCCATCGTGCGAGCCATTGGGGTTGGCCGGATATCGATCCGCGACTTCGCCGTAGTTGTCGATGTAACGCAGCGCAACCGTGTAGGACGAAGCATAGCGGGCCGTGTCATCCGCAAACTCGGCCCTGCCCTCGCCGTGCGATGTGGCAATCGGCATGCGCGAACCGGCCATGCCCTGCAGGAACAGCGACGGGCTCTCCACGACCTCGACGAGGCTCAGGCGCGCTTCGAACTGCTCGGACTTGTTCTTCAGGAACCGCGGCCAGTTCTCGGCACCGGGAATCAGCTCCTTCAGGTGCGACAGCATCTGGCAGCCATTACAGACGCCCAGCGCAAAGCTGTCGTCGCGGTCGAAAAATTCAGCAAACTGATCGCGTGTCCGTGAATGGTAGAGCACTGACTTGGCCCAGCCTCCGCCGGCGCCGAGAACGTCGCCGAAGGAAAATCCGCCGCAGGCCACCAGTCCCTGGTAATGCGACAAGCTGTCGCGACCGCTCAGCAAGTCGCTCATGTGCACATCGACGGCGGCAAAACCCGCGCGCAGGAACGCTGCTGCCATCTCGTTCTGGCTGTTGACGCCCTGCTCGCGCAGGATCGCGACACGCGGCCGCGCGGATCCACGATACGGCCTCGCAATGTCGTCGTTCGGATCGAATCTCAGAACAACGTTCAGGCCCGGGTCGTCGTCGTCGAGGATACGGTCGAATTCCTCCCTGGCCGTCGCCGGGTTATCGCGCAGTTCCTGGATCCGATAACCGAGTTCCGACCATTGACGCTGCATCGTCGCGCGGTCGAGTTCGAGTACCGTCTGCTCGCCACTGCGCACGACAAGCCGCGGCGTGGCGCCTACCCGCCCGATTGCCTGCGCGTCGATACCGTGGCGATCGAGCACCATTTGCACTTGGGTGAGTTTGCTTTTCGCAACCTGGACGACCGCGCCGAGTTCCTCATTGAACAGTGTTCTCAATAACTCGATGTGCGATCCGTCAAGCGCCAGCGTTACACCCAGCCTGCCGGCAAACATCATCTCGGCGACGCACGCAAGCAAGCCACCGTCGCTGCGATCATGATAGGACAGCAGCATGTCGCGCGTATTGAGTTCCTGGATGGCGGCGAAAAAATTCTTGAGCAAGCGCGGATCATCGAGATCCGGCGTGTCGCCGCCCGTGCGACGGTAGGCTTGCGCGAGACACGATGTGCCAAGGCGCTTCTTGCCAGCGCCCAGGTCGAACAGCAGCAGGTAGGTCTGCTCGTCGCATTCGCGGAGCTGTGGCGTGAGGTGCCGGGTAACGTCAGTGACGGGCGCAAAAGCCGAAACGATCAGAGACACGGGCGCCACGACCTGGTGTTCGCCCGCGTCGTCCCGCCAGCGCGCACGCATCGACATCGAGTCCTTGCCAACCGGAATCGCAACGCCCAGCTCGCGGCACATTTCTGCGCCTACGGCTTTCACCGTATCGAACAGGTTCGCGTCCTCGCCAGGATGACCCGCCGCCGCCATCCAGTTCGCAGACAGCCGCACCTTGCTCAGATGCTCGATGGGCGCGGCCGCAATATTGGTGATCGACTCGGCAACCGCCATGCGCCCCGACGCGGGCGCGTTGGTAACGGCCAGCGGCGTCCTCTCGCCCATTGCCATGGCTTCGCCTGTTTTCGCGATGAAGCCCGAGGCCGTGATGGCGACATCGCTGACAGGGACCTGCCAGGGACCGACGAGCTGGTCACGAGCACTGAGGCCCCCGACCGTGCGGTCGCCAATGTGTATCAGGAATGACTTGTCGGCGACGGCCGGGAAGCGCAGCACGCGCAGTGCGGCCTCCTCGAGTTCGATTCCTTCGAGATCCAGTTTCGTGTCGGGAATCGCGGCGCGCTCGACTTCGCGTTCCATCTTGGGCGGATTGCCGAGCAACATTTGCATCGGCATGTCGACGATGCGATCGTCGAAATCCCGGTCGGTAACGACGAGATTACCGTCATCGGTCAGCCTGCCGACCACGGCGACCGGGCAGCGCTCTCTTTCACACAGCGCCCGGAACTCCTCGATGCGATCTTCGCCGACGATCAGGACATAACGTTCCTGCGCCTCATTGCACCAGATCCCCATGGGCGACATTCCAGGCTCGGCGTTATCCACCTCACGCAGTTCTATAACGGCGCCGTGCCTGCTGTGATCTACGGCCTCGGGAATGGCATTCGACAGCCCGCCCGCGCCGACGTCGTGGATCAACAGGATCGGGCTGTCGCGCCCCATCTCCCAGCATCGATCGATCACTTCCTGCGCACGCCGCTCCATCTCGGGATTGCCGCGCTGCACCGACGCATAATCGAGGTCTTCACTCGAGCTTCCGCTCGCAAGTGACGAAGCCGCACCACCACCCAGACCAATCAGCATTGCCGGCCCACCGAGCACGACGACGGCCGCACCAACCGGAACATCGATCTTGGTTGCGTGTTCGGCGCGCACATTGCCGACACCGCCGGCGATCATGATCGGCTTGTGATAGCCGCGAATCTCGTTCTCCGGCAAGCCCGGGTAGGGACTTTCGAAAGTTCGGAAATAGCCGGCCAGGTTCGGCCGGCCGAATTCGTTGTTGAAGGCCGCGCCGCCAATTGGGCCTTCGATCATGATTTCGAGCGGCGTGGCCATACGGTCCGGATGGGGAAAATCGTCCTCCCACGGTTGCGCATAGCCCGGGATACGCAGATGCGAAACCGTAAAACCCGTCAGGCCCGCCTTGGGTTTTGCGCCGAGGCCTGTCGCGCCCTCATCACGGATTTCGCCGCCCGAACCCGTTGCCGCACCCGGAAACGGCGAAATCGCTGTCGGGTGATTGTGCGTCTCCACCTTCATGAGTATGTGGATGGGCTCGTCCACGTAGGTGTATTCGCGATCCGCTGTTCCCGGCATGAGCCTTGCGCCGTTCCAACCCTCGATAACAGCCGCATTATCACTGTACGCGGACAGCACGCCCGCGGGTGTCTTCTCGGTCGTAGACTTGATCATTCCGAACAGGCGCTCTTCCTGCTGTTCGCCGTCGATGGTCCAGGTCGCATTGAATATCTTGTGCCGGCAATGCTCGGAGTTAGCTTGCGCGAACATCATGAGTTCCGCATCGGTCGGGTCGCGATCGAGATCGCCGTAGCAGGTGACGAGGTAATCTATCTCGCCTCCGGACAGCGCGAGGCCAAGATCCCTGTTCGCCGCGACGAGCGCGTCACGCCCCTGTTCCCTGAGTGGTACCGACACCACGGGCCGGGGCGCGTGGTGCGCGAACAGCGCGGCTGCTTTTTCGACATCGTCGAAAACCGCCTCGGTCATGCGATCGGACAGCAGGTGGCCCAGCGACAGCACCTCCTGCGGCTCGAGTTTTGAGGCAAACTTCAGGCCGTAACAGATGCCGCGCTCGATTCGCAACACCTCGTCCAGGTCACAGGCCTTCGCGATGTCCGTGGCCTTGCTCGACCACGGCGATATCGTGCCCGGCCGCGGCACAACATAGAGCTTTGTCGCCGATCTTGGGAGCGCGCCGACCTTGTCACCATGCAACAGCAAGGCGTCGAGGCGCTTCTTGTGTTCGTTGCCGAGATCGCCGCTGGTGTCGACGAGGTACACGAATCGCGCCTCGACTGCGGTGACACGGTCATCGGCGCTTTGCAATGAACGCGTCAGCTTGGCCAGGCGGAAATTGGACAGGGCTGACTGTCCCGGCAGTTCCAGCATTTTGTTGGGTCAGACCTTATTCGAGGGTGGTGGGCATGGAATCCGCGATGATACTAGAGCCCCCAGGTCCTAACCAGCTACTTGTTGCTGTCCCCGGGCGTGTATACAGGCAGCGGGAACTGCGCGACATTGCCACCTTCCAGCTTGCTGATCTTGCTGACGCCCTGCTTTTCAACCTCGTCAATACGGATGATGGAGTGCATTGGCAGGTAGGTTCGCCGCACGTTCTCGAATTCCGACTTGATCTTCTCTTCGGACGGATCGACAACAAGCGTCGTGCGCTCGCCGAAAACCAGTTCCTCGACCTCGACGAAGCCGAACATCTCACCATGGCCGACATGGCGGGCGTAGATCTCGTAGACCTGCCCGTGGCTCATGAAAACGACCTTGAATAGTTGCTTGTCACCCATTTATGTCGCGCAGTTTACCGAAAAGCCCTGGTTTTGGCCCGAATTACCCGAAATCAAGGCTTTGGATGATTCCAGCCAGTGCGATTATGTGAACTGGGTAGCAGTCCATGTCCTTGATTCACTGCACAATTAGGCGGAAATCGAGAGGGATGTCATGCCGCTTACCCTGACAATTATCAGCGAACACAGTGACCTTGTCGGCGACGATGCCGAACGCGAGTTCCGCGAGCAAGGCGGAACCATCGGCCGTGCCCTCGAGAACGACTGGATACTGCCCGATCCCGACCGCTATATCTCGGGGCGTCACGCCACCATCGATTACAAGGGCGGCATCTATTACCTGCTCGACACGAGCAGCAACGGCGTCTACATGAACGACGAGGCGGAGCCCATCGGCAACGGCAATCCCCGGCGCCTGTTCGACGGCGACCGCATGCGCATGGGTGACTTCCAGTTCACGATCGCGGTGGATTCGGGCGAGAGCCTCGCGACGCCGCTCGACGACGAACCGCCCTCCGTAGCACCCGATAACATCGAGCAATTCGTCGACGAGGACGTGCTGCGTACCGGGATGCAGCTGCTCGACGAGGAGGAGCTGACCGGAGACGAGGAATTCCAGTCGGTGATGTTCGGCGACGAACCGCCGCAGTCCGAAGCTGATTCGTCACAAGATGAGTCTCGAGATCAAATGCAGGTCGCCGCGAACGACGACGCGCCTGCGGCGAAAAAGAAAAAGAAGACGGTCGATGTCTCGGCCGAGGACCTGTTCGACTCGTTCCTCGACGGCGTCGGTGTCAGCCGTGCCGAGTTGCATGCTACGGTGAACCGGCCCGAGATGATGCTCATGGCGGGCACCGTTCTGCGTGAGTTCGTCGAAGGAGTCACCGCCCTCCTGTCCAGTCGAGCAAACCTCAAGAACACATTCCGCCTTGACCAGACAACAGTATTGCCTCGCCATAACAACCCGCTCAAGTTTTCGGAAAACTCGACTGACCTCATCAAGCAACTCCTTGTTGGCGGCGAAGGCGAGTACCTGGGCGCACGCGACGCGGTGCGCGAAGTTTGCCGCGACCTCCTGAATCACCAGAACGCATTTCTCGACGCCATGAACAGCGCGTTCATCGAGTTCGCCGATCGATTCGAGCCCGACGAATTGCAGGATGGCTTCAACCGTACGATGAGCGGCAGCAAGCTGCTGTCATTCATGAACAAATCCAAGTACTGGGATTTGTACCGCGACCTCTACCCGATCATCACCGAGAAAGGCGGTGGTCGGTTCCCGCAGATGTTCGCAGAAGAGTTTGTCCGGGCCTATGAACGGCAGGTTGCCGACTACCAGCGCCATGACCGAGAGAGCACGCCGGGGGCTGCCGCAACTCCGGCGGCCGACGATGCGGCGTTCATGGAAACGCAGAAACTCGACAACCCCGCTGCGCTCGCTCAATCCGCCCCTGAAGAATCGGCGTTCGAGACCGACGACATCATCGACAATCTTCCTGGCGGCGACGATGGCGTCGATCAGAGCTTCATCGACGAACTCGACAACAGCATGTCCGAGGCAATTCGCAAGGACCAGCTCAAGGCCTGAGTTATCAGCTCCTGTTCTGGCGGTTCTCGATCAGGTCTTCGACGACTGCCGGCTCCGCCAGCGTCGATGTATCGCCCAGGTTACCGAAATCATCGGCCGCAACCTTGCGCAGGATGCGCCGCATGATCTTGCCCGAACGCGTCTTCGGCAGGCCCGGCGCCCACTGGATCAGGTCCGGCTTCGCTATCGGCCCGATTTCCTTGCGCACCCATTTCTGCAGTTCCGCGCGTAGTTCGTCACTGGCTTCCACCCCTTCCATCAGCGTCACATAGGCATAAATGCCCTGTCCCTTGATCTCATGCGGATAGCCCACGACGGCTGCCTCGGCGACATTGGCATGCGCCACGAGCGCGCTTTCGACCTCGGCCGTGCCCATCCGGTGACCGGACACATTGAGCACATCGTCGACCCTGCCCGTGATCCAGTAGTAACCGTCTTCATCGCGACGTACGCCGTCGCCCGTGAAGTAGCTCCCCTCGAACGTGGCAAAGTAGGTATCGACGAAGCGCTGGTGGTCGCCATAGACCGTACGCATCTGGCCCGGCCAGCTGTCGGTGATGATCAGGTTGCCCTCCACGGCACCTTCGAGCGTATTGCCTTCGCCATCCACGATTTCGGGCATGATGCCGAACAGTGGCTTCGTGGCTGAGCCCGGTTTCAGGCCCGTGGCGCCAGGCAGCGGGCTGATCAGGATGCCGCCCGTTTCTGTTTGCCACCAGGTGTCGACGATCGGGCAGCGGCCTTCACCGACGACCTGGTGGTACCACTCCCAGGCCTCCGGATTGATCGGCTCGCCAACCGAACCCAGCAAACGCAGGCTCGCGCGCGAGGTCTTCTTGACGGGTTCGTCGCCTTCGCGCATCAGCGCGCGGATAGCGGTCGGCGCCGTGTAGCAGATGTTGACGTTGTGTTTGTCGCAGACTTCCCAGAAGCGCGACGAGGTCGGGTAGTTCGGCACGCCCTCGAACATCAGTGTGACGGCGCCGTTGGCAAGCGGCCCATAGACGATGTAGCTGTGCCCGGTCACCCAGCCAACGTCAGCCGTGCACCAGTAGATATCGCCCGGGTGGTAGTCGAACACGTACTCGTGAGTCATCGCCGCGAATACGAGGTAGCCACCCGTCGTGTGCAGCACGCCCTTGGGCTTGCCGGTCGAGCCTGACGTGTAGAGGATGAACAACGGATCCTCGGCGCCCATTTCCTCGCAGGGGCAATCGGCATCGACCGTTTCCTCGACTTCGTGCAGCCAGGCGTCGCGGCCCTCGACCCAGTTGACGTCATTGCCCGTATTGCGGACGACGAGCACTTTCTCGAGTGTCGTAACTTCGGGGTTGGCCGCCGCCGCATCGACATTGCCTTTCAGAGGAATGCTCTTGCCGCCGCGCAGGCCCTCGTCGGCAGTGACGACGATATTCGACTCGCAGTCGATGATGCGCCCGGCAAGCGCGTCCGGAGAGAATCCACCGAATACGACCGAATGCACGGCACCGATACGCGCGCAGGCCAGCATCGCAACAGCGGCCTCGGGAATCATCGGCATGTAAAGCGTAATGCGGTCGCCTCTCTTCGCACCCAGCGCCTTGAGCGAATTGGCGAATTTGCAGACGCGCTCGTGCAACTCGCGATACGTAATCTTGAGATCGCGTGACGGATCGTCGCCCTCCCAAATGATCGCGACGTCATCGCCCTTGGTTTCGAGATGACGGTCGACGCAGTTGTAACAGGCATTCAGCGTGCCATCTTCGTACCAGCGAATGTGCAGGTCGTCTTTGGCAAACGAAACGTCCTTGACCTTCGTGAACGGCTTGATCCAATCGACGCGCCGGGCCTGCTCTTTCCAGTACCCTTCGTTGTCTTCAACAGAACGTTTGTAGACTTCCTCGTAGCCTGCCTCGTCGATGAGTGCTCGTTCCTTAACCGCTTCCGGAACCGGATAGAATTGCTCAGTCATAGTATTTCGCCTTCCTCTTATCTAGCTTTCCTGGCGTTCTGCCAATTTGAGTAGTCTTCGCGCCTGGACGAGGTGCGGACGGTCAATCATCCTGCCGTCCATGCCGATCGTGCCCGCTCCCGGATTTTCGTCGAACAGTGCAACGATACGTTCGGCATGTTCGATTTCGGCCCTGGACGGCACGAATGCAGCATTGATCACATCGACCTGGGCCGGGTGTATGGCGAGCATGCCGCTGAACCCGTCCCGACGCGCATTTTGCGCATAGCGTAGCAGCCCGTCGAGGTCGCGGAAGTCCGTATAGACCGTATCTATCGCTGCAACTTCCGCAGCCGCCGCGGCCAGCAGGCAGAGCGAGCGCGCCATCTCGTAGGTGGGCAGCCAGTTGCCGTCTTCATCACGGTTGGCGGCCGCGCCCAGTGCGGCGCTCAGGTCTTCGGCACCCCAGGACAAGGCGCTGAGCCGCGGCGTGGCGCCGGCATATTCATGCAACGTAAACAAGGCCTCGGGGCGCTCGGTGCAGAGTGCCAGGATCGCGGTTTGACCCGGCCCCAGGCCATGCTTTTGCTCTATCTCGTCGAGGCGCTCGGACAGGGCGACGGCGTCGACCGGGCTTCTCGGTTTCGGCAGCACGATGCCCGCGGGCGCCGACGGCATGACGGCGGCAAGATCCGCGAGCGCGTGTTCGCTATCCATCGGATTGATGCGTACCCAGGCGTCGTCCCGGTCTTTCACGTATTCGGCCGCGAGGCGCCTGGCCGCGGGCCTGGCATCCTCGGCAACAGCGTCCTCGAGGTCGAGAATCAGTGCGTCGGCACCGATATCGCCCGCCTTGGCGAGCTTGCGTTCGCTGTCCGCCGGGACGAAAAGGTAGCTGCGGTTCACTTGGGAATCCGCAGCATCAGGGCCGAGCGTTTGCACTCGCCGACGAGGTCGCCGTTCTGGTTGAACGCCCGATGCGCAAATATGACGATGCCGTTGTCCGGGCGCGACTTGCTGTCACGCAGCTCGAGCACCTCGGTTTGCACGTGAATCGTGTCACCGCAGAACAGTGGCTTGGGAAACTTCACCTCGTCGAAGCCGAGATTCGCGACCGTCGTGCCGTTGGTCGTATCGTTGACCGAGATGCCGACCATGAAGCTCAGGGTCAGGCAACTGTTAACGAGCGGCTTGCCAAACAGCGTGCCCTTCATGTACTCGGCATCGAGGTGCAGCGCCGCCGGATTGTGCGTCATCGTCGTCAGCAACACGTTGTCTGTTTCGGTAATCGTGCGGTGGATCGGGTGATCGAAGGTCTGACCGACCCTGAATTCCTCGAAATACAATCCGGGCATGGCTGACTCGCAGATGGGTATTGAGGCTGCCAATTGTGCCAGCGTCGCCGACAGCAATACAGTCGCCAATAGTCTTAGGCGCGTTGTATTCCCGGTGATTCCTTGCATAATCAGTGAGATAAGCAATAACTGGATGCTCAAGGGGAACGCCATTGAGCAGCATCGAACTCGAGGACATGCAGGGACAAGAGAGCAGACATGAAAATCACTCGACGAGAATTCACGAAAGCAGGCCTGGGCGCGATGGTGCTGGCAGGCTTCGGCGCTGGCAAAGCAGTGGCAGGCCCCGAACACATGATCAGGAAGGCGATGCCGTCGTCAGGTGAGGAGCTACCGATCGTGGGGCTCGGGACGAATCGCTACGGTGTCGACACCTCCGCAGAAGCACGCGCACCGCTCAAAGCGGCGTTGAGAAGATTCCATGAACTCGGCGGCACGGTCGTCGACACGGCACCGATGTACCGAACGTCGGAGTCGGTCCTCGGCGACCTGATCGCAGATCTGGGTATTCGCGACGACCTGTTCCTCGCAACCAAGGCCGACAAGCCGGATGGCGGCGCGGCAACGGCGGCGCAGATGGAAGAATCGATGCGCCGGCTGAAGACCGACATGATCGACCTCATGCAGGTGCACAACCTGATCGGCTGGCGCGAAGCCCTGCCCGTAATGCGTGAGTGGAAACAGGAAGGCCGCGTCCGTTACATCGGCATCACGACCTCGCGTTCCAGCCAGTACGGCGATTTCGAGACAGTCATGCGCGAGGAAGATCTCGACTTCGTGCAGCTCAATTATTCGCTCGAGCAGCGCGAAGCAGCCGATCGACTGCTGCCGCTCGCCGAGGACCGCGGCATTGCCGTCATGATCAATCGCGCCTTCGGTGGCGGGCGGATCTTCAAACAGGTCGGTGACCAGCCGGTGCCGGACTGGGCGAGGGAGTTCGGTTGCGAGAGCTGGGCGCAGTTCCTGCTCAAGTACGCGATCGGCCACCCCGCAGCGACGCTCAGCATTCCCGGGATGACCAAGCTGCACCATGTCGACGATAATCTTGGTGCATCGCACGGCCGCCTGCCCACGGCCGAAGAACGCCAGCGCCAGGAGGCCTTCTTCGACGGCCTGTAATCAGCTCCTGGCTCGCTCGATTGCCTCGATGATCAGGGTTTTCGCCATTTCGGTGTCGTGCCAGTCACCGATCTTCACCCACTTGCCGGGCTCGAGGTCCTTGTAGTGCTCGAAGAAGTGCTCGATTTGCTGCAGCGTGATTTCAGGCAGGTCTGAATAATCCTGAACATGGTCGTAGCGCTTGGTCAGCGCATGCGAAGGTACCGCGATTACCTTTTCGTCCTGCCCGGCATTGTCCTCCATGATGAGAACACCGACGGGCCGCACGTTGATGACGCAGCCCGGCGCGAGCTCGCGCGTGTTGACGACGAGGACGTCGATCGGATCCCCATCTTCGGACAAGGTATGCGGCACGAAACCGTAATTGCCCGGGTATGACATGGGCGTGTAAAGGAAACGATCGACGACGAGTGTGCCGGCGTCCTTGTCGAGTTCGTACTTGATGGGTTGACCACCTACGGGGACCTCGATGATGACGTTGACATCATCAGGCGGCTGGTTGCCGATCGCGATCGCGTCGATACGCATGGTGTTCGTTCCTGGCTGCTTCGGAAAGGGGCGGCATTCTAACGCAAACCATTGCGCTGCGCGTGCGATGACGCGCGAATTCGGAGGAGTGCCGACTAGATCCTGACCTTCTGGCCGCGCTCGGCAATGAAAGCGGGTGCGTCGAGATCCGTACGCAGCTTGCTGGCCAGGACTTTCTGCGCCTCGGGCTCGCCGTGCACGAGGTAGACAGGCGGACGATTCCGGAACCCGCCATACCACTCGACGAGGTCCTGCTGGTCGCCATGTGCGGAAAGACCGCCGATCGTGTGCACGTTGATGCGGACACGATACTCGTCGCCAAAAAGCCTGATCGTGTCTGCACCGTCCACGAGCCGCCGGCCCAGCGTGCCGTAGGCCTGGAAGCCGACGATGACGAGATGACATTCGGGACGCCAGACGTTGTTCTTGAGATGGTGCAGTATGCGGCCGCCGCTGCACATGCCGCTGCCCGCGATAACTATCGCGCCCGACTCGATCTCGTTGATCGTCATCGACTCTTCAGGCGTGCGAGTACGATAGAAGTGCGGCAGGTCCGGCAGGCTGGATCCCGACTCGAACAGCTTCGCGCCGTACAGATGCCGAAACCGCGAGTACACCTCGGTCGCTTCGATTGCCATCGGGCTGTCGAGAAAGATCTGCCAGTCGTCGAGGTTCCAGCGTGCGTAGTTTTCGGCCATCAGGTAGAGAAGATCCTGTGTTCGGCCTACCGTGAATGCCGGGATCAGGATATTGCCCTGCGCCGCGCGTGCCGACTCGAACACGTCGGTGAGTTCTTCAATCGTCTCGGCGAAAGGCCTGTGAAGCCGGTCGCCATACGTACTTTCGAGCAGCACGCAATCCGCATGCGGCGGTTTCGCCGGCGGGTTCATGAGGGGTGCATCCCGAAAACCGAGATCGCCGCTGAAAACCAGGGTCCTGCTGTCGCCATCCTCTTCGCAGGTGAGCTCGACGATTGTCGAACCCAGGATATGGCCGGCGTCGAGAAAACGCAGCGTCATCCCGGGGACGACTTCGACCTCTTCCTCGTAAGCCGCGCTGACGAACTGCTCGAGACTGCGCTCGGCGTCCTCGAGCGTGTAAAGAGGCTTGACGGGCGCCTGCCCCTTTTGGCGCCGCTTGCGATTCTCCCACTCGGCGTCTTTCTCGTTGAGGTAGCCGGAATCGGGCAACATGATTTCGCACAGCGCTTTGGTGGCGTTCTGTACGAACACCGGACCCTCGTAGCCCTGCCTGACCAGGCGGGGAATGCGGCCCGAGTGATCAATATGGGCGTGGCTCAGGATGACGGCGTCGATTTCGCCGATATCGAACGGAAATGGTTTCCGGTTGCGCTCTTCGTTTTCCTTGCCGCCCTGCACGAGCCCACATTCGAGCAACACGGTATGCGTGGCCGTTCGGATCGCGTACAGGGAGCCTGTGACCTCTCCTGTCGCACCGAGAAACTGGATCTCGAAACTCATTACGCTGGTCCGGTCGATTCCATCAGACAACAAGCGTTGATCTTGTGCCCGGCGCGCCTAATTCAAGGTTAGCAACGCGTACCAGATGGCGCTAATTGCCAGGCCGCCAAGGATGACGACAGTCGCTACGCCCTGCGGGTGCCAAATGGCGATGAGCATCTTCTGCATTTGCCAGGGCGAGACAGGCTTTGCGTTGGCGAGCCTCGGAAAGACCTGCGACTCCAGCAGCTCGCGCTCGTAGAGCGCCATCTGCTGCTGTCCGAGGAATACCGCCGCCCCGCCGCCGGCAATGGCGGTACGAGTGTAGGACACCTTGTCGACAGGAACTCGGGTGTCGTTACCCTTGTGATCACGGAGCGTGACGATATTGCCTTCGATCCCGAATGCCGAATTCGTCGTGCAATGGTTTGCCCACAGGATGGGCAGAATGATCACCGTAAACGCGCAAACAGGTATGACAAGCTCGTGCGCAGCAATCCGCAGATCGGTAACGGCCACCACATAGATCAGCAGGGGAATAATCGCCAACACCATGATGCCGGCCAGCCAGGCCATCAAGCGAAGCTTGCCGGCAATTTTCCTGTCCGGTTCGAACCAGGCCGGCTCTTGCGGTATTTCCGCCGCCGTTTCCGTTGGCTCTGTCGGTTCCTCGGGCGGTGACTCTGTCAACAAGCCCTTGGCCAACAACCCGACAATGATCAGGCCCAGTGCGACCAGGGCGAAGTACCCGATCGCCTCGTACTGCCAACGCCGCTCAACGGACTCGGCGACGAGTGCGCGCAGGCCCGATGAATCCAGGTCGCCAACGCGAACACCATTAACGAGCACACGGTGGACCCGGTCGTTGTTCCAGTCGCTGACGAGCACCTCGCCGTTGAATGGCACGAGCGCAATGGGGTCGGCATCCTCGGGCAGGTCTACCCGAACCTTGAATTGCCACAGGTCGTCGAAAACGTAGATTCCGCCTTCGTTCATACTGGAACGCATGTTGTTGACCCACCAGTCGTCGCCCACGCGCGCAACATGACTCGGCCAGATCTGCTGGTCGCGTGATGCGACCGCCGGGATTACATCAACAGTCGTGATCTCCCTGCCGAAAGACTCGGTCTCCGGCGAGACGATGCGCACTTCATGGTGGTTGGTGTTGGCGACGTACAGTCGTCCATCGTGTACCAGGAGTTCGTTCGGGAACTTGTAGCCAGTCTCCGAATCAGCAAGATGCTCGCCATCGATGGAGTACTTGCGTAATACGTGACGAGTCGTGTCGCTGACGTAAACTGCATCGCCGGTCGGCTCGATGAATACGCTGAACGCCGCGTTGAAATCGATGCGATCCGAGCCGAACGGCCGGCACTCGGCGGATTCGAGGCTGCAACGATACAGGCCCGATTCGGGCGACGCAGCAAGCGCCGGCTTATCATTCTGCAATCGCAGGTACGCGCGAACATTGTCGAGCAAAGTGCGCTCGTCCTTGCCTCGTCGCAACAGGATTTCGCCGTCAGGGAAGAAGCTGATCGCGCCCAGCACGCGCTCGACACCCAGCTCGGCATCGTGTTCGAGCAGGTAGTTCTGCATCTGCACGTACAGGTGGCCCGATGGGGCGACGAGCAGCTCGGCTGGCCCACCGATCTCTTTCGCCTGGCCGCTGCCCCAGGCCCATACTCCAATGCAGGTCAGCGTGGCCAGGATCACGAAAGCGGCGACCAGCGGGTGTACTTTGGCGTTCATAGCGATGTTTCTGGCAGCGCAATAGACGTTCAATATAGTGGATTCGCGCTCGCGCGGATGAGACCTCTATCCCGGTCTGGGCGAAACGCCGATGGGCGCGAAAATATCTTGCGCGTCGGAGATGGGCTATTTCGCGGCAAGCAACTCGGTCATCACGTAAGCCAGGTAGAAGCCAAGGACAAACATACCTTCCCGCTTGCGAATGCCTTGCTTATAAAAAAAGCCCATCACGATGACGGTTAGCACAAACAGGAAACCGAGTTCCTGCTGCAGCAGGTCTTCCTTGAAATCCAGGCCGGCGATCGCGGCGGCCACACCTACCGGGACCAGCGTGTCGAAAACGTTGCTGCCAAGCAGGTTGCCGACGGACAGCATGACGCGTTTCTCCATCGCGGCGCCCAGCGAAATGGACAGCTCGGGCAAGCTGCTGCCGAGGCCAATGATGACGATTGCGACAAAGGCCTGCTCGACACCGAGTGTTTCGGCGACCTCGGTCGCTCCGTTTACCGTCAACTCGGCGCTGAAGCCCACAATCGCCAGGCCCATCATCAGTCGAAACGCGGACATGCCGAACCCATTACCCGGTAAGGGCTCCTCCTCGAGCGGAATCTCCGTCGCCCCTTTGGCGATGAAATAGAGGTAGCCCAGGTAGGCCGCGATCAGCACCCAGCCCTCGAGACTCGTCACGTAGCCGCTCCAGCCGACCACCGCGAGTAGCAAGGCCGAGCCAAGCAGCGCGATGCCCTGTTCGATGACGACTTCTCTCGGCAGGTGCAGGTGGTGAACGAGACCGGCGATGCCCAGAACGAAGCCTATCTGTCCCAGGGTGCTACCCAGCGCGCTGCCGACGACGATATCCGATGCCTGCCCGGCGTTGAGGTTCTTGATTCCCGCATCGACGGCAATCGCAAGCTCGGGCAGGTCGCTGCCAACAGAGAGCACAACAACGCCGATAACGAACTCTGAAATGCCGAGTCGCTCGGCGACAGAGACCGCTCCGGTTATGGTTGCCTTGGTACCGAGCCAGAGACCTGCGAGGCCGGCAAGTAATGCGACAAACTCCATAAGCCGTGAATGTGCACCATTAGCCAATCCGCCGCAAATCGGAATGTCCACAGTCCTGGTAGGTATTTGGCGTCTGCCGACGGTGCGTACGCAATAGATTTTCCGTTGCGATATCTATAACTTAGCGCAGCATCAGCGGGGGACAGATATGGAAAACACAGGCACGCCGCGGCAACTGACGGCAAGAGCAATCGTACTGGGCGTTGTCCTTTCGATCATCCTGGCCGGGGCGAACGCCTATCTCGGCCTGTTCGCGGGCATGACCGTGTCGGCATCGATCCCGGCCGCCGTAATCTCGATGGCGGTGCTGAAGCTGTTCCGGGACTCCAATATTCTCGAGAACAACATTGTGCAAACCGCTGCTTCGGCGGGCGAGTCGCTCGCGATGGGCGCGATCTTCACGCTGCCGGCTCTCGTTATCCTGGGCTACTGGGACGTCTTCGACTACTGGTGGGTCACGGCGATCGCGGGCCTCGGCGGTTTGCTCGGTGTGCTGTTTACGATTCCGCTCAGACGCTCACTCATTGTCGAACAACAACTCGCTTTCCCTGAAGGCAAGGCGACGGCCGAGGTGCTCAAGGTCGGTCAGGGCGGATCGGAGGGGATTAGATACCTTGCGATCGCGGCAGCCGTCGGGGCGGCGATAAAGTTCTGCACAACGGGTCTCCAAGCCTGGGCCGGTGCCGCCGCCGCGTCACGATTCGTCGGCCAGAGCTCGATCGCGTACGTCGGCATGAATCTTTCGCCAGCCCTGATCAGTGTCGGATATATTGTCGGTCTCAATATCGCTGTGTTGGTTTTTCTAGGCGGCGCAATATCCTGGCACGTGGCAATCCCGGTCTTTTCGACCTTCTTCCTCGAATCGAGCCCGGAGCTCCTGGCCCTGTATGAAAGCGGCGCGTCCGCCGATGACCTGGCCTGGGCGATCTGGTCAACGGAGGTGCGCTATCTCGGCGTCGGCGCGATGATCGTCGGCGGCGTCTGGGCACTGATCTCGATGCGCGGCGCGCTCGTCGATGGCATACGCAGCGGACTGCACCAGTACAGGAGCGGCTCACAGGCATCCCTGAAGGAAACCGATCGCGACATGCCGATGAACTACGTTCTGATCGGCGTTGCCGTGTTCGTGTTACCTATATTCTTTCTCTACCAGAACATCGTCGACAGCATCGGTGTGGGCCTGGCAATGACGATCATCATGGTTATCGCCGGGTTCCTTTTCTCCTCGGTGGCCGCCTACATGGCCGGCCTCGTCGGATCGTCAAACAACCCGATATCGGGCGTCACGATCGCGACGATCCTGTTTGCGTCGATCATGCTGCTGCTCATGATCGGCTCGGGCAATGGCACGGGCCCGGCCGCGACCATCCTTATTGGCGGTGTTGTCGCGTGTGCGGCAGGGATCGCGGGCGACAACATGCAGGACCTCAAAGCAGGCTACATCGTCGGCGCGACACCGTGGAAGCAGCAGGTCATGCAGGGCGTGGGTGTGCTGTCCTGTGTGTTCCTGATGGCGCCGATCCTGAACCTGTTGTTGCAGGCCTATGGCATCGGCGTGCCCACGGAGTCCCATCCGAATCCGTTGCCGGCACCACAGGCGACCTTGATGGCTTCGGTCGCACAAGGTGTATTCCATGGCGGCTTGCCGTGGACGATGGTAGGCATTGGTGCGGCTATCGGCGTTGTGATCATCATCGTCGACCAGGTCCTCGAGTCAAAAGGCTCGGGCTTTCGCGCGCCCATACTGGCCGTCGCGGTTGGCATCTACCTGCCTTACGAACTGTCCTCCGCGATACTCGCGGGTGGCTTGATTGCGCACTTCGCGGCCAGGGCGCATGCGGGCCGCGATGGCGAAACCAGCCTGCGTCACGGCATGCTGTTCGCCGCCGGGCTCATCACCGGTGAAGCGCTCGTGGGTATCCTCATGGCCGTGCCGATCGTGCTCACTGCGAACGCCGATGTGCTTGCGATTCCAGAGCCCATGAGAATGAGCAGTTTCGCCGGCCTCGTCGTCATCGCCATCGTCATGCACAGGATCTACCGTATCGCGGCGGCAAGAGACTAGATCTCGACGAAAAAAAAAGCGGCGAGCCAGGCTCGCCGCTTTCCGTTTCCAGGTCCGAGAACGCTTACTCGTCGCTACTCTTCCCCATACGCCTGTTCGTGGCGATGTAAGCCCTTGATGAGTCACATTTGAGCTTGCCCGCGAACAGCTCGTTTCCTTTTTGCCAGCCGCTCTCACTGTAATGGTCCCAGCCGGCACCCAGGCTCTCGAGATTCTGATGGGCGCGCACCCATTTGAAGTCGAACTCTTCGCCGCCGCCGCCGTACGCAGGGAAAAATACCCACATGCCGGCGTCCGAGCCGTGCTCACCCATGTACTTGCCCCATTCGATCATGGGGTCGTAAAGGTCGTCGAAAGTCGTGCCCTCGCTGGTATTGCAGTCCGAAAACGTCACGACGAGTTGCGACGGGTCGTCGCGCTCGGGTGGAGCCTTCATCTGCAGCGCAGCGAAACTGCCGTGCCCGTCGCAGCTGATCACATCATTAAACGCCTCTTGTTCCTTACTGCCCGTGGCGAGCCAGGTATCCTGTATGCGGCCCAGGGTCTTCGCTTTCGGGGAAGCGCCGAGCCACAGCACGTCGAATTCCTGGTTCGAGCTAAAGTAATAGGGCGCCAGCGTCCAGGCCGAGTAGTCCTCTATTCCGTTCTTGTCCGCCCAGGCGTTGAATTTATTGACGGCTTTATCGAGATCGGCCGGACCCTTGCCCTCATTGTATCTGCAGGCGAATGTCTCGACCGGAGCCGCTACATTGGGCTCCCCCGCTTCTCCCTCATGGCTATCTGCGAGAACAGCGCCCGCAGACAAAGCAAGGCTTCCCGCCACGAGGGCGGTCATTAGCTTTTTCATTTCATACCCCTTTGTTTTTCTTGTTAGGCGCCAGCGATATGTGGCTCCGGTAAAACAGAGTATAGGCCATGAAGCAGGCGATGCGGAGAATCTTTGATAGCTAATCCAGCCTCTCAGGATTCGGCCGGTGTCGAATCCATCAACTGTTGCAACAACAAGGCCTGGTCGTGCCAGGTGGGAATATCCAGTTCAGGTAACTGGCGATGTTCGAGTTGTCGCTTGGTCGCCGACACAAAACTTCCTACGTCTTCGTCGTCGTACAGAAGATGTGGATAGTCCTTTAGCAAGAGACTGATCTCCCCTACATCAGCGGCAACCATCGGTACCCTGCACGACAGTATTTCGTAAAACTTCTGCGGGAAACAGAATTCGCCGAACGAAGATTTCCGATTATAAACGACCGCCAGATCCAGGGAGTTCAGGAGCATCGGTACTTCTGCAAACGGCAACAGTCCGAGGTCATGAATCGTATCCGTTTGGGGAATCGGCGTGCCCGCCGGCCGACTGCCGGCAATGGCGAAATGCACGTCCGTCAGCTCAGTCGGACTCCCTGTACTCGCGCGGAACATAATGTCCGCACCACGATAGCTGTGCATTGCTCCGGCTGATCCAACCAACACAATGTCTTGAGGCAAACCGAGGCGCTCGCGACACCGGGCTTTATCCATCGATCGAAATACACTGGTATCAACGGCATTCGTGATTACAGATGTTGGTTTTTCTCGCCCATAGGCGGCGACAACATGGTTTCGCAGACGTTCACCTACGCAACTCACTCCATCCGAATCGCGGACAGCCTTGCGAAACAGTGCCCGCAACCCCGGCACGCGATACGAAGCAAAGCTCTCGAAATTATCGTACAGGTCGGCGACGGAGCGACACTTGTACAACCTGGCGAAATAGTAGCCAAGGACATTGTAAAACGTGTCCGAACAAGACCAGATTACGTCGGGACTTTCTTCTCTTATTATCTTGTTCGCAACATACAGATATTTGAAGAATCCGAATACAAGGAAAGATCCAAGGTTAACGCTAATCCAGCGAATGGCGTGACCCTGAGCATCTTCGTAAGTCTCCTGGCCTGCGCCTTTCTTGCGATAGCTGAGGCATACGCACGTTACCTCATGTCCTTCGCGCGCGAGCCCGAGCGGAATTTCCCACAGGCGGCCATAGCGATCGTCAATGACATCTCTATTCGTGTATTGCCTTTTCGTTAAAACAACAACCCGCATATTGAATACGCAAACGATTCCATGGCCAACAAACATACTGTCCAAACCGAACCCCAATCGGCCTGGCCGCTCGTATGATCTTCTGATTGACAGGCCGGGGCAACCCGAATCTCTCTACTTCGCGGGTGGAATTGAACGGCGGGTCCGCAAGCCCCCCACATACGGTAGTATTGGCATCTTTTGCCGGTACTGCTGATGCGGCTTCCCAAACCATTCGTAAGACTGCCGCTGACCTTCGACCATGAGAAACTGGCAGAAGAGATCAGCCAGTTCGGTGAGGACGAGTGGCGTGCTCATCCGCAGCGCTTCGAGGGAAATTCGTCGCTGATCTTCGTGTCTACGAACGGCGAGGAAAACGACGATTTTTCCGGCCCGATGAAACCGGCTGCGCGGCTCGAGAAAGCGCCATACATTCGCCAGGTGATGGCGAGCTTCAATACGGTCGTAGGCCGGTCACGACTGATGCGACTCACCCCCGGTGCTACGGTCCACCATCATACGGACACGCATTACTTCTGGCGCGATCATCACCGCATCCACGTGCCCATTCTTACGCAGCCCGAAGTGGCTTTCTTCTGCGGCGGCGAGCAGGTGCATATGGCTGCCGGCGAATCGTGGACATTCAACAACTGGCTCGGCCATTCCGTCGAAAATCGATCGGACGAGACGCGCATTCACCTGGTTATCGACACGGTCGGGTCGTCCGAGCTATGGCAGATGATAGACGGCCGTGATTCACGTGCCCGGCACATCGAGTTCGACGCACAAGACGATCCACGTTTGCGATTCGAAAATTACCAGGGACTGGCCGTGCTGCCTGCCAGCGAGCTGCGCACCGAATTGCTGCAGCTAGTGGAAGACGTCGCTGAGAACGAGCCTGGCGGTTCCAGGCACAGAGACGAGCTGCGTATACGAACGACTGATTTCATCCATGACTGGCGCTCCGTGTGGGTGGCTGCGGGGCCGACTGTCGATGGCTTCCGGGAATTCAAGGACCTGCTTGCCGACTACCGAAGCCAGATCGACAAACTGCCCGACACACTGCCTCTGACAAGCAATGGCCGACCGGCCAAAGAGGCCTTCTGGTACACGTTGGACGCGGCGCTCGCTCCGCAGAACCTCGAAGAAAAGAAATCAGGCAACAGTACGGCGATTCACCGACCTAGATTTGATCGGCCCGTTTTTATCGTCGCGGCGCCGCGTTCAGGCAGCACGCTTCTCTTCGAGAGCCTTGTGCCGAACCGGGAACTCTGGTCGGTCGGCGACGAAGCCCACAAGCATTTCGAAATCATTCCATCGTTACGGCCCAACAAGAAGAATTCGAGCAATCGCTTTACGGCCGAAATGGCGACCAGCGATGTCGTCGACACGGTTTTGAATTCGCTGGCCGCCGACCTTGTGAACAGTGACGGGCTGCTGCATCGCGAACTCCCGCTGTCATCGAGGCCGACCGAAATTCGCTTCCTCGAAAAAACGCCCAAGAACGCGCTGCGAATCCCGTTCATCGTCAAGGCATTCCCGGACGCGCGTTTCATTTTTCTGTTTCGTGACGCCAGGCAGAACATCAGCAGCTTGATGGATTCCTGGCGGTCGCAGCTCTATGTAACGTATCCCCGGCTACCCGGCTGGACATCTCGGAATCAATGGTCACACCTGTTGATTCCGGGCTGGCAGGACCTGGCGAACAGCTCCCTTGCAGAAATTACGGCACGGCAGTGGCTGGTCACCAATCAGACGATTCTAGATGACCTGCAGCAACTGCCGCCCGAGCGATGGTGCGCCGTCGAGCACGATTCCTTTGTCTCGAACACGATGAACGAAATGCAGCGCCTGTGTGATTTCTCGCATGTCATCTTCGGTCCACGCATGGTCGAGATCGCATCGCGACCTCTCAAACCATCGAAATACACGCTCACCGCGCCAGATCCGGACAAGTGGAAAAAGAACGCGGCTGCGCTCGATCCTGTCATGGCGTCGACGGAGCAGCTGATGGCCACACTTCGCGAGCTTCCGCGCTCCTGACAATATCCGGCGATGCTGCGAGCCGAATGAGAATCACCGACAAGCCCGACAGCACGAATACGGAGAACGCGGCACCCATCAGATGAGATCGGCGTCCGTCACGACTTCGACGAGCGACGGTCCGTCGTGGGCCAGCGCCTCGTCCAGTGCCGGCCTCAGCTTGTCCGGGGATTTCACCGGAATTCCCTTGCCTCCGCAGAGATTGGCGTAAGCGGCGAAACTCGGGTTATGCAGGCTCGTTTGCCATACAGGCCATTCGCCCGCACGCTGCTCTTTCGAAATCTTCCCGAGCTGCGAGTTGTTGAGCAACACGTGTGTGATGTTCATGTTGTACTTCACGGCCGTCGTGAAGTCGGCCAGGTATTGCCCGAAGCCGCCATCGCCGCTGACCGAAATGACCTTGCGGCCTTTGTACTCTGCCTGGTCCTGCGTCGCCGCCCAGGCGCCCATCGCCGCGGGGAACGAGAAGCCTATTGAACCGAGATAGCCGGACATCAGGACACGCTGGCCCTTGCATTCGAAATACCGGCCGAAGGAATAGGTGTTGTTACCGACGTCGACCGCGATGATCGCGTCGTCTGGCGCTGCATTGCCAAGCGCGTCGAATACGGTCGCCGAGCCGATACCTTGCCCACGATCGTCGTCGAGACGACTCACTTTTTCCTCGCGCCATATCGCCCAGCGATCTTCGAGTTCGGGCCGCTGATCGACCGTGTGGCTCGCATCGCCGAGCTCACTTGCCAGGCGCTTCGAAGTAACGCCGATCTCGCCCCACACGGGAACGGTCACGCCGTGGAATTTGCCCAGCGCCATACGATCGAAGTCGACCTGGATGACCGGTCGTTTCGGCGTAATCCCCGTGTGATTCGAAAAAGAAGAGCCGAGCGCGAGGATAAGGTCGCATTCGTTCATGAACCAGCTCGCGACCGGGGTGCCCGAGCGTCCCAGCACGCCGGCGGCCAGCGGATGATGATCACTGATCTGCCCTTTCGCCTTGAACGTCGTCAAGATCGGCGCATTGAGTTGCTCGGCCAGTTCGATGATGTCGTCCATAGCGCCACGCGCACCGTAGCCGACGATGACGATCGGCCGTTTCGATTCGCCGATCAACTTTGACGCCTCGGCCAGCGCCAGCTCGTCGGGCGCGATACTGGGCGTGGCGATCCGTCCTTCGGGCCCGGATGCGCTTGCCGATTCCGCGGCTGCCAGCGTCTGCACGTCGTCGGGAAAGATCAGGTGCGCAACATCGCGTTCGACGATGGCGCTCTTGCACGCGAGCGTCATGAGCTCCGCATGTTTCGACGTGTGCAGTACCGTCTGACTGAATCGCGCCACCGGGGCGAATGCCGAATGCAGGTCGATCTCCTGGAACGCGCCCGGACCCAATACCTGTACGTCGACCTGGCCGGTCAGTGCGAGCACGGGAGCGCGATCGACTTTCGCATCCCACAGGCCCGTCATCAGGTTCGTGGCACCAGGGCCGGCGATAGTCAGGCAGGCGGCCGGCTTGCCGGTGAGCTTGGCGTAACCGGAACACGCAAACGCGGCAGCGCCCTCGTGGCGGATGCCATAGTAGTTGAGGCGGCCATTCTGCTCCTGTAGACGCAGAGCATCGGCGAGCCCCAGGTTCGAGTGACCGACCATGCCGAATACGCTTGTGACCCCCCAATTCGTCATCGTCTCGGCCATCAGGTCGGTGACCGTGGTCTCGTGAGGCGGATCGGGTTCCAGCCCGACGTAAATTCCGTCATCGCGCACATCGATCGGGTACAGCGTTTGCCCGCTGTCCTCGTGTCCGCCCGGCGGCCGGCCCGTCTTCGGATCGAAGTCCCAGCCGTGCCACGGGCAGCGCAGCCAGCACTCCCCTTCTGCGCCTGTCTCGATCGATCCCTCGCCGAGTGGGCCACCCTGGTGCGGGCAGCGATTGTCCATCGCCGTGTACTCGCCGTCGATGTTCGTCAGCGCCATCGAGTGCACGCCGGCCGTCACGGTCTTGACACGGCCGGGCGGCAGTTCGTCAAGATCAGCGACGTGATGCCAGTTCAGTTCCTGTTCGCTCATGGGTTCGCCCCTGTTACTCGTTGATTGCCAGATGGGTCTGACCTGCCGCCAACAGCGTCGACCAGAGGTCCTGCAGACAGGCGGCCGGGTCGTTCATTGCGACGAGGTCCCTATACAAGAGTAAGGCGCCGCTGAAGCCATCGCTCTTCCATATCGAGCCCTCCGGGAGGGCGACCTCTGGTAGCGCATCGGGTAATGGATAGGCGGTAACGTAAAAGTAGGGTTCCGGGATACTCTCATCGCCGAATGCGAAGCCGAAGTTCATCTGCTTGTCGGCGTACTCCTCGAGCGCCGCTGCCACTGAGCCGATAGCGCGGTGCATGAGGTTCGCCTGGTCCGCAGAATAGCCGGCATGCTCGTCGTCGTCGGCAATGTCGTTACTCGGCATCAGCTCTTTATCGACGCCGGCTGCAAGCAGCGCGTTACGAATAACTGCTGCGACCTGGGCGCTCGACTGACCGGTTAAGCGTTCCGTGAACGCAGAAGTGCACGTGCGCACGCATATCCTGCTTGCCGCGAGATCGAGCTCAATCTCGAAATCGGTCGCGCCATAAATCGTTCCGGTCGTTAGCCCGTAGAGCGAAGGGCGCAGGCTGGCGTGCCACCAGTGCTTACGCTTTTTTCGCGTTGCCTTGGCCCAGGCACCGGCGACGCGCGAGTAAGCGTGGATCGCGCGCCGCGTTACGTCGAGTTTCGCAGGATCCAGTGCAGGAAATTTCTCGTCGGACATCGCTACTCTCCCACGCCGCCGTAGGCGACGCCCGTCAGTCGACACATCTCGGTCTTGAACGACGTCAGATCGTCGGCATTGAAGTCGGACAGGTGCCGGTGCCCGGCGGCACGTGCAACCACGGTCATGAGTTCGACGGCTGCTTCGAAGTATCTCGCGAGCCGTTCGGCCGCGATGTCGACAGGCAGTCGTTCCCTCAGGTGTGGTTTCTGCGTCGCGATACCAACCGGGCAGTTGTTCGTATGACAGGCGCGCATGCCGAGACAACCGATGGCCTGGATCGCGGCGTTGGAGACGGCGATGCCGTCAGCTCCGAGCGCCATTGCCTTCGCGAAGTCCGCAGGTGTACGCAGTCCGCCTGTGATTATCAGCGTAACGCCTTCTGCGAGAACGATGTAGTCGACACCGACGTGGAGCGCTGCGTCGATGTCTTTCTCGATATGTTGCGCCGAGAGCTTGAATCCGACCGGTACGCCGCCGGTTTTCTCACGGACCTCGGCTGCGAAGTCACGAAACTGGCCCAGGTCTTCCCAGTCCGGGAACCGTGCCGGCGAGATGGCCGACTCGCCTTCAGGCAACTCCCGTACCTCGGCAATCTTTCCCTTCACCTTGGTGCCCGGCAGGTGCCCGCCGGTACCCGTTTTCGCGCCCTGGCCGCCTTTGAAATGAAATGCCTGTGCTTTCTGCACCTTGTCCCAGGAGAAGCCGAAGCGTGCCGAGGCAAGTTCATAAAAATAGCGCGAGTTGGCCGCCTGCTCTTCCGGCAGCATGCCGCCTTCGCCCGAGCAGATGCCGGTACCCGCAAGCTCGGCGCCCTTCGACAGCGCCACTTTTGCTTCCTCGGACAACGCACCGAAGCTCATGTCAGAGACGAACAACGGGATGTCGAGCTTGAGCGGCTTCGCGGCGTTTGGCCCGATAGTCAGATCGGTGCCGACAGGCTCGTCGTCGAGCAACGGCAATTTGTGCAGCTGGCCGACGACGAATTGCAGGTCGTCCCATTTCGGCAGGCTGTCACGCGGCACGCCCATCGCCGAAGCGGGCCCGTGATGGCCGACTTTGCTCA
>CAMYOJ010000018.1:0-2005 GCA_947259985.1 uncultured Woeseiaceae bacterium
ATCTGGCCGATCTGGCTCGAACGCATGCCCGTGGTCAGGTTGACACTGATCGTCTCACCGACGTTGGCGCCGACCTGGAACTGCGCGGAACCAAAAGTTCCGTCGAGTACCTTGCGGCCGTTGAACGACGTCTGGCTGGCGATACGCTCGACTTCAGCGATGCGCTGCTGGACTTCAGCGTTCAAAGCAGAACGATCCGATGCAGAGTTCGTGGCGTTTGCCGACTGTACAGCCAGCTCACGAATGCGCTGCAGGTTGTTCGTCAGCTCGCCGAGCGCACTTTCTGCCGTCTGGGCCAGAGAGATGCCGTCCGAAGCATTCCGAACCGCCTGGTTGAGGCCGCGGATCTGCGTGGTGAAGCGCTCGGAAATCGCGAGACCTGCCGCGTCATCTTTTGCGCTGTTGATTCGCAGGCCCGTAGACAGTCTTTCAAGTGACTGGTTAAGCATGCCCTGCGAACGACCCAAGTTACGTTGCGCATTAAGCGATGCAACGTTTGTGTTGATGGTCATTGCCATTGGTTTACTCCTAAGTAAAAAACACCCGGACTGCTTATGCCGCCGGTATCTAATGCCAGGGCCGCGATATCCATTCAGGACCTCCGTACGATGAGGTTATCGGTCGCTGGAATCAGACCTTTAGGATTTCTTTGGAGATTGTTGAGCGTCGACGATCGCAGCACCGACCGGTGCGGGCAAAACTTTAGCCTTTATTTCACGAATTGTGACGCGAGTCGCGCGAAAAACCGGTGTATCAGCGCAGGTAATTGAAAAGCGACAGGGACTGCGTTTTGACAAAGGACTGTTGAGCGGCCTGCAGCGTCGTCACTTCGAGGCTCAGGCGAGAGAGCGCCTCTGCATAGTCGAGGTCCTCTATATCCGCCAACGTCGATTGATACGTCAGCTTGTACGCGCCATTCGTGTCGACCTGGTTTTCGATCGCCGCAAGCCTCGAGCCGACTTCAATCCTGACATCCAGTACGTTGCCGATAGCCTGGTCGATATTCTGCAGACCCGTGTTGATGGCATTGTGCAATGCTGCCTGGGTCGCGGGGCTGCTCGAGCCCTGCTCCAGGGCGCTTGCAATCCCGTCTACCATCGAAAATACATCCTGGTAGCGGCTCGGTCCTATACCAAACTCGTCCCCGGCTTCGGGTTGCCCGTCAATCGAAAACTCGATTCCGCGAAATGCCAGCGTGTCGCCGGGCTCAAACGTCCCGGTGCTGACGACGCCAGCGCCTGCGTCGAGCACTTCATAGTTGGCCTGGTCTATGAACCGCAACGTGTACTGCCCCTGGTCCCAGGCCGTCGGGTCGACGAGACTGCCGGCACCCAGAATACCTGTGCCCGTGTTCGCCGCATTCGGCACCGCCGAAAACGTGCCGTTGCCATTGCGGATATTGAAGAATATCGCGGCGCCGGAATCACCGTCAGCGACCTGCCGCCCTTCTCCGATCTGGATGTATCGCTGCCCCTGGTCACCGTTGTAGGAGAACGCAGCCCCGGCTTTCACCACGGGTTGCGTGTCCTCGAGGTTACCCGAGAACAGGAAGCTGCCGTTGCCATCTTTCTGATTGGCGATTTGCACGAGCTGGTCCCGGAGTTCGCGGATCTCGACCGCGATCTGCTTGCGCGATTCATTGCTTTGCGTGGCGTTGTTGCCTTGCAACGACAGTTCACGAACGCGTTGCAGTACATTGTTGACCGAGGCCAGGGCCGATTCTTCCTGGCTCAGGCGATTCGTCGCGATATTGGCGTTTCGATCGAATTGCTCGAGACGACCGACCGCTTCGCGAAGCTCCAGCGAACGCGCGGCTGCGATCGGATCGTCCGACGGAGTCAGTATGCGGCGACCGCTCGAGATCTGACGTTGCGTGAAATCGAGCGCCTCCTGCAAACGCAGCATTGCGTTCTGCCCTGCCGCGAACATTCCGCTGGTTGACACTCTCATTGCTATCTCCTCGTCGCCGCGAGCAGCGTGTCGAACATCGTGCTCACCACCGAAA
>CAMYOJ010000018.1:2087-14211 GCA_947259985.1 uncultured Woeseiaceae bacterium
GTGCCACCGTCGAGAATACCGACCGACTGCATATCGGCCATTAGCAAGCCATTGCTATTGTCACCCGACGCACCGTAATTTGCCTCGATAGTGAATTGGTCACCAACGGCGGGCGCGCCACTAATCGTAAACGTGCTGCCGTTAACGACGATCGGATCGCCAGCCGTATAGGCGAAGGCGCCTGCACCGTTGATGGTGTAGGTCGCCGGTCCCGTGAATTCGATGACGGCCGTGTTCAGCAGGCCCGGATCCGTGCGATCGACGACCGCTGCTGCGCCGATCGTGGCGTCGCCGATATTGGCTTGCGACATCGACGAGCGCGTGGGCGCCGCCATCGCGATCGACTGCGGGTCCGAAATGACGCTTCGTATGGAGCCTGAAGCGTTCTGGCCCGTGCGAATCAGCAATCGGTCACCGGCCGCCGGTGCGCCGCCAACGACGATGCTGATGCCGTCACCGACAAAGGGATCGCCCGCGGTACCCGTGCCGGCCAAGGGAACAGCCTGACCCGTATCCGGACGCGTCAGGCTGTAGGCCGCGCCGTCGTACTCGAGGACGTAGTCAGAGCCAGTAAGCTGACCAAGGTCTGCAACGGAAACCGTCGCGGCAGGTGTTCCGCTGTTGTACGAAGAAGGCAAGACGGTCGGCGGTGCGATATTGAACAGATCTCCACCGAGATTGCCACGCAGGTCCATGCCTGCAGCGTGTTGTTCGTTCAGCGCGGAAGCCAGTGCCGTCGCCGTCTGTCCCAGCGACTGGCGTGCAGGATCCAGGATACTGCTGCGGAAATCGAGCAGCCCGCCGAGTGCACCGCCTGCTGCCGAAGTATCGATCGGCGAGTTGCCCGCTGATCCCTGGTAAACAACGCTCGCACGCGTCAGGTCGAACTCGGAACCGGTTACGGCAAGCGCACTCGCTCGTGCGCCGAGTACGAGCGACTGGCCGGAGCCGATAAAGACACTCATCGTGCCATCGTCCTGGAGCGTCGTGTCGACAGACACGAGTTCCGAGAGCTGCAGCACGAGCCTGTCGCGTTCGTCCAGCAGGTCGTTGGGCGGCGTTGCCGCGCTGTTAGCCAGGGCGATCTTGTCATTTACGTTGGCGATCGACTGGGCGATGCCGTTGATGTCGTTGACCGCAAGCTGAATGCGCCCGTTGACTTCGTCGTCGACCTGCCCGAGCTGCCTGTCGAGCGTCTGGAACCGACTCGCCAGCCCGTCAGCCTCGCCGATCAGCGCCTGCCGCGCAGAAACCGACGACGGGTCGTTCGCCACGTCCTGCAGCGAGTTGAAATAGGACTGCAAGCCGCTGTTGAGGCCCGTGTCGGCGTCCGCCAGCAAAGCATCGATTCGGCTCGACAAGTTGTTGAGGGTGTCAAAACGGGCAAATGCCGTCGTCGACGTGCGTAGCTGCTCGCCCTGCAAATCGTCGTACATACGCTTGATCGTCGTGATCTGCGTGCCACCGCCGATATAGGTGTTGCCCGCGCCGCTACCGACACGCGCACTGAACTCGGCGACCTGGCGACTGTAGCCCGGTGTATTCGCGTTCGAAATATTGTGGCTGGTCACCTGCAGTGCTCGCTGAAACGCGAGCATCCCGGTGAGGCTGGTATTTAATATGTTTGGCATCGTGTTCCCCTGCTGTCAGCCGGCCACTTTAATGCGCACGCACTGACAGTGACGGGCCTATCGGCCGGGTCGAAGAATTCTTTAGCTCTCGAATCACGGATTTCATTGTGGGGCTGTCCAGGACACGCGTTATCTTGTCGGCATAATCAGGATCGGTCGCGTAGCCGCTCGTCTGCAGCGCGCTTGCGAATCCAGCCGCGTCATTACCGTGACCGCGAACATTGCTGTAACGAGGGTTGTCCGACAGGAATCTCGTGTAGTCATCGAACGTTGCGGCCACGTCGGTATAAGCACGAAACTTCGCGGTCTGCCGGCGTGGCACGCCATCCTCGAACTCGAGTGTCTGTTTCGAGACCTGCTCGCCACTCCAGCCGCCGCTGGCCTTGATACCGAACAGGTTGAAGCTGCTACTGCCGTCCTTGTCGGGCATGACGTGTTTGCCCCAGCCGGTCTCGAGAGCCGCCTGGGCGACGATAGCTTCGGGCGCGACGCCGAGCTTGCGGCCCGCGCGCTCGGCGTGGGGCCAGACGTCCCGGGCGAATTCCTTGGGATCGGACCAGGCGGGGCTTGCCTTGACCGTCGGCGACTGTGTCTGCGTCTGCGTCTGCGTCAGCTTGGAAGCCTCCTCACCGCCGAGCTGTCGTACGAGCATGTCGGCGAGGCCGATGCCCTTGCCACTGGCCATGTCGAGCGCCAGCTGCTGGTCCATCATGCCCTGGTACATCTCGTGTTGATCGCTGTTACCGAATAGCGGATCGCCGAGCGAGGCCTCGCGCATGCTCTTGAGCATGGTCTGCAGGAACAGCGCTTCGAACTGGCTCGCCACTTCCCTGAGCGCCGCGGGATCCCTGTTATCGGCCGCCGCGCGCAGTCCTGCAAAATGATTGAAGTCGGTGATCGTTGCGGTCATCGCAGCGCTCTCGCCTAGATCACAACCAGTTCAGCGCGCAGAGCGCCTGCCTGCTTGAGTGCCTCGAGTATCGCTACAAGGTCGCCTGGTGCTGCGCCAACGCGGTTCACCGCCTGCACGATCTCATCGAGGCTGGTGCCGGGCTCGAACAGGAACATGCTGCCATCCCCTTCGTCGATAGTGATATCCGAATCAGCCGCTACCACGGTTCGGCCGCTGTTGCTGAATGGTGCGACCGGCTGGCTAACGTACGGTGATTCGCTGATCGTGACGACCAGCGAACCGTGCGACACTGCAGCGGCCGTGACGCGCACGTTGTCGCCAATTACGACAGTGCCTGTGCGTGAATTGACGATGACGCGCGCCTGCACGTCTCCCGGCTCTACTTCCAGGCTTTGCAGCGCCGAAACAAAAGCGGTTCGTTGTCCAGGATCGGCCGGCGCACGGACGCTCACCGAAACGGCGTCGACCGAATGGGCGGTGCCCGGGCCCATCGTCATGTTTATCTCGTCTGCCAGCCGGTTCGAGGTCGTGAAGTCAGGCGTATGCAGGTTCAGGACGATGGCGTCGCGGGTCAGGAAGTCGCTGGGAACGGAGCGTTCGACAGTGGCGCCGTTCGGAATACGCCCGGCGCTCGGTACGTTGACGATTATCTTCGAGCCATCGTCGGCGCCGGCGCCGAAGCCGCTAACCACGAGATTGCCCTGGGCCAGGGCATATACGTTGCCGTCAGCACCGCGCAATGGCGCCATGATCAGCGCACCGCCACGCAGGCTCTTCGCATTGCCGATCGATGATACGGTTACATCGATTGTCTGCCCGGGCTTGGCGAACGGCGGCAGCTCGGCGTGCACGGTCACGGCCGCGACGTTCTTGAGCTGCAGGCTCACACCCGGTGGAATGGTGATGCCGAATTCTGTCAGCATGTTGATAACGCTCTGAACCGTAAACGGTGTTTGCGTTGTCTGGTCACCCGTGCCGGTCAGACCGACGACGAGGCCGTAACCGGCAAGCTGGTTGATGCGCACGCCTGCAACGCTGGCCAGGTCCTTGACCCGATCGGCCGTGGCCTGCTCGGCGAAGAATGCGGAAACGAACATCACCATCAGGGCGATGTGTTTCAGCGTCTTGCGTGCTCTGTAAGTTAGCGTCATCAGGTCGTCCTCTGTTTAGTACGGGTGGAACACGGAATTGAAGAAACGTGAGATCAGGCCCATGCGATTGGCTGCCGCGAGGACACCTTTGCTGCTATAGCTGATCTGTGCGTCGGCTATGCGGAACGATTCGATCGAGTTGTCGAAGCCGACGTCGTCAGGACGGATGATTCCCGAAAGCTGGATGAACTCACGTCCCTGGTTCAGCGTGAGCCATTTCTCGCCGCGAATTCTGAGATTGCCGTTCGGGTAACGTTCCACGACCGTGACCGTGATGTCGCCGACAAGACTGTTGCTCTGGCTGCTCGAACCCTCGCCATCGAATGTCGACTCTCCGCTAAGCGATCCCTCGAAGAGTGGCCTGCCGTTCTTGGTCGGCTGTCGGCCGAAGATCGTCGGGTTCGCCAGGGTCGCCTCGGTGGTCTTGGATGTAGACGTCGCCGAATTCTTGCTGGCGTTGGTCTGCTCCATGAGTCGCACGGTCAGGATATCGCCGACACGCATCGCCTTGCGATCTTCGAAGAGCCGTACATCGACGCCGTCGTTGTAGATCGAGCCGCTGGTCGGCGGGCTGTAAACAGGCTGCGACGGGAATGGCGGCTCGAAACTCTCTTGGTGGACTGGAATGCTGCCACAGCCCGCAACGAGCATCGCTGCGAAGATTGTGAGCACCATTCTGCAGGCTTTACGAATCATGGTCGGTCCTAGAGGTTGTTGTTGATGTATTGCATCATCTGGTCGTTGGTCGAAATGGCTTTGGAATTCATTTCGTAGGCGCGCTGCGTCTCGATCATGTTGACGAGCTCAGACACAACATTGACGTTCGAGCTCTCGAGCGCTCCCTGGGCTAGCCGGCCTAGTCCGTCCTGGCCCGGAGTCCCGGGCTGCGGAGCGCCGCTCGCAGCCGTTTCGATGTAGAGATTCTCGCCCACCGGCTGCAGCCCCACGGGGTTGATAAAGTCGGCGATCTGCAGCGTTCCTATCTGCGATGTCGCTGACTGGCCGTCCAGTTTTACCGTGACAGTACCGTCATTGCCGATCGTGACGGACTGCGTGCCGTCCGGGATCGAGATACCCGGGTCCACGATGTAGCCGCTCGAAGTCACGAGCTGGCCCTGGTCATCCACTTGAAACGCGCCGTCTCGCGTATACGCGATGTCACCATTCGGTGTCTGGATCTGGAAAAAGCCGCGGCCGTTAATGGCGACATCCATGGCGTTGTCGGTTTGCAGCAGGCTGCCTTGCGTGAACAGTTTCTCGGTCGCGACGACGCGCACACCCGTTCCGAGATTCATGCCCGATGGCAGCATCGTGTCCTGGGACGTCTGTCCGCCGGACTGCCTTACATTCTGGTACAGCAGGTCCTCGAACACGGCCCTGCCCTGCTTGAATCCCGTGGTATTGACGTTTGCGAGGTTATTCGACACAACCGCCATGCGCGTTTGCTGCGCGTCCAGCCCTGTCTTCGCAACCCATAATGCCTGGTTCATCTCGTATCTCCTTTAATGCCGGCCCTAGCCGAGCCTCATTAGTTGTGCCGCTGCGTCGGCATTTTCCTGGGTCGTCTTTATGACGTTCACCTGCATTTCGTACTGGCGCGCCAGCTCGATCATATTGACGAGCGTTTTCGCGACATTGACGTTGCTCTGTTCGAGCGCGCCGGACATGATTTTCACATCGCCATCAGCAAGGGCGACCTCACCTTCGGGCATGTACAGCAAGCCGTCGGCGCCTTTTTGCAGTAATGCCTTGTCGGGATTCACCAGCTTGATGCGATCCACGATAGATAGCGATTCGGGCCCCTGGTCGAGTGACTGGACCGTAATCGTGCCGTCACCGCCGATCAGCAAGTTTTGATTCGGAGGCACGGCCACGGGGCCGCCGTCGCCCATCACGAGGTGCCCCGCGCCTGTTGACAGCAGGCCGCCGGGCTCGATGCGCAGGTCGCCGGCGCGCGTGTAGGCCTCCGCGCCATCCGCAGTCTGCACCGCGATGAATCCTTCACCCTGCACGGCGATATCGAGGTCACGCCCGGTATGGTTTACGGGCCCTCCCGACAGATCCGTGCCGTAGGACTCGACAACGGCATTGATGCGCGTTTCCACACCCGGACCTTCAATAGGCACGGAACTGAACGAGTGCAGGTCCGCCTTGAAGCCCGTCGTCGAGACATTGGCGAGGTTGTTGCTGTTGATGGCCTGCGCAAATTCAGTCTGCTTGGCGCCGGTCATCGCGAGATAAAGCATTTCATCCATTGTCGGTACCTGTCGCTACGTCGTCGTCAATTCGCTTAGCGGATGTTGATGACGGTCTGGGTAATGCTGTCGGCAGTCTCGATGGCCTGCGCATTCGCCTGGAAGTTGCGCTGTGCCGTGATCATGTTCACGAGCTGTGCCGTGAGATCCACGTTGGAGGCTTCGAGTGCGCCTGACTGGATATTGCCGAATGATGCGGTGCCGGCTTCACCCAGCAACGCGTCGCCCGACTGGAACGACTCGCCCCAGGTCGTGTCTCCAAGTTGCTGCAAGCCCTGGGGATTGACGAAGTTCGCCAGCGCAAGCTTACCGAGCGATGTCGACTGACCGTTGGTGAATCGCGCAAACACGACGCCTTCGGCATCGACGCTGACACCCGTCAGGCGGCCCGTCGTGAAACCATCCTGCGACAGCGAGTTCACGCCGAAGGCGTCGCCGAACTGCGTGGCAGTCCCGAAGTCGATGGACATGTTGATGTCAGCCGCGCCTGTTGTCGGCGTATACGGTGCCAGCGGCATCAGGCCGCCTGCCGGCGTGTTCAGAGTGCCGTCCGGGTTGAAAGTGACCTGGACAGCACCAGCGTTCGGTGTACCGTCGATCTCGATCTGCGTGTTCCAGACATTCGGCGCGGCGTCCTTGACGAAATACACGGTCGCCGTATGCGCGGCGCCGAGCGAATCATAGATGGTCACCGAGGTCGTGTGATTGAAGCTGCTCGGGTCCAGCGGGTCGAAAACCGGGTTCGCCGGCAGGGCCGCATCGGCCGGCAGGTTGATGCCGAAAGCAGCACGGGTCGTTGCGGCAGGCGGGTTCGAGCCGATCGTCAGTTGCAGGTCCTGCGGGGTACCCGTGTTAAACAGGTTATTACCCGCGTAAGGATAAGCTTGCAGCCTCTGGCCCTGCGCATTCGTGACGTAGCCGTCACGATCGACGCCGAACGCACCGGCTCGCGTATAGCTGCGGGCGCCGTTGTCGTTGATCACGAAGAAGCCTTCTCCGCCGATCGCGAGATCGAGCGCATTGTCCGTAAAGTCGATGTTGCCCTGCGTAAACTGCTGAGCGATTGACGACAGGCGCACGCCGCTGCCGGCCGCGCTCGTGCTCACGCTCTGGGTGCCGACCGCGAATACTTCAGCGAATTGCGCGCGCGACGATTTGAAGCCCGTCGTGTTGACGTTGGCGACGTTGTTCGCAGTGACCTCGAGGTCCGCCGACGCACCATTGAGTCCGCTTAATGATATTGCAAATGACATACTCTCTCTCCTTGCTGAATTCTGTGGGTCTTTATCCGATGATCTGGTAAACCTGGCCAAGTGGCATCGCTTGCCCACCCGCGAGATTCAATGTCATGCCGTCGCCAAACTGGCCGAGCGTGACGCTCTGAATCTCGGCTTCGATCACTGTCGGCGCGCTCTCGATATTGGCGCCGCGAATCACGCGTGCCGAAACCTGGTAGTGTCCCTCGGCCGCACTCTCGCCCGCCGAGTCCGTGCCATCCCACGTGAACTCGACGAGACCCGGCGGCTGCTGGCCGAGATTCAGTCTCTTCACGAGCTGCCCCGACGGGTCGGTAATTTCGATCTGCACGTTACCGGCACTGGTGTCCAGCTCGACCGCGCCGCGTATCGACTCACCTGCCTCGAGGTGGCCGATGTCGCTCACCGCCAGCACCCTGTGGCCGACGAGGGCGGCGGCCTGCAGGGCCTGGTTGTCCTGCATCGAGCCAGCCAGCCCTCCGAACGCCGAATTGAGCGACGAGATGCCGTTGACCGTGCTGAACTGTGCGAGCTGGCCGAGAAAATCGCCGTTGTCCAGGGGCTCGAACGGATCCTGGTTCTGGAACTGGGTAATCATCAGCGTCAGAAAGTCGTCCTGCCCGAGACTGTCTTTTGCCTTCTTCTCCGGCACCGGAGCGATACTTTGAAAGTCTTCGATAGGTCCTAGCGTATTCATGTCATAGCCTCATTCCTGTTCATCGCCCGAGCGACAGCGTCTGCAGCAGCAAGTCCTTGGTGGTGTTGATCATCTCGACGTTGTTCTTGTAGGAACGCGACGCCGACATCATGTTGACCATCTCCTCGACCGTATTGACGTTGGTCGCAAATACGTTGCCTTCTACGTCGGCTTCGGGATGATCGGGCATGTAGCGCAATTCAAGTGGCGTTGTGCTTTCGACGATGCCGTCCAGCTTTACGCCCGTGACGCCATCCTGCTTCGCGAGCGTCGTACTGAAGCTCGTAAATACCGGTTGCCGTGCGCGATACACGTTTTGGGGGTCACCGCTGACGCTACCCGCATTCGCCAGGTTGCTGGCCGTGACGTTCATGCGTACCGACTGCGCGTTCATCGCGCTGCCGGCGATATCAAAAACCTTGAACAAGGACATCAGTCACCTCCCTTGAGCGCGAACTTCAGTGTGCGAATGCTCCCGTCGAGAAATGCCAGGCTCGCGCGATACTGCAGCGCGTTCTCGGCGAACGCCGCCTGCTCCACATCCATCGACACGGTGTTGCCGTCGAGTGAGGGCTGAATGGGTACGCGATACACCGAACGCGCCCCGCTATCCGTCGTTCCCCAGGCCTTTTTGTGCAGGTCACTCGTAGTAGTAAGGCTGATGTTCTCCTGGCGAGCGCCTTTCAGCGCGGTACCGAAATCGATGTCGCGGGCCTTGTAGTTGGGTGTATCAACATTGGCAATATTCGACGACAGCACCTGGTTGCGCATTGCGCGAAAGCGCAAGGACTGTTCGTGATGTGAAAATGATGGTATTTCCATTGCTCTTGTTCCCGGAATTACGTTCCTGCAAATCTCTATGCAAAGCGTGTGCCAACTTGTTTGATCGCACGGCTAAAGCCCCGTTGGCATCGGCCGATAACAGTTCGTCAGGGCATCTGCAGCGCTTCATCGGCAAGTCCTTGCCTCCCGCCGGCAATTCCCTGCAGCCCGCACGAAGCCCACTGAAATCCTGGGAAAAATTGACTGGCACGGTTTGTGCATTACTACCTGTAAGCAAGAATTCAGGTATCGCGGCAACGCCGTGATGCGCAACGGCCAGTCAGCGGCAGTACCTTGCCAGTACTGGCATTGCCAACGGGAGTACGAACAGACAATGTCTGCAGCAGCAACAAGCATCGTCAGGTTTTTGACGGCCCCTGCGCTCAAGCGACGTGATTTCGACGCCATTCGGCTCGTTGCCGTCGCGCTGCTGTCGCTCGGCGCGGGCACTGTCGCTGCTGCGCCCCAGTGGCAATCGACAGAAGAGATCGCCAAAGTCGCCGAGGATTACCTGAGTGGGCGCCTCGGCCCGTCCGCGAAGCGCACCTCGGTCGAGGCCGGCGTGCTGGACCCGCGCCACCTGCTGGCGCATTGCTCCAGCCCGATCGAGCCTTTCCTGCGCCGTGGAACCAGGATCTCGGCGCGAACCATCGTCGGCGTGCGCTGCACCGGGAACAAGCCCTGGAAGGTGTATGTTCCTGTCAACGTCATCTTTACGGACACCGTATTCGTGGCCGCCCGCACCCTGCCCCGTGGGCATTTGTTGACTGCGGCAGACCTTGTTACCGAGGAGCGGGACGTCACGCGGCTAGCGTCCGGCTATGTTTCAAGTAAGGACGAGCTGGTCGGGCAACGGCTCAAATCGCAGCTGCTCGCGGGACGTATCCTGACGCCGAAGCTGTTGCAGGCGGATAAGGCGATCCGTCGCGGCCAGAGCGTCACCCTGGTCGTCAGGAGGGGCGATATCAGCATTCAAATGGGCGGCAAGGCGCTCGTGGATGGCGCCATCGGCCAGAGAATCCGGGTGGAAAACAGCAATTCAGGGCGCGTCGTCGAGGGCATCGTGCGCTCGCAGGAACACGTCGAGGTGCTGTTGGCCGCCGGCAATCAGTTTTTTCACGCGAAACCTAAAGTATCGCCAAAGGTGGCCGATACGAGGTCTAGCAACAATGATCGTTGAGGTTTATACGTTATGACAAACAGGATCGGTCCGATGGATCAGGGAATACTGGGGAAAATTGGCAACAAGGTCGATGAGGCCGGGACCAGTAACAAGGTCTCCAAGGACTCAGCCGCGCCCGACAAGGCGCCTTCGAGTCCGTCTTCGACCAGCGACACGGTCAAACTGACCAGTGACGCGAAACTGCTTGAGCGCCTGGACAAGACGCTGGCGTCATTGCCAACCGTCGACAGCGCTCGTGTTGCGGAAATCAAGACCGCTATCGAGAACGGCGACTACGAGATCGACGCCGAGGCTATTGCCGACGCCATGATCCGCCTCGATCGTTCATTTGGTGAGTGATCATGCCGACCATATCGCCAGACCAGGCCCGCCTGCAGATAGCTGACCTCATCGGTGACAGCGTTTACGAAGCGCTGGGCCTCAAGGAAGCGCTCGAAGACGAACGCCGCGCCCTGGAAGGCCAGGATCTGGATGGCCTCGAGGCAGTTGTCGGCAGCAAGACGGCCTGCGTGGACAAGTTGCGGCAGCTCGACGAAAAGCGCGTGGCGCTCTGCGAGCAATGGGGCTTCGACAACGGCCCGCACCAGATGACCGCGCTGATCGAGTGGTGCGATGAGGGCGAGCTCGTCAGCAGCCGATGGGAGCAGCTCATGGTGCTCGCAGCCGAAGGCAATGCCCTGAACATGACGAACGGAGCGATCATTCGCGTTCGCCAGCAGCAATTCGAATCCAGTCTCTCGGTTCTTCGGGGCGGCACGCCCGGAACCGATACGTACGGCCGAAACGGCGGGGACACCGGGGATCTCAACCGGCGCTCGCTCGCGGAAGCTTGAACTACATTGTGAAGCAAGGATACTGAACCATGTTGATTGTGAGCCGAAAAGACGCCGAGTCCATTGAAATCCGACCGGGTGACGATATCGATCAGAGCATGACGCTGGCCGACCTGTTCAGCGGCGGCCCGATCGAAATCACCATTTTCTCGTCGAACAACAATCGAGTGAAAATGGGCGTACAGGCACCCGAGCAACTTTGCATCTGGCGCAAGAAAGCAGCCGCAGCCTGATCCCGCGAATGGGACCTTTCCCGTTCCGTACCATGAAGTTATCCACCCTGTCGCTGCTGCCCGTCCTGGTGATCAGCGCCGCCTGCGGCGGCTCCGGCTCCACGGACACGGCAAACCCTGCGACCGGGCAGTCCGCGCAATCCGCGCCGCTTCCTGCGGACAGCACCATCCTGAGCAAAGCTTACGATCCGCAATACAGCGTTCCGCCAGGCTTCTTCGTTGACGAACGCGCGGCTTCGACGCGCAGCTACACGGTTCACCATGTCCTCGACGCGTCCGCGTCCTATGAAATGTGCACAGACGACCTCGTCGAGGCACAGGCCTGGGAAGACACCGACAATCAAGCTCGCGCGGTCAGCGGTTATTACGTGACGAGTCACGAAAACGACCGCTATTTCGAATTCGTACGCGAACTCTCCTATACCGAAGACGTAGGCAACATTACGGAGCCGACCTCGCCCGGCTATGCCCGCGTGTTCAAATGCAATCACACCAACCGCGACGGCGTGGACCGGTCGCTTGTCAACGGCTATGCCGGCAAGCTGAACCCGGGCCGACTCGATGCCAGCGCGCTGCGCGAATTCACCGAGTATCTCTGGCAGTTTACGTTCTTCAATGTGAGGGCGAAGAAAGTTGTCGCGAGCTATGCGGACTCCTCCACCCTGCAGCATACGCTCGTGCTCGCCCTGCTCATTAACCAGGGAAGCGATTCCTGCGACCGCATCGACGTCGTCGAATGGCGCTTCAATGCCGACCCCGTCAGCGGCGAAGTCGTGCAGCAATTCGATACCGTGAAGAGCATCGAAGCCACGAATGCGACAGGCCAGCCCAGCCTCTGCGACTAAGCCGGAATACCGCGCCTACCCCAAGAACGGTAGTCCGTAAGCGTTTTCACATACTGCCAAGCACTTGAGCGCCCAGTATAATTACACTCCGTTTCCTGACGGCCGGGCGCACTGGCCGTCGCCATTACAGAGATTCCGAATCATGACGACCAAACTAGAGGCGTTGCAGTCCTGGGTAGAGCGAGTTGCAGCCAAGACGCAGCCGGACTCCATTCACTGGTGCGACGGTTCCAAGGGTGAATACCAGGCCCTCATTGACGAAATGCTCAGGGATGGCACGCTGCACAGGCTGAACCACAAGACCT
>CAMYOJ010000019.1 GCA_947259985.1 uncultured Woeseiaceae bacterium
CACGGGTCCTCGCTTTCTCCGAGTAGCCACCGTCCACTCCCCGAAGGACCCCAAGATCGCCGGGCTGCCCAATATTTGACTAACAACGCTACCACCGTAGTCATGACTACGACATCGGCAGCGAGGAGAGCGAGATGAAGACTTACCTTGTACATCTGTTTGTTATTCTGGCACTTATATTCGGAGTGTCAGCGCCTGTAGTGGCCGACGAAGGCAATAAAGCGTTCAAGTTGGAAGGTGCTTGGGTCGCCAAAGCCCAATTGCCCTATTCTGGCCAATGGTCCTATGTGGTTAGCTCAGATCCCTCAGGAAAGCGCGGCTCGGGCCACGGAACAGTTGACGTAGGGTTCAGGGCGAATTTTGTCTGCGAGCTCAACGGATTCGAAACTGATTTTGAGACTTCCGATTCTGAGAGCCCTATACTCGTCAGCATGGTCATGACCGGGCCAGATACCATTTCCTACAACGCAATATGGTATGGGCTTAAAGAAATTGGCTACCCATTTTCGAACGAGATTGTGCTAATTGGTACGGTCACCGGTGAGCTCAACGTTGTTGCACCAGGGAAGATGCACGGTACACATAAATTTGCGCTTTACGCACCGGACGCGGATTTGGACCCATATGATGGATTTCCTGACGCGGCTACATATCCAGAGTGTGAGTTCGAGATGAACACTGTGGATACACGCTTGCCAATGCCTGAGTAAGATAGATTCTCATGGTGCAGAGCAGTACGCTGTCGCTTGTTATACGGTGACAGGTGAAAGGCGCGATACGTCGACCCCGGTTACGCGTCGGGGTCGATACTGCCGGAGAGGCACGGCTCTCGGCCGCACAAGCCGAGTTTTTTCGGGCCTCAAACTCACAAAGGTCAGCTTCTGGCTGTTAGGCGACGTAGCCCCGGAAGCTGAACGAACGGCCGCTATGTGCCTGAGCAGTCAGTCTCTGGATTTTGGCGCGTCATTCGGCTACAAGATCAACTATGGCGCTTTCTGAACATGAGCGATACCGATTTGAGAAGCCGATCAGAGCTTTTGTCGAAGCTCGACGTCCTCCTCCGCACATCAGGCCAGAGTTGGATATTGGATATCGATTTAATAATCAGAGTATTGAGCTATTTGAGGTCCGACCGGCATTTGAGTGTACCGACGAGGTCATTGAGCACCCCATTGCCAGAGCCACGTACGTGAAATACGCAGATGCTTGGAAGATCTACTGGATGCGAGCAGATCTGAAGTGGCACCCCTATGAGCCGCAAGCCGTTGTCTCAACGATCGAGGAGTTCATTGCTGAAATAGACCGGGATTCCTATGGGTGTTTCTTCGGGTAAAGTGCAGTGGCGTTGTGAGGCAAATTTAGACTAAGCGGCATCAGAAGTATGCGTGAATATGACCCAACCTTGAATCTCGACCCGGTGAAATGGAGCTCACTCGACGACGACCAGAAGTTGCAACTCGTCCAGGAGTATCACGAGCGATTTGATTCTGACTTGCCCGATTTGGCGCTGCATTCTGTCGTTCATACAATTATTGAGAATCAGATTGCACTCGGGAACGAGACGCCCGTCGCCGCCACGTTGGCCAGATTAGAGAGTGGAGGGCTGGATCGGCACGACGCCGTCCACGCCATCGCAAGCGTTCTTGTGAACTATCTGCATGAAATGCTGAGCGCTTCGGACACCAAGAACCATAACGATCAATATTTTGAAGCTCTTGCCAAGCTGACTGCCGAGTCCTGGCGCTCACAAATATAGCGACGCCTCATGAAGAGCTCGGTCATGGACCGACCGCTTTAGTTCGCATAGCCGCCGGTCGCGCAGTTCGCGTTATACTTTCCGCTACTGACCCTAAGGAGACACTCAATTTTGCTTCGTGACATGGCGATACAGCTATTAGAAAGGCGCTAACGTGTCGACTTTTGAATTCATTGCGGTTCTGCTCTCGATAATTTTTGGCCTGGCGATCGCCAATCTTCTGTCCGGGATGGTGCAAGCATTATTTCGGGGTGAACTAACGGACACGCGTCTGGCTTGGTCAGTACTTGTTGGCAATATACTTTTAGTCAATTGGTGGGTGTTTTTTCAGTGGAGTGATCATGCGAACTGGCGATTTCATGAGTTTCTGTACCTCGCTATGTGGGCAACCGTGCATTATCTAATGGCTGTGGCTCTCTACCCGTACAGCTTCCTGACCGACTATTCCGAAAAGCTGCAGCAAAAGTTCGTGCTCATAACTCTACTTGCGGCTGTCGCGCTGGATTGTGGAGAGAAGATTATTCGCGGCGACCTCTTAGACCCATGGTATTTGCCATTATTCTATTTGTACTTCGTTGTTTTCGTTACGCTGCCGTTGATATTTGCCAAGCCATGGATCATGCGGATCAGCGGCTGGACCCTGGCTATTTCCACGTTGGCTTGGTCCGTAGTCGCAAGGAGTGTTCTTGCAAGTTGAACATGAGGCCGCTATTGGCCGTACTGCCCCGGTCGTCCTGGCTCAAGATGAGCGACCGCTAAGCCCTCGGAAGCGGCCGGCCAGACTTTTCACGCTATACTTTCCGCCTGTGACCCAAACGCGACACTCGAAAAAGGAGAGCTTCCATGTCTCTTGCCGCAAACGATAGGGTCGTCGACTATGACGTCCGGCCCCCACAAAAGCAGCTAACAGCCTCTGATGCTCTTTCAATGTTACTGAGCTGGCAATCAGGCGGAGTGAAGCTCGAATTTGGCTACTTTCGATCTGGCGGTGGTGTTTTGCAGACTGGGACTGCCAAGATACTTCGGGCAAAACCCGGCCTGTTGACGCTCGATACAGAAGGGAGTCGACTTGCAGTTGGTTTGACCAACGCCAGATTCGAATTTGGAAATCTCGGTTTGCTTACACCAGACTTCCGCGCTGTTCACGATATCGAAGGGCTTTCCATCATTTTGGGGAACCACGACTGGGTTTGCTTATCGTCGGACGCAAGTGAAGGCGATCTACTGTCGCTGGCAAAGCAGGTAGATCCGTTTCCGTAAGGACGTGACGCGTATGGCCGGTAATGGCTGTGACTTCAATCGGTCGTTGCAACACCTAGACTCTAACTTCAGAGAAGAGGATGTTGCAAATGAGTTATCCAACTCGTGTGACCACCGCGCCGGCGCCTCCTCCTTGCCTTAGTTCGAGCCCTTTCAGGCCCGCGTCTCTCGCAGTCTCGAGAAATACCTCAGTTACGAACAGGACCTGGGTCCGAAACTGGGGAACCAGAAAGACCGGACCCGCCTCGCCAACACTATCGTGGAACACTGGTGTGATCAGCTGTTCGTATCCGGATGGCATCTTGAGTATTTCGGAAGCGGTGTAATTCAGACAATCAACAACTGTGTCTGGCCAGTATAACCAGTATTCGAGACCCTCCAGATCGGCGCGCCGCAGGAGTCCTGTTGGTTCCAGCAGGGCTTGTAGTGCCGAAAAAGCACGCTTGCTTACGCATTTCGGGTAGGCGAGCCCTGTATTTGGAAAGTCGCCCATTCTTTCATTTGCATCACGTACCGGTTCCAGTCGGACCACTTCGTCCGGCTCGGGCACGCTCTGATCGAAGCGCATCGCTTTCCGATCATTCTTGGTGACGCCACGGACACCAGCGTAGTCGTCGCAGTTGCTGAACCACCCGAAAACCGAAACTATAGAGCCCACTTCTTACCCTCGTGATGTCGACGCATTAGAATACACCGAGCGGCGAGTCTTGACCCAAACTCTCCACTTGTCACGCAATGTGACGGAGTTATTTAAATGGTCTGACAGTTGATGTGGACTATGGATCAGTAAGTTACGGTCTAGAAAGTGACGGAGTTAATTTCCGCGGTTCAGCCGATCCACGCAAGCACGGAGCAGACCCCGGCGCCGACGAACAATGCCCAGCCCGCCGTGTCCGGATCGATCCAGCTGTCGCGGTCCAGCAGTCCCACGGACACCATTAGCGGACCGATAACGACATAAAAGGACAGCGCCAGTGTGGACTCCGTGCTGCCGAGCTTGCGCGCTGTGATGGCCTGGCAGGCGTAGCAGAACGCCGCGATGAGCACCGTAATTGCCGGGAACGTGATTTCTCCGGAGCCGGGTCGCAACATGATCAGCACGCCGACGAACCCGATTACGACCGCCGTCCAGCGTCGCCAGCCGACATGATCGCCGAGAAAAACGGCTGACAATGCGGTGACCATGAGCGGCGCCGTGTAGCCCAGCGTCAGGGCATTGACGAGCGGCATCATCTTGAGCCCGTAGAAAAATCCGAACATTGCCCCGATTGCCAGGACCGTTCGCAGGGCGTGCCACGCTTTGTTGGCCGTTCCGAGCGAACGAATACCACCGAAGCGGGGGGCGATGATCAGCAATAGCGCGATCGCGATAAGGCTGCGCACCAGGACGAACTGTTGCAACGAAAAGGTACGCAGGATTTCCTTGGCGCATAGATCGAGGAACAATCCGCCGGCGATGCCGAGCATGAGCCACGCGGCGGCTCTGCCAATGGCATCGTTGTGAGTTTTCTGAATCACGGGTGAACGAGATGGCCGCAAATTAAACGCCGGCTGAACATATTCGCACGCTGTTCCCCGGAAGCCCACAGGTTCAGCATGGATTCAGTGTCCGAGGCTTCTAATGAAGTCGTAAGCAGAGAGAGGACACGCACATGAACAAGCGAATATTTACAACGACGATCTACCTGTTGCTGCTGTTGTTGGTGGGCAGCCGGGGAGCACTGGCCGAGGACACGCGAATCAGCGTTTCGTCACAAGGTCCTGCCAGCGAACAGGGTGCGACCGCTCCCGGAACGCAGGACGAATATGCCGCCTTGAGCACCGGCGGCGACCGCGAAAAGTCGGCGCGTTCGGCTGAGCAGCAGAAAGGTGGTGTTTCCGCCGCGCCAAACGTGGATTTCTGGTTCTATGACGCACGAGTCGATCTGTATGCGGACGTCGACAACGACGGCTTCTTCTCGGGCATCGACCTGACATTCGATGCCGATACGATCTACGCAGTTGCGGACGTCTACGCCGTCGTCTACCTGAGCTACGAATACGGTCCCTGGAACGAGTATGCCGTGACCGAGGACTTCACAATCCTCGGCTCGTCGGGAACGGATGAGTATTTCATAGAGACCGACCTCGTGGCCGGCTACCCGACCGGCGACTACGACATCCTGATCGAACTCTTCGACACCTTCGACAACGCCTTTGTCGCAAGCATCGGGCCTGAGGATACTTCGCAGCTTTCGCTGCTGCCGCTCGAAGACATGGATCGGGACGCCGTGGAGACGACACAGATCGTGGTCAACTCTGGCGGCGGCGGTGCCTTTGGCTGGCTGTTATTGCTCGGCCTGGGCCTCGCAGCGCGCCTCCGCGGCTAGGCCGTGGCATGCGCACGGCGAGCCGTGCGCATGACCTTTCTGCCCCACGCAGCAAGGCTGTCAAAGTAAACGTAGAGAGCAGGGACGACCAGCAGCGAAACGACCGTAGAAAAGGCCAGGCCGCCAATGATGGCCCTGGCCATCGGGTAGTAGGGCGGGCCATCGCCACCGATCTGCGTCGTACCCATCGCCAGTGGCGTGAGCCCGACGATCGTGGTTGCGACAGTCATGAGGATCGGGCGCAGGCGATCGCGGCCCGCCAGCACTATGGCCTTGTCACGGGGCAGGCCTTCGAGGCGCAGGTTGTTGACATGATCCACGAGCACGATGCCGTTGTTCACGACGACGCCGATCAGGATCATGATGCCGATCATCGCCATGAACGAGAACGTCGTACCGGTCGCCGCGAAGAACAGGAAAACGCCAAAAATAGAGAAGACGATCGAGCCCAGGATGATCGAGAACGGCAACAACAGTGACTCGAACAGCGCGGCCATCACCAGGAAGATGCAAGCGATACCGAGCAGGATATTCTGCGTCATCATCTGCGCCGTCTCGTCCTGACGCTCGAACCCACGTCCTTCCTTCCAGCTGTAACCCGGGGGCAGATCGATCTGCTCCATGAGACTGTTGACGCGCGGTCGCACGTCGTCGGCCGAGACATCCTCCTCGAGATTGGCCGACAGGATCACCGCGGTCTGGCGATCCGTGCGGCGAATGACGTCGGGAGCTTTGCCAATGTGCATGGTCGCGACGGCGCCGAGCGTAATGCGCTGTCCATCGGGCGTGTACAGGGGTAAGTCTGCGAGCTGTTCGACGTTTTGCTTGTCGTCGGCACGGAACGCGATACGCACCTCCACCTCGCCCGTTTCGCCACGGAACTCCCTGAGGTTCTCGCCGCGCATTGCGATCGCGACGGACTGCGCGATATCGGCCGTCGTCAGCCCAACGGCTGCGGCGCGTGTGCGGTCGATCTGCACGCGGACCTCGCGGTCACCCGACTCGGCGTCGCTGCGTACATCCTTGAGACCTTTCACCGACGACAGCGCGCGTACGACGTTGACGCCCAGCTCGTTGAGCATCTCAGTCGAATCGCCACTGATCTGGATCGTGAAGCCCTCGCCACCGCCCTGTTGGTCGAACTGGAAACTCGGCTTGCCGATGGCGATGGTTGGCAGGTCTTTCTCGATACGCTCGATGACCTCCCGCGTGGACAGCGTCGCGTCTTCTTCATCCGTCAGCAGCAGGGTCGACTCGGCGCGCTCGAGATCGTAATAGCTGTACACGGAGCGGATATTGAATTCATCCTGACGCGCGTACAGGTATTCCTCGATCGTGTTGACGGTTGCCTCGATGCGCTCGAGCGAGTGCTGCCCTTCGATGTGATAGGGCATGAAGAGGCGGCGGCCGACGTCCTGCGGGAACATATCGAACTTGACGAGCTGCAAGGCCATGGGCAGCACGCCTATGACACACACAAGGAATATGCCCAGCGCCGTCCACCAGCGATGCCCGATGATCCACTCGAGACTCGCCACGTAGCGCCGCGTAATGCGCGAGATCAACGCCCCCGTCTTCGGCTGTGGCGGTACGGCAATGCGCGCAGCAAGCATCGGCACGAGCGTCTGCGCAATAAGCAGCGACGCCAGCAATGCGACGATGATCGTGATCGCGACGTGGGTCAGGAAGATCGTAATGTCGGTCTGGGCACCGAATATGATCGGCGCGAATACGATGATCGTTGTCGCCGTTCCGGCGATGACGGCGAGTCCGACCTCGCGTACGCCGTCCAGCGTCGATTGGTGCGGCTCGCCTGGTTTCTCGTTGCGGTGCCTGAAGATGCTTTCGGTGACCACGACCGCGTTGTCGACGAGCATGCCGACCGCGAGCATGAGTCCCATCATCGAGAGGATGTTGAGCGTGAGGCCCGCGAAATACATCGCTCCGAGCGTGATCATGAGCGAAAACGGCACCGAGGCCGTGACGATGAGCGTCGTCGAGACCTGCCGCAGGAACAGGTACAGCACAATCAGTGCCAGCAGGCCGCCAAGTGCGCCGGCGCCGAGCAAGTCCGACAGCGATTCGCGGACGCTGTCGCCCTGGTTATCGAGCGAGAAGATATTGATGCCGCGCATTTGCGGGAGCTTGCTGATCTCCTCGACTTCGGCGATGACCCGGTCGGTCACATCGACCAGGTTGGTCCCTGTCGTCTTGTTGATCGCGACACCGATCGCGTAGTCGCGATCGAGGTGTCGTCCGTAATTTCTTTCGGGGGTGACGAGTTCGACGTCGGCGATATCGCGCAGGCGTAGCCCCTCCGGGTTGATGACGAGCTCGCGAATTTCGTCGACCGATGAAAATTCGCCGCTCGGGCGGACGCTGAAGCGCTGGTTGCCCGCCGTGATTTTGCCTGCGCTGACCGCAAAGTTGCTGCTGATGAGCAGGTCGCGCAGCTGGGCGATATCGACACCGTGCGCGGCGAGCAGGTCCGGCTTCATCAGGATACGAATTTCCCTCGGGTCCACGCCGTGCAAATCGACACGAGAGACGCCGTCAATGCGCTCGAGGCGCCGTTTCAACAGCCGGTCGAGCAGGTCGTAGCTGTCCGACAGGTCGCGCTCGCTCGAGATGCGCAGTTGCAGTACGGGCTGGTCGCCGAGTGAACCCGTGAAAACGAAAATGCGCCGCACGTCTTCGGGTAGCAGGTGGCGTATGCCATCGACCTTGGCGCGCGCCTCGATGCCCCTGGTACCCATACTCTGGTCCCAGGCAAACTGCAGGAATATCTGCGACTGGCCCTCGCTCGAACTCGAGAACATCTGCTCGACGCCTGCGAGCGTCGCGAGCGCCTCCTCGACGGGGCGGGTAATCAGTCGTTCGATTTCTTCGGGAGTCGATCCCTCGTAAGGAACTTGTATGAAGATGCCCGGGAACTCGATATCGGGAAATTTTTCGAGCGGCAACAGACGCGACGCGATGATGCCGACCAACGCCAGCGCAACGAAAACGACGACAGTCGTGACAGGGCGGCGCAGCGCGATCACGGTGTGCTTCATGGCGTCGCCCGGGCCTCGCCGGCCGCCACTGGCCAGCGCTTGCGATCCATGAGCGAATAAACCACGGGAATCACGAGCAGCGTGAGCATCGTCGATACGACGAGGCCACCGATAACCGTGATGGCCATGGGCGTCCTGACCTCCGAGCCTTCGCCGAATCCCATTGCCATCGGCAGCAAGCCCAGCGCAGTCGTCAGAGACGTCATCAGGATCGGCCGCAGTCTTGCCGTGCCGGCCTCCATGATTGCGTCAACGCGTTCCATGCCCTGCGCTCGCAGCTGGTTAATCAGGTCGACGAGAACGATGGCATTGTTGACGACGATACCGGCGAGCATGATGACCCCGATTAGCGCCACGATGTTGATCGTGGTACCCGTGATAAACAGTGCCAGCACGGCACCGACGAGTGCGAGCGGGATCGTGAACAGGATTACGAACGGATGGATCAGCGATTCGAACTGGGACGCCATGACCAGGTAGACGAGGAAGACGGCGAGCAGCAGCGCGAACTGCATGGATTCAAAGGACTCCTGCATCTCGTCACTCTGGCCCGATACCATTGCCGTGACGCCATTTGGCATCGGGATGCGGCTGACGATTTCACCGGCTTCGGCCGCCGCCGTGCCGAGGTCGCCATAGGCGATATTGGACGTGATGATCGCGACCCTTTCCTGGGCAACGCGGCGAATCTCGGCGGGCCCCTCGGACACGACGACGTCGGCAACTGCCTCGAGCGTGACCGGCCTGTCCGACATCGGGTTCACGATCAGGCTTCGAACTTCTTCGATGCTCGAACGGCGCGTGTCGACGCTGCGAACGAGTACGTCGATCTTCTTGTCTCTCCACGTATAGCGTGTGGCCAGCTCACCGCGTACGTTGGCGACTACGCGATTCGCTATGTCCCGGACCGCCAGCCCCAGCTTCGCGGCGCGCTCCTGGTCGAAGACAATCTGGATCTCCGGATTGCCGCGCTCGACGGTCGTCTTGATGTCCGTAAACCGATCCGATGCGGACATGGCGTCGGTCACCAGTTGGCTGACACGCGCCAGTGCCTCCAGGTCATAGCCCGCGACCTCGATCTGCAAAGGGCTCGCGAACGACAGTAATGATGGGCGGCTGAATTCATACTGCACACCCGGCAGGCGCGCAAGTTCGGCACGCATCGCGTCCATGGTGCGGTTTTCCGCCTCTCTGCCGCTACCCGGTCGCAGCGTGATGCTCATCGTGCCTGTGTTGTCGCCGGCGTCGACAGGGTTGGCGTCGAGGCGATTGCCCGTACCCGCGACCGAGTAGTCGAGCGCCACATCGTCTATGGCCGACGCGGCGCGCTGGGTCGCCTGGATCGCGCGATCGGTCTCGCTCAGCGGCGCGCCGGGCGGGAGCCTGAGATCGACGCTGAACTCGCCCTGTGAGAACTGCGGGATCAACTCGGTGCCGAGCCGCGGTATCAACGACATGGTCGCGACGAAAATGAAGGTCGCCATACCGACGACGATCCAGCGGTGACCCAGTGACCAGCGCAGCAGGCCCGGATACACGGCTGCGACGCCACCGTACAGGCGTTGCAGCAACCAGGTCGGCGCCCACAACAGTGCCCAGAATAATTTGCGGATGCCCAAGAACAGCGCGCCGAACAGGCGCACGACAAAGGCGATCGTACGCGTGAACCAACCCGCCGGCTTGCCGTCGCCGCCATCGTCATAGCGACTGCGGGCGCCCAGCGAAGCGAGCATCGGGATCAGCGTCAGCGCTACCAGCAGCGAGAACAGCAGTGCAAAAGTGACCGTCAAAGCCTGGTCCCGGAAAAGCTGCCCTGCAACACCGCTGATAAATACCATCGGGAAGAACACGGCAATGGTAGTGAGCGTGGCGGCAACCACGGCCGAGCCGACTTCTGTCGTACCGTTTTTCGCCGCCGCAACGACATCCTGTCCCTGCTCTTTCTTGCGAACAATGTTTTCGAGCACGACGATGGAGTTGTCGACCAGCATGCCCACCGCGAGCGCAATGCCGCCCAGCGACATGATGTTGAGGGAGATGTCGTTCGTGTACATCAACAGGAACGTGCCGATGACGGATACGGGGATAGCGATACCCACGATCGTCGTGGCACGCGAATCACGCAGGAACCCGTAAAGCACGAATATCGCAATCAGGCCGCCGAGGACGGCTGCCGTTCGTACGTCGTTGACCGCTGACGATATGAAGGTCGACTGGTCGTAGATCTCAATGAGCTCGATGTCCTCGGGCAGCGACTCGCGAATGCGTTCAACGCGTTGCTGTATTCGCCTCGCCACCTGGACGGTGTTGGCATCGCCTTCCTTGTAGACAGCGAGTTCAACGGACTCACGACCTTTTACTCTCGTGATGGCCTCGCGTTCCTTGTAACCGCGCTCGACAATGGCGACGTCGCGCAGATAGACAGGTCGATCGGCAACATAGGCGACGATCGCATCGCGAAATTCGTCAACGCTCTGGAACTCGTTGAGCGTCCTGACGAGGAAGCGCTGGTTGCCTTCCTCGAGCCGGCCACCCGACAGGTTGACGTTCTCGGCGCGAATACGAGACGCGATTTGCTCGATGCTGAGCCCGAGTTGCGAAAGCTTTTGTTGATCGACGCGAATCTGTATCTCGTCCTCGAGGCCGCCGCTGACCTTGACAGCCGCCGTGCCTTCCTCGGCTTCCAGGTCGGTCTTGATGCGGTCCTCGGCGAGCCGCCGAAGCGCTTTCAGGTCGGCCGTGGTTCCGTCGGCGTCATCCTTGTAGAGCAGACCCAGCCGCACGATGGGCTCGGATGACGGATCGAAGCGCAGCAATAACGGGCGCTCGGCTTCGAGCGGCAGGAACAATATGTCGAGCTTCTCGCGGACGTCGACACCGGCGATATCCATGTCGGTGCCCCACAGGAACTCGATCGTCACATCGGACTGGCCCGACCGCGACACCGATCGGACCAGGCGCACGTTGCGCACGACGCCAACGGATTCCTCGATCGGTTTCGTCAACAGGTTTTCGACTTCAACAGGCGCGGCGCCCGTAAGTTCGGTCCTGACTGTCAGCGTGGGGTAGGAAATATCCGGCAACAGGTTCAGTTTCAGGCGCGACAGCGACACCATACCGAAAAGCACGATCGCGACCATGAGCATGACGATCGTTACTCTACGTTCCGTGGCGATTTCGATAATGCGGCGCATCAGTCGTCACCCTCCGCGACGGCAGCCTCGCTATCATCATCCGCCGCATTGATCACGGTAACGCTCGCATCGGCTTTAAGGCCGACCTGGCCGACCGTTATTACGGCGTCGTTGTCGTCGAGGCCGGCGGTGATCTCGATCATGCCTTTCTCGCTGAACCCGGTTTCGACAAACTTGCGAATCGCGATGTTGTCCTCGACGACGAAAACGCTCGATTCGCCCGCGTCCTCGACAATTGCGCTGCGCGGCACCTGCAGCGCATTCGCATGCCGGTCATAGACGATACTCAGGCGCGCAAACATGCCGGGCTTGATGCGGCGCTCCTCGTCGCTGATCTCAACCGTGATCTTGAAAGTGCCGGTTTCGGGATCGACGATGGGGCTCACCCGTGTCACTTCCGCAATGGTGCGCTGTCCCGAGAGGGCATCGATATCGATGGCCACGGGCTGCCCCGGGGATAGTTGTCGGTATTCGCGTTCCGGCACGTGCAGGTAGGTAACGAGCGGATCAAGGCTTGTGACCCTGAAAAGCGGCTCGCCCACGTTGATCGTGTTGCCGAGCCTGACGTAGCGTTCCGAAACCACGCCGTCGATCGGCGCCCTGATCTGCGTGTAGTCGAGCTCCAGGCTGGCAAGGTTGTAGGAGGCCTGCAACGCCTCGAGATCATACTGGATCTTTTCGAAGTCACCTTCGCTGATCAGCCCTTTCTCTTTGAGATCCTCGTTGCGCTCGAAATCGCGCTGCAGCTTCTGGAGCCGCGCCCGGGACTCATTGAGTTCCAGCCGCAGGCGGTCGCCATCGAGGCGTGCGAGAACCTGGTTCTTCGTGACTTCATCACCTTCTTCGACGAGCAACTCGCGGATTTCGCCTTCGACCTTGGCAATGACGTCGGCTTCGGCGAAGGCTTCTATCGGTGCCGTGCCGGAGTAGACCGCGTAGATATCACCGCGAACAGGCTGGCTGACCTCGACGGGAACGGGCGGCGTTTCGTCCTCTTCATCCTGTTCTTCCGCTTCCTCGCCGGCGCCACAGGCACTCAATAGAAAAAAGCCGGCCAGCACCACGCAGCCGATACGGTATAGCTTCATTGAATCCTCCCCAGTACGTCCGCGATACGGGCGTCGCCCGGCTACACCCTTATTGGGTATTCGTATCAGCCGGAGAAGCTGTCCTGAAATTTGTTGCTTGCGAGCACCTTGCTACCGTCGCGCAAACCGGAATGTCCAACGACAACGATACTCTCGTTTTCATCGAGGCCACCGAGGATCTCGATCTTGCCGTCGGCTTCGATTCCCGTTTCCACGATACGACGCACAACCTCGCCGTCGCTGACAACATAGACACTCGTGAGGTCGTCTTCGTCCAGCAGGGCAGCGGCCGGAATCACGAGCGCGTCCGCGTGCTTTTCATAGGCAATCGTGAATCGCCCGAACATGCCCGGCGCCAGCCTGTGATCGCTGTTATCGATGACTGCCGTCGCGCGGAATGTACCGTTACGTGTATCGATCGTCGGACTGATGCGCACGATCGACGCGGGAAAATCGGTTTCGGGCATTGACGCGACTGTGAGCGTCGCGCTGTGCCCGGCCTGGAACTTCGGCAGCTGCGCCTGCGGAATCTGCAGGTAGGCAACGAGCTCTGCCGTATCCGTGATTCGGAATGCCACCTGGTTGACGGTAACGTTCTGCCCCGGCTTGATTTCGCGGGCCGATACGACGCCAGGAATCGTTGCGCGGATCTTCGAGTAGTCGTAGTTGAGCGCCTTGAGTTCAAAGGTCGCCTCGAGTGCCGCGAGGTCATACTTCAGACCCTCGAACATCGATGTGCTGACCAGGCCACGCTTGTGAAGATCGACGTTTCTCTTGTACTCCTTGCGCGCCTGCTCGAGATTGGCTTTGGCGGCGAGCATTTCCAGCCGCAGGCGCTCACCATCGAGGCGCGCCAGTACCTGGCCGGCTTTGACGACATCGCCTTCCTCGACGAGCAGCTCCACGACCTCACCGGCTACCCGCGCAAGAACGGGAGCGTCGGCGTCCGAGGCGATCGTCGCTGTAGCGTCGTAGGTCGCGAAGATATCCAGCCGGTACGGTTGCGCTACCTCAACGGGAACCGGTGTAGCGGCCTGTATCGTTTCGGCGTCATTGACACTGGCCTCGCCCGTTCCGCAACCCGAGAGGGTCGCCAGGCTGGCGAAAGTGAGTGCCGCAAATACTGTCGTCGGTGTTTTCATAGTCGTTCAACTAATTTAGTGTTGTAGTGAAGTATAACACTAGCTCGGTATAACGCAACCCATTTTTTGGATTGCCCGCGGATCGCCCTGGCCATAAAAATCAAAGACTTAGCCAAAAACTATCGGCAGTTTCTGCCGTTTCCTGACTATTAGATGCGCGAAATGCGGATTTGGATTGCCTAGGGCGCGGAAAAGTCTCCGCTGACGGGCAGGGTTTGGCGCGCATGCCAGCGTTTCAGCACGTTTGCCTGGACCATGAGAAGGCTCGGCGTGAGCAGCAGGGTCAGCAAGGTGGCGAATGCCAGGCCGCCTGCGACCGAGGAGGCCAGCTGCGTCCACCACTGGGAACTGGGTGCGCCGATCGAGACTTCACGATCGATGAGGTTGATATTGACCCCCAGCACCATGGGCATCAGGCCGACGATGGTCGTGACCGTCGTCAGCAGAACGGGACGAAGCCGAATGGCGCAGGTTCTGATTATGGCGTCGAACGCCTCCTCGCCACGACTGCGCAAAACGTTATAAGTGTCGATAAAGACGATGTTGTTGTTGACGACGATACCGGCCAGCGTAATGACGCCGACGCTCGACATGATCACGCCGAAAGGTTTGCCCATGATCAGGTGGCCCAGCAGCACGCCGCCCGTCGAGAACAGCACAGCCGTGAGTATCAGGCCGGCCTGGTAGATGCTGTTGAACTGCGTCACGAGAATAATGGCCATAATCGCCAGCGCCATCATCATCGCGCGCGCTAGAAACGCCATGTCCTCTTCCTGGTCCTCGGTGCTACCGCCGAAACTCATCGCGACACGGGGGTCGATGCCGAGCGTTGGCAGTGCGTTCCTGAGTTCGGCGACGACATCGGTAACGAGATAGTCGCTGGCAACGTCGGCGTCGATCGCCAGGGTCCGTCGCATGTCGATGCGCCGAATCGAGCTGACCTTCTGCGCCGGCACACGTTCGATGAAGGTACTGATGGGCACCTGCCCGTTGTCGGTCGGAATTCGCAGCTCGTCGATTTGTGCGAGGCTGCGGCGATCCGCGGGGTAGCGGACGCGGATGTCGATCTCGTCATCGCTGTCATCGGGGCGGTACTCGCCAATCTTGATGCCGTTGGTAACGAGCTGCACCATCGCGCCAACCAGGGAGATATCCGCTCCGAAGCGCGCCGCCTCGGCACGGTCGACCTTGATCTGCCATTCGATACCGGGCAGCGGGCGGCTGTCCTCGATATTGACGATGCCGCCGTACTGCTCCATGAGACCGCGAACATCCGCCACGGCCTGGCTGAGCGCGTCGGGATAGCGTGACGTGAATTCGATGCGAATCGGCTTTCCGATCGGCGGGCCCGGGTCCGGTTTGCGCGTCTCTATCTTGATGCCGACCAGGTCGCTGGTCCTGTCGCGAATTTCGGCGAGTATCTCGTCGGCGGGCCGGTGGAGTTTCCAGTCGACATAGTTGAGCGTGAGTGACCCGATCTGGTCCTCGGCGCCATGGTCACCGCCGCCGGTCTTGGCGTAAAGGAACTCGATTTCGGGCATGTCGAGCACACGCTCCTCGACCTGCCGTACCAGGTAGTCGCGCTCATCGGTCGACAGGTCTCCGCGCGCGCGTATATCCACCATGCCGAAAGGCTGCTCCACGTCGGGGAAATACTCGATGCCCTTGCCAAACAGGAAAAATGTGGCATACACGGCCAGCAGCAACGCCGACACACCGCCGACGCTGATCCATGGGTGCCTGAGCGAACGCTTCAGAAACTGCACATAGCGACCGGTCAGGCCGGTCACCGTGTCGAGATCGCCGCGCTCGGCTGCCGCGAGATTGCGGCGCGCCTCTTCGGTGTTCGCTCCCGTGCGGCCAAAAATCGATCCGAGAGTCGGTACGAACAGCAGCGCCATGATCAGCGACGCCGACAGCACGGCGATCAGTGTGATCGGCAGGTACTTCATGAACTCGCCCGATGTTCCGGGCCATAATGCCAGCGGCACGAAAGCGGCAAGCGTCGTGCAGGTTGAGGCGATGATGGGCCAGGACATGCGAATGGCGGCGCGCGAGTAGGCGTCGTGCCGGGACTCGCCCTCGGCCAGGCGCCGGTCCGCCATCTCGGTAACGACGATCGCGCCGTCCACGAGCATGCCCACGGCCATGATCAGTGCGAACAGCACCATCATGTTGATCGTGATACCGAACGATCCGATCAGCAGGATACCCATCAGGAAGCTGCCGGGGATGGCGACGCCCACGAGTAAGGCGGAGCGAATACCGAGGATGCCGATAATCACGATGAACACCAGCAACACGGCGGCAAGCACGTTGTTCTGTAATTCACTCAGCATATCGTCGACGTCGTCGGATTTGTTGCGCGAGGCGACGACTTCTATGTCGACGGGCCAGTAGGCACGCTCTTCCTCGATGACCGAGAACACCTCGGCCACCGTATCGATGACATTGGCGCCCGAACGCTGCACGACTTCAATGGCGAGGGCCGGTTTACCGTTCAGCCGCGCCACGCTCTCGGCGTCCTTGTAGGTACGTCGAACCTGGGCGATGTCCTTGAAATGCACGATGCGTTCGCCGACCGCCTTTATCGGCATCCGCAGCACGTCGTCGGCGCTCTCGAAGACGCCGGGCACCTTGACGGGGAAGCGACCCTCGTCGGAGTGCAGCGCGCCGGCGGCAACGAGTCGATTGTTGCGCGTTACAAAGTTAATGATCTGTGCCTGGTCGAGACCGTAGCTCTCCATGGCCAGTGGATCGACAACCACTTCCATGAGCTCTTCGCGCGTGCCGACGAGATTGACTTCGAGTACGCCGCTCAGCGCCTCGAATTTCTCCTTGAGGTCCTTGGCTATGGTCGTCAGCGCACGTTCGGGCACGTTACCGGCAAGGTTGAGTACCAGCATCGGGTCGAAGCGCGACATCTTGACCTCGTGCACTATCGGTTCGTCGGTCTCGCCCGGCAGCTTGGCCTTGGCGAGATCCGCCTTCTCGCGTACATCCTGCAGTGCCTGCTTGGTGTCAATGCCTGCGTAAAACTCGACGTGTACATTGGCGCCGCCCTCGTAGGCACTGGCGATCATTTCCTTTATGCCTTCGATCGAGCGCAGTTCCTGCTCCATCGGCCGCACCAGCAGGCGCTCGGAATCCTCGGGCGAAATGCCGTCGTGTTCAATATTGATGTAGATGACCGGGATCTCGATGTCCGGCTCGGCTTCCTTGGGGATCGTCGAATAGGCGACGATGCCGCCGGTCAGAATGACCAGCAGCGACAGGACCACGGTGCGTGATCGCCGCATTGCCGCATCAATGATGTCCATCAGTCGCCTTCCTCGGCATCCTTGATGGCGACAGCGGTTTCCGAGACTTCCTCGGGCACTGCATCGACGAGCGCGCCGCTCGCAACATAACCCTGGCCGACCGTAATGATCGTCGTAGTCTCGGGCAGGCCCGCGAGCCAGACCCCTTCATTGGAAGACAACGCAATGTCGGCCACCACAAATTCCACCTGGCCTTCGGTGTTGACGATCTTGACGCCGACATTGCCGGCATCATCGAGCGTCAGCAGCGACGGAGAAATGCGGTGAGCGAGAACCTGCTCGGCCGGAATTCGAAGCTCGGCCGTGCCCCCCGCGCGCAGCGCACCATCACGATTGTCGACTTCGAGTTCGACTTCGAAGGTGCGTGTCGCCTCGTTCGCCACAGGCGCAACGTAGCGAATCCGGCCGCGCACTGTCTCGCCGGTTGCGAGAGATGCGGTTGCTTCATCGCCAACGCGAACATATCGCGCGTCGAACTCCGACAGGTTGGCTGAGACGATCACAGTGCGGTTGTCGACGAAGGTCGCAACCGGGTCGCCGAGTGAAACGAAATCGCCGATTTCCACGGCCCGTGCCTGAAGCGCGCCTGCGAACGGTGCACGTATCGTCATATAGGTCAGGTCGAGCCTGGCACGGGTCAGTTCGGCCTTTGCGGTTTCGAGCAACGCGATGGCTTCCTGCAGCTGCGCCTCGGATACGTAGCTCTCGGACTTCAGTCGTAACCGAGCATCGTACTCGACTTCGCGTTGTCGCACGGTCGCCTCGGCCTGGGCAAGCCGCGCCGAGCGATCGCGCTCGTCGAGTCGCACGATGATGTCGCCTTTTTCGAGACTCGCGCCGCGCTCGGCACCTGTGTATACGATGCGACCGTCAGTCTCCGCCGCAAGGTTCACTATTCGGGCCGGGGCCGTCTTGCCGTTGACTACGATCGTCCGCATCACCGTCTCGGCGGATTGCGTGCGCACGCGCACGGCGTTCTCTGTTTCGGCTTTCCGCGCCTGGCTGCCCATGACCTGTTGCGCTTCCTCGTCGCCGCTGAGCTGACCGGACAGCAGCCAGATCGTGACGACCAGGACTATGCCGCCGGACATGAACCACGACTTGAATCGTTTGATGCCGTTGTGTTGTTGCATCTTGTTGGTCATCCCGTCGCCGATTTTTCCGCCTGCTCTTCGATGAGCGCGTGGCGGTTGTCGTTGATGTATTGCTCCATAGCGGCCGTCATGGCCTTGCCGAAGCCGAGCACGAATTGCATACCTTTCGACCAGTCGTTGGAATAGTTGGTTTCAATATCCCTGAACAGCTCCTGCAGGCGTTCGATGTCGCTGAGGCGGTTGTCGAGCACGGCCTCGACGTCTGCCGGGTCCATCAGGTCGGCGAAGCACATCATCGCGAGAAACTCGGAACGAACCTTGTGGCAAGGGGTGGTTTTCTGCAGCGCTTTCTGCAGGTACTGGCGGCCGTCGGCCGTTATGCGGTAGAGCTTGCGATCGGGCTTACCGTCCTGGGGGATCTCCTCACAGTCCACGAGTCCCTGCTCGGCCAGCGACGATAGCGCGGGGTAGATCGAGCCGTAACCGGCGGCGAAAAAATGCGCGAAGCTCGATTCGAACTGCTTCTTCAGGTCATAGCCCGAGGCCGCACCTTCGGTCAGCATGCCGAGACAAACAGTTTTTACGTCCATCAGCCAATCGCGCGCGCGGCGCGACTCCATATATCGGGGCGATGTATAATATCAGTTCGATATATAAAGGCCAGTTTTTTTCGCGGAACTCCCTGCTAAGCGAAGCACTGCGCAAGGAACGGGTTCAGCAGGCGCTTCTCGGGGTCGAGCTGGCGGCGGATCTTGCGGAAAAACTCGAGCCGGCTGCCGTAAGCACGGGTCGCATATTCGGCTCGGAATGCCCGCGACTCGCTGAACAGCGGCGTGCCACCCCAGTTCTCGGCGAACTGGTTCAGGTCGATGACGAAGTCATCCCAGCCCTGGCGTTGTGTGGAGGTCGTCTGCAGCGCTATGACGGCATCGTCGAAGGACGGCGACAACAACGCCGAGGGATCCTTGCCGACACGGAAACCGACGGCCGGCATGTCGCAGCGGTAGCCCGATCGCGCGAAGGTCTCCCGGCAGAATTCGGCGTAGGCTTTGACGACGAGCGAAAAATCGGAGGCCGGAAAGCACCAGGTCGAGTATTGCAGGTTGCCGGGTGTCTTGCGCCGGCGGCGGCCGCTGGCATTGTTGCCGTTCTTGACGAAACGCGTATTGACGAGTCCGTGTGTCGCCGCCGAGATGCTGTCGATAAGCTGGTAGCGCACTGAAGGTATTGGCACGACCCGGCTCAGGGATTTGAACACCTGCGGCAGGACGGTGCTTTCACCCCAGTCCTTGATTTTCCATGGCGCCTGGTAGGCATTCCCCGGCTCGGCTTCGTAGCGACGCAGGTCAAGGTAGACGCGATCCCGGTGTGGCAGCACGTAGAACTTCAGACCCACGTTAGCGTTGGATAAACGGTCCATAACGTCGGCGAACTTGCCGGTGCTGACGCTGCGATGGCTGGCCGTAAACGTCGTAATCGGGCGAACCCGCAAGGTCGCTTCGTAAATGATGCCGAGCATCCCGTAACTGATGCGAAATGCGTGCAACAGGTGTTGCTGCTCTTCCGAGACGTTCATAACTCTGCCGCTGACCGTAATGACTTTCATGCTGACGACCTGGCTCGACAGGTAGCTGGCTTGCTCTCCGATTCCGGGCCCCATGCATGGCGCCGCCAGTGCGCCACCCAGGGTGCGTTCCGTCTGGTCGTGGCTGCCAATCAATTCGAGCCCTTGATCGGCCAGCGCCGCCACGAGCGTGCCGAGACGCACGCCGGCTTCGGCCGTGACCGTGTGATTGTAGTTATCAATACTGATGATCCGGTCCAGTCCGGTCGTGTGGAGCACGGTGCCCGCAGGGCTTTCGTTGCAGTCGGTCGCTGCGCTGCCGGCGCCGCGGACGCGAATCGGCAGCGCGACGTTGGCGTCGGGCTCGAGGCAGCGCATGAGTTTTGCGAGGTTGGCGGGCGTGAAAATGCCCGGACTGGCGGCGCGCCGCACAAACCTTCCGGTGTCACGAAATCCAGTTGATTGCATCGATGTCTCCAGCCGTAATGATCCCTTGCCAAAGACACCTTCCGGACGCGGCCGCGTCCGGTTTCGCTCGGTAACCCCGCTGTCGTAGGTAGGACCCTTAGACCGGTGGCTTTGCGACGCTGTCTTTCGACAGGTGTGCCTTTGTCATACGAGGCCTGATCGTTGCATAGTCACACCAAGCTTGCAATGAAACCGGTTCACGAAAAGTTATTCTGTTAAATTCGCAATCGAATGGGGATGTTAACGACACTGGTCGGCACACGCCTGCCGCCGAAATACCAGAAGTTCTTCAAGTTGCCGAAGCGCCAGGCGTCCTGGAAGTACCCGGACACGGACGACACGCTTCTCGGCAAGGCGGCCATTCGCTGGCTCGGTCGTCACGACACCGGCAGCGGTGTGTTGCGGCTCGATTCCGGCGGGGATGCACTCGGCATGCGGCTTGGCCTGATCGACCGCGCCGAGCGCTCGATCGATATCCAGAGTTACCTTGTAAAGGACGACATCAGCGGTAATTTAGTCGGGCTGCGGCTGGCTGCGGCAGCAGACCGCGGTGTCCGCGTGCGCCTGTTGATGGACGACGCGCTGACCCAGGAGGTCGATGCGGGCCTGCTTTCACTGGACGATCACGACAACATCGAGGTCCGCGTGTTCAACCCTTTCCCGCGGCGTCGCTCGCGACTGATCAGTTTCATCGCGAACTTCAATATCCTGAACCGCCGCATGCACAACAAGTCGTTCACGGTCGATAACCAGGTGACGATTGTCGGCGGCAGGAATATCGCCGATGAGTACTTTCAGTCGGGCGGCGAATCCGAGTTTATCGACGAGGACCTGCTCGCCATCGGCCCGGTCGTCGACGATGTCTCGGACGGTTTCGACGAATACTGGAATTCACCGGAAGCGATTCCCATGAATGTGTTCGATGCGATAGTGCCGCACAGCTCAGTCAAAGAATCGGCCGAGGAAGGCCGCAAATTCCTCGAACGGCACAGCGACACCGCGTTCCTGCAGAGCATCAATGGCGACCTCGCGGAGCAATTGGTCAACGGGGACCTGGTGCTGCTGCCCGCCGAGGCCGCCGTCGTTCTCGACTACCCCGACACGATCCGCCGGCTGCTGCCGCGGTCCGCGAGTATCACCAGCACGTTCCTGAGACAGATGGCGGTGGCCGCGTCGGATGAACTGATCGTCATATCGCCGTACTTCGTGCCCCAGCAGCGGGGCGTCGAACTATTCGCGGAGCTGGTGAAGAGGGGCGTACGTGTGGTGATCATCAGCAACTCGCTGGCGTCGACCAATCACCTGAGCGTGCACGCCGTTTACGCGCGCTATCGCAAACCGCTGTTGAAACAAGGCGTGGAACTGTACGAGCTTCGTCCACATGCCGGCGGTGGCGAGTCGACGACCCAGCTAACCCTGCACTCCAAGGTCGCAACGGTAGATCGCAGCAAGGTGTTCGTCGGTTCCTTCAATCTCGATCCACGGTCCCTGTACCTGAACACCGAGATGGGCATGGTCGTTGACTGCAGCGAACTGGCAAGTTCCATGGCCGAGAGTATCCTCGATACGCTGCCCGATTTTGCGTACAAGCTGCAGCTGTCCGAGAAGGGTCGTCTCGAGTGGCTGTTGCAGGCAGCGAGTGGTGACGAAGTGATCACGACCGAGCCGAGAACGACCTGGTGGCGCCGTTTCAAGACGAAGTTGCTGAGTTTCCTGCCAATCGAAGGCCAGATGTAACGAGTTGTCAACGCGCCTCGCAATGCCTGACAATGGCTGCCCCGAAGAATGTCGAGGAGCATGCCATGCGATGGCGAGGCGGCAGGCGCAGTTCGAATATTGAGGACCGGCGTGGCGCGCGCAGGACCCCGAAACTACTGGGCGGCGGCATCGGTACGATCGTGTTGATCCTCGTCGCGATGTATTTCGGTGTCGATCCGACCCCTTTGCTGCAGGGCATGCAAAGCAGCCAGTCTGCGTCCACGAGCGGCACGCGGCCGACGGCCGACGAACTCAGGAACGATCCACTCGCAGACATGGTCTCCGTGGTCATCGCGGACACCGAAGACGTCTGGAGCGAGATATTCGCGCGCCAGGGCCGGCGTTACGAGGAACCGGTCCTGGTACTGTTTACGGGCGCGACGCGCTCGGCCTGCGGGCTTGGCCAGGCCGCGATGGGGCCGTTCTATTGCCCGGCCGACCAAAAAGCCTACATTGACCTCGGCTTTTACGAGCAAATGCGTACTCGATTCCGGGCCCCGGGGGACTTTGCCCAGGCTTACGTCATCGCCCACGAAATCGGTCACCATGTGCAAAACCTGCTCGGGATCTCTGGCGAGGTACACAGGATGAAGCAGAATCTGAGCGAGGCCGAAGGCAACGCGCTCTCGGTAAAGCTCGAACTGCAGGCAGACTGCCTCGCCGGAGTCTGGGCGAACCAGGCGGACCGTGCGCGCAGTATCCTCGAGGCGGGTGATGTCGACGAAGCGCTCAACGCTGCGAGCGCGATCGGTGACGACACGCTGCAAAGACAGAGCCGCGGTACAGTCGTGCCCGAGTCGTTCACGCACGGCACGTCGGCGCAGCGAAAACGCTGGTTCCGTACGGGGCTGGAAAGCGGCGATCCTGACAGCTGCGATACTTTCAGTGCCGAACGTAGCTGAGTCCACTGTCGATCGTGTAGCGCGCGAGTCCCGCGAGGCGGCGCGTCGAATCGCGGACTTCGTGCGGCGTACGCCTCTCGTTTTTTCAGAGGCTTTCAGCGACGAGCTCGGCGCGAAAGTCTATTTCAAGCTCGAGAATCGGCAGACGACAGGGTCGTTCAAGCTTCGAGGCGCCACCAATCGACTCATGCTGCTCGACGAACAGCATCGAGCATCCGGTTGTGTCGCCGCTTCGAGTGGCAATCACGGCGCCGCAGTCGCGTCGGCGATGCAACGGCTCGGAATAAGCGGCGTCATCTTCGTTCCGGAACAGACGTCGACCGCAAAGGTGGCGGCGATACGCGGATACGGTGGTGACGTCCGCTTCTTCGGCACCGATGGTCTCGACACCGAGGAACATGCGCGCCGATTTGCCGTCGAAAACGGCATGACTTACCTGTCCCCCTATAACGATGAGGCTGTAATCGTGGGACAAGGCAGCTGCGGCGTCGAGATCCTCGAGGATCTTCCGGATGTCGACATGGCTTTCGTCGCCGTCGGCGGCGGCGGCCTGATCGGGGGCGTCGGCAGCGTGCTCAAGGCGCATGACGCCGGGATTCGCGTCATCGGCTGCCAGCCCGCGGCGTCCCCGGTCATGGCGCGTTCGATCGAGGCCGGCGAAATCCTCGAGATGCCCAGTGAAGCAACGCTGTCGGACGGCACCGCCGGCGGGATCGAGGCTGGTGCCATTACGTTTCCCCTCAACCAGGCCGTCGTCGACGAATTCGTGATCGTCGACGAAGAACAGATCGCATCTGCAATGCGTCATTACATGGATCAGGAGGGCGATCGCATAGAGGGCGCGGCGGGTGTCGCGGTCGCTGCTCTGCAAATGACTGAAGTCCGCGGTCGCACGGTTGTGGTCGTCATCTGTGGTGGCAATATCAGCGACGAGATACTCGAGAGCGTGAGGACAGGATGACGAAGCGGTTTCTTATATTCCTCATGGGGATGACGGCAATTGGCACTGCGAATTTGTCCATCGCGGACACAACGGCATTCGTCAACGTCAATGTCGTTCCGATGTCGACCGAGACGGTCCTCGAAAAACAGACCGTGATCGTCGAGAACGGCCTTATTACGCGTGTCGGCAGCGTCGACCAGGTGCGGATTCCCGAGGAGGCGCGCGCCGTCGACGGCACCGATCGTTTCCTGATGCCGGGCCTGGCCGAAATGCATGCACACGTGCCCGATACGCAGTCCAGCGAGCTCGATCGCTATTTCAGCCTGTTTGTTGCCAACGGCGTCACGACAATTCGTGGGATGCTGGGGCGCCCATCGCACCTCGAGTTGCGCCGACAACTGCGCGACGGCGAGGTTTTCGGCCCACGGCTGATTACGTCGGGTCCGTCGCTGAACGGTCGTTCCGTGTCGGGCGAAGCGGACGCACGTCGACAGGTGCGCGAGCAAGCGGCGGCCGGATACGATTTCATCAAGGTACACCCCGGTCTCAGTGGCGAGGAATTCAAGGCGCTGGCGGAGACTGCCAATGAGCTCGGCATCCCGTTCGCCGGGCATGTTCCGGTAGCCGCCGGCCTCGATACGGCGCTCCGGCTGAATATGGCGACTATCGATCATCTCGACGGCTACCTCGTTGCGCTGCTGCCGCCCGACAGCCACGAGTCCGGCGGTTACGGCGGCTTCTTCGATGTGCTGCTGGCCGCCGATCTCGAGGCGGATAAGATCGACGAAGTCGCGGCGGCGACTGCCGCAGCCGGTACCTGGAACGTGCCCACCCAGGTACTGATCGAGCAGCGCGTCGATGCAACGCCCGTCGAGGAATTGAGACTGCGCCCGGAAATGAAATACATGCCGGCCGAGACGGTGGACAGCTGGGTTGCGGCCAAGAACGGGCAGCTTGCCGAGCGTGGCTTCGATGCGGAAACGGCGGCACTGGCGATCAAGCTGCGGCGCAGCCTGATACTGGCACTGCACGAGGCAGGCGCGGGTTTGTTGCTCGGATCCGACGCACCGCAGGTCTTCAACGTGCCCGGCTTCTCGCTGCACCGCGAGCTCGATGTCCTCGTGCAGTCAGGGCTTACGCCGTACGAAGCACTCAGCACGGGCACGACAGCCGTAGCCGAATTCCTCGGCACCAACACCGGGACGGTCGAGGCCGGCAAGTCCGCGGACTTGCTACTCCTCGATGCAAACCCACTCGAGGACATTCGCAATAGCCATCGGATCCACGGCGTCATGTTGCGCGGCAAGTGGCTCTCTGCGACGCGTCTCGACGAAATGCTCGCCGCCTATGCCATGGGTCTTCCCTAGATTGCAACCAAAACGCCACGACGAGCGTCTAATCGGTATCAATCGTCAAGACGAGGGATTCCTTATGCGCAGCTTTATCGTAATGGCCATGTTTCTGGCCAGTTTTGCACACGCGGCATGGACCGACTATGAAGAGGTTCGCGATCTTGCGCTCGATGCCGAGGGCATAAGCGAACTGGATATCCGCGCCGGTGCCGGGAGTCTGGATGTCCGGGGTGTTGACGGTCAGGACAGCATCATCGTCAAGGCAACGATCATCGTCGTGGACGCCGACGAGGATGAGGCCGCCAGGATTATCGCCAGGAAGTTGGAGCTGTCGCTCGACGAGCGTGACGGAAAAGCCATTCTGAAATCGGACTTCGACGGTGGCTTCATGGGTTCCGGTCCAAATGCGAGAATCGATCTCGAGGTAAGCATGCCGGCCGGGCTGGCCCTGAATGTCGACGATGGTTCCGGCTCTGTCGATGTCAGGGACGTGGCGGCCGACGTGAGGATCGACGATGGCTCGGGTTCGATCGACGTTGAGAACGTCGCGAATCTCGTCATCGACGACGGCTCGGGTTCGATCGACGTCGAAGGCGCGGCCGGCGATGTCAATATCACGGACGGTTCGGGCAGCATCAGCGTACGCGGTGTGGCGGGCAGCGTCACGATTGACGATGGTTCCGGTAGCATCAAGGTCAGCGATGTCGAAGAAGACCTGATTATCGTCGATGATGGCAGTGGCGGACTCAAATTCTCCGACATCCGTGGCAAGGTCGAGCAGGATACCTGAGTCGATACACTCATAACTCACTGTGATCGTTAACAAAAAGGGCCCGCAGCATGCTGCGAGCCCTTTTCTCATGCCCGGCACATCGAGCGTGCTGCTAGAATTGAATCAAACACGGCAATCTGCATGGGGAGGCTCAATGAAACTCGTGAAGCATCTGCTCGATTCCAAGGGCGCGGAGATCATATCGATAGCTGCGAACGCCTCGGTGCTCGATGCCATCAAACTGATGGCGGAACGGGCCGTCGGATCCCTGCTCGTCATGGATGGCGATGCGCTGAAGGGCATCGTCACCGAACGCGACTACGCCCGCAAAGTCATTATCAAGGGGCGCGCATCGGATTCAACAGAGGTCGGAGAGATCATGACGGCGGAAGTCGTCACGGCGACGACCGATCAGACCGTCTCCAATTGTATGAGTGTCATGACGGACCGCCGGATTCGACACTTGCCCGTCGTCGACGCTGGAAAAGTCGTCGGCATGATTTCGATCGGCGACCTCGTCCAGGCGATCATCTCCGATCAGCAGGAAGAGATAGAGCAGCTCGAGCAATATATCAGCGGCTGACTCTCTGGAGTAACAATGGCGGACAAATACGATCGTCAGGTAATGCGTCTGTTCGACGGTTATGTCCACGGGCAGATTACACGTCGTGAATTCCTGGATCGCGCGGCGAAATTCACAACGGCCGGCGTCAGCGCGGCTGCCGTCCTCGCAAGCCTGAGTCCCGATTATGCGCTCGCACAGCAGGTAGACCCTGACGACCCGTCGATCCGGGCCAGCTACAAGAAATATGCCTCGCCAAAAGGCGCCGGCGTCATGCAGGGCTATTTTGCGCGTCCCGCCGTGACTCAGCACAAGCTGCCCGGCGTTGTCGTCATACACGAGAACCGTGGCCTGAATCCCTATATCGAAGACGTGGCGCGGCGGCTTGCCATTGCCGGCTTTATTGCGTTTGCTCCCGACGCATTGACACCGCTGGGCGGCTACCCGGGCAACGATGACGACGGCCGCGCCATGCAGCGGCAAAGAGACCGCGATGAAATGGTCGAGGACTTCGTTGCCGCCGTCGAATTCCTGAAAAAACACCCGGATTGCACGGGCAAGGTCGGTGCCGTCGGATTTTGCTTCGGCGGCGGAATGTCGATGCGCCTGGCCGTGCGCCTGTCAGACCTGAGCGCCGCCGTCGCTTTCTACGGACGTCATCCGTCTGCCGAAGAAGCCGAATCGATCGAGGCACCGCTGATGATTCATCACGCGAGCCTGGACGAGCGCGTCAACGCGTCGTGGCCGGAGTTCGAGAAAGGGCTCAAGAAAGCGGGCCGGCACTACGTCAATCATGACTATGCCGACGTCAATCATGGTTTCCACAACGATACGACGCCGCGATACGACAAGGACGCGGCGGAACTTGCCTGGCAGCGGACCGTGGAGTTCTTCGAGCGCTACCTCACGTAACGGGACAATGTCAAAGCTACGCTTTTCTGCACTGTTGGCCCTGATGCTGCTGGCGAGCGTGCGTGCGGCCGCGGCCGATGAAGTGAAGACCGTGCTCGGCCCCCGAAACGTCCAACTTCACGACGGCGCGCAGGCGCTCATGGCCGGTGACGGCGAGGAGGGCGTGCGCCTGACGCGGCTCGGGCTCGCGTCCGCCCAGGGCATTCGCGAGACGCGGTCGGCGCACAGCAATCTCTGCGCCGGGTACATAATGATCGATCGCCCCGAGGAAGCGCTGGTCCACTGCGACTGGGTGCTGGAGCGACATCCTGATCACTGGAAGGCGTATAACAATCGTGCGCTGGCTTACATGGCGCTCGGGCGACTCGAGGAGGCCGAAGCGGATATCCGCAGGGGGCAGGAGATCAACCCGAACTCGAGGACACTGAAAATCATCAAGGGAATGTACCTCGACAAGACCGAACCGGTTATGCCGCATATTGAAATTGACGAGCGCCGTAATCAGGCTGCCGGGAATAAGGGTGACAAACCGACCTAGTTCACTGCGAACGCTGCTGGTCATGGCCGCCGCTGGTATCCTGGTGCCCGCCGCGGCGACGGAGGTGCTCGAGACCGCGACGACTGATCGCAAGCCGGTCTATACCGTTGTGCCGGACTATCCCGAGGAGGCGCGCCGCGATCGCATCGAGGGCGAGGTACAGGTGTGCTTCGAGATCACCCGCGAAGGACGCACGCGACGCGTCGCGGTGCGCAAGAGCACACACCGCGTCTTCGAGAAGCCCGCCCGGCGCGCCGTGAAGCAGTCGACGTATGCGCCGCTGCCGAAGGATGCCGAGGTTCCGGCCGTAAAGGCCTGTCGGACGTTTCGATTCTCGCTCGAGCCCGTGGTGACCGAAAAAGTCAGCTAGTTCTCTTCGCGGTAGCGCGTGCCGAACAGATAGTCGCAGATGGGGTAAGTGATGTTGAAGTTGTAGCGTGTCATCAGGCGCTTGTCGTGATGCGTCAAGTGATGCTTGCGGAGATTCTCGATCAAGGGCAACCGCCCCAGCCAGGACTCTGGACCGCAGTGATAGGCAAAGTGCAACAACTCGTAATTCAGGAAATAGAGGATCGAAGTCAGCACGAACAGATAGCCGATATTCGGTGACGCGACGTAGTAGAGTACGGCGGCGGCCGGCAGCGCGAAGCAGCCAAAGAAGAAGATCAGCAGTATCGGCGGAAACAGGACGGCCCGGTAGTCCTTCGTCGACTCGAAGCTTGCGGCTTCGTTTGTGAAGAACGAATGATGTTCGATCGTATGGCGCTGGAATATACCCGCCAGCATCCGGGTCTTGTGGTGCATCGGGCCACGATGTCCCAGGTATTCACTCAGGTTGGCGTACAGGAACGTCACTGGAATTGTCAGCCATTCCAGCGGTTTCACATCTTCGAGCATCATGCCGCTCGCCAACGCGATCAGGACGCTGATGCCGACCGTTGTCGCGAGGTGCAGCGGCCCCGAATAGTGCGGCGAGATGCGGCGTTCCCTGAACACAGCCCGTGCCTGCCTGACGGGCTCCGGGATCGTTGTCATTGTTGAGTTCTGCACAGCGGAGACTCCGTATTGATCTTCGCGACACGTGAGCTACAGTTTCCCATATGGCTACCGCCTCGTCTTCCAGGGCTTCTTCGCCGCCACTGTCCGGGCTGCACCTGTTGCTGACCTACCAGTGCACCTTCGAGTGCGATCACTGCTTCGTCTGGGGCGGGCCGTTCCAGACCGGGACGATGACTCTCGACACCATCGAGCACACCCTCGACCAGGCAGGGCTGCTCGGCACGATTGAATGGATCTACTTCGAGGGCGGCGAGGCTTTTCTCTATTACGCGATCCTAAAGAGCGGCGTTCTCCGAGCCAAACAACGTGGATTCAAGGTCGGCATCGTCACGAACGCGTACTGGGCCAACTCGGAAGGCGATGCCCTGGAGTGGCTGCGGCCGCTCGCGGGATCGATCGACGATCTCTCCATCAGCAGCGACAGCTACCACGGCAGTGGCGAAACCAGCGGGAACCCGGAAACCGCCCGCGAGGCTGCCCGACAGCTTGATATCCCGGTGGACTTCATCAGCATCGCCGAGCCTGAAGCATCACACGTGTCCGGCGCTGCCGGCACGCTGCCGGCCGGTGAGTCGGCCGTGCTGTACCGGGGACGTGCGGCCGAATTGCTTGCGTCACGAGTGCCGTCGACGTCCTGGCAGCAGTTTACGGTATGCCCGTGGGAGGAACTGCGGCATCCGGAGCGAGTGCACGTAGACCCGTTCGGACACCTGCACATCTGCCAGGGCATCTCCATCGGCAATCTGCTCGAGCGTCCGCTGACGAAGATCATGGCGGATTTCCGCCCGGACGAGCATCCCGTTATCGGGCCGCTGCTCGACGGCGGTCCTGCAGAGATAGTTCGTCGGTACGAACTCGCGCACGAAGACGGCTATGCGGATCACTGTCACCTTTGCTACGAGTCCCGGCGTGCCTTGCGGTCAAAGTTCCCGGCCGAACTGACGCCGGATCAGATGTACGGTGAAACCTAGTTCGCGGTCCCCATAAGGTTCAGGACTCTCGTCGCCGCTTCTTCGAGCGACCGTCCGTAGCTAAGGATGCCGTCCTCGTGACCGCCCATGACGGCAAGCTGCGTCTTGCGGAAATCGGTATCGACGTACAGGCGGCGAAACTCGTTGGCCATCCCGGGCGTGCCGTATGGCACATCCGGCGACGTCGTCGGTAGTTGGTTCAGATATTGCCGCCACAGGTCCGCGCTGTGCACATGCACGATGGCGCCGATGTGTTGGTCGAGCTGGTAAATTGCGGCGTGCGTCATGGCTTCCGAGGACGCCTGCGAGAGGCCCACGCAGCAAACGCGGTTGCCATGAACGTTCCATGACGTCACGACGGCATAGTGAGACTTGTCTGTTGTGGCGAGGTGTCCGGTCTGGGTGCCACTGATCATGAACTGACCGGGTTCGCCGCAACGCACGCTGATGTTACCGTAGCCGATGCCGTGCTCCTCGTATTCGCCGATCAGACCAGCGTCAAACAACGGTCGGCGCCAGGTCTCGAGCTCGTCCACGGCTGCGGCGTGAGGTGCCGGCGCCCTGGTCCAGAAGCTCTGGTACTTGACGACACCTTCGTCGATCGTCACATCGACGCCTTCTCGGGAAACAGCCCGAGCAGCCCGTCTTCCGATGCTTCGCAGATGCCGCGCTCGGTGATGAGCCCGGTCACGAGGCGCGCCGGTGTCACGTCGAAGGCGGGATTGCTCACAGGCGTGTCTGATCCCGTCGTGCGTACTGTAAGTCGTGCGCCGTCATGTACGCCAGGGACGTCGGTTACTTCGGCTGCATCACGTTCCTCGATGGGGATCTCGGCGACGCCGTCGCGGCTGGTCCAGTCGATCGTCGTCGACGGCAAACCCACGTAAAACGGTATGCCATTGTCGTGCGCGGCCAGTGCTTTAAGGTAGGTGCCGATCTTGTTGGCGACATCGCCGCAGCGCGTCGTGCGATCCGTCCCCGTGATTACGATGTCGACCTGGCCATGCTGCATCAGGTGCCCGCCTGCATTATCGACAATCAGCGTGTGTGGTACGCCGCTCTCAGCGAGTTCCCATGCCGTGAGTTGCGAGCCCTGGTTGCGCGGCCGCGTCTCGTCGACCCAGACATGCACGTCGATGCCGCGTTGCTGCGCGAAATATATCGGCGCCGTCGCCGTACCCCAGTTGATCGTTGCCAGTGCGCCGGCATTGCAATGCGTCAGAACATTGACAGTGCCGCCATTCTTCTTTTTCGAGATCGCCTCGAGCAGCGTGACACCGTGCTCGCCGATGCCGCGACTGATCTCGATGTCCTCGTCGCAGATCGCCTGCGCATCGGCGCGAATAAGTTCAATCAGGCGAGGGTCGTCCTGTGCAGCATCGACGATGCGGAGTATGCGCTCCACGCCCCAGCGCAGGTTGACCGCCGTCGGGCGCGAGGCGAGTAAGGTGACTGCCGCCTCTCGCACGCCGTCCGCAGGGGACGACGCATGCAGCGCGGCGAGGTACAGGCTCCATGCGGCAGTGGCGCCGATCAGTGGCGCGCCGCGCACGTACATATCGCTGATGGCCTCGACGCCGTCCTGCCAGGTTGTGAGATCGTGAATGCGGTATTCGTGTGGCAGCAGGCGCTGGTCGATGATCTGCACGACCGACGGGTCGTCGGGCTTCAGCCAGATGGTGCGGAAGTCCTCGCCGCCCGGCACCGTTACCCCTCGAGGCCGGCCGCGAGGCGCGCCGAACGCAGCGTGTTGAACATGAGCATCGTGATCGTCATCGGACCGACGCCTCCGGGGACGGGCGTAACGGCTTTCGCGACCGAGCACACGTCGTCGTAGTCGACGTCGCCGACGAGCTTCGACTTGGTTTCGCCGTCGATGGTCTTTTCCACGCGGTTGATGCCCACGTCGATGACGACCGCACCCGGTTTGACCCAGTCTGCCTTGACCATTTCGGCTCGCCCGATGGCCGCAATGACGATATCGGCCCCGGCGACGACTTGCGGCAGGTCCTTCGTCCTGCTGTGCGTGATCGTAACTGTTGCGTTCTGCTTCATCAGCAGGCTCGCCATCGGCTTGCCAACAATATTCGATCGTCCCATGACCACGGCGTTGAGCCCCGACAGGTCCTTGCCGAGCTCGTCCTCGATCATGAGCATGCAGCCAGCCGGTGTGCAGGGTATGAAGGCATCGTCCGTATGTCCGGCCGTGAGTTTGCCGATGTTGACGAAATGAAATCCGTCCACGTCCTTGGATGGGGAGATCGACTGCGTGATCGTCTGCTCGTCGAGGTGATCGGGGAGCGGCAGCTGCACGAGGATGCCGTGGATGGCGTCGTCGTTGTTCAGTTCGTCGATGAGGCGAAGAACCTCTTCCTGTGTAGTGTCTGCCGGGATCGAATGCTGCACCGAATAGAAACCACAGGACTCGGCGCGGCGCTTCTTGTTGCGCACGTAGACCTGGCTGGCCGGGTCTTCGCCGATGATGACGACGGCCAGACCGGGCTTGATCCCGTGCTCGCTCAGCAGGCTGGCGGTCTGTTCGGTAATGGTGCCGGCGAGTTGCTCGGCCTTGGCTTTGCCGTCGATCCGTTTTGCAGTAGTCATCTTGGCATTCTCACAGCATTAATGGGCGCGGCGCATGGTAACGCCGCTCTCTGAGGCCGTAAAGCAGGCTGGCCGGCGCCATGGCCGCAAACACGTGCTTCAGGGAGTGGCCGCTGACGATGCCGCCCGCCGCGAACACGGCGCCGTCGAAAAACTCCAGCAGTTTCGCGGCGATATAGAAAACGATCATCAATCCAACGTAAGGCCCCAGGTTGCTGCGATCACGGTACAGCAGCACGACCAGGGGAATCAGCAGCATCGGCAGGAACTGCACGAGCGCATAGGCGCGCAGGTCCCCGCGCCCGAGTGCCTCGGTATGAGCCCAGTAAAATACTGACGCGGCGCCTGCCACGAGCAGCGGCAGCAGCAGGCGCTTTGCCAACGGTTCGGACAGGTATTCCCCGATGACGATTGAGACGAAACCCATGAAGGCAATCGTCATGGGCAGCCGGTCCCAGACCAGCGTGTCGTTGTCGGGCGCCAGGTGGTAGTAGCCTGAGCCGAATGCCGTCAGAAAGACGCCGACGAAGAATATGTGCCACGCGAGTCTGTTCGAAGGGATGCCCGCGTCGCGAGACATGAAATACAGGCCGGCGGCTCCTACTATTGCGAACGGCAGGTTCGATATGACATCGAGGAAATTCGGTATCCCGAACATCGAGCGCTGGTCGGCAAACAGGTGATAAGCCAGGTCCTGCGCAATCGGGTCGGCGACGAACGCGGCCAACATGCCGCCGGAGAAGACCGCGAGCAGCAGCGCGTAACGCCAGGATATGCCGTTCACCATTCAGGCACGTTACTGGAGGCAATGCGGCTCGGCAAGCCGGTCGATTTCACGCCCTGCGGTTTCGGGATAGAATGCGAGCTACAACGTCAGGCGGCCTACACGTGTCAGCAATCTTTCGCAATCTCCGCGGCATACTCGTCCTCTCGGGCTTCGCGATCAACACGATATTCTGGTTCGTGCCGATCTTCCTGTTGGCTATCGTCAAGTTGCTGATTCCGATCGCCGGGCCACGGCGGTTCGTCACCAGGATAATCATGAAGCTCGGCGAGATCTGGATCAGCGTTAATACGGCGAACCTGACCCTCGGCGCGTCGATCGACTGGCAAGCGCGCGGTACCGAGAACCTGCGCCCCGACGCCTGGTACCTGGTCATGGCCAACCACCAGACCTGGGTTGACATCCTGGTGCTGCAGAAGGTTTTCAATCGCCGCATCCCGTTCCTCAAGTTCTTCATCAAGCAGCAACTGATCTGGTTCCCGGTTCTCGGCATCGCCTGGTGGGCAATGGACATGCCGTTCATGAAGCGCTATTCGAATTCGTACCTCGCAAAGAATCCGCACATGAAAGGCAAGGATCTCGAGACGACGCGTGCCGCCTGCGAGAAGTTCCGGCATACGCCGACCTCCGTAATCAACTTCGTTGAGGGCACCCGTTTCAGCGAGGAAAAGCGAGATCGACGCAACTCACCCTACCAGCGCCTTCTGATTCCGCGAGCCGGCGGTTTCGCCGTTGCAATGTCATCGATGGGCAGCCTGTTCGACAGTATTCTCGACGTAACGCTTGCTTATCCCGATGGTCCCGCAGGATTCTGGGAGATGTGCTGCGGCCGGCACGTCCAGGTCATCGTGGATGTGCGCGAACGGCCCGTCGAAGAGTGGCTGGTCGCCGGGGATTACCAGCAAGACCGTGAATTCAGGCGGCGCGTGCACCGCTGGCTCGGTGATATTTGGCAAGAGAAGGACGAACTGTTACAACAGTTACTCGAAAACGCGAGAAGCCAATGACCGACAGCCGACAATACGACACCGTCGCCTTTGACGTGCGCGACAACGCGACCATGCTGTTCTTCGCCAAGACGTCCGAGATCGGCGATATCAAGGACTACCTGCTACTCATGCGTACGGTCGACGAGGACTTCGACGAATCGATCTATATCGAGATCAATGAACAGCAGTTCGGCGGACATAACCTGATCAAGGAAGCAGCCCTGACAGGAAATGTTCTCACGCTCAGGTTGCACGAGCCCGCCGAAGAGCTGGGCGGTGTTTCCGACATCGTCCTGACCTATTCCGAGACGACCGAAAACCTCGAGAGTATCGAGGCCGGCGCCTTTCGCGTCTTTGGAGATACGCTGGTCGGCGGCAACGCGTGATCGATTCCCCGTTCAGCCTCTACATCGTGCGCTGCGCGGACGATACGCTGTACACGGGTATTGCGACCAATGTTCCGAATCGTATCGCCGAGCACGAAAGTGGCGCGCGCGGCGCCAAGTACCTGCGCGGCAAGGGACCTTTGAGACTGGAATTCAACGAGCAGGTCGGTGATCGTTCCTGCGCGTCGCAACTCGAGTATCGCGTGAAGCAGCTCAGCCGGGCGCAAAAAGAGGCGCTGATACGTGGCGATCAATCGCTCTCGGCGCTGCTCGATACTCCCGACTCCGAAGAGTCAGCGACGGGCTGAGCATAAATAGCGATCGGCTGACCGAACTCGGGGACGAATAGCTGGACATCCCTGTCCCACCTGTCGCGCAGGGTTTCGAACCACTGCGCCGTTTGCTCGAAATCACCAAGGAAGCGCGCGCTGGCGATCGTCTCACCAAAAGGTCTCGTGAGATCGTCAAAGTGGATCGGATACACGCTTTGTCCGCCCGTGGCCGTCACGAGCGACTGCCAGTACTGTTCCGCGTATTCGAAACCGAGACTCTCGAGGCCGCCGACGCCCAGCATGACGACGTCCGTCGACACTTTAGCCAGGGACTTTCCGGGCATTCCGGCGCTCCCCTGGACGATGGTCGTGCCTTGTGGATGTGCGATCACGATCGTGTAGCTGCCGCCTTCGCGAAAGGCGCTGACGGGCTGCGGCAGCGGCAGCGGCGCATCGATGCTGCCTGGGAACACCACGCTGCCGCGCCAGCCCAGCGACGCATGGCTGGACGCAAGCAGCGTAACGTCAAAGCGGCCGAATTCGTAGGCTTTGCCGACTTCGACGAGTGTCATCTGGTCCTCAGGCACCCCGGCACCGCGCGCGATCTGCAAAGTTGACTCGGACCCGAGCACCGAAGCGCTGGTGCGGTTGGCGATTGCGCCAACGTCCATGGCGTGGTCGAAATGCGAATGCACTGGAATGATCGCGGCGAGCCGCCGCATGCGGTACTCGTCAAGGGCGTAATTAATTGTCGCCGCGTCGTTGTCAACGGGACGGTCGAAAATTATGTCGTCGAGCGTCGGCCGCGAAAAAAAGCCGTCAACGAGAATCTGTGTTTCGCCATCGTCGAACAACAGGGTCGCGACGCCGAGCCAGGTCGCGGTAACCGAATCCGTTGCCGACGCGGCCGCAATGACGGGAGGCGCCCAATCGATGTTATCGAGACTGGGTCGATCGCGCCACAGCCACACCGAAATGGCTGCGCCGACAGCGAGTACTGCTGCGACAACAATTGCTGTGCGCTGGACCCGCTGTTTCCACATGTCTACTGGCCTGCGGCGATTCTCGCGAGCTGCCCCGTCATCGGCGCAAGGTAATTACCGAGGGCGTAACCGAGCAGCGCCATGAGAATCGAAGCGGGCACCAGGTTGGGTCGATGGTGCGCGGCCACGATCGGTGCCGATGCGGCCGCGCCTATATTTGCGGCTGACGCGATGGCGACGCTGTGAACATCCACGCGGAAGATCCACGCGCCGGCGAGACAGAATAGACCGTGGATGAAAATCCAGATGAAGGCACCCAGCACGAATGCCGGCGCTTCGGCGAGGCCTGCTACCGATGCGCGCGCACCCATACCGGCGACAAAAATGTACACAAGCGCCGTGCCGATCGCCGTCGCATTTGGCAGCTTCGAAGCCGCCGTTGTCGACAAGATCAGTGCCAGCGTCGTGACGAGCAGTATGCGCGTCGTGGTTTCCGAGAAGATCCCTGCGGCGTCGGGCGATGTCTCCGCGATCCATCGTGCGAGGCCCGGTGCGAGCGCATGACCGATCGCCGCGACACCGAATACAACTGCGGCGAGGAACAAGTACTCCGGCATCGTTGGCGCCGTATCTTCCTCGGCGTGTATGTCTGCTGCCGCATCCATGGCTGCGAGCCGATCGGCCGGCACGCGCGCCCACTTGTTGAACTTCTCGGCGAAGTCACGCGACATCAGCAACAGCGGCAGCCAGACGATATAAATGACGTTGTCAGCGATGACGGCGAGTCCCAGCTGCGCCTCTGAAGCCCCGAGCATTTCCTTGGTGGCGAGCATGTTGGCCGTGCCGCCGATCCAGCTGCCTGCGAGCGCGCCGAAACCCTTCCAGGCGTCGTCCGAGAGCCAGCCGTGAACGATCAGGTACGCAACCACGCCACCGACGACGACTCCCGCGGTACCCATCAGCATCACGAGCACACCCTTGCCCATGACACGCACAACGGCGGGTACGTTTACCTTGATCAGCATCAATACGATGAACACGGGCAACGCATACTGGCTCAGGCCCGTATAGATAATCGATTTGCTGGGGATTACGTCGAAATTGTTGAGAAAAACCGGGGTTGCGTAGATGAACAACAGTGGCGGAACGTAATTGAAGAGCTTTGCTTCACTGACCTGGGCCAACAAGAAGAAAAAGGCCGCGACGGCACACAAAACAGCCAGCACGCCGATTGGCGATGAAATCAGGGTTTGGGTGGTTTCCATGCAACGCGCCTCGGGCCGTGAAGTCGCCGCCGAGTATAAAGCATCAGCCGAAGCGCCGCGTGGCGTCCGATGGATCAGCTGAAGCTAAGCTGCGCGGCGTGGTCCTTACGCGAAGATTCATCCGTTAGCGCGGCCGCTTTGACGGTCAGCCAGACCGCATCCCAGTCCTCGATCTTGCTGGGACCGAAAACGAATTTCGCGATGAAGCTCTCGAGATCCCGAACGTGAATGACGTTCTGCGGCGGCGCCGACGTGAACTCGACGGATCCCGTGAAAATGACGAGATTCGCCACCGGCACGTCGGGCACGACTTTCGTCAACGCGCGCCTGCGGCCCTCGTTCTGGATCAGGGGATTGAGAAAGCGACGACGTTTGACACCATCGACGTTGGTCCACTGAGCCTCGTCTTCGCCACCGAAAACGATGCCATTGTAGTGCTTGGTCTGTATGCAAAGGATGCCGCCGGCGGTCAGGATGGCATGATCAATTTTCGCCAGGCCGCCGTAAGCGCCGGGCAGGATGAAATCGTGCAATACATCCGGGCTGCGCTTGTCGAGCGCCGTGCGGATGCGCCACTGGCCGATTTGCGCCGTGACGAAACGCGCCGCGTGGTTGGCCGCCGAACGAAATATAAGGGTCAGCAACAGGGCACCAGCGATCGTGAAGATGAACATGGCGGGGCCGACACTCGTAATCCCGGTCTGGTAGTTGGCGTCCGCCGCCAGCGCGGGCAGCGCAACGAGCGGCATGCTGGTGAGAACTGTGCGCGCCTGTTTCAACATAAAGCACAGATTAGACCTGTTCGCGCCTCGAAGCATTGTATCAGGTCACGTTTTTGCATCTTTACCCCGGGTAGGCGAGGTAATAACCGTCCAATTCGGCCACGCGGACGCAGGTTTCGTACACATCGCTGAGCAACTCGCTGGTCAATACCTCGAATTTCGGCCCGTCGGCGACGATCCGGCCCTGCTTCAACAGCACGACACGGTCGATGGCGGGCGGGATCTCATTGAGATGGTGCGTGACGATGATGATGTTGCATCCGTCATCCGCGAGTCTCTGCAGTCGACCGAGGTAATCGAAACTTGCGGCAAAATCGAGTCCCGCAGTGGGTTCATCAAGAATCAGCGTATCGGGCTCGTGCACGAGCGCGCGCGCCAGCAGACAGCGACGTTGTTGCCCCGTGGACATGGATTTCAGGGCTGTGCCGGCGAGACTTTCGACGCCGAGTTCGGCCATCGTCGCTCGAGCCGCTTCGAGCTGTTGTGCGTTGACGCGGCTTGCCAGCGTGCCGTGCACGCCGATGCTGGAATGAAATCCCGAGACGACGACTTCGAGCGCAGTCGTTGTCGGCGTGTAGCGTTGCTGCAGGTCATGGGAGACGACACCGATGTGTTTCCTCAGCTCCCAGACGTTCCAGTGCTCCAAACCCAGGATGCGCAATGACGACCCGTCCTGCACGACCGGGTAGAGTTCGCGGTTGATGACCTTCAGCAGCGTCGTCTTGCCAGCGCCGTTTGGCCCGACAATGGCAACACGCTCATGCTGCGCGATTTCGAGGTCGAGGCCGTCGAAGACGCAGGTTGTACCGCGCCAGATCGTCGCGTTCTGAATCTCGATGAGCTTGGCTTCAGGCTGCATGGGTATCCCGGGTCAGGAGACGGAACACTACCACGCTCAGGACCGTCGTCATCTGTGTCGTCCCGGTGCTAAGCTCACGTAATCCGTTGCATCCGGACCTGCGATATGCCCGACGGCCTGATATTTCTGCTTGTCATGATTGCCCTGATCATCGTCTACACAATTGCGAAGGTGCTGCAATACATGCGCCTTAGCGATAAGCAATGGAAAGAGGTCGACAAGAGCAAGCTCAGGGACTGGGATGACGAAGACGATTGATCGTCATGCATTCGCGTCTCCTCTGAGCAGCGACTCGAGCTCATCGGCTGAATCCCTGGCCGACTGAATCAGTTTTTCTTCCGAGTCGTGAATGGCGTGCTGTTCGATGAGCAGTCTCGAATCGCGCTCGCAGAATGTACCGATTACGTGTTTCGCCTGCTCGTCCGAATACCCGAGGCTCGTCAGGACGAGCTCGGTCATGGCCAGGCTCGATAGCAGCGTCTCGCGGAAGATGTGCTTCACACCGAGGTCCATGAGCTTGTGTGCGTGCCGCCTGTTGCGCGCTCGCGCAATGATCGTCAGGTTCGGGAAATGCCGCGTAACGGCCTCGGCGATACGCATTGACTGCTCCAGGTCAGAGATTGCGAGCACGAATATCTTCGCGTGATCGGCGCCGGCGGCACGCAACAGGTCCAGGCGTGATGCGTCGCCATAGTGCACCGCGGAACCGTAGCGACGCACCACGTCGACCTGCAGCGAGTCGCTCTCGAGCGCCGTGAACGGCTTGTTCATGATTCGCAACAGGCGCCCGACGATTTGCCCCACGCGTCCGAATCCGGCTATCAGGACCTCGTGCTGATGATCCTCGGGCATCTCGTCGTACTGCGGCGCTTCCGGAGTCTCTTTCTTTTGCGTGAGTCGCTCGGCCAGCGCGTAGAGCAGCGGAGTCATCATCATCGATACGGCCACTGCGAGCACCAGCTCGTCGATCAGACCAGGGGCGAGCACCTGCTCGGCACGTGCGATGGCCAGCAGCACGAACGCAAATTCGCCGCCCTGTGACAGCACGACCGCGGTCTTGAGAGCGGCACCGGAATCGCACATGCCGAACAGCCGGGCCAGTGGAAACAGTACGAGCACCTTTGCCGTCATCAGGAGAGCGACGATAAGCAGGATTCTGCCAGGGATTTCGAGCAACAATTCGATGTTCACCGACATGCCGACGGCGATGAAGAACAGGCCCAGGAGCAGTCCCTTGAACGGCGCGATGTCTGCCTCGAGCTGGTGGCGATACTCCGAATCCGCGAGCAGCATGCCCGCGATGAAGGCGCCGAGAACCATCGACATGCCCGCAAACTGCATCAAGAGTGCGCTGCTGATCACGATGAGCAGCGCCGTCGCCGTGGAGATCTCGGGGATACCGGATCGCGCCGCCGTCTGCAGGATGGGCTTTTGCAACAGGCGGCCGCCGATTATCAGTCCGCCGATCGTACCGATCATAATGCCTATCCTGGTGAAACTGATCCCTTCGTCGAAAGACGCGTTTTGTCCGAGCAGAGGCAGCACGGCGATAAGCGGTATTGCGGCAAGGTCCTGGAACAACAGTATCGAAAAAGAGGCACGGCCCTGGTGCGTCGCAAGCTGCTTTTTTTCGGCGAGCATCTGCAGGACAAATGCAGTCGACGAAAGCGCGAGTACCAGCCCCACGACGATTGCCGCATTGCCGGAGAGGCCAAGAACCCAGGCGATGAGGCCGATAGCCACTACGCTGCAGACTACCTGCGCCGTGCCGAGACCGAACACCATGCGACGCATCACCCAAAGGCGCGATGGCTGCAATTCCAGCCCGACGATGAACAGCAGGAACACGACACCGAGTTCCGCGAAGTGCAGGATATGCTCGGCATCCGTTACAACCGCCAGGCCGAATGGACCGATAACGATGCCGGCGGCAAGGTATCCGAGCACGGATCCGAGGCCCAGGCGCCGACTCAAAGGCACACAGACAACGGCCGCAAGCAGATAGACCAGGGTTTGCGCAAGTAAACTCATATTGGTTCCCGCACGATAGTTTCGATTACACTTACGCCATTCGGCGGCGAGCCGAATAGCGGTGGATTGGCGAGAATACTTCAGGTTGATGGTATGCACATAACCAGGCTCGGGACAGGCAGGACCCTCATGGCGCTAATCGCCGGCAGTCTTGTGCTTGCGGCGTGCGGCTCGGGCGAGCCGGAACAGGAAGCAGCCGTCGCTCCGGCCGCCGCTACCCCGCAGTCTCAGGCGGTTGATGCGGGGGCCACGCCGGGTCGCGAGTCGCAGGCCCGGGCGGTCATCTCCGAGGACATGCCCTATGCAGAAGTCGGGGACGAGCTTGTTTATGGTTACTTCGTGGCGCCGTCCGACATGTTTGAGCCGCTGCCCGCGGTCATCATGATCCACGAATGGTGGGGCCTGACGGACGAGATGCGTGCGCGCGCGGATCGTCTCGCCGCAGAGGGCTACATCGTACTCGCGATCGACCTTTTCGGCGGGCAGACGGCGTCTGATCCGGCGTCGGCTCGCAAGCTGATGCTGTCGGTGGTCGAGGACCCCGATTCGGCCAACCAGAATATCCGCGGGGCTTTCGAGTTCGTGAGCGAGACAGCCGGCGCGCCTCGCGTCGGCGCCATCGGCTGGCGTTTCGGCGGTACCTGGGCCCTGAACACCGCGCTACTGCTTCCCGACGATTTGGATGCCAGCGTTATCTACTACGGTCCGGTGACGAGTGACGAGGACAAACTGCGTCCCGTCAATGCGCCCATACTGGGCTTGTTTGCGGGTGACGACATCAGCATAAAAGTAGATTCGGTCGACGCTTTCAAGACCGCGCTCGAATCCTTGCGTAAGGACTACGACATCCAGGTCTACGCGGGTGTCGGGCAGCGCTTCGCGAGTGAATCAGCGAAAACCTACGATGCAATAGCGACCAACGATGCCTGGAACCGGACGCTGGATTTTCTCAGCCTTCACCTGGCCGGTGATGGTACTCCGACGGATGGGTCCTGATCCGTATCGCTTTTGCACACGAGCCGCACAGGCAGTGCCAGGCTCGCAAAGCTGACGAAGCGACCGCTTTGGTTGAGACAACGTAAAGACAGCTGGGCCGTCGCGACCCCTGCAAGCAGTAACTCTTCGCCCCCGCTGTTGCCGTCCATGCAGAAGTCACCCGTTGCAATCGGCGCAATCTGGTTCGCTGGCACCGCAACTACGGCTTCGAGGCTATTGTCGTCTTCGTTCGGGGCGTAGCGTTTGTGAGCGTCCGCAATACTGATCGTGACAGATTCGGCCACGGCATCGTCCGGACAAGCGAACTTGGCACGCACGGAGAAGTCGAGTTGCGGCAGCCGGACCTGCCGGCGCGCGCCACGGGGCGAGACTTCGGCACGCGCCTCGCTGGCGACTGCGATGAGTTCCGCATCGGCGAGGGCTGGCTGCATCAGCCAGACAACCCACAGGATGGCTGTAATAGGGATTTGTTGTCGCATAATTGCACTAAGGCTACGGCTGCGTGTCGTAAAATCAAGAAAAACGGGGATTGCGTTTGATCAAGAGAGCCGTGCACCTGACGTACAAAGCCGCTCGCCGCGTCGTTATCGGCGTCGTCGGTGCAACGGTATTGCTGATCGGCCTTGTGATGATCGTGACGCCGGGACCGGCGATCGTTGTCGTGCCTGTGGGCCTGGCAATACTCAGTATCGAATTCACCTGGGCACGCATATGGCTCAAGCGCCTGCGCAGGTCGATCAGCAATCGCAACTCGAATAAGCGTGGTAATCGCGCCGCCGCACACCGCCAACGCGTCGAAGACTAGAAAAGAAAAGGCGCCGGAGAGCTGAATCCTTGATCAATACAGCGGGCCGATCCGACACGGAGCGGTCTCCGGCGCCCAAGCTAACGGCAGGGGGGGTGCCGCCGGGCCTTCCAGGGCCCGTTTCGGCCGGAATCCAGTCCGGCCTTGCCCGGTGGTGCCGCCAGGTCGTCAGGGGGAGAGAGACCTGGCCGGCTTGCCGCCGGGTAAAGCAACGCCTTACTCGGCGTCGGTAAGAGAGATGCGGTCGTGAATCTCGATATCAAGGTTCGTTTCGGCCGCGAAAGCCGAGCTCGCCGCGGTGGAGACGCCGATCAATACGATCAGTGCGGCCACGAGGGTAAGACCGTTTTCAATGTGTTTGCTCTTCATGATTCTGTCCTTAGAGGTTAATAGTAAAAGATTTAACGCTATGGCTAGCTAATTGCACAATGCGTGCCAACTCGATAAACTGTTTTAAATCAGTAATTTATCGATTGTTCGGCAGTAACGGAATTTCGTAAGTAACGAAATTCCGTTATGTTATTTACGAATTTTCGTATATCATCGCGGCGTGATCACCCAGGACGACTATCAATGGCTGTTTCGCAAGGCCCCGGTCATGGCGACCTCGATTGCCGAGGACGGCGTCTATCTCGATGTCAACGACACGATGCTGGAGCGACTGGGCTACCAGCGCGACGAGATGGTCGGACGGCGGCCCGAGGAATTTGCGACGCCCGACAGCGCGAAACGCGTTGCCGAGGAATTGCGCCCGGCCCTGCGCCGTATGGGCAAGCTCGAAAACAAGCCGGTCAGCCTTGTCGCCCGCTCGGGGGAAGTCGTCGACTGTGTGACGAACGCGTTCATCGAGTTTGACCGCGAAGGCGAGTTCCTCAGGACAGTGGCAATGTATGCCGAGGTCTCGGATCAGGCCAGGGTCAACTTCAAGTACCGCACGCTCTACCGCCACACGCCGGCCATGTTGCACACGGTCGACGACGATGGGTTGATTGTGACCGTCACCGATCACTGGCTGCAGAAACTCGGTTATTCACGTGAGGAGGTTGTCGGTCGCCCGATTACCGACTTCTTCAGCGCGGCCGACCGTCGCCTGTATGTGGACGGACGGCTCCAGGAAACCATCCGCGAGGGCGGTTTCAACAACCTCAAGCGCCAGATGGTGACAAAAAACGGCAAGGTTATTGACCTTGTCATGTCCGCGATCGCACACCGCGACGCCAGCGGCAAAGTTGTTAACATGCTGGTGGCGTCGAAAGACGTGACCGAGCGCAATCGCGCCGAGCGCGAGCTGCGGCGCACGCTTGCCGAAAACGCGCGACTGCGCGAGGAACTCGAGCTCGAGCGCGACTACCTGCGTGAAGAGGTCAACGTCGCGATGAATTTCGGCCGTATCGTCGGCACGAGCTCGGCGTTAAGACGCATGCTGAAGCGTGTCGAAGCCGTTGCAAGTACTCCGGCCACCGTACTTGTGCAGGGAGAATCCGGTGTCGGCAAGGAACTGATCGCGCATGCTATCCACGTTCGTAGCCCGCGTGCCGACAACGCACTGGTCAAGGTCAACTGCGCGTCGATTCCCAAGGAGCTGTTCGAGAGCGAGTTCTTCGGCCACGCGAAGGGCGCATTCACGGGCGCGCACCGTGATCGAATCGGCCGTTTTCAGCTCGCCGATGGCGGCACGATTTTCCTCGACGAGGTCAGCGAGATCCCGTTCGAACTGCAGGGCAAGCTGCTGCGCGTACTGCAGGAGAGCGAGTTCGAACGAGTCGGTGAGGACGTAACCCGGTCTGTCGACGTGCGTGTTATCGCGGCTACGAATCGCAACCTCGAGCGACTGATTGTCGATGGCGAATTCCGCGAAGACCTGTTCTACCGACTCAGCGTCTTCCCCGTCGATGTGCCGCCTTTGAGGGAACGCGGTGAGGACATTGTGCAGCTCGCGCAGAATTTCCTCGAGCAAACCTGCAAGGACTTTGGACGCGATGTGCTGACGTTGACACGAGCGCAGACCGAGATCCTGCGCGGTTACCGCTGGCCCGGTAACGTGCGTGAGCTCAAGAACGTAATCGAACGGGCCGTCATCCTGTCGCCGGGCAAGGTACTTCGCCTGGACCTTTCAATGCCGGACCTTGCGGCCGACAGCGGGCCTGGCGCGGCCGTGGCCAGCGGCGACGAGGGCATCCTTACCGAAAAAGCGATGAAGGAATTTCAGAAAACGAATATTGTCAGAGCACTCAAGCAAGCCAACTGGCGCGTGTCGGGTAAAGGTGGCGCCGCGGAGTTACTCGGCGTGCGCCCAACCACGCTCGCCGATCGAATTCGTACCTACAACATCAAACGGCCGTCAAGATAAGTGAACCGAGCGCTGATAAACCGGATCGTCATAAGTGCAGTCTTCCTCGCGCTTGTATTCAGCTTGTACTTTTTCCCGTTTGCCGAATGGGTCGCTGCCGTCGTTGCCTGGGCCGGGCAGCACCCCGCGATCGGACCCGCGATCTATGTCGTGTGCGTCGTCGTTGCCACCGTGCTCTTCGTGCCCGGCTCCGGATCGATGATGATCGCCGGATTCCTGTTCGGATTGATACCGGGCATCGTGCTCGCGGCGATCGGGATCTCGGCCGGTGCGCAATGTGCCTTCCTGGTGGGCAGGAAAGGCGCGCGACACTGGGTGGAGAATAAGGTCGCATCGAATCGCCGGCTGCTGGCGATCGAAAAGGGATTGCGTGAAGAGGCCTTCCTGATCGTTGTCCTGACAAGGCTCTCGCTCGTGATTCCGTTCAACCTTCTTAACTACGCATACGGCGTCACCTCGGTGCGGCCGAGAGTACATTTTCTCGCAACCGCCCTCGGTATGCTGCCGGCCGTCGCGCTGTACGTCTATCTCGGTACGCTCGCTCGCGACCTCGGTCAGATCCTGTCCGGAGAAGCTGCGCCGACGGAACTCGGTTACTGGATCGCCGCCGCCGGCATTACGGCGATAATTGTCCTGACCTGGACGATTCATCGTACAGCGAGTCGCGCCCTCGAGCGTCATTTGCCGAAACTGGAGACCGGCGATGCGGATTAGCTGGCCATTGGGAATTGTCATGTTGTTTGTCGTTTCGGGGGCGGCGCTGGCCGACTTGCCGGCGGCTGTGCTCAACGCGCTCGAAGTTCGCAACGTGCCGGCCGAGTCATTGAGCATTTATGTCGAGGACGTGGATTCCGGTGAGGTCGTCTTGCGTTGGCACGATGAGGAAACGCGCAATCCGGCGTCAACGATCAAGCTCCTGACGACGCTGGCGGCGCTCGATATCCTGGGCCCCGCCTATCGCTGGAAGACCGAGGTCTATGCCAACGGCAGCATCACCGGAGACGCGCTCGACGGCGACCTGTTGCTCAAAGGCCATGGCGACCCTTTCCTCGTAACGGAGCGCGTCTGGCAGCTGTTGCGCAATATTCGCAACCGCGGCATTCGTGAGATCAAGGGCGACCTGCTGATCGATGACAGCTACTTCGACGTCGGCGATTACGACCCGGCGGCATTCGATCGCCAGCCGCTCAGGGCCTACAACGTAGCGCCCAATGCCCTCCTTATGAACTTCAAGGTCGTGCGCTACTGGTTCGAGCCCGACGAGGAAGCGGGCGCGGTCAGCGTCAGGCTGGATCCACAACTCGATAATCTGCAGGTCGAAAACCGGCTCAGCCTCAGGACGGGGAGCTGTCGCGGCTACCAGCGCGGCATCACGATCACGGCGAACGGTCCCGTCGACCAGGTGACGTTTTCGGGCAAGTTCCCGAACGGTTGCGAGCGCTACGCAATGGACCGCACGGCACTGTCTCATAACGAGTTCGTCTACGGACTGTTCCGAAGCCTCTGGCGAGAGTCGGGTGGCGTGTTTGACGGCGGGTGGAAGAACGTCGTTGCGGAAGAAGAGGCTGAGCCGCTGCTGGTTTTCGATTCCCTGCCGCTCAGGGAAATGATCGCGCGCGTCAACAAGCACAGCAACAACGTCATGGCCAGGCAACTGCTTTACACGCTATCGGCCGAAGCCGACGGACATCCGGGCACCGAGCAGGGCGGCAAGAAGGTCATCTCCGATTGGCTGGTCGACAACGGCCTCGACTCGTGCAAGCTGGCGATCGAGAACGGTGCGGGTTTGTCGCGTGATGCGCGTATCACGGCAGCGGATCTCGGGTCCCTGTTGAGATTTGCCTGGCGGCAACCGTATATGCCCGAGTACCTGGCATCGATGTCCTTATCCGGCCTCGACGGAACACTGTCGCGTCGCTTTCGCAATACTGAACTGATCGGCAAGGCCCATCTGAAGACAGGCTCGATGGACCACGTAACGGCGATTGCCGGCTACCTGCAGACGCGCTCGGGCCGGCGTTTTGCCGTGGTCGCGTTGCAGAACTACGAGGACATCCATCGCGGCCCCGGCGAAGAAGTGCAGTTTGCCCTCTTGCGCTGGCTTTACGAGCAGTAGCGCACATCGCATTTCGCGGGGCTTGTAGTACACTCGCGGCGGGTAACGGAGACCGACCATGCGTTCCTTATGCGCAATTCTGCTGTTATTGCCGCTGCTGGCGGCGGCTGAAACAGCGTACGTAACAGACAACCTGAGACTCGGGCTGCACCAGGCCGAGGATACGAGCGACAGAGCGTTCCGCATGCTCGAGAGCGGGCAGGCGCTAGAAATCCTTTCACGCGATCGAAACTACGCTAACGTGCAGTTGCCCGACGGCGTGCAGGGTTACGTCAAAGTCGCCTACCTCGTCGACGAAAAGCCGGCCAAACTGATTGTTGCCGAGACGATTGCCGAGCGTGACGCGCTGGTGGCCGAGCTCGAGGAAACCCGGCAGGCGTTCGCTGGCCCGGCGGCCACGATCCAGGGCCTGAAAGACGAGGCCGCCGAACTCACGTCGAAACTCGACGTTGCAGAATCGCAAATTGCCGAACTGCAGGAAGAGAATGCAAACATCCAGGGCATGAAGGAACGCTACAAGGGCAGCCTGCCGCTGAGCTGGGTTTCCGGTGCGACGGCCGTGTGCCTGATCGGCGGGTTCCTGCTCGGGTTGTGGTGGGTCGATCGCCGCAGCCGCAAGCGCCACGGTGGCATCCGAATTTACTGATTGGTGTCAGAGTGAGCCGGGGGTCCGGCGGATTATGCCGCCGCGGTAACGCCGTCGACGCAGCCCCCACGCACCGGCAGATCCGTGTCCGCGAACAGTCGATCAACGTCATCCTGCGATCGCGCATTACGAATTTCCTTGACGTGATTTGGCGTGACGTGTGGAGCAAATAGCTGCAGGAAGTCGAACATGTAGCGTCGCAGGACCGCGTCCTTGCGAAAGCCGATCCAGGTTGTGCTTTGCGGGAATAATTGCTCCGCCTCGACCACCTGAAGGTCCTTCTTGTCGGCGCAGTCGGCTGCCATGCCGGCGACGATGCCAACACCGAGCCCCATTCGCACGTAGGTCTTGATGACGTCGGCGTCTCTCGCCGTGAACACGACATCGGGCTCCAGACCCTCGTCCGCGAAAGCGCGTTTCAGCGAAGACTGCCCCCCGAAGCTGAAGACGTAAGTGACGAGCGGATGCCTGGCAAGGTCGTGGAGCGTAATTTTCCGATCCAGCGTCGCGAGTTCGTGCCCTTTTGGAACGATGATCGAGCGGCTCCAGTGGTACCCGGGCACGAGGATCAGGTCTGAGAACAGTTCCTGCGACCCGGTCGCAATGGCGAAGTCGATTTCGTTCGCGGCGACCATGTCGGCAATCTGCTCCGAAGTGCCCTGATGCAGGTTGAGCGTGATCTTCGGGTAGCGAGCACGGAACTCACCGATGATCTCGGGCAACACGTAGCGGGCCTGCGTGTGCGTCGTCGCGATCGACAAGGAGCCCTCTTCTTCCCCGAAGTAGTCCGACGCGAGATTCCGGATGTTCTCGACTTCCTGCATGATGACGCGGGCTCTTTCTATGACTTTCGCGCCCCCATCGGTTACGCCGCCGAGGCTTTTGCCCTTACGCGTAAAGATCTGCAGACCGAGTTCCTCCTCGAGCAGCTTGAGTTGCTTGCTGACGCCGGGCTGGGAGGTATACAGGCGCTCGGCCGCGGCGGTTATGTTCAAACCGTTGTCCACGATCGCCAGAAGGTACTTCAATTGTTGCAGTTTCATGTTGACCCGCGCTCGAACTTCCCATTATGGGACCGCAAACTGCCTCGTCAGTTTCACCCGGCTGCAGCGGCGCACCGCTCTACGTATAACAGATTCATATAACTCAGGGCTATATCCGGGAAACCGCCGGTCACACGAACCCACGCTTTTTGTGCTAAACAATAGATAACGATCGAACAATAAGGACAATCCAATGATCTACGACAGTATTCTCGAAACTATTGGCAATACGCCGGTCGTGCGCCTTAATCGCATGGCGCCTGATCATGTGGAAATGTACGTCAAGGTCGAGTCCTTCAACCCGATGGCCTCGGTCAAGGACCGTCTCGCGTTCGCGATAATCAACGATGCCGAGAAAAAGGGCGCGCTGGCGCCGGGTCAGACCGTCGTCGAGGCGACCTCGGGCAACACGGGAATAGCGCTGGCCATGGTCTGTGCAGCCAAGGGCCACCCGTTCGTGGCGACCATGGCCGATTCGTTTTCAATCGAGCGCCGCAAGGTCATGCGGGGACTCGGCGCAAAAGTGATTTTGACCCCGGCCGCCGAGCGCGGCACCGGCATGGTGAAAAAGGCCGAAGAGCTGGCGGAGAAATACGGCTGGTTCCTGGCGAGGCAGTTCGAGAACCCGGCGAATCCCGAATTTCACCGGCAGACGACGGCGGCCGAAATATTGTCCGACTTTGCCGGCCGGCGTCTCGATTACTGGGTAACAGGCTATGGCACGGGCGGCACCATGACAGGCGTCGGTGAAGTGCTCAAGACCGCAAGGCCCGAGGTCAAGGTCGTTGCGACGGAACCGACGGCCGCGCCACTCCTGGCCGGCAAGGACTGGAGCCCGCACAAGATCCAGGGCTGGACACCTGATTTCATTCCCGATGTGCTGAATCGCGAGGTCTTCGATGAGCTGCGCAGCGTCAGCGATGATCGCGCCATCGAGGTGTCGCGCGAGCTGGCCGCGACAGAGGGGATATTCACGGGCATCTCGGCCGGCGCAACACTCGCAACGGCACTCGACGTCGCTCGCGATGCGCCCGACGGAGCGGTGATCCTGGCTATGTTGCCCGACACGGGCGAGCGTTACCTGACTACGCCGCTGTTCGAAGGTGTCAACGAAGGCTCCGACGACGAGTGGCTGGCTACCCAGTAATCTGAGACTCAAGTCGCAGCGTTTCGGTGTGGCTGCTGGCATCGTGGTGCACTGAATAACAAGCATCATGGTGGCGGAGTCCACGTGGCAGCGGAAGTACACAGCCTCAATTCAGGGAAGAACGTGGGCAGGGCGGCCGGGCTATTGCGGTCCCTGGTGCCCAGGGCGCAGGTGTTCTGTTATTACGATCTCGAAAGAAGCTGTGCCTGGAGCAGCGACGGCGCGGAAGACTACGAAATCGACGCGTTCGTGGCGGAATTGCCCGAGGAAATCATCGCCGGGTTACGGGACAGCGACGAACCCCTGAAGCGCACACTGCCGTCGGGTCGCACGGCACTGGCTTTGCCGGTCCACGGCGACGAAGACAAGTTGCTCGGCTTGCTTGTCTCCCTGTTCTCGAAGAATGCGGGCAAGTCCTCATCGTTCAATCCCAGCCTGCTGAAAAACATTCTCGAACCGGCGGCCGATCTTATCGGTGAGAACCTTTGCTCGGGGCAGGAGCTGGCCGCGGCCTCGCACCGGTTCAACGGCGTGGAGAAAGAACTCGAGCTCGTTTACGAGATAGACGAGAAGATCCACGGTGCTTCGAGGCGGCATTCGAACCTCGCCCAGCTCGTCGGGCAGAGCGGCCGCTATCTCGGCATCAACTACAGCGTCCTGTTGATTCCGTCCAAACGCATTCGAATCAGCGCGACGCATTCCACCTGGAAGAACGTCAATCGCAAGGTGCTCGATCGTTACCTCGTTGATCAGCTGCTGCCGAAGCTGGATGGCCAGAGGCGGTCGGTCATATTCGATATCCCGGCCATCGAAGGTTCCGAAAATGTGGCCGAGCAGGGCTACCAGGCGCTACTGAGTCCGATCGTGGACAAGCAGGGCAATGTCGAAGGCGTCTTCGCGCAGCTGGGTCGCGTCGACAAGCGCGAATTCACGAAGAATGACATGCGCTTCATGTCGCACATCGTGCGCAAGGTCGAGTATGTCATCGAGCAATCGTTCGATGCGATGACCGGGCTCATGAATCGGGCCGGCTTCGAGGCGCAGCTGCACGAATCCTGGAAGGCGCTGTCCTCCGATGAAGACAAGCACCAGCTCATCTATTTCGATCTGGACAACCTGCAATTGGTCAACGACAGTTTCAGCCATGAGGCCGGCGACGCCGTGATCATGCGCTTCGCTCGCCTGCTCGAAGAAGACCTGCCGAAGAGCGCCGTGCTGTCGCGCCTGACGGGCGACGATTTCTGCATGCTGCTGACGCATGCCGATTCCGAAAAGGCACTGGAGTATGCCAACCTGATACGTGAAAAAGGCAAGGTCCTGCGTTATCTCGAAGGTGACAGGTCGTTGCAGGTGACGATGAGCATCGGCATCGCCGAGTTTTCCCGCGCCGGCAGCGACGAGAGTCATGCCCTGACGACGGCTCGCATGGCCTGCGAATCGGCCAAGGACCATGGCCGTGATCGCGTCGAGGTTTACAACGAGTGTAACCAGAGCATCATCCGCCGTTTCGACGATATGCAGCTGGTCGCCGAGATTCAGCAGGCGCTGGACGGCGACGAGTTCGAACTGCTGGCCCAGCCCATAGAGAGCCTGCACAAGGACAGTGACGTGCCGCGCTTCGAGGTACTGTTGCGGATGAAAGATTCGGACGGCAATCGGCTGGCAACCAAGGCGCTGTTCTCGGCCGCTGAACGCTACAACCTGATGCCGCAGATTGATCGCTGGGTAGTATCTTCCGTGTTGGCGAAGCTGACGGAGGTCCGAGAGTTCATCGAGGAGCACGCGGCGGTTTTCGCGATCAACCTGTCGGGCCAGTCCCTGGGCGACGACCAGATACTCGAGTTCATCGAGGAGGAACTGGCCCATAGTGAACTGCCGGCTTCGTCGCTGTGCTTCGAGATCACTGAATCGGCCGCTGTGTCCAACCTCGCCAAGGCGCAGCTGTTCATCGACCGGCTGCAGGAACTGGGTTGCAGCATTGCGCTCGACGATTTCGGTGCGGGACTGAGTTCCTTTGCCTACCTCAAGAACTTCAACGTCGATACGCTGAAGATCGACGGCAGTTTTATCCACGATATCACTGACAACCGGATCTCGGAGTCGATGGTGGCGGCGATTACGCAGGTAGCAAAAGTCATGGAACTCGATACGGTTGCCGAATTTGTCGAAACCGACAAAGCGCGCAGGCTGCTCAGGAAGATGGGCGTCGATTACGCCCAGGGGCATATCGTCGGCAAGCCTGCTGCATTCGAATCGGCGCTGGCGGAACTCGATGAAGAATCGCGCGTCGCCGCGAACTAGAAAACCCCGGCCTCGAGGCCGGCTGCCATCGTCATGCCGAGCTCACGGCACTCGCCGAGTCGTGATTCATCAAATTCACCCGCGATAAGCACGGGTTCCTGCACCTCGCGCACGGCAAGTCCCGTCAGTATGCGGCGAACGCTCGAGATTGCGCCGCTGCCATCGTTGCCGGCGCGAACGAACAGCGCCCAGGGGCGCCCGTCGATCCTGCCCTCGCAAGGATAGTAAACGCGATCCAGGAAATACTTCATCGCGCCACTCATGTAGCCAAAATTCTCGGGCGTGCCCAGTATGAAGGCGTCGGCCCACAAAAGGTCGTCGGCGTCCGCATCGAGTGGCGACCTGACGCGGACTTCGACGCCTTCAATATCGGAATGCCGCGCCCCATCGATGACCGCATCGGCCATGCGGGTCGTCGTTCCCGACTGAGAGTGGTAAACGATTAGCAGGTGTTTGTCTGACACCTTGCGAATAGTGCCGGAGTCGTGGCGATTTTTCGATAGACTGCGGGCCATGGGAATCACGGCCGAACAGCGCAAAGCCGTAGCGGCGCTGCCAGCAGCGCTCCACGATCCCGTCAGCCGCTGGCTGGAGCGGATTGGGTCGGACCACGAGATCCCGGCAGAACTCGTCGAGCCGCTGCTGCGGGTCGCTGCGTGCAGCGAATTCGCAGGCAATGCCATGGACCGCCACTGGGAGTGGTTGCTCGATAATGTCCTTACGTTCGATTCCGGCAAGCCATCTGATGAGGCGGAACTGGCCGCGGGCGTCGGAGATGACGTCGAAGAGCTCAAGGCCCTGCTGCGGCACGTACGAAATCGGGCGATGCTGCGCATAGTCTGGCGAGAAGTGCAGGGAACCGCGGGCCTCGACGACACGCTTTCCGAACTCTCGGATCTGGCCGATGCCATGTTGCGAGTCGCGACACAGTTCGCGGAGCGTCTGCTCGAACCGCGTTTTGGCACCGTGAGAAACGCAGGCGGGCAGCGCATACCGCTGGTCATTCTCGGCATGGGCAAACTCGGTGGTCGGGAGCTCAACTTCTCGTCAGATGTCGACCTCGTATTCCTGTTCACCGAAGAAGGCCAGACCGACGGCGCCCGCAGTGTGAGCGCTCAGGAGTATTTCGGCCGCCTGTCGCGGCAGATCATCGCGCTCATCGACGAGGTGACTGCCGACGGTTTCGTATTTCGCATCGATACGCGTCTGCGCCCGTTCGGTGAAAGCGGCCCACCCGTCGTCAGCTTTGCGGCGCTCGAGTCTTACCTGCTGCATCACGGCAGGGACTGGGAACGCTATGCTTACGTGAAGGCACGCGTCGTGGGATTGCAGCCGGGCGATGCCGTGACGGCTGACTTGTATGACAACCTGATTCGGCCGTTCGTCTACCGTCGCTACCTCGACTATGGGGTATTCGAATCGCTGCGCGATATGCACGCGATGATCGCGGCCGAGGTCAAGCGCCGCGAACTCAAGGACAATATCAAGCTGGGCCCCGGCGGGATCCGCGAGGCCGAGTTTATCGTGCAGTCGCTGCAGCTCGTTCGCGGTGGTAACGACCCGGCGTTACGGCAGCGCTCCCTGCAAAAGGTCCTGCCGTGTCTCATAGGCAGTCGCGGATTGGCTGCCGGGGATGCAGATCAATTGCTCCAGGCGTACCGCTTCCTGCGCCGACTCGAAAACCTCATACAGGCACTCCGCGACCAACAGACTCATGACTTACCACCGGGAGACGCGGACAGGGCGCGCCTTTGCCTCGCAATGGGCTATGCGGACTGGGCGTCGCTGCAAGCCGACCTCGACCGGCATCGCGCCGCGATCGCCGGGCAGTTCGATGCCGTCGCCTTTCGTGACCGCAGCGACGACACGCCGTTTCGCAGGCAGGTTGAAAGGGCCTGGGATGCCGACGAGGACGAGGCGCACTGGACCGGGCTGCTGCAAGAAGAGGGCTGTGCCGATGCGGCTGAGGTCGCGGCGACGCTACTCGCTTTCGTGCCGACGACGCGACAGATCGATGCGGTTGCACGCGACCGACTGCGGCGCTTCGTGCCGGAATTGCTGATCGAAGTCATGGCGGCCGCAAGACCGGTCGGAGCACTCAGGCGTACGCTCGGTGTCGTCGAGCGAATTCTGCGCCGCAGTGCCTACATAGCCCTGCTGAACGAGAACAGGTCGGCGCTCACGCGCCTTGTCGATTTGTGTGGCCGTAGTCGTTACATCGCGGCCCAGATCGCGCGCTCACCGGTATTGCTGGACGAGCTGCTTGATCCGCGTATTTTCTCGGGGAGTGTCACGAAGGACGAGCTCGTCGCCGAACTGCGGCAACGCGTGCTGCTCGAAGAGCAGGGTGACAGCGAGGGCGAAATGAGCTCGATCGTGCAATTCCAGCGATCGACGATGTTTCGGGTTGCGGTCGCCGACTTCAACGGTGATCTGCCGATAATGAAGGTGAGTGATGCGCTGACGTGGCTTGCCGAGGCCGTGCTCGATGAGGCACTGAGGATTACCTGGAGAGACATGACGGAGCGCCATGGTGTGCCGTGCTATGTCGTCGACGGCGAGACGCACGAAGCGGGATTCGGCATCGTCGGCTACGGCAAGCTCGGTGGACTCGAGCTTTCCTATGGCTCGGATCTCGATATCGTGTTCCTGCACGACTCGCGCGGCGGCCAGCGCATGACCAACGGCGACAAGCCGCTGGACAACACGCGCTTCTTCGCAAGGCTCGTACGCAGGCTCGTGCTGTTCCTGACGACGCAGACCGGTTCCGGCGAGCTCTACGAGATAGACACTCGCCTGCGCCCGGACGGCATCTCGGGCCTGCTGGTTTCGAGCACGGAGGCTTTCGAACGCTACCAGGAAGACAATGCGTGGACCTGGGAGCATCAGGCACTATTGCGCGCGCGCCCCGTTGCCGGCAGTGACGCGATAGCCGCGGAGTTTTCGCGTATTCGCCGCGACACGCTGATTAAGCGCGTCAAGCGCGAGACTTTGCGTGACGACGTCATCGCGATGCGACGCCGTATGCGCAAGCAGCTCGACCGCAGCGACAAGGAACGATTCGACCTCAAGCACGGCACAGGGGGCATCGGCGATATCGAGTTCCTCGTGCAATACCTGGTGCTCAAACATGCAGCGAGCGAACCCGACGTCATCTATTTCTCGGACAATATTCGGCAGCTCGACGCGCTCGTCAGTACGGGCTGCCTCGAGGCGACCCTCGGGGACCGCTTGCAGGACTGTTACAAGCACTACCGGCTGCGCCTGCATCATCTTGCGCTCGATGAGCAGGACCCGCTGGTTGGAGCAGACGAATTCGGCGAACAACGACAATTCGTCGCGGCTGCGTGGGCTCAGTTTCTGGACTGAGCATGGCCGCGACTGCCGAGAGTGCTTATAATTCAGCGTCCACCGATGCAGCGTTACGAGGATGCCGTGGCAGCCAAAGCAGGAACCGTCGACCAGAACCTTATTCCGGCGAACGCACAACACAGGTACGCGGTCAGGCCCGCGGACTTGCCCTTGAGTTGCCCGATGCCGGGAATGTACCTCTGGAATTCGCACCCGAAGGTATTCCTGCCGGTCGAGGCGGCCGGCGAGACCAAGTGCCCGTATTGTGGCGCGCAGTATCACATGATCGAAGGTGACGAATAGCATGTATATCGTTACTGGCGGGGCCGGTTTCATTGGCAGCAACCTCGTTCGTGCGCTGATCGAGCGCGGCCGCGGCGATGTGATCGTCGTCGACGATATGGAGGACGGTCACAAGTTCGTCAATATTTCCGATCTTGCGATCGCGGACTATCTCGACAAGGACGATTTTCTCGACAAGATCGAGGCAGACAAGGATTTCGCCGGCAACATCGCTGCGATTTTTCACCAGGGGGCCTGTTCCGAGACGACTGAGTGGGACGGCCGCTACATGATGAAAAACAACTATGCTTATTCCCAGACCCTGCTGCATCATTGCCTGCGGCAGGGCACGCCATACATCTATGCGTCGTCGGCAGCCGTCTACGGCGGCTCGAAGCAATTCGTCGAAGACCCGCTGTTCGAGAATCCACTCAACGTCTACGGGTATTCGAAGCTGCAGTTCGACCGCTACGTCAGGCGTGTGGCGGCCAGTCCCGATAGCCAGGTTGTCGGTTTGCGATATTTCAACGTCTACGGGCCCAGGGAGCAACACAAGGGCGCGATGGCGAGTGTCGCGTTTCATTTCAATAAGCAGGTGCTCGATGACGGTGAAGCGCGCCTGTTCACGGGCACTGATGGCTACGGCGACGGCGAACAGCTGCGAGATTTCGTCTACGTCGACGATGTCTGCGACGTCAACCTGTGGTTTCTCGACAATCCCGGAGTCTCGGGCATCTTCAATACGGGCACCGGGCGGGCGCAAAGTTTCAACGACGTCGCCAAAGCCGTCCTCGACTGGCACGGCAGGGGCAAGATTCGTTACATCCCGTTCCCCGATCACCTTGAAGGTGCTTACCAGAGCTTCACTCAGGCGGACCTCACACAGCTCCGGGAGTCAGGTTGCGACGTCGAGTTCCGGCCCGTCGAAGACGGCGTCAGGGATTACCTGGACCAGCTTTGCAAACGCCCAGAACGCTGATCGTCGGACCGTCCTGGGTCGGCGACATGGTCATGGCCCAGGCCCTGTTCAAACTCATCGGGGCCGAAGGGCACGTCATCGACGTGCTGGCGCCGGAATGGTCGCTGCCGATCGTGGCGCGCATGCCCGAGGTGCGGGACGGCATCGCTTCCGAGACGGGCCACGGCGAGCTTGGATTCGGCAAGCGACGACGCATTGCAAAATCATTGCGCGACAGGGGCTACGACCGCGCCATCGTTATGCCGCGCTCGTTCAAGTCGGCGCTGATCCCGTGGATAGCGGGCATACCGCGGCGCACCGGGTTTCGCGGCGAAGCGAGATTCGGTCTCATCAATGACGTGCGCGCGCTCGATCGCAAGGTGCTCGACCAGACCGTCAAGCGTTTCGTGGCGCTGGGCATCGAGGAGGGTGAGCCGCTGCCGCCCGCGCCGCAACCAGCGCTCGAGATCGATACGATCCGCCAGCGCGAGCTCAGGGAGCGGCTTGCGCTGGATACCCGTCGACCCGTTATCGCGATGATGCCCGGGGCCGAGTACGGCGCAGCCAAGTGCTGGCCGCTCGATCACTTCGCCGAGTTGGCCGCAAAACTCGATCAGAGTGGCTACCGGGTCTGGGTGCTGGGTTCCGAAAAAGACGCCGCAGCCGGGCAGGCTATTGCTGCAGACAGCGCCGCCGTGAACCTTTGCGGCAAGACCTCACTGGAGGACGTCATCGACCTGCTGGGTCTCTGCGAGCAGGCGGTCAGCAATGACTCCGGGCTCATGCACGTGGCGGCAGCCGTGGGTATTCATGTGCATGCCGTCTACGGCTCGTCGTCGCCCGACTTCACGCCGCCGCTGACTGACAGGCGTGACATCCATTATCTTCGGCTCGATTGCAGCCCGTGCTTCAAACGCGAGTGCCCGCTCGGGCACCTGGATTGCCTCAACGGCATTCGCGCCGAGGCGATACACGACAGCATTGTCAGGCGCCGGCCATAAAGTCGTCGATCTTGCCCGTAACGTCGTCGATCGTGATCAGATCCATGGCGTCGGGATGACGTACGCGACGACCCCAGCGAATCTCGTCCACGCCCTTGTGAAGGTATTGCAGGACGGCGTCGGGATAGCGGTCGACGGTCAGGTGACGCGACAGGTATGGCCCGGTGCGCGCGGGATTGGACGTGGCGTACAGCCCGATGACCGCCGTCCCGAGTGCGGTCGCCATGTGCGCCGGGCCCGAATCCGGGCAGATCAGTAAATCCGCGGCCTCAATAGTGGCTGCAACTTCGGTCAGCGAGGTCTTGCCGACCAGGTTGACAACCCCGGGGTCGGCGGTCGCGGCCAGCACCTGCCCGTACTCCTGCTCGAGTTTGGTGCTTCCTCCGGTCAGCACGACCGTGCAATCGTGCGCTCGCTGCAGGTGGCTGATCGTGGCGGCGTAACTGGCGATGCTCCAGTTGCGGAAATTACGGCTACGCTGGCTGCTGCAGGGACTGATTACGACGAGCCGCCTGCCTGGGTCGACATACTGCGCTGCGAATTCTCTTGCGGCCGACGGCAACGGCAGATCCCAGCGGAGTTCGCGGGACTCGGCGCCAATGGCCGTCGCAAAACCCATCATGGCCTCGAGTGCGTGTTCACCCGCTGCGGCCGGAATACGTCGGTTCGTGAACAGCCATTGGAAATCGCGCGCACGGGCACGGTCGAAGCCCAGGCGAATTTCGGCGGGTATCGAACGACTCAGCAGATTTATTCGCATCGACGCATGCATGCACAGCGCCACATCGAAGCGCCTGCCTTCGAATTGCGACTGCACGTCGTCGTACGCCCGACGGCCTCTGGACTTGTCGAACAGGATCAACTCGACGTCCTGTATCCCTGCCATAAGCGATGCTTCGGTCTTGCCGATGATCCAGGTGATGCGCGTATCGGGCCAGTTGTCCTGCAGGCGGCGAACGACGGTGAGCGCGTGGCAGGTATCGCCGATGGCGGACACGCGCACGAGACAGATGCTTTGCGGCTTCGATTGAATGGCTAATTCAGGCATCATCAACACCAGTCGACAATAAAGGACGGGAAGTTTGACTGAAACCGTCGAGACAACCGCGACCGGCGCCATCCTATACGATAAGGCCATTATCAACCAGATTTCCGAAGAGCGATTCACGCCCGGGGGCTGGTTGCATGCCGAGATTCTGACGGGCGAGTTGCGTTCGGGTGGCCGTGGCAACACGATGTTCGTCGGCAATGTGCCGCGCCAGTTCGTGTTGCGTCATTACATGCGAGGCGGCCTCGTCGGCAAGCTCGTGCGCGACACCTACATATTCTCGGGCGCCGACAAGACGCGTTCATTCCGGGAATGGCGTTTGCTGGACAAACTGTCTTCGAACAATCTGCGCGTGCCGCGTCCCGCTGCTGCCCGCTATCGCCGCAGCGGGACCTTCTATACGGCCGACATCATCACGGTGCGCATTCCGGATGTCGTGTCTTTGTCTCAGTACATCGCGGCCAACAATCCTGACGAGGGTTTCTGGCAATCCGTCGGAGCGGCCATCGAAGAGTTTCATGCGGCCGGCGTTTATCATGCCGACATGAATGCCTATAACCTGCAAATCGACAAGGACGGTTTGCTGTGGATGCTGGATTTCGACAAGGGTTCGCTAAAACCACCCGGTCCCTGGCAACAGCAGACGCTGAGTCGCCTGCACCGCTCGCTGCACAAGATCAAGAATCTCGATCCGAAACTCAATTTCGGGGCTGCGAACTGGGAACAGCTGCTCGAAGGCTATTTCAACGCGTCGAGATCGGAGTAGTAGTCGGGGTAATCGTCGGGCAGGCTCTTGAACTTGCGATGCACCCAGAAATACTGCTCGGGGCACGCTTGAATATGTTTTTCGAGCACCTCGATGTAGCGCCGCGTATCCGCAGCCGGGTCGTCGCCCGGGAATCCGTCAAAGGCCGGTAGCAGCGTCAGTTCGTAGGTCGAATCCTCCAGCCTGCGCGGGAAGAACGGCACGACCGCGGCGTCGCCCAGGCGAGCCAGCGCCGAGGTTGCGGTCGTATGCAGGGCCGGCACGCCGAAAAACGGCAGGATCTCTGCGCCCTTGCGGTTGTAGCTCTGGTCCGGCGCATACCAGACAGCGCGGCCGGTGCGCAGGCTGCGGACCATCTTCTTGATATCCCGCTTTTCGATCGTCGTTTCGGCGGAGCGCTCGCGCCCGGAGCGCTGTAACTCAGTCATGAACTCGCTGCGGTTCCTGCGGTAGACCGCGTCAAAGGGCGGCATGTTCAGGGCCAGCACGCGGCCCATGATCTCGAGAGTCGTGAAGTGTGCGCTCAGCAGGATGACGCCTTTGCCCGAGTCGAGCGCGTTGTGGACATTTTCGATCCCTTTTAGCCGGGTTATCGACAGCAGATGCCTGTCGCTGGCCCAGCGGCCGAGGCCCATTTCGATGAGCATCATGCCGAGCGCCTTGAAGTGCTCGAGCGCCAGCGCATTGCGTTCGTGCGGCGACAGATCGGGAAAACACAGTTCAATGTTGCGGCGTACTACGGCGCGCCGTTGGCCGCCAACGGAATGCATCAGTCGACCCAGGACGCTGCCGATGGAGAGAGCGATGCGATGTGGCAACAGGCAAATCAGTCGTAATACGCCCATGCCGAGCCAGACAGGCCAATAGCGGGGACTCCAGTAACTGGAGAGGGGTTTGCGTTCACGGCTCATCGAGAACGCAGTTTACTCGGACATGCCGTCTACGTAACCACCGGGAGTTGGTTTTTGCGCAACATCGACGGCATCGTCCTGCACGGCGACGTCATTGGCTTCGATGCCGACATGGAAAGCTGCAAAACCGGGCATGACGACCTGGTTGCGCGCCAGGCCGATAATGCGGCCCGAATACGGCGAGTACAGCTCAGTCCTCGCGTTGCTCATCGGGTCGGTAATTGTACCGAGCAAATCGCCCTTTCTGACCGTGCTGCCGAGGCTGACGTTGGCCAGCAGTATGCCGCCATTATCCGCACGCACCCAGGACGATCGGTAATAGACGGGCTCCGGGTCGCCCCAGAAACGGATTTTCCTGAGCATGCCCAGGGTCGTCAGCAAGGTCTCGATTCCCTTGACGCCATGCTTTACCTCGGCGAGTTCGAGCTGTGAGGGCCCGCCGGCCTCAACCGTAACGGCCGGGATACCGGCCCGGGTTGCCGCATGCCGCAATGTGCCGATCGTCGGTTTACTGTGCAGTACCACCATCGAGCCGAAACCCTGGGTCAGCGTTACTACATCCGGGTTCCTGAGGTCGGCGCGTATCTGCGGCAGGTTGGCTCGCTCGAAAGAGCCCGTATGCAGGTCAATCAGCGCGTCGCAGTGAGCGACGACCTCTGTGAACAACGCGTGCGCGATTCGGGCAGCAGCACTGCCGTTGGGGTTGCCCGGGAAGTAGCGGTTGAGGTCGCGCCGATCGGGCAGGTATCGTGAACCGCGGCGGAAGCCCTGTACGTTGACGATCGGTACGCCGATAACGGCTCCCGAGAGCTTCTGCGGCTCGATCTCGTGCAATACACGTCGCACCATCTCGATGCCATTGAGCTCGTCACCGTGCACGGCCGCCGTCAGACACAGCGTGGGACCGGGCGATGTACCGTTGACGACGAGAACCGGTGTCGATACCGGTACGCCCTCGAACAGTTCGGTCGCATTCCACGACAGGCGATGCGCAGTGCCAGGCAGGATTTCGTTGTCCAGCAGGATAAGCGGTTCCGCCTGGCCTTCGGCGGTTATGACGGCGTCGGCCAACGGCACGAGGTGCTCGTGCGCGGGCACGGGTTCGACAAGTTGTTCTGCGGCGGCGGTCGTCTCGCTGGAACGCGAATCGGTATCGACGGTCGAATCCTCGCGAATGTCGGTGCCATTGTCGGACGGCTCGACCGCCGCCTCGCTGGCCAGTGCATGACTGGCGGGCAGCAGCAGCAGCAGGCAGGCCAGGTATTGGCAAATGCCCGGTGAAGTGAGAGATTGTCGTGTCGATGCGCGCATATTTGAGACAAAAAATACGCCATATAGGCGCATTTTTCTGTGAACTAATCAATAATTTACGATTGAAACTTGAATTGGTACAAATGACAAGTATTTGCCGGAACTTTTTTCTGCTCATCGCCCTGGCCAGCGCCGCTGCCACAGCTGACGATATTTTCCCACAGCCGCCCGAACTCGAGCCGGACGTCGACTTCTGGATCTCCATTTTCACGGAATATTCGACCGATGAGGGCGTGCTGCATGACAACCGCAACCTGGCCGTTGTTTATGCGCGACTGCAGATGCCGTCGAAGCTGTCGCGCCGCGAAAGACAGCGCCGCGTGGCGGCCCGTCGCAAGCAATTGCAGGTCGTGTTGCAGACGCTCGCCTCCGGCAAAAGAGACAATCTCAGCGAAGAGGAAAGTCGCGTACTGGCGCTATGGCCGGACAACGTGAGCAACGACACGCTGGCAGCCGCGACGAGGCGTATTCGCTTCCAGCAGGGACTCCGTGACCGTTTTCGCGAAGGACTCGAGCGCTCCGGCCGCTGGCGCGCTTTTGTCAATGAGCAATTTACCGCACTCGGCGTGCCCGTGGAGATCGCGGCGTTGCCGCACGTCGAGTCGTCCTACAACCCCGATGCCCGCTCGCACGTCGGCGCATCGGGCATCTGGCAGTTCACGCGCAGCACGGGTCGCCGCTTCATGCGCGTCGACCACGTCGTCGACGAACGCAACGACCCGTTTGCGGCGACTCGCGCGGCTGGCCAGCTCATGGCGTACAACTACTCGATCACGGGCAACTGGCCGATGGCCATTACGGCCTACAACCATGGGCTCGCGGGCGTGCGCCGCGCGATGCGCAAGTACGGCGATACGGCCTATGTCGATATCCTCAGGAACTACAAAGGGCGTACCTTCGGTTTTGCCTCGAGGAATTTTTACGTCGCATTCCTGGCCGCCAAGGAGGTCGACCAGAACGCCGAGCGTTATTTTCCGGGAATCGTCTACGAGCAACCCACGGATTACTCGACGGCAAGCCTGCCGGCCTATGTGCCGGCACCGGAATTGACCCAGGCCCTGGGCGTTTCCCAGGTACAGCTGGCCAGGCACAACCGCGGCCTCCAGCCTACGATCTGGCAGGGCAGCAAGTACCTGCCAAAAGGCTACGAGCTGCGACTGCCCGCCGACAGCGTTTCTCAGCCACTGGCGACGGCATTTGCGGGTTTGCCGGCCGATGTCCGTTTCGATAAGCAGCTGCCCGACATGTTCCACACGGTCGCACGCGGCGACACCTTGTCACAGATCGCGGCATCCTACGATACGCGTGTCTCGACGCTCGTGGCGCTCAATGGCCTGCGCAGCAGTCATCGCATTCGAGCCGGTCAACGACTGCGGCTCCCGGCCGCAGGCCCGGCCCCCACCGTAGCCAGTGCGGCTCCTGCAGAACCCGAGCCGGCTATCGTGGCTGCTGTCGTCGAACCCGAGCCGGCTATTGTCGCGGCTGTCGCCGAACCCGTTGTGGAGGAGGTGACGCCACCCACGATGGCGGGCGACTACGCCAGCACCCTGATTGGCACCATCCAGACGGCGCTGTTGTCGGATCCCAGCGACTACAGCGTGGCGGCTGACAACACGATCGAGGTGCAGCCGCTCGAAACGCTGGGCCACTACGGCGACTGGCTCGAGATAAAGACGCAGCGGCTGCGCGACGTCAACGGGCTCGCATTTCGCTCGCCCGTCGAGGTCGGTCAGCGCATCAAGCTCGACCTGAACACGGTGGATGCCAGGCGTTTCGAGGAGCGCCGGATCGCCTATCACCGCACACAACAGGACAGTTTCTTCAGGCAGCACATTATTTCGTCCGTCACCGAACATACGATCCGTCGGGGCGAGTCGATCTGGGTGCTCTCGTTGCGCGAATACGAGGTGCCGATATGGCTGTTCCGGCAATACAACCCCGGCCTCGATCTGCATCGCGTGCGGCCCGGCACCACGGTGCAGTTTCCGGTTCTGACTGATGTCGAGCGTGGTTAATGCAGGACAGGGGCAAGTTCACGCTGGTGCGCCTGCTTCCTGTGGTACTCGTGACGCTGGCGGCTGCGGCCTGGTTCAATGATGTGCAGGATGGCGGTCCCTACGTGCCGCGCAATCTCCTGCCACTGCTCGTCCTTGTTCTGCTGTCCTGGTTCACGCTCCATCGCGGCGAAGGGCGATGGTCCGGCAACGGCATGCGCCTGCCGCTCGCCACGCTGGGTTTCGCGATCCCGGCTCTGGGCCTGGCGCTTTATCTGCATTACGCCTACTCCGTTAACCTCAATGACATGTTCGGCGATGCACAATTTCCTGGCCGGGTGTTCCGCTATCTGCCGGCGTACACACTGGTCGCGGGTGGCATCGGCTTTGCAATCGGCTGGATCGTCGGCCGCAACATTTAGTGTGACACCGGGCGTTTTCCGCGTTGGTCAGGTTTGTTAGGCTTGTCGTATCGATTTGGTCGACACCGAGAATCATGGCAGGTAACAAGATCCACAAACTGATGGCCCCCCTGGTGCTGCTGTTGCTGGTAATGCCGGCCGCGCCCGAGGCGGGCCAGTTTCCAGTGGCGGACAAGGTCGTTATCGAGAAGGCGGCCAGGCAGCTACACTTGCTGCAGAAAGGTAAAATTTTCCGTACCTTCGAGATAGCGCTCGGTATGGTGCCGGTCGGCGACAAGAAGCAGGAGGGCGATTTCAAGACGCCCGAGGGCAGTTACCTGCTCGACGGCCGCAATCCCAACAGTGAGTTCTTCCTGTCGATTCACGTGTCCTACCCGAATCTCGTGGATCGCCGCGAGGCCGCGTCCGAGGGCATCGACCCGGGCGGGGCGATAATGATTCATGGCCAGCCGAATGTACCGACCCGCTCCGAAGGCTACTACCGAACCCAGGATTGGACGAACGGCTGTATCGCGGTTTCCAATTCGGACATGATCGACATCTGGCTCATGACGGGCGAGAACACGCCGATTGAAATCAAGCCGTGAGCAATCGATGAGCGGTGAGTTCGTCGACGCCGAGGTGTGGCCGGAGGGCAGCCTCGAAGTCCTGTCACGGCTTGAAGTCGACCAGCTCAAGAACCGCGGCGCGGGAGGGCTGTACCCGCTGCTGAGGCGTTGCATGCTCGCCGTCCTCAATGCCGACAGCGACAACGACGATGCGGCCGAACTGCTGCGCGTATACAAGGACTTCGAGATCGGCTTCATCCAGCAGGATCGTGGCCTCAAGGTGTCGCTCAGGAATGCCCCGGCCGAAGCCTTCGTCGACGGCAAGATGATTCGTGGTACGCGCGAACTGCTGTTCGCCGTGCTGCGCGATATCGTCTTCACACGCAACGAGATTCTCGAGGGCGGTCGCTTCGACCTCGACACGGGCGACGGTGTCACCAACGCCGTCTTCCATATCGTTCGCAATGCGCGCCTGCTGACCGTACCCGCCGGCGTCGACCTCGTCGTCTGCTGGGGAGGGCACGCGATAAGCCGCCACGAGTACGATTACTCGAAGCGCGTCGGCTACGAGCTGGGGCTCAGGGGCCTCAATGTAGGGACAGGCTGTGGACCTGGCGCGATGAAAGGACCCATGAAAGGCGCGACGATCGGCCATGCAAAGCAGCGCATCGGTGGCGGTCGCTATATCGGCATCACGGAGCCCGGCATCATCGCGGCGGAATCCCCGAATCCGATCGTCAATTCGCTCGTGATAATGCCCGACATGGAAAAGCGACTCGAGGCCTTCGTGCGGGTCGGGCATGGCATCGTCGTATTTCCAGGCGGTGTCGGCACGGCCGAAGAAATACTCTATCTTTTGGGCGTGCTGCTGCATCCCGACAACACGGGCCAGCCGCTGCCTCTCATAATGACAGGGCCCAGAAGTTCCACCGACTACTTTCGCAAGATTGACGACTTTGTCGCCGCAACCCTGGGGGAAACAGCGCGCGAGCGCTACGAGGTCATCATTGACGACCCATCCAGGGTTGCCCAGTGCATGCACGCGGGCCTGAACGACGTCCTCGCGTTTCGCAAGAAGCACGGCGATGCGTTTTATTTCAACTGGCGCCTGACGATTGCGCGCGAATTCCAGCGCCCCTTTGTCGCGACTCACGAATCGATGGCGGGTCTTGACCTGAATGAAGACCTGCCCACGCACGAACTCGCGGCCAACCTCCGAAGGGCGTTTTCAGGAATCGTCTCGGGCAACGTACGCGAAGACACGGCCGCACTGATCGATAAAAAAGGTCCGTTCCGGATCGACGGATCGCGGCGCATCATGGATCTGCTCGACAGTCTGCTCAGCGACTTCGTCGCGCAGAAGCGCATGAAGATTTCGACGGGCGATTACCAGCCGTGCTACGTTATTAAGTAAAACCAAGGGTTAACCTACTGAAAAATAGGTAAAAAATGACATTGCGCATTGTGATGCAGTTCCTGTGATTTGCCGCGATTGAGATTTAACATTTGTTCAAAGGATTGACAGAGCAATCGCATGCCTGACAGCAAAAACATGCCATGGGCTGACAGCTACGGTACGGAAGCCGAAGCCGATCCCAAAACCGAAGATGCCGCACTGGGTAACGAGCCGGCTGCGAACGACGCCGATGGTTGGCAGCAGTACCGGCGCTGGATATCGAAAGCACCTGCACCGCGTGGACGTCGTGCTGGCATCGACCCTTCGCTGTATACCTGGAAAGGCTATCGTGACTGGTCGGACCAGGTGAAACGCACCTGGGCCAGGGACACCGAGGAAGACTGAGTCCGAAGCTTTATTGACAACGAAACGCCGACCTTCGGGTCGGCGTTTTTTTTTGCCTCTGACGGCGCTCCGTTGAGTGTGACGTGGCTCGCCCGAAAATATGGAACTGCGTCTTGTTTCAGGATATTTCCCATCCCTCGAACCGGGTTTCGATGACAAGCTGTGATCTGTCTCACGGCTGTAGCAGATAGACAGTCTTATAGTCGCTCCTAAGACTTACCAACCCCTAATTCAGAGTATGTCAAATAAGTATCAAAAATCTGAATCACCCGTCGCGGCATTGAAGAACGAGTCCGCTCGCCAGCGCTGGGAACTGTTTCATCGTGCCATCGCGCATGCCAAAGAATCCAACAACGCCTCACTTGCAGAGGCTGATACGCATGGCGGCGAAAGCGATAATGCCGGCCCATTGCTGTCGATCATTCGGTAGTCTGACCCTTGGAACGCCTGCTGCAATACATAGATGATATCGACGACTTGTACGGCGCATTCGGCCTGCTCTACGAAAAGCTGCGTCGGGCGGTCCTGAAGCTGCTCACGCTGTGCGCGGGCCTCATCATCGTTGCGGCGGGCATCGCACTGGCTCTCGTGCACCCTCCAATCGCGCTTGCGACCTGCATCGTACTGTTTGTCACGCTGCTCTATCGCTCAGCCACATCGCCGGCGCGCACCAAGATACAATCGACCTGAACGCCGCCCACGCCTGAGGTGGGCTTGAAATCATGAAATGAGTCCCTATCGTGACTGACTTTGGTCATGAGGTAATCGGCGTGCAGTCGAAACGCGAAACACTGGGTTTTCAAACGGAAGTCCGTCAGCTCCTGCAGCTGATGATCCACTCCTTGTACAGCAACAAGGAAATATTCCTGCGCGAGCTGATCTCCAACGCATCAGACGCAGCCGACAAGCTACGCTTCGAATCGCTGGCCAGCCCCGAACTGCTGGCCGAAGATACCGAGCTCGGTATCCGAATCGAAGTCGACAAGGACAAGCTCTCGGTCATCGATAACGGAATCGGCATGTCACGCGACGAGCTGATCGACAATCTGGGCACGATCGCGAGATCAGGCACCGCGGATTTTCTCAAGCAGATGACCGGCGACGAGCAACATGACGCAAGACTGATCGGCCAGTTCGGCGTTGGCTTCTATTCGAGTTTCATCGTTGCGGACAAGGTCACGGTCGAGAGTCGTCGCGCCGGATTGCCGGCCGACGAAGCAGTGCGCTGGGAATCGGACGGCCAGGGAGAATTCTCGGTCGAGAACATCGAGCGCGAGGAGCGCGGCACCCGGGTTACGCTTCATCTCAAGGAAGACGAAAAGGAATTCGCAGAAGCATTCCGCATCGAATCCCTGATACGCAAGTACTCCGATCACATCGGCTTCCCGGTTGCCCTGCTCGAGCCTGGCGCCGAAGACGCCGAAGCTCGCGTCATCAACTCGGCTACGGCGCTGTGGACGCGTTCGCGCAGCGACGTCACGGAAGAAGAGTACAAGGAATTCTACAAATACCTTTCGCATGATTTCGCGGACCCACTGGCATGGAGCCACAATCGTGTCGAAGGCAAGCGCGAATACACGAGCCTTCTGTATATTCCCGCTGCGGCACCCTTCGATCTCTGGAACCGCGAGACACCGAGAGGGCTCAAGCTCTACGTGCAGCGCGTCTTCATCATGGACGATGCCGAGCAGTTTCTGCCGCTCTATCTGCGTTTCGTCAAAGGCGTCGTCGACTCGTCCGACCTGCCGCTGAACGTGTCGCGTGAATTATTGCAGCAGAACCCCGATCTCGCGGCCATGCGCAGTGCGCTGACGCGCCGCGTCCTCGACATGCTCGGCAAGATCGCGGGCACCGAGGATTACGAAAAAGTCTGGCAGGAATTCGGCCAGGTCCTCAAGGAGGGGCTCGTCGAAGATCACGCCAACAAGGACAAGCTGGCAAAGCTGCTGCGCTTCGCCAGCACCCATAACGGCAATGACAAGCAGGACCAGTCGCTCCAGGACTACGTCGGGCGCGCGCCGGCCGAACAGGACAAGATCTACTACATACTCGCCGAGAACTACGCGACGGCGGTCGCGAGCCCGCATCTCGAGCAGCTGCGCCAGCGTGGCATCGAGGTCTTGCTGCTGAGCGATCGTATCGACCCATGGGTCGTCGAGGGTCTCGGCGAATTCGACGGCAAAAAGCTGGTCGACGTTGCCCGCGCAGATCTCGATCTGCCCGAAGAGGAGGCGGCTGCAGACGATGATCACAAATCTTTGCTCGAGAAGATCCAGGGCGTTCTGAGCGACCGCATCGCAGCCGTCAATGTCAGCAAGCGGCTCGTCGAATCGCCGGCCTGCGTCGTTGCTGCCGCCGACGATATCAATCCGCAGCTCAGGCGTATGCTCGAAGCCAGTGGCCAGGCCATCCCGGAGTCGAGGCCGATCCTCGAGATCAACGTCAGGCATCCACTGGTGGACCGCTTGTCAGCAGAAGATAATGACGAGCAATTCGAGGACCTGTCACACATCGTTCTGGATCACGCGCTTCTGGCCGAGGGCACGCAGCTCGACGATCCTGCGGCTTATGTGCGGCGCATTAACAGGTTCCTCGTGGATTCCGGAGAAACGCATGAATAAGGAACAGCCAGACAAGGAATTGCGGGGGAAACTCAGCGAAGAGCAGTTCCAGGTTACACAGAACGCCGCCACTGAGCGGCCCTTCACGGGCAAGTATGTCGACCACAAGGCCGACGGCACCTACCGCTGTGTCTGCTGCGAAGCGCCGCTGTTCAGATCCGAACACAAGTACGATTCGGGCTCGGGCTGGCCGAGTTTCTGGCTGCCGCTCGCCGGCGACGCCGTGCGCAGCATCCGGGACATGAGCCACGGCATGGTGCGCACCGAGGTGGTGTGTAGCAACTGCGACGCACACCTTGGGCATGTGTTCGAGGATGGTCCGCAGCCAACAGGTCTGCGATACTGCATCAACTCGGCATCACTCGACTTTGAGGACTCGGATCAATGACATCGCGCTATCTGGCCATCTGTGCCTTACTGACGCTGGCCGGCTGCGGTCAGGACACCGCCACGGAGACTGACAGCGCGGCCGCGGAGGCCGAATGTCCCGAGGCGAACGCGGATGGCGTTGTCGAGATTGCGCCGGGCCTCACTGCAACGATAAGCAGCAAAGGTTACGGCCGCGCAGCAGTAGCGGGCGACTACGCCGACGTCCACACGACACTCTGGCTTTATGACGAGAACGCCGAAGGCGGTCGGGGTACCGAGATCTGGACGTCGGGTGGGGAACAACCATTCCAGTTCCAGCTGGATGCCGGGCAGGTGATCAAGGGCTGGGATCTGGGCGTTGCATGCATGCTCATCGGCGAAACACGTGAACTCAAGATCGCCCCCGAGCTTGGCTACGGCGCGCGCGGCAAACCGCCGGTTCCGCCGAATGCGACGTTGTTGTTCGAGATCGAACTCGTCAAATTGCTTAATTCCGCGGAGCTCGATTCCGACTAGTCAGGCGCTCCTGTCGCGCTCCAGGAGTTCGCGTGCTTGCCCGATCCAGTCTTCACGGTAGATGCGGCTGTGGAATCCCTTCAGGCGCTGCGCTACGCGATCGATGTCGTACTCGCTCATATCCGCTATCTGTTCGAAGCGGAAAATACCCAGTTCGTTGAGCGTCTTCTCTATGGCGGGTCCGACCCCCTTGATCTTCTTGAGATTGTCTTTCGCTCCGTCGAGCGGTTCCTCCGCCGATTCGACAGTCTGCGTGGCCGCGTCGATGGGATCGTTGGATGCGTCCCGGCCATCCGTCAGCCTGTTCGGGTTGTGCACCGGTTCGATCCGCGTCTCGGCGTGATCCTCGTCCTGTTCCTGCTCAAGCTCGTTGATTCGTTCTCGCGCCGCGGCAAGTTCGGCCTCGATCTTCGCGGCTTCTTCGTCTCGCACGCGATAACGTTCGATTAGCGGCGGCAGCCTGTCTTGCCAGTTTTCGAGCTCGCGACTGAGTTGAAAGATCTTGTCATCTTTCTCCTTGAGGAGGTCGTCATCGTTGCCGCGTGTCTCCAGGTCGGTTTGCAGCTTGTCGCGCTGCGTGACGGCAGCTTCCAGATTGCTGCGAATATCCTTGATCTCTCGCTGCAGCTCGTCGCGGCGGGCGAAGGCCTCCTGGACGACTGTCGATAATTCCTTGGCGCGATTCTTGGCGTCGCGGTTCGAGGCCTGGAACTGGCTGACCTGATCCATGAGGTTCTTGTTCTGGCTGACCAGCCGTTCGTGCTCTTTGCGCTGCGCGTCGATTTGCTCCTGCCAGCCCGCGCTGACCGCGGCTTTCTCCTGTTGCGAACGATTTCCGCGAATCACCCAGCCGAGGATGATGCCGACAAGCGTTGCAGCCACGAGGAAACCGATATGTATGACCGTAATCTCAGGCATTCGTGAGTTCCGGGGCGGCCACCGAATACGCGTTCATCATGTCGAGGTATTGCTTTTCGAGGTCCATACTGGACGTCATGGCATCACCGGTTGTCGGGTCACGGTACTTCCAACGACCGTAACTATCACATAAGGTCATAATTTTACAGTAATAACCGAGCAACAGGCCACCCGCACGGGGCGCCGCGGAGAATCAAATGGCGAAAGCGCCGAATTCGGAACGGCAGTTCATCGATGGTCCGGCAGGACGACTCGAGTCCGTTCTGGAGTGGCCGGCCGAGGGCGAGATCAGCGGGACTGTGGTCGTCTGCCATCCGCATCCGCAGCACGGCGGCACGATGCACAACAAGGTTGCCCATACGTTGGCGCGCTCATTCACGCAGATGGGCTTCGCTGCACTGAGATTCAATTTTCGCGGCACCGAACAAAGCGAAGGGCACTTCGATGAAGGCGTTGGCGAGTTGGATGACGCGCTTGCAGCCATTGACTGGCTCGTGGCGCGCCTGCCGGGTTATCCGTTGTGGCTTGCGGGATTCTCGTTCGGTGCCGCCATCGCAGTTCGAGCCGCCGTCGCACGCGAAGTCGACGGGTTGATCAGTGTGGCACCGGCCGTATCTCGATTTGCATCGGGTCTCGACGCGCAGCCGCAATGCCCATGGCTCGTTTTGCAGGGTGACGAAGATGAGCTCGTCGGTGTGGACGAGACCGTAGACTGGTTAAACACACTGGAGCCGGGCCCGGGGCTGCAGATCTTCAGCGGCGCCGAACACTTTTTCCATGGGCGGCTGATCGATCTGCGCAAAGCTGTCGTCGCGTTCGTGGAAGAAGCGCGAGACGAACCGGCATAAAAAAAGCCGGGCGAGCCCGGCTTTTTCCATCGCGAAAGCGCGATTCAGACCATGTCTTTCAGGCCCTTCAAAGCCGAAACCTTGACAACTTTGGTCGCAGGTTTCGCTTTGAACATCATCTCTTCACCCGTGAACGGGTTGACGCCCTTGCGAGCTTTGCGCGCCGGCTTCTTGACGACCCGCATCTTCAAGAGACCGGGCACTGTGAACATGCCGGGGCCGCCGCGACCACCGAGGTTCTTCTTGATCTGGCCGTTGAGTGATTCGAATACGGCTGCAACGTCTTTACGTGTGAGACCCGTGTCGTCGACGATCTTTGCGTAGATCTCGGACTTGGTCGGTGGCTTTTTGGTGTTTGTTGCCATGAAAAACTGACTCCTGAAAAAAGAAAAACGAGCGCAAACTCGCGGCGATAACGGGCCTGGCCCGTGTCAAATGCAGCGCGACGATAACACAAGTTTTAAGGGTACGTAAGCGCAAAAACGCTTTTTTTAAAGGTTTTTTCGAGGCTTCTTATACGCCAGTAGAAACGGGCGCCGAAGCGCCCGTTGCACTGTTTCTATAGCGGCGTTTCAGTCCGTGTAGAACTTCCGTTGAAAGCGAATGACGTCGGATATTTGTTCCTCGCCTTCGGGTTTGACCGTGATCTCGAAGATCAGCGTTTCGCGATTTGCGATCTTGGTCTCACCGATGTAATAGATCGCGTCCTGTTCTTTGATCTGACGCATCTCGACGTTCTTCAGTTGCTGCGTCAGGTTGCGCGTCTTCACGGCTACATCTGCGGACACCGACGTGTTATCGGATTTTCTCAGGATCGACACGTTGAGCATGGCCCGTTCGGGGCTGCGCTGGATCTGGTAAGCGCGGGCAACTTCTTGCGGTAGCTGGTCGGTGGTCTGTGCGCTGAAATGCACGACGTGATTGCCGATATCCGCCGAGCTCGCCTCAGCCGGCTGCGCTTCAGGTACGTCAGCCGAATCGCCGGGACCGCCACACGCCGATACCAGCGCAAGAAACATCAAAGAAATCAGCGTTTTGCTTATCGTCATAACACCTGCCCCCGTTTTTCATTCACTATAAACCATTCGCGGGCGGTCGCGAAGCGTTCAAAGGGGTCCCTTGACGAGAAATTGCTTGTTGCGGTGCGTCGCGCCGCAGCCTGCTTCGCTCGCGGCTGCACGCGCACGGCGACGATGAGGTCTTCGCCGACCCGGCGGCAGCAGCTTTGTGTCGCTAGATCCCTAACGGCTTGAAACCGTTGACGATGATGGTCGCCGCAAGCAGCAGGATGATCGCGAAGATCGGAGAGATGTCGAAACCGCCCATCGGCGGGAGCAAACGCCGAAAAGGCCGCAATACGGGCTCCGTGAGCGTCGTGATAATGGCGGTCGCGGGGTTGTAGGCGCCCTGTGCGATCCAGCTCAGTATGATGCGAATGAAGATCGCGTATACGAAAAGATTGATCGACAACACCCCGAGCTTGACGATCGCCGTCCCGGCGATCGCTGCGATGCCGGCTGTCTGACCAATGACGAGCAACATCAGCAGCACCGCGACGTACTGGATGATAAACGCGACGAGTACCGTTGCTGTATCCAGCCGTCCGAACGGCGGCACGATGCGTCGTACCGGGATGACGAGCGGCGATGTGAGACGCAGGATTCCCTGAGCCAGCGGATTGCGAAAATCGGCTTGAAGCCACGGCAGCCAGAAACGCAACAACAGCACGAGCAGGTAAAGGCTGGTTAGCGCGTTGATTACAAATACGATGGCGGTGGAGACGTTGGCTGGCATCAATCAGTCCTGGCGGTGCGCCTGGTCGGCGAGGTCGACCGCACGGTCACGCGCGGCAGTAACGGCAGCGCTGAAGATATCACGGAAATTCGTACCATCGAGATAGTCGAAAGCGGCGGCCGTCGTGCCGCCTGGTGAGCGCACCCTTGCGATCAGTGTGTCCATGCTCTCGCCCGACTGTTCCGCCATCTCGCCAGCCCCGCGAGCTGTCTCGAGCACGAGTGCCAGTGCCGAGTCGTGGTCCAGACCCATTTCCTCGGCGACTTTTACGAGCATGTCGACAAGCAGGTAGAAATAAGCCGGCCCGGTCCCGGAAACGGCCGTCACCGTGTCGATGTCGGCTTCGGTTGGTACTGCGATAACCGGACCCGTCGTCGAGATGATATTGCTGGCTGCGCGGCGTTGTTGTTTGCTGGTCCTGTCATTGGCGTACATGCCGGAGATGCCGAGGCGCAGCAGCGCCGCCTGGTTCGGCATCGCGCGCACAACCGAGAGTTCTCCACCAAGCCATCTTTCGATGTCGCCGCTGCGCACACCGGCGGCTATCGAGATGATCAGGGGTTTGTTCTGCTGCACGGTCGCTGCCAGTGGCTTGCATACCTCGGAGAGAATCTGCGGCTTTACGGCGAGCAGGACGCATTCGGCTTCGCGAATGACGTCTTCGTTATTCTCGCGAATGACCGTTCCCGGGAATTCGCTCGCGAGGCTCTCACGATGCTCCGGCAGCGGTTCCGAAATCAGCACGTGCCGAGCCTCGTAACCGGCAGCCAGCATGCCACCGACCAGGGCCCGGGCCATGTTGCCACCGCCGATAAATGCAACTTTTCCGTAATCCATCGTGTCTTCCGCTTTTCAGGTTCGTTCGCCGAACAGCGCCGTGCCGATGCGCACTATCGTCGCACCCTCGAAAATGGCGGCACGAAAATCCGCGCTCATTCCCATCGACAGGGTATCTAATGTCAGTCCGCTTCGCTCGAGTTGAAGGGCCAGTTCGCGGAGCCGCGCAAACGGTTCGCGCTGCGCCTCGAAACCCTGCCGAATGGCCGGCAGGCACATGAGCCCGCGCAGGCGGATGTTCGGCAGTTCCGTGCAGGCTGCCGCAAGCTCCGGCAACCCGTCAACACTGACACCGGACTTCGTTTCCTCGGCGTCGACATTGACCTGCAGGCAGACGTTCAGCGCGGGCCGGTCATCGGGACGTTGGCTTGAGAGGCGCTTCGCGATCTTGAGCTTGTCGATTGTGTGCACCCAGTCAAAGTTTTCTGCGACGGCACGTGTTTTATTGCTCTGCAGGTGGCCGATAAAGTGCCAGGTCAGGTCTTCAGCGGCCGTGGCATGGATCTTGTCGAGGCCTTCGTGGACGAAATTTTCGCCAAAGTCGCGCTGCCCGGCGGCGGCTGCCGCGAGAATCTTGTCAGCGGGCTGCTTTTTGCTGACGGCAAGCAATTTGACGGTGTCGGGGTCGCGACCGGCTTCGCGGGCCGCAATCGCCAGCAAATCGCTGATTAACGCCAAGTTTTTCGTGACTCTAATCACGTTTTGGTCCGGGTGCTTCGCTATACTAGGCTCAATTCATTCCGGGTTATGGTAAGTCCGGACTTCAGTCAATGAGGGAGAAATATGGCCGTCGACGTTGCTCAGCTATTGTCGTTCACGGTAAAGAACAACGCCTCCGACCTGCACTTGTCAGGTGGTGTGCCGCCCATGATTCGCGTTGATGGTGACATCAAGCGGGTCAACATGCCGGCACTCACACACAAGGACGTCAATAGCATGGTGTACGACATCATGAATGACAAGCAGCGCAAGGACTACGAGGAGTTCCTGGAGACCGACTTTTCTTTCGAAATACCGAAGCTCGCACGATTTCGCGTCAATGCATTCAACCAGAACCGTGGCTCGGCCGCTGTTTTCCGCACCATTCCCTCGGAAATACTTACTCTCGATGATCTGGGCGCGCCCGCGATTTTCAAGGACATTTCGATGCATCCGCGCGGCATTGTGCTGGTCACTGGACCGACGGGTTCGGGCAAGTCGACGACGCTGGCGGCCATGGTCGATTACATCAATGAGAACAAACCCGACCACATCCTGACCATTGAGGATCCAATCGAGTTCGTGCACGAGTCGAAGAAGTCCCTGATTAACCAGCGCGAGGTGCATCGCGACACGCTCGGCTTCAACGAGGCACTGCGCTCGGCACTGCGTGAAGACCCTGACGTCATCCTCGTAGGTGAGATGCGTGATCTCGAGACAATTCGCCTGGCGCTGACGGGCGCCGAAACGGGCCACCTGGTATTCGGTACGTTGCACACGAGTTCGGCCGCAAAGACTATCGACCGCGTCGTGGACGTGTTTCCCGCCGCTGAGAAAGAGATGGTCCGGGCCATGTTGTCCGAGTCGTTACGTGCCGTGATCTCGCAAACATTGCTCAAGAAAGTCGGCGGCGGCCGAATCGCGGCGCATGAGATCATGATTGGCACGCCGGCTATTCGAAACCTGATTCGCGAAGGCAAGATTGCGCAGATGTACTCGGCCATTCAGACCGGTCAGGGTGCGGGTATGCATACCCTGGACCAGAATCTCCAGGAACTGTTGAAGAAAGGTCTGATCAACAAGGAAGAAGCTCGTTTCCGGGCGGTCAACAAGGAAAATTTCTAAGGCTGGTGCCGGTGGCACGAGTGCCTTTCGTTGGGAGACTAGACGATGGAACGCGAACAAGCGGTACGACTGACACAGAATTTGCTTCGCAAGATGGTGGAGCGCGAGGGCTCGGACCTGTTCATCACGGCCAGCTTCCCGCCCGCGATCAAGGTCGACGGCACTATTCACAAGGCAACCGACACTCCGCTGTCTTCGGATCAGGCCGCGATGATGGTGCGTTCGATCATGAACGACAAGCAGATCAAGGAATTCGACGCGACAAAAGAGTGTAATTTCGCCATCGCGCCGCAGGGCATCGGCCGCTTCCGCGTCAGTGCGTTCATCCAGCAAGGCATGATCGGCGCCGTGTTGCGTACGATTACGACTGAAATACCGACGCTGAACGATCTCGAGCTTCCGCCGATTCTCAAGGACGTGGTCATGAACAAGCGTGGCCTGTGTATCGTCGTTGGCGGTACGGGTTCGGGTAAGTCGACCACGCTCGCTGCCATGATTGGTCATCGTAACGAAAATTCCCGCGGCCACATCATCTCTATCGAGGACCCGATCGAGTATGTTCATCCGCACCATGGCTGCGTCATTACACAGCGTGAAGTCGGCATCGATACCGAATCCTGGCACGCGGCATTGAAAAACACGCTGCGCCAGGCGCCTGACGTTATCCTGATCGGTGAGATACGTGACAGGGAAACCATGGAGTACGGCATCCAGTTTGCTGAAACGGGCCACCTGTGCCTGGCGACGCTGCACGCCAACTCCGCGAACCAGGCGATGGACCGAATCATCAATTTCTTCCCCGAGGAGCGTCGCCAGCAGCTGCTCATGGACCTGTCGCTGAATACCAAGGCATTCATCGCCCAGCGCCTGGTTCCGCGTGAGGGCGGTATCGGCCGGGTTGCGTCCATGGAGATCATGCTCAATACGCCGCTCGTACAGGATTTGATCTTCAAGGGCCAGGTAGGTCAGATCAAGGAGATCATGGCCAAGTCGACTCGCCTCGGTATGCAGACCTTCGACCAGTCGCTGTTCTCCCTCTATGAGGAAGGCACGATTTCCTACGAAGAAGCCATGCGCAACGCCGATTCGAAGAACGAACTCAGACTCAAGATCAAGCTCGAGAGCAAGCGCGACTCGTCGATCGCCGATCAGCAGTCGGAAAGCCTGCGCATCATGGAAGAGGATACGGCTCAGACATTCTGAGCAGGACAGGGATCGCAATCAGATGAACGTTAAACCGCTTTTCAAGCTCATGGTCGAGAAGAAGGCTTCAGACCTTTTCTTCGCGCCGTTTACCCCGGCGAAGATCAAGATCGAAGGCAAGATCATGCCCGTCAACAAGCTCGAAATGACTCCCAAGATGGTCAAGCAGGCGGCGTTCGAGCTCATGACCGAAGAACAGATGGAGCAGTTCAACCGCGATCTCGAGATCGACTTCGCCTTGTCCGAGGAAGGTCTTGGGCGCTTTCGCGTGAACGTCTTCCACCAGCGCGGTAGCGTCGCTATGGTGCTGCGTTACATCACCAATGAATTACCGACGCTCGATGAGCTGGGTATGCCAGACCAGCTCAAGGATCTCGTCATGCTGCGTCGCGGCCTTATTCTCATGGTTGGGGCGACGGGCGCCGGTAAATCGACAACGCTTGCGGCGATGATCAACCATCGCAATGACAAGACCTCATCGCACATCATCACGATCGAGGACCCCATCGAGTTTCTGCACCCGAACAAGCAATCAATCGTCAACCAGCGCGAAGTCGGACTCGATACCGAGTCGTACTCACGCGCGCTGAAGAGTGCGGTACGTGCCGCGCCCGATGTCATCCAGATCGGCGAGATACGAGATCTCGAGTCCATGCGCGCAGCGCTCGACATGGCGGGCACGGGTCACCTGGTGCTCGCGACGGTGCACTCCAATAACGCGGCCGAAACACTCGATCGCATCATCAACCTGTTCCCGCAGGAACAGCACTCACAGGTGTTCATGGACCTCGCGCACTACCTGCGCGCGATTCTTTCGCAGCGTCTTGTACGCGCCCGCAACGGCAAGCGCGTCGCGGCCGTCGAGCTCCTGCTCAACACGCCGCACATCAAGGACCTCATCCTCAAGGGCGACATCACGGCGGTTAAGGAAGCGCATCGCGACAGCTCGGAGCAGGGCATGCGCAATTTCGACGACGCGCTGCTGCAGCTATACAAGGACGGCACGATCACGATGGAAGAGGCGATGTCTCACGCCGATTCGCGCGCCAACCTCGAAGCCAAGGTCAACTTCGGCGGCTAGTCGATTCAGGGTCATTTCAAGCCGCGGGGGGAAAGCGGCCATTAGCCGTCTGCGCCACTCTTCGGAATGTACGCTGCCAACGCAGTACATATAGGGGCGATGTTCTGCTATTTTCGTTGACTCGCGCGGAGGGACACCTGATAGTGTCTGCGCCAATAACAAGGAGAACAATGATGAGGCTTAGCTCTTCCGCCACGATACTGTTGCTCGCGGTCACCATGATTTTCCCCGGCCAGAACCTGCTGGCCCATGACGCAAAGGGGACGCTCGGTAAAATCAAGAGCAGCGGTGAATTCCTGATTGGCTATCACACTGATGCGAGCCCGTTGTCTTATGAGAATGCGGACGGCGAGCCATCCGGCTATTCTGTCGATCTGTGCCGACGTATTGCGGCCGGCGTGAAAGCGCATCTCGGCAAAGAGGATATGCAAACCCGGTTCATACCCGTGCCGTCTGAGGAGCGGATTTCGGCTGTCGTCAGTGGCAAAGTACACATTCTGTGCGGCTCGACCACCATCACTCTCTCGCGCCTGGAGCAAGTCGACTTCACTGTTCCAGTATTCGTGACCGGCGGGAGTGTGCTGTCGCTCGCCGAGAGCGGGATCGAGGGATTGTCTGATCTATCCGGCAAGACAGTCGGGGTGGTCAAAGGCACAACGACGGTTGAGCAGCTAAAGGGTCACCTCGAGCAGGACCTGATCGACGCGCAGGTCGTCATCGTGAGTGACAGGGAGAAGGGCATGGATCTGCTGAACCGCGGAGAAATCGATGCCTATGCATCGGACCAGATCGTCTTGATCGGCCAGGTGATCGAGTCAGGCTCGCCCAAGCGTTACGCTCTCGCCGATGAGACTTTTTCCTACGAGCCCTACGGTCTCGTGCTGACGCGAAATGATGCGGATTTTCGACTGGTTGCCAACAAGGCCATAAGCCAGATCTATCGCAGCGGACAGTACGTCCAGATATTCAACAAGTGGATCGGCCGGATCGGCATACAGCCACCGCCCGTGCTTGTTGCAATGTACCAACTCAATACGCTCCCGGAATAACGCGAGCAACGTCGGTCCGATTCCTGCCTGCACAGGCCGTCGATGGCAAAGCTTTGTTGGCGGCTAGAGTCGTATCACTGCCACACAACGGTAGCGGCGTCGAATACGGGACCGTCCACGCAGACGCGTTTCATCGCATCGCCCTCGGGCGTCGCGATGCGCACGGCGCAACCCGCGCAGCCGCCGACGGCACAGGCCATGTATTCCTCGAGCGAGACCTGGCAGGGCAGTTTGTAGCGCGCGGCGAGATCGGCGACGGCTTTGAGCATCGGCGTCGGGCCGCAGGCGAGGACTTCGGTCCTGGCGAGCTCTGTATCTGAAAGAGTTGTCAGCCATCGGTCGGCGAGGTCGGTCACGTAGCCGGCGAAGCAACCGTCGAAACCGGAGAGCGTCGCGAGCCGCGTTGGCACGCCCCAGCTCTCGAGCAAGGGCATGGTGCGGTTCGTGGATTTCTCCAGCCACGGCGTCTCGAGTGTTGATGGCACCAGGTCGAACGGGAACGGGATCTCGGAACCGAGTATCGCGAGTGGCGTCCATTCATGAGCGTCCTTGCGCATCCAGTCGGCAACGAAAACCATCGGTGGAATACCGACGCCACCGCCGATCAGTAGCGTGTTTGGTCGCTCAGGCGATGGCTTGAACGGCTGACCGATGGGCCCCATGGAGCTAACGGTTTCGCCGGGCGCTTTTCGGGCCAGCAGTTCAAGGCCATGACCGTGCGTTTTGTAAAGGATCTCAATCCAGTCGTCGTTCGCCCTCATTATCGACAACGGTCGGCGCATGGGCAGCGTTTCGTCGCACCTGACATGCACGAAGCTGCCGGGCGTCGCGGCCGCCGCGCACTTGGGGACGCGAATGCGCATGACGAACTGCTCGCCGGGAAAAGCCTGGACGCTGAGTACCTCGCCGTCCTCAACGAAGATTGTGCCCCGGTTGCGCTGTGCTTGCTTTTGCGCCGCGGTCGTCACCGCGCCGCCATCGTCTTGCCGACGCGATCGAGTACCGCCATGCGCACGGCGACACCGTTGGTCACCTGTCGCGTGATTACGGACCGCGGCCCGTCGGCCAGCGAGCCTTCGATTTCGATGCCGCGGTTCATCGGTCCCGGGTGCATAACGATCGCATCGGGTTTCGCATGCATCATGCTCTCGTGACTGATGCCGAAGTTGGCGAAGTACTCGTCAATACCCGGGATACCGTCGAGATTGCCGATGCGCTCGCGCTGAATCCTGAGCGCCATGACGACGTCGGCATCCCTGATGCCTTCCTTGAGATTGTCGCTGATGATCGCGCCCGGGACCGATTCGGGATCGGGCGCCAGCACGGCCGGAGAGATCAATCGCAATTCGCCGACGCCCAGCGTCGTCAGCGCCTGCGAGGTCGACATCGCGACACGCGAATGCCGAATGTCACCGACGATCGCGACGGCGAGATTTTCGAAACTGTCCTTGTGCTGGCGAATAGTCAACACGTCGAGCAGGCCCTGCGTCGGGTGTGACACGTCGGATTCGCCGGCGTTCAGGATGCTCACGTGATCGAGGACGTGACGCGCAATATACGCGGGCACGCCGGCGCTCGCGTCGCGTACCACCATGACGTCGACCTGCATGGCTTCGAGCGTGTATATCGTGTCGAGGATACTCTCGCCCTTTTTGCGTGACGAGGTGTTTACGTCAAGATTGAGAACATCGGCACCGAGGCGTTTACCTGCGAGATCGAATGATGCGCGCGTACGCGTGCTCGCCTCGAAAAACAGGTTGGCAACTGTGCGGCCGGCCAGGACGCGGCTGCGGGCCGGCTGGCTGCCCGGTGCCGTCAGGTAGCCCTCGGCATCGTCGAGCATGTCGATGAGCAGGCCCTTGTCGAGGCCCTTGAGTGTCAGCAGGTGGCGAAGCTTGCCGTTGGCGTCAAGCTGCAGAGAGGCTTCGTCCTGGAGATCGGTTCTTGGTTCGATGGCATTCATCGAGGCGCAATTCTACCCGCATGAGAGGTATCTTTCAGCGATAAATACAGCGGCGGCGCTGTCGATCATGTCCTTCGAGATTCGTCCCCTCGTGCCTGCCGCCCGAGCTTCCTTGAGCACGCGCTCGGCCTCGATCGAGGTGTAGCGCTCATCGACTGTCTCTATGGGCAAGCCGTAGCGTTCGAGTTCCTCGATAAACGCCCTGACATGCTCCTGCATTTCGCTCGGTGTGCCGTCGGCGTGCGCCGGCATGCCGACGACAAGCATTGTCGGGCGCCACTCCGCTACGAACTCGGCGATTCGATCGTGATCGATGACATTGTCACGGTTTGCGACGATGCCCAGGGGGCTCGCGGAACCTGTAACGTCCTGCCCGACCGCCACGCCTATACGACGCAGTCCGAAGTCGAAAGACAGAATCGTCCTCGGGGCCGTCAAGCGTGGCCCGCATCCGGTGACATGCGCGAGATATCGATGCCCAGCGTTTGCGCCGCGCAGTTCCAGCGGTCCTCGAAGGGTGTGTCGAAGACGAGCTCGGGCGTGGCCGGTACGCTGAGCCAGGAATTGGCCAGCATCTCGTTCTCGAGCTGCCCGGCTTCCCAGCCCGCATAGCCCAGGGCGACGAGTGACTTGTCGGGTCCCGTGCCGCTGGCCATCGCATCGATGACGTCGCGCGACAGCGTAAGGCGTATGTCGTCCGAAACCGGCAAAGTGTTTTCGTAGCTGTGCATTGGGCCATGCAGCACGAATCCTCGCTCGGTGCCCACCGGGCCGCCGGACATCACGGGGTCGCCGGCGTTTGCCGGGTCCGGATCCTCGACGGAAAGCTGCTCGAACAGGCCTCTGAGCTTGAGGGTCAACGGCCGGTTGATGATGATGCCGAGCGCGCCGTCGTCGTTATGTTCACAGATCAGGGTGACCGTCGTGCTGAAATTCGGGTCCAGCATGCCCGGCATTGCGATAAGTAGTTGATTCGTCAGAGAGCTATCGGGTCCCATACAGTCAGTATCGGCCCAAGCGTCATTCTGTACAAGCCGGGATTCAGGTCGCCCTGGTCAATCGGCAATAGCGGCCGTCGAGATGAGTTGCTCGGCGAACAGCCACTTGTACTCGAATCGCACCGTGTCGTACTCGGCCGCGATCTCTGGCGGGAAAGGATTGAATGGCGACGCGCGTTGCAGGATATCCAGCGCGGCGAGATCAAGCACCGTCGAGCCGCTGGTCTTGCGGATCACGGCGTCATTGAGATCTCCCGATGCGTCGATGGCCACCATGAGCGTTGGACTGCCCGAGATGCCGCCGATATCGCCGAGCTCCGGCAGATAAGCGGCGCCGACGGCCTCGATGCGACGTTTCCAGCTGTCGAGGTAAGCGGCCACGACCGATTCCCGTGTATCGGCGCTGACAATCAGTTCGCGCGGCTCGTCGTCGTGAATCAGCATCGACGCCCGTTCGTCCTGCGGCAGTGGCAATGTCACTTCGCTGCCGGCCTCCATCGCGATCGCCCGGCTGTCCTTGCTTTGGGGATCGGTACGCGGGTCGAGCGTTACGGCGCGATCGCTGACATTCTGCGAGGCGATGACATCGTCCGCGGCGCGTTCGTGCGCCGTCGCATCGACGAGGGCCGTGCCGTCCTCGTGCCCCGGGTTGTCGACGGGCATGGCACTCTGTAAGGGCGCGGCCGGGCGTACCTGCTCCGCCGTGTTGCCGCCACCTTGCTGGCTTGCTTGTGCGAGGTAGGCCGCGTTGTCGGGAGCATCAATCTGCTGGTCCGGGTCCGCGACGATCGTGACCTCGAGCGAAATCGCATCGGCGAACTGGTCAGTCAGCGCCGGGTTAAAGGTCACGCCTATGATCAGGATGCCGTGGATCAGCGCCGCCAGGAACATCATGGCCGGCAGGCGATCAGGCACTTCCGGCGGCACGAGGCGCAGCTCGTCGAGGGGATCCGGGTTCAGGGCGATATTTGCCATATGCGCGCGAATGTTCCGCTTTTTTGTTTACATAAACAAGGGTTTGAACGTTCACTGTCAGTGTAGTCGCTCCGGCTCGAGCGAAATGAGACCCAGGTCACCGCTCGCAACAGCGCTTAAGCGAGTTTCTTCTCGATGGCGTCGAACAGAAGGCCGGCAATATTGATATCGAACTGCCGATCGAGTTCCCTGATGCCGGTCGGACTCGTCACGTTGACCTCGGTCAGGTAGTCGCCGATGACGTCGATGCCTGCGAACAGCACGCCTGCGTCCCTGAGCACGGGCCCAACGTGCTCGCAGATGCGGAGGTCGCGGTCGGACAGGGCCTGGCCCCTCGCGTCCGCGCCTGCCACGATGTTGCCGCGATTGTCATCATCCGATGGCACACGGGCGAGGGCATGCGGCACGGGTTCGCCGTCGATGAGCAGGATGCGCTTGTCGCCGAGCTTTATCTCGGGAATATAGACCTGCGCCATCGCAAACTGGTTGCCGAAATCCGTCAGGGTCTCGAAGATCACGTTGGCATTCTTGTCGCCGTCGTTGACCACGAAGATCGAGCGACCGCCCATGCCTTCGAGCGGTTTTACGACGATGCGTCCGTGTTGCGTCAGGAACGCCTTGATTTCGGCCATCGAACGCGTGATCAGCGTGACTGGCGTGCATTCCGGGAACCAGGCCGTGTAAGCCTTCTCATTCATATCGCGCAGGGCCTGCGGATCGTTGACGATCAGTGCGCCGGCGAGTTTCGCGCGGTCGAGGATATAGGTCGTATAGACATATTCCATGTCGAAAGGCGGATCCTTGCGCATCAGGATCGCGTCGAGCCCACCCAGGTCGACTTCCTGCTCGGCGCCGAGTTCGAACCAGTAGTCACTGTAATCGTCACTTACATGCAAAAGTGTGGACCGGCCCATGGCTTTGCCCGACAACAACCTGAGATCCTTCTGCTCGAAATAGTGAATTTCGGCCGAGCGGCGCTCGGCCTCGAGCAACATCGCAAATGTGCTGTCCTTCTTCGGCGTGATCGCGTCAATGGGATCCATGACGACACCGATTTTCAAGGGGTTTGCAGCCATCTTTGAGTTAAATCGCCGGTTTTGGACAGAAGCGCACAACTATACAGCGAAAATTGCCGTAAGCGCCCGAAATCTGGCGATTTTGCCCAACGCGGCGAGCGCCGTAGCGGGAGTTATGTCAATATGGTAAAAGTCGGTTTTCAACGTGGGGTAATTCGGTGTCAAGCAGCGCATCCCGCTCATTCAGCGGTCTCAAAATTCTTGTCGTCGACGATAGCAAGACGATTCGTCGCACAGCGGAAACCCTGTTGTCCAAAGAGGGTTGCCAGGTATTCACGGCGATCGACGGGTTCGATGCGCTGTCCAAGATCGCCGACCATCAGCCCGACCTCATTTTTGTCGACATCATGATGCCGCGGCTCGATGGCTACGAGACTTGCTCACTCATAAAGCACAACAAGATGTTCAAGGAAACGCCCGTCATCATGCTGTCCTCCAAGGACGGCCTGTTCGACCGCGCACGCGGCCGCATCGTGGGCTCGGAACAGTACCTGACCAAGCCGTTCACCAAGGACGAACTGCTTGGCGCTATCTCCAACCAGATCAACTAAGGACTTATAAGGATGGCAGTTGTTCTTATCATTGACGATTCACCGACAGAGCTGCACCTGTTTCAGAACATGCTCGAGAAAGCCGGTTACGACACGCTCGTCGCCGACAGCGGCGAAGAAGGCATAAAGGCGGCCGCGACGGCGCGGCCCGATTGCATTCTCATGGACGTCGTTATGCCGGGCATGAATGGTTTCCAGGCGACCCGGCGTCTCACCAAGGATCCCAAGACGGCCGACATACCCGTCATCATGATCACGACCAAGGATCAGGAAACCGACAAGATCTGGGGCATGCGCCAGGGCGCTGTCGAGTACCTTGTCAAACCCGTGGCCGAAAAAGAACTCGTCGCAATGATCGATTCGGTGATGGCGGACTGAATGAGTAGCACCGCTGATCTTGCAGCGCTGGTAGAAGAGCCTTTCGCTCTGCTGCGGGAAATGGAGCAGCGCAGCCGGGAGGCCCACGCGGGGCAAGGCGCTGGCGCGACGTCGGCCGAATGGGTCGGCGTGGGCTTTCGCATCGGTGAAGAGCAGTTCGTTGCCAGCCGTGACGACGTGAGAGAGGTGCTGATGTTGCCCGAAGCCATGACGCGCGTGCCAGGCGCCAACCGCTGGCTGCTGGGGATTGCAAACCTGCGCGGTCACCTCCTGCCCCTGATCGACGTGAAGCTGATGTTGGGCAGCGGCCGCACGTCGCTCAGGCGAACGACGCGCGTGATCTCGGTTAATCACCGCGAGGTGCCGGCGGGACTCGTCGTCGACGAGGTCCTCGGCTTTCGTCGCTTCATGGAGCACGAGTACAAGGACGAAGCAGCGAAAACGATCGTGCGCTGCGACAGTTTCCTGGGCGGAACCTACCAGCGTGGCGATGAAGCCTGGCCCATCTTTAACCTGTTCGATCTAGTCGAAAGCAAAACGTTTCTGCAGGCAGCTGCGGAATAAAAGGTCCGAAATACCATGGCCAATAAAACTGAAAATGCTTCTGCATTTAGAACCGTCGCGGCGCTGATCGCTTTTTGCCTTGTAGCCGCGTCCGCGCTGGTCTACCTGCAGGCGACCAGCGGAGGCTCATCCACGACCGAGCTGGCGGCGTTATCACAGGCTGTTCCCGTACAGGCCGCTAACGTGCTCGCAGGCGAGGATGCTGCGCTCGACCGGCTTGACGGCAGCATCAAGAAGATCGCGTCGCTCAGGCGCGCCGGTGCGCCCGGAAACTCAGCCGACTGGCAGCAACTCGAGTCGCGCGCGGCCGCCATCCTGGCCAGGCGCAGCGAACTCGAGGTTGTGAAAGCTGCGGCAACGCAGATAAGCGCTGATGCAGGCGTGATTCTCGAACAGTCGAACGAGTTGCTGGATCGCTCGGGATCTACGGCCGTCATACAGGAATTTCAGCAGCGCGCGGCCCGCATTCAGGCGACTGTGGCCGATTGGCCTGACTCCAGGGACGCAGCCGTTATCACCGAAGATGTCGCCTTCCTTCGAAATGTTGTCAATGCGCTGTCGGGCGAGGCGTCCGATCTCGACGTGCGCGCGTTGAATGCCGAGGGTCGCGAGGCGGCACTCGTGCCGATCGTCGGCAATCTCGCGAGCCTCGAAGAGCAGTCGGCTTCGCTCTCGAGCAATCTCCGGTTGCTCGCGGACCTGCCCGCCGCTCAGGCGGACCTGGCAGCCGCGGCGAACAACCTGCTGGGTTCTGCGTTCGGTTCCGAGCCTGGAGCACTGCCGTCGTTCCTCAACATGATGTTGATTCCGATAGGCGCCATGGGTCTGGCGCTGATCCTTGTTGTCGTCCTCATGTACCTGCATTCCAAGGCGTCGGTGTTCGAGAGAACGGCCAAGGAGCAGGCCGAGCAAAACGAACGCAACCAGCAGGCAATTCTGCGCTTGCTGGACGAAATGGGCAGCCTGGCTGACGGCGATCTGACGGTCGAGGCAACCGTGACCGAAGACATCACGGGAACAATCGCCGACTCGTTCAATTTCGCCATTGAGGAGCTGCGCAAACTCGTAGCGACCGTCAACGACACGGCGCTCATGGTGGATACGGCGACCAAGCAGACTGAAAACACGGCTGCGCACCTCGCGAAAGCCGCCGACAACCAGGCCAAGGAAATCAATGCTGCAACTGAATCGATCGTTTCGATGGCGGCGTCAATTGAAGAGGTGTCCGGCAACGCCGAACGATCCTCGGACGTTGCGCGACATTCGGTCGAAGTTGCGCACAAGGGCGGTGAAGCCGTGCGCCGCACGATCGATGGAATGAATGCGATTCGCGAGACAATTCAGGAGACGTCCAAGCGCATCAAGCGACTTGGCGAGAGCTCGCAGGAAATCGGCAACATCATCGAATTGATCAATGATATTGCCGAGCAGACCAACATCCTGGCGCTCAACGCATCGATCCAGGCGTCAATGGCCGGCGAAGCCGGCCGTGGTTTTGCCGTTGTTGCCGACGAGGTACAGCGTCTTGCCGAGCGCTCCACCAATGCGACCAAGCAAATCGAAGTGCTCGTGCGCACGATTCAGGCCGATACCAATGAGGCCGTGGTATCGATGGAACGCAGTACGACAGATGTAGTTGGCGGTGCGCTGCTTGCCGAGAACGCGGGAGCGGCGCTCGACGAAATCGAGAAGGTATCCAACCAGATCGCGAGTCTCGTTCAGAACATCTCCGGTTCGGCACGACAGCAGGCGGGTTCGGCCGCCGACGTCACGCGACGTACGACGCGCCTCAGGGAGATTGGGGACCAGACGGGCAAGGCTACGACGGCGACGGCTGCGTCAATTTCCAAACTTTCCGAACTGGCGACGCAGCTCAGAAAGACCGTCGAGGGATTCGCTCTGCCCGCGGACATGATGCAGGCGAGCGCATTGGCAAGGAGCACGATGCCGGCGGCAGCGCCGCCAGCCGCGCCGGCCAAGCCAGCCGCGCCGGCCAAGCCACAGGTGAAGGCGGGATAAAGCGATTCGAGTGCGGATCTTCGCGAGTGACACGGACGACTAGATGACGGGCGAAACGGGCATTCATGAGCAGGTGAGCGGGGACGACCCGGTTCGTGCGCTGACGATCGTCAGCAATGAGCTCATGGAGACTATCCGCAACGCGCACCTGGCGCTCGAGGACTGCGTCGACGGACGCGGCGGCACAGCAGCATTGAAGCGGGCGGGCGAATTGCTGCACCAGGCACGGGGCGCCCTGCAAATCACGGAAACCTACGGTGCCGCGCTACTCGTCGAGGAAATGGAACTCGCGTGCAAGTACCTGGCGGCACTGCGTTCCGGCAGGGGCCGGGAAGACGGCCTCGACGCGCTAACGCGCTCGATGGTGCAGCTACCGATTTACATCGAAAGACTGCTGGGTGGTGGCAGGGATATCGCGCTCGTATTGCTGCCCATGCTCAACGATCTGCGCGCGGCGCGCGGGCAACCCTTGTTGTCGGAAGGCACGTTGCTGCTGCTCAATCTCTCGCCCAGCCGGTCGCAGAAAAAGGTCGCGGACCGGGAGGGCAGCGGTGAGGATCCGGTCGTCGTCGTCAGGCGCCTGCGGCCGAAATTCCAGCTGGCTCTGCTGGGCTGGATCAAGGGCGGCGACAACGAGCGCCATCTCGAGACTCTGAACAAGGTTGCTGCAGCACTCGAGAATTCGGCGACTCGCGACGACAGTTACCAGCTCTGGTGGGTGGTCGGAGGCGTGCTCGAGTCGTTGCAGAATGGCGGCCTCGAGACGACGATCGCGATCAAGCGGCTGCTCGGGCAGACCGACCGGCAGTTAAAGTATGTCATTGACGAGGGCCTGCTCGCGTACGACAACCACCCCGTCGACGATCTCCTCAATAACCTGCTCTACTACGTTGCCCGCTCGAGCAGTGCCGGCGAACGTATCAGTGCGATTCGCGCGGCCTTCAACCTCGAAGAGCTGCTGCCTGGCGACGAACAGGTCGAACATGCACGCGAAGCGCTCTCGGCGCCCAGCGCCAGGCTCATGGAAACGGTCGGCTCCGCCATCAAGGAAGACCTGGGCCGGGTCAAGGATGTGCTCGACATCTTCGTACGCACGGGCATGAACAAGTCGTCCGAACTCGTGCCACAGCTGGAGCTTCTGAAAAAGATCAGTGACACGCTCGGCGTGCTGGGGCTCGGCGAACTGCGTGGCGATATCGACGGTGAAATCGAACGACTCAAGATTGTCGTCGAACGCGGCGGCGTCGCCAATGACCAGGTCATCCTGGACATAGCCTCGACCTTGTTGCGTGTCGAGGATCGCCTGGACCAGCAGTTGCTGAGGCTGACCATGCCGCAGCAAGGCGACCCTGCACAGGCTGATGAGGCTCCCGAAGAGGACGAGGAGTTTCGCCAGGTTGCCGAATCCGTCATGCGCGAGTGCATTATCAATCTTGCCCGCATCAAGGAAACAATCAGCCAGAGCATCTCGTCACAGGCGCCCTCACAAGGGCTCGACAGCGTTCCGTCGCTGATCCGGGGCATCAAGGCCGGATTGTTGATGCTCAACAAGCCGCGTGCCATGGAGGTTGTCGAGCGTATCGGCAACCTGGTCACGGCCATATTGAAAGGCGGCGGTCCCAAGCAGCTAACGCAAAAAGATACCGACCGGCTGGCCGACGCCATCGTCAGCATCGAGTACTACATGGAAACGGTCAAGGCCGGCCGCAGTGAGCCGTGGTATATGCTCGACAACGCAGAGGCATGCCTTGCGGTGTTGCGCGATGTCGAGCAGCGCCTCGCGCAGGAGGCTGCCGAGGGCAGGTCGCTGGGCCAGACGATGCGCCTGTCGACCGAAGATGTCGCGGCACAGGCGGCACAGGCGCCGACCGACACGCAAGCCATGCAGTCTACCGACGTCATGCCTATGCCCGTCGTGTCAACCGACGCCGAGCACATGGATCCCGAGCTACTCGAGTTGTTCATCGAAGAGGCGAAGGAAGAAATTTCCTCGATCAGGCGCCACCTGCCATCGTGGGCCGATGCGCCGGACGACATGGAGCTGCTCATTACGGTGCGGCGATCGTTTCATACGCTCAAAGGCAGCGGCCGCATGGTTGGCGCCGAGCGCATCGGCGAATACTGCTGGGCCGTTGAAAACCTGCTCAATCGCCTGATCAATCGAACGCTGGCACGTACACCGCCGATGGCCGACTTCATACAGCAGGCCGCGGCGGCCGTGCCTGAGCTCATAGAGCAGCTCGAAGTTGGTGCCGAGCCCGAGGCCGATATCAGTTTGCTGATTGCGCGTGCCAATGCTTTTGCTGAAGGTGATCCGAACGCGGCGGTGTTGACCCTCGAGCGTCCGGCACGCGAGGAGCCGGTCGAAAAAGAACCCGCGCCCGAGATGGATCCGGTCCTGTACGATATTTTTTCGAAGGAGACCGCCGGGCATCTCAAGGTCATCACCGACTACCTGGCCGCATGCGAAGGACATCAACCGCCCTTCGATGTCACCGACAAGTTGCATCGAGCCTGTCATACGCTGCACGGCAGTGCCAACATGGCGAATGTCGAGCGCGGCGTCGCGGTTGCCGCGGCGCTCAACCGCTTCGTACGCCGTGTTTACGACCACAAGGTCGGTTTCCAGGCCGCCGGCCTCGATGGCCTGCGTGCGGCAGCGCGCGCTATCGCCACGATCGTCAACGACATCAACAAACCGGAGCGGACACGCGCCGACTATCGCGCATTGATCGAACACCTGACGAAGCTGGCTGATGCGGTGCTCCCGATCGAGGTCGCGCCGGCCGAACCTGAAGTAGCGCCCCCGCCGCCGGAAGTCGTCGAGCCGGCAGAGCCCGTTCACGAACCCATCTCCGAAGAGCCCGAATACGACGCCGAGATCGCGTCCATCTTCACGGAAGAGTCGGCCGAGCTGCTGGAATCGGCAGACCAGGCGTTGATTGACTGGGTGAGTCAACGTTCGGCGCAACCGATGGATGAGCTCAAGCGTCACCTGCACACGCTGAAGGGTGGTGCTCGCATGGCCGGTATCACGGCAATGGGCAACCTGAGCCATGAAATCGAGACCTTGTTGATCTCGGTTGACGATGGACGTGTCAGGGTGACTCCGGCCGTCGACGATTTGTTGCAGCGCAGTATCGACGAGCTGCACCGTATGCGTGACACGGTAATTGCCGGCAAAGCCGTCCGGCCGGCCGCGGAACTCGAGCAACGCATTCAGCAGGCCAATGCGGGCTTTGAAGTTGCTGACGACTCCGACGTCGAGATGGCCGCCGAGGAAACAGGCGTCGAGGAGGCCCGGCCCGCCGCGTTCACGATCGAGCCCGAAGATACGGTCAGTATGGTTATCGTCGACTCGCCACTTGCCGATGAGCTTGCCGAGATAAGCAAGCCGGCGGCCGAGGAGCCGCCGCTCGTCGAGGCGCCGCCCGAGCCCGAGCCCGAGCCCGAGCCAGAGCCCGAGCCAGAGCCAGAGCCAGAACCCGAGCCCGAGCCCGAGCCCGAGCCCGAGCCAGAGCCAGAACCCGAGCCCGAGCCCGAGCCTGAGCCAGAACCCAAACCGGTGCTACCGCCGGTTCCGCCGCCGCCGGCAGAGCCGCCGCCTGCAGCGGAGGTTCGATCGCTTCGCGCAGCCGATCAGCGCCAGGAGTTCGCGCGCATCGACGCGGAACTGCTCGAGGACCTGATCAACGCGGCCGGTGAAATCAGCATCTATCATTCGCGACTGAATCAGCAGGTCGGTTCATTCGAATTCCACGTCGAGGAGCTCGAGCAGACGATCGCCCGGCTGCGTGAGCAGCTCAGGAAACTCGAGATCGAGACAGAAGCGCAGATCATGCACGGCCACCAGGACACGCTCGTGGCGCGCGATTTCGATCCGCTGGAGCTTGATCGTTACTCGAACATCCAGCAGTTATCGCGAGCACTGGCCGAGTCGGCAAACGACCTGACGAGTCTCAAGGACCTGTTGCAGTCGGTCACGACCGAAGCTGAGGGCCTGCTGGTGCAGCAATCGCGGGTGACGGCTGAGCTGCAGGACGGCCTGATGCGGACGCGCATGGTGCCGTTCGACCGCCACGTGCCTCGGCTGACGCGTCTCGTCAGGCAGGCCGCACAGGAAGCGAACAAGCGTGCCGAACTGGCAGTCGAGGGTGCGTCGGGTGAGCTCGACCGCCAGGTGCTCGAAAAGATGTTGCCGCCCTTCGAACACATGCTGCGTAATTCCGTGATCCACGGCATCGAAGATCCGGATGAGCGACAAAAGGCCGGCAAGCCCGCGACCGGGCGCATCACGATCCGGCTGCACCGGGAAGGCGCCGAGATGGTCATCGACGTTGCGGATGATGGTAAAGGTCTTGATGTAGAGGCGATTCGTCGTAAGGCCTATGAGCTCGATCTGCTGCAACCCGAAAGCAAGGTAACCGACGAAGAGATCATGCAGCTGATCCTGACGCCGGGGTTCACGACGGCCGGCGCGGTCACGCAGTCCGCGGGCCGCGGCGTCGGCATGGACGTCGTCGCCAACGAGGTAAAGAAGCTTGGCGGTTCATTGCGCATTTCTTCAGTCACCGGGCAGGGCACGAATTTCACGGTTCGGCTGCCGTTTACGCTGGCGATCACGCAGGCTCTGATCGTGCGCACCGGCGAGGAAGTTTATGCGCTGCCGTTGCCGACCGTAGAGGGTGTCGCTCGCATTCCGCGCGCCGAGCTCGAGAACCTGCTGAGCCAGAGCGAGCCATCGTTCCAGTACGGCGAGGAAGAGTACAAGTTCCGCCACCTCGGTATGTACCTGGGCGGTCAGGCGGCGAAACTGCCCCAGGAAGAAGCCTCGGTGCCGGTGATTCTGGTCCGGGCGGGTGAGTACTCGGCGGCGCTGCTCGTCGATGAAATGCTGGCCAGCCGCGAGATCGTTGTTAAAGCCCTGGGGCCGCAGCTTGCCAGTATTCGCGGAATTTCCGGCGCTACGATTCTCGGCGATGGCCGTATCGTGCTGATTCTCGATATCAACGCACTCGTACGAACCGGCGCGCCAGTTGTTGAGCTGCGTAAAGCTGCGCCGACGCCGACCGATAGTCGCCCGTTGGCGCTCGTGGTCGACGATTCAATCACCGTGCGCCGCGTTACCGAACGCTTCCTGGAGCGCAATGGGCTGCGCGTCGCCACGGCAAAGGACGGGCTCGACGCGATCAGCGTCATGCAGGAAAACAAACCCGACGTCATCCTGCTCGATATCGAAATGCCGCGCATGGATGGCTACGAGTTTGCTTCCCACGTGCGCAATGACGATCGAGTGACGGACGTGCCGATCATCATGATTACTTCGCGTGTTGGCGACAAACACCGCGCGCGTGCCATCGAACTCGGCGTCAACGACTACCTCGGCAAGCCCTACCAGGATACGGAGTTGCTCGAGGCGATACGGCGACAACTCGAAGAAAGAGGAATTGAGCTCAAATGAGCGCGGAAGCTGAGGAACTCTATAGCCTGCTCGTGCCGCTGTCCGAGGACCGGCTCATCGTGCCGCGTGCTTGCGTTGCCGAGGTGGTGCGCTTTTCCAGGCCTGAGCAGGAGGCAGGTGCCGAACCCTGGATGCTCGGCAGCGTCAACTGGAATGGTCGCCCGCTGCCGGTTGTCTCGTTCGAAGGTGCGCTCGGTAATGACGTGCCGGTTCCGACTGGCCGTACACGAATCGTGGTTTTCTATGCCAATACCGGGCGCCTGAAGAACGGTTATTTCGGCGTCCTGACGCAAGGCTTCCCGCAACTCGTGCGAGTTAACAAGGACGTCCTCAAGCTCGAGTCCAAGGAGGGCTGGCCCGACGGTGCGCCCGTGCTGTGCCGCGTGCGCATGATCAATGAGTACCCGCTGATTCCTGATCTCGAGAAGCTTGAAGCGATGTTGGCCGAGGACGCGCTACAGGCCTGAACTCCCGAGGTCCCCCCAGAGAGATTGCAGTATTGCAAGGGCCGCGATTGCGGCTGTTTCGGTGCGCAGTATTCTCGGGCCGATAGCGACGGGCCGAAAGCCGACCACTTCGGCATCCTCGTATTCGTTGTCGCTGAAGCCACCCTCGGGCCCGATTAACAAACAGACTTTCGTCGGCGGCGCCGATATCGCCGCCAGCGGCATGGCAGCGCCGGGTTGCAGAATCAACTGGGCGTCGACATTCGCGGGCGCACTGCCGAACCATTCTTTCAGGGTCACGGGCGCTTCCACCAGCGGCAGTCTCACGCGGCCACACTGCTCGCAGGCGCTGGCGGCAACTTTCTGCCAGTGATCGCGGCGCTTTTCAGCGCGGCCTGAGTCGAGTTTGACGACCCCGTATTCGGTCAGCACCGGCGTGATGCGCTTGATGCCCAGTTCCGTCGCCTTTTGCACGACGAAGTCCATTCGCTCGCCGCGCGAAATGCCCTGCACGAGGTGCACGCGGAGCTTGCTTTCAGTCTGGGCAACGGTCTGCTCGTCAATGCGAAGCGTCGCGCTGTTCTTGCCGGCACTGAGCATCGTTGCGCGGAATTCGTCGCCGTCCCCGTTGAAGACGAGCAAGGAGTCGCCGCCCCGCAGGCGCAGCACGCGAGTCAGGTAACGGGACCTGTCTGCGTCGAGCTCCATCTCGGAACCCGTCCCGTAACGGCCATCGATGTAGAGTCTGGTTCGAGGCATGGTTTACTATCGTTGTTCAAGAGAGGTGGCGCAACCGGATCCTTGCCGACGATGCAGACAAACTTCGCAGTTCATAACGATACCGGCCTCATCGAGCCTGCGGCGCAGTGCCCAAGCCCCAACAGGGATGCACGCCCCGATGGGGCAGACCCCGAATTGGTGATTATTCACGGTATCAGCCTGCCGCCCGGCAGGTTCGGTGGCCCCGAGATCGAGGCGTTGTTTACCAATACGCTCGATTTCGATGCGCACCCCTATTTTCAGGAAATCAGCGGCCTCGAGGTATCGGCGCACTTGCTGATACGACGCGACGGTTCCGTGACTCAGTTCGTACCGTTTACCGAGCGCGCATGGCACGCCGGCGAGTCGTTTTTTCGCGGCCGTCAGCGCTGCAATGATTTCTCCATTGGCATCGAACTCGAAGGGGAAGACGAAACGGCGTATGACGACACGCAGTACGAGGTACTGCGGGACGTGCTGCAGGCCATATTCGACGCCTATCCGGCGATTTCTGCCCGCGAGGTGGCCGGCCATTGTGACGTGGCTCCCGGTCGCAAAGTCGACCCGGGCCCTGCTTTCGACTGGCTGCGATTGTATGATGGTCTCAGGGAGCGGCGCTGAGCCGCTCCCGGCTGACAACAGAGCTGAATACCTATGAATCTCATCGCATTGCTAATTGGGCTCGTTATCGAACGGCTTGCGACACAGCTGTTTCACTGGCGTCGCATGCGCTGGATGGATCGGATAATCGATTTCGGCTTTGAGCAGGCAAGGCGGGTGTCCAACTGGCCCACGCTGATCCCGATCATGCTGCTGGCGATTGTCCTCGTGCTGCCCGTATATGCCGTGATCTTTAGCCTCGGTGGCACGCTTGCCGGATTCACCTACCTGATTCTCGCCGTTGTTGTCCTGTTCTTCTCGCTGGGTCCCCATGACATCGGCGAGGACGCGACCGAGTACTGCCAGGCGCTTGAGTCGGAAAACGACGAAGACATCCTGCACGCGGCCAAGGCCATTGTTGAGGGCGATGTTCCCGATGATCCGCGGGAGCGCGTGCAGTGCGTCGAGGAGTCGATCTGTGTGCAGGCCAACAATCGCCTGTTCGCCGTTATATTCTGGTTCGTCGTTCTCGGGCCGCTGGCCGCCTGGGCGTACCGAGTGACCGACCTGATCCGGCGCCGGGCCGTATTCACGGTAACGCGGACCGAAGAGCCTGGTGACAACGCACTCATGATGCGCGATGCCTCTGTGGCTCTGCATGGCTGGCTGGCCTGGATTCCCGCAAGGCTGACCGCGGTCGGTTACGCGACGGCTGGTCACTTCGACGAAGCGATCGCGGCCATGCGCGCGCCGACCGAGGAACGCGACGCAACGCTGTCCGAGCACAGCGAGCACCTGCTCGCACGTGTCGGTATCGCTGCGCTGGCGCTACAGGACAGGCCCGACGAGACGATCACGGAGCGCGGTGTCAGGGGTGCGGTTGCAGCGAATAAACTGGTATTCCGCCTGCTCCTGATCTGGGCCGTCGTGATCTCGGCAATGACGCTGTACGGCCTTACGCGGTGACGCGAGCGCTTGCGCTCGCCGGCCTGTTCGCGGCGCTCTGCGGCTGCTCCGACGCGGCGCGCGAATCGCTCGAGACCGATACCTACCAGCGCATCGTTACACTCGCGCCCAACCTGACCGAACTCGTTTACGCGGTCGGCGCCGGAGACCGGCTCGTCGGGGTCAGCGCCTGGTCAGATTATCCTGCCGAGGTTCTCAAGCTCCCCGTCGTCGGTGATGCATTCATGGTCGACCAGGAACAACTCAACGTCGAGGTCGTGCGCACGCGCGGGCTCTCGGACGTTGCCGAAGCGCTGCAGCATGTTGGCGCGTTGACGGGAATGGTCGACGAGGCCGAGGTGGCTGCCGCAGATTATCGTGAGCAGCTTGCGGCACTGCGTGAAGCCAATAGTGATGCCGAGCCGATCACGGTGTTCTTCCAGGTTTCGGGGAGGCCGTTGTTTACGATCAATGCCGAGCACTACGTCAGCGAGCTCATCGAAATCTGCGGCGGCACCAATGTTTTCGACGATCTCGGCGAACTTGCACCGTCAATATCGGTTGAAGCTGTCGTCGACCGGGCGCCCGAGGTCATGCTCGCAAGCACCGACGCCGGCGATGACGCGTTCGCCGAATGGCAACGCTGGCCGACGATTCCCGCCAATCTTTACGGCAACCAGTTTCTGCTGCCGGCTGATGAGCTCGCCCGCGCCACCCCGCGGCTGATACTCGCGGGTGGTGCGATGTGCCTGGCGCTGCAGCAGGCGCGCTTCAATCGTGCGGCGTTCAGCGCGAGCGGTCCCACAGAACTTCCTGACCCGACTCGACACGCGCCAGAACACGCGCAAGGACAAACAGAAGGTCCGACAGACGATTCAGGTACCTGATGACTTCGGGCCTGACGTCCTCGACACCGGCGAGCGCCTGGGTACGGCGTTCGGCGCGGCGCACGATAGTACGCGCCATGTGACAGGCCGCGGCGGCCGTTCCGCCACCCGGCAGGATGAACTCCTTGAGGCGCGGCAGGTCCGCGTTGAAGCCATCGAGATCGCTCTCGAGGCGCTCGACATAGTCCTGTTTCACGGCACTGTATCCGGGAACACTGAGTTCGCCGCCCAGCTCGAACAGGTCGTGCTGCACTTCCGTCAGGCAGCGGCGCACGTCGTCCGGAACCGACTCGACGGCAAGTACGACACCGATCGCGCTATTGGCCTCATCGACCGTGCCATAGGCTTCGACGCGTGCGCTGTCTTTGGGCGTACGGCTACCGTCGCCGAGACCCGTCGTGCCGTCATCGCCTGTTCGTGTGTAGATCTTGCTGAGTCGGTTTCCCACGATGTTGCTCCTGCTAGCGCCAGCGGTACTTGAGTTCGACGAAGCCGCTGCGCTCCTGCATGAGGTAGTCGGCGGCGGTCTGGTAGTTGGTGTCGAACAGGTTCTCGATACGAGTATTGAGTTGCCACTGTTCGCCGAGTTGAATCTGTGCCGTCAGGTTGGTCACCACGTAGCCCGCAAGCCTGACTCCGCCGAAGTCCTCGCGATCGCCGCTCGCGAGTACCGCGATACCGAGCCGATGCTGGCCAATATTCTGCGTAAAAGTGATTGTCGCTGACTCCTCTGCACGTCGCAGCAGGCGGCTGCCCGTCAGCGCATTTTCCGCCGACTGCTTCACGAAGTCTGCTCGCACCGCGAAACTTTCGCGGCGATACTCGTAGCCGAGTTGCGCGCCGCGAATCTCTGCCTCCTCGATGTTTCGCAGCGTAAACGTCTGCAGGTCGAATTCGATCAGGTTATCAATGTCGTTTGCGTACAGCTCGAAATCGACACTGTGATGGCCGCCTGGCGCATAGTGCAGACCGAGTTGGGCTTCGTCCGCGGTTTCCGGTTCGAGGTCAGGGTTGCCGCTAAAACCGAAGCGGTCCGTGGCGTCTGGTGCGCGAAACGCATGACCAAGACCGGCCCTGATCGTCCATGCGTCGCTAAGCTCGAACGCATACTCCGCATTCCAGGTCGTATGATTGCCGAACGCATCGTGATCAGTCAGGCGAACGGCGGCAAACGCCTTGTGCCTGCCGATGGCGATCTGGTCCTGGACAAACACAGCGCGCACGTCCGTGTCTTCATCGAAGCCCGAGCCGAAGGAAAGTGACGTTGCCTCCTCTGCAACGGCGTACACGCCGCCCGATACCGTGTGTTGCTCGAAGGCGTGACTGTATTGCCAGTCGAGGCTGTAGCGCTCCGACTCGACGAAGTCCGGCGATTGTTGCTGCTTGACCTCGTCCTGCACGAAAGACAGGACGAGTTTACTGGTGCCGGCATCCGATACCCTCGTATCCAGCTCGACTGCGGTGACCGTGTTCTTGTAGTCCTGGTCCACCGGCGTCAGGAAGAAGTCGAGATACTCAACATTGCCTTCGGCGCGCCAGTGCCGCACGCTGAACTCGTGCTCGCCAAAGCGCCGAGACCCGTAAACGTTGGCTGACAAGTTGTCGTAGCCTCGTTCAGTGTCCGAATCCACGCGCGGCGCATAGCCGTCGGTGTCCTGCCAATCCAGGTTGACGCCAAATTCGCCCGAGTCGCTTCGGTTGCCACCGGACAGCTGCCCGGATCGCGAGTCGAAGCTGCCGCGGCCGACACCGCCTTCGAAATAGCGCGCATCCGAGCGCCGCGTGATGATATTGATCACGCCCCCGATCGCGTCAGTACCGAACAGCGCCGAGCGCGCTCCCTTGACGATTTCGACACGTTCTATGAGTTCGGGCGCGATGTTCTGCACGGCGGCGCCGCCGATCGTGCCCGGGTTCATGCGCACGCCATCGATCAGCACGAGCGTGTGATTGCTCTCGGTGCCGCGCAGGAACAGCGAAGTGGATTGCCCGGGCCCGCCGCTGCGTCCGATGTCGATACCGGCTTCAAAACGCAGCAGCTCGGAGAGATCGGTGGCCAGGGAAAGTTCGATCTCTTCGCGCGTGATCACCGTGACGGGAACCGTTGCATCGCGAAGCGGAATTTCGGTACGTGTCGCCGTCACTATGATCGTGTCGCCCGAAGTAATGTCGGCCGCATGCAGCAGGCCCGACACCAGTATTGCCGGCAAAATGATGACGGAAATTTTCACGTGTTGCGTCCTTTTGCATGCCGCCCGCACGCGTTTTTCTTAAGCAGCAGGCCGGTCTCCGGGCTGACGAGCGGACTTCTCCCGCCGTAGCGCCTTCCCGCGATACCACAGGCTTGCCTGAGGTTTCGCAGTGGCTCCGCGTCCGGGCGGACGCAGGGGCTACGGTTACACTCGATCACCGTTGCGGGGGCAGCGCCGGACTGGCACGAATCGTGCGACACCGGCTTCCCGTTCACCCGAAACACGCCATTTCGGGTTCACCTGATGAATGGACGACGATAGGCAGGTGCCGGCAGGCTGTCAAGCGGGAGGCTTGTTTATTGGCGTGCATGCGGCCATAGTTCTGCCGGTCGCAGCAGAGTCCAGGTCCTATCGTGGCGAGTCATCCAGGAGATAATCCATCGGCGTTCCTTGCGGTTGCATTGGCTGCCGCACAACGAGCCGCGAAGATCAGCCGTGAGTATTACTCGGGCAACTTCACGGTGACGACCAAGGACGATTTGACCCCCGTCACGCAGGCCGATGTGGAATGTGAGGAGGCGATTCGTGAAACCATCCTGGAGCGCTTTCCCGAGCACGGGTTTTACGGCGAGGAGACGGGCCAGACACGAGTGGACGCCGAGTACCTGTGGCTCGTCGATCCTATCGACGGCACCAAGGGATTCGTACGGCAGTACCCGTTTTTCTCAACCCAGATCGCGTTGATGCGTGAGGGAGAAATTATCGTCGGTGTGTCGAGCGGCACGATGATGGATGAACTCGCCTGGGCAGAGAAAGGCCAGGGCGCGTTTCTCAACGGCGAGCGTCTTTCGATTAGCACGATCGACGACCCGGATCGCGCGGCGGTCTCGGTGGGTAACCTGAAGTCGCTCGCGGGCAGCGCCGGATGGCCGGCCCTCGGCAGCATCGTGGAGCGCGCTGATCGCATTCGCGGGTACGGAGACTTCTATCACTATCACCTGCTGGCTGCCGGCAAGATCGAGGCCGTTATCGAATCGGATGTCAATATCCTCGATATCGCCGCGCTGTCGATCATCGTGCGGGAATCCGGCGGCGTATTTACGGATCTCAACGGCGCTGAACCGCGACTCGAAACGCGATCGGTCCTGGCGGCGAACCCGTCGCTGCACGCGCAATACCTCGCGTTGCTAAGGGGCCACGTTCCCTGAGGCGACGTAAAGCCTGGTCGAGCGCCAGTTCACGGCCTCCATCGGCGTGCCGTAAAGCTGGCTCAATCTATCGCTATCCAGAATTTCACTCGTGTCGCCAAGGTCCCAGCGCCCGTCGCCATAAAGCAGCAGGCAGCGGTCCGCATAGCGCACGGCCAGGTTTACGTCGTGCAGGCTCGCAATCACGCTGGCGCCGTCGTCTGCCTTGTTGCGAAACAACTGCAGGGCATCGAGCTGGTGTTGCGGATCGAGGTGATTGGTGGGTTCGTCGAGGAGATAGATCCGTGGTTCCTGCGTCAGCACCTGGGCGATGGCGAGTCGCCGGCGCTCTCCGCCCGACAAGGTCAGGACGTCGCGCCGCTCGAGTTCCGCGAGGCCTACGGCGGCGAGCGCCGCGTTCGCGATGTCGAAGTCGTGTCCGGTCTCCCAGTTGAAACGCCCAATATGCGGGTGGCGGCCGATCATGGCCGTGTCCAGCACGGTTGCCGGGAAAATATCGTCGACGTGCTGTGGAAGCAGCGCCAGCTGCCGGGCGATGTCATGGCGTGGGAGTTTTGCTGCATCGCTGCCGCTAACAAATATCGACCCCGACGTGGGCGGTCGCAGGCCGGCCAGCGTATGCATCGTCAGCGTCTTGCCCGAGCCGTTCTGCCCCAGCACGGCAATCATTTCACCGCGGTCGGCGCAGAGTTCGAGCGCATCGACCAGGCATCGGCCGGCGACACTCACACTGAGGTTCTGGCAGGAGAATAAGGCGTGCTGCATGCGGTGAGCCTAGCGCACGCGGCGGCCCGGCAAAAGCGCGGCTAATTGGCGAGGTTGATTTCGGAGGCGGTCAGGGGGCCGATAACCGCGTACTTGAGGCTTTGCGGAATGACCGCGTCGTCTTCGGCAAGCGCGATGCGCCCGCCCATGATTTCGGCATATTTCTGCGGGTACAACGGTGACTTGTCCGGTTCCGCCAGCCCGTCGGGACCAATCGGCTGGCCGCTGTCGGGACTGTACTTGTCAGTCGCGCCGAGCGTGTGCAGAAATTCGTGCGCGATGACGACATTGTTGCGGCCGCGATGCCGGCGACTGGCGTAGGCGTTGACGACGCCCACCATGCCTTTTTGAAGGCCGACCGAATTCTCGAGAACGAGCGCCGTGTCAGGCGAGTGATAGCGCACGAAAATACGTACATCCGGCTTTATCCGATCCTGGTCGTCGGTCACGCCACTGGCCCACCAGCGCATCTTCAGTGACCACATCATGACCGCGAGAGCGTTGCGAGATCCCTCGAGCTCGGGCGGCTGTTCGCGTATCGGTCGGCCGAGTTCGATGCGCACCGGGCGCGCAACGTCTTTGGCATAGCGCGACGATTCGCGCTCGAGGAAAGACTCGATGCCCGCAAAATCTCTCGCCTCGAGCTTGCTGATGTAGTCGTCGGACCTGTCGCTGCCGTCGCCGTTGATCGGGTATACCTTGACCCACAGGCTGTTGTTCCAGTCGGTGCTTCGGGCCTGCGTCAGCCACGTGCTGACAGCGACGAAAAACAGCACGAACAGCAGTATTGATATGCGAATGGCTTTGAACATCAGGTGGACCGCTTACTTAACGAGCTCGGGAGATTGTCTTGCCTCGGTAGCTTGCTCGAATGCGTACGCGATCTCTATGAGCTGCTTCTCATTCCAGGCCTTTCCCATGAATGAGAGACCGACCGGCAACCCCCTGACCCGTCCCGCCGGGACCGTAATGTTCGGGTAGCCGGAGATAGCAGCCAGCGATGCACTGCCAATGTGAAAACTGTCGCCGTTCACGTGATCGATAGTCCAGGCCGGACCGTTGGTCGGTGCTATCAGGGCATCAAGCTGATGTTCCGCCAGTGCGTCGTCGAGGCTGCTGCGCGCCAGGTGCTTGCTGGTATTGAGTGACTCGAGGTAGGCGGGATCGGTCAGAGGTCCTTTGGCCTCGGCCTCGATTAAGATGTCCTGGCCAAATATAGGCATCACGTCATCGGCATGGACCTCGTTGAACGCGATCAGGTCGGCGAGGCTCGCCACGGGCGCAGCGGTCTTCTCGAGGTAGGCGTTCAGGTCGGCGCGAAACTCGAACAACAGTACCTCGTATTCGGCATTCCCCATCTCCGGCGTTTCGAACTCGATGTCGTCGATGAGTTCGGCGCCCTGGCCCCTGAGCACCTCGATACTGCTCGACAGAATCTCATCGACCTCCGGATTCGAACCTGCACCATGGTAGGAGCGAAGGACACCGATGCGTTTTCCGCGCAAGCCATCGGCCGTTAGATTGGCCGAGTAATCGTGGTGGATCTCGGCACCCACCGTCGCAGGATCGTCGGCGTCAACACCCGTCATTGCCGTAAGCAGAATCGCGGCATCGCGCACGGATCTTGCCATGGGCCCGGCCGTGTCCTGGCTGTGCGCTATCGGAATGATGCCGCTGCGGCTCACGAGCCCGAGCGTCGGCTTGATGCCCACGATAGCGTTGCTACCCGACGGGCATACGACCGAGCCATCGGTTTCCGTGCCTATCGCCGCGACGGTCAGATTGGCAGCGACAGCGACAGCCGAGCCACTCGATGAACCACATGGCGATCGCGTCGGGTCGTACGGGTTTTTCGTCTGGCCGCCGACACTGCTCCAGCCGCTTGACGAACGCCGCGAGCGGAAATTGGCCCATTCGCTGAGATTGGCTTTGCCCAGGATGACGGCACCCGCGTCGCGCAGGCGTTTGACAACAAACGCGTCTGTGGGCGGTACGTGCTCCGCAAGTGCCAGCGATCCGGCACTCGTGTACATCTGGTCGGCCGTATCGATATTGGCTTTCAGAACGACGGGTATACCGTGCAAAGGCCCGCGCGGGCCGGAGCTTTGCCACTCTGCGTCCAGCGCACGGGCAATACTCAACGCGTCCGGGTTTACCTCGATAATAGAGTTGAGCTGAAGGCCGTCATGATCGATACGGGCGATGCGTTCCAGGTACCACTCGACCAGCTGTTCCGAACTCAGTTCGCCACGCTGCAGTTGATCATGGAGATCGGCAATGCTCGCTTCCGAGTAGTCCGCCTCACCGCCGCAAGCGGTAAGCAGGCAGCAGACAATCAAAAGCCAGGCGTGCTTCAAGGGCCTACTCGGGCTTGCGGAATCGCATCACGAAACGATCGGTCTTGCCGCGCAGCTCGGGGTCGAACACGATCCTGGCGAGATCGTCGTCAGGATTACGCAACAGGTCACTTTGCTCCTCGAGCACAAAACCGGCGGCTTCCATGCCCGCAATGACGATGGCCGGATCGATACGATGCAGGGAATTTCCGGTCTCGGCGGGAGCGCCGGCTTCGGCATAGTGATCGATGACGCCCACGATGCCGCCCGGCTTGAGGCCTTTATGAAATTCTGCGAGCAACGCCGGCACATCGATCAATGGCCAGCCATTTTCGGCATCGTCGATGACGAGGTCGTGGTAGGACAGCACCATCATGATCGCGTCAAGAGAGCCAGCCGCAAGCGAAAGCTCGTTATTCTCGGCCATGAGTATTTCCACGTTCGGCAGGCGGTTGTTTTCATACCGGGCATTGAACTCGTCGCCGACGAATTTCAGGTAAGCCTCGTTCGAATGCGCGACTACCTTGCCGCCGGTACCGACGACCGACGCCAGGATCTCGGTGTAGTAGCCGCCGCCCGAGAACATATCGAGTACGGTCATGCCTTCGGTAATGCCCAGGAACTCGAGGACCTCGGCCGGCTTGCGACCCGCGTCCCTGGCGCGATCCTTCTCCGGCCGCGCGTCGTTAGCGACAGCGGCCGCGAAAACTGATAGTGGTTGCGGCTCCGTTGCGAGCTCAGTCGCCTGGTTTTCGTCGCTCGGCTGCCCGCAGGCCGCAAGAGTAGCTGCAGTGAGCAGCACGCTTAGTTTTCGCATGTTTTTCCCCAGCTTGATGACACAGGATTCGACTGCGCTACGAATCAGGAGTGCCACACATTCTGCCAAAGAAAAAGCCCCGCTGTGTGGCGGGGCCAAATTCTCTTTTTTATCAAAAGAGGTAACTGCGAATTCGGTAATCGGTGACGAAATGTTTTTTTATTGTTATTGGATCTTGATCTTGTTGTTTTTGTAGTTATTTTTCTTCTGGCGTCTAAATCCTGTGTCGTACCGTTTAATTACCGTGCAGCTACACTTCGCTTGGGCAGAGTATTAAAAGCAAGACCTGTGCCAACCATGCCCGGCGCGGCGTGAATTCAGGGTTTTAGCGATTGCTCAATCTTGTAAGCCGCCCAAACAGGGGGTGTTTTGTAAAAAATATCGACGATTTTGTGGGTAAAACATAATGCCGAGAGCTAAGTGCATGAGGCAAGCCTCTGATAGTTATAGAAAAAGGGAACGGGCAAACGCATTGATGCGCAATATGGTCGAGGAAGCACGCATCAGATTATGTTTAATTTGCGTCAGGCGGTCGATTCAAGGCCGATATTCGACTGTTTTGTCAAATTATTCGACAGTTTTACCCACTTTGGCGCGATCGATGAGTCCCGCCGCACTGAAAAATCGCCCGTTACGGACCACGGCAACGATTCTCGCGGCATCGCTGATCTCGACAAGCGGATCGCCGTCGACGAAAACGAGATCCGCGACAGCGCCGACGGCGATGCGTCCCAGGAACGGATCGACGCCCAGCGCGGCGGCCGCGTTAACACCGGCTGCGCGCAATGCCTGGACGGGTTTGAGACCAGCCGCGGTCAGTGCCAGCAACTCGGCTTGCAACGCAAGGCCGGGTCGCAGCCCGTTGCCGCGGCTCGCAAGCACCATCGAGGTCATGCCGACCGCGATGCTCGGTTGTTCTGCAAAGCGCCGCGGTATCGATGCCGGCACGCCGATCAGGCCCGCTTGCCTCGATTGCAGCAGGCCGGGCAGGCCCGGCGTCATCGAATCGGCCATCGCGCCAGACTCTTCGCTTAGTTGTCCGTTATCAGCCAATACCCTGGGCCCAGGCAGTTCCTTGCTCGACCACAGCGTATTGAGGCGCTCGGCCTCAGGGCTGTCGGCGACCAGGGTAGTGACGCCCGTCGTCAGCAATAAGGGACCGAAATTCTCGTCGACGGCATTGTCGAGATCGGCTCTTGCATCGACATAACCGGGCATGACGACCAGGTCGCCCATGTCGATTACGAGCTCGCCAGGGCGTTCGCGGTGCGCTTCGACGGCCGTAATTCGTCCGCCATCTATGACAATGTCGCGGGCTGGCTGGTAAGCGCTACCCAGGCCGTCGTACAGACGCCCGGCATGAATGATCAGGCGGCCTGGCGGCTCGTCGATGCGAGGCAAGGCGCGCCGTTCGTTATTGACAGGGGCAACTCTCGCCGGTGCCTCGAGTCTGGCGCGAAACAAGAGCGGAGACGATGACCACGAATTGAACAGGCGCTGGCGGATGCGCCCGTCGACGGCATAAATCATCGCGTGCCGATCGAGCCAGCTCACCGGAGCTTCTTCGAAGTCTTCGTTGTCCGCATAGGTCCTGACGAGTCGCGGCTCGGACAGGATCACCATTTCTATCGACGTCGCGGTACCGATGTCACGCAGGTAGGTGACAAGGCTGCCGTCGGGTCGCCAGGCGGGCGCACTAAGCCGGTCCGTTGTCGATACGAGCGTTTCGTCGGGCTGCCCCCGACGTCGTAGGACCAGCGACCAGCGCTCCTCTTCGTGATGCACAAAAACGAGATCGCGGCCGTCGGCCGACCAGGCAGGTTCGGTCTCGTCGCCAGGACGATGCGTAAGCCGCCAGTGCAAGCCCGTGGGCAGGTCCGTTTCCCAAAGGTCGAATCCGTGGCCCGTCTTGTCGCGCGCGTAGACGATGCGCTCCTGATCCGGGTGCCATGCGGGTTGCATGTCGAAAGAGCCGTCCGAGCTGAGTTTTCGGGCCCGCTGTGCGGCGAGATCATAAACCCAGATGCTGTGCGCGCCATCGGCGTTTGAATGGAATGCGATTTGCAGCGCGTCGGGCGACCATTTTGGTCGCGATGCCTTCGGCCCGCCGTTCGTTGCTCTGCTTGCTTCGCCTCCGCTGCGCGGCACGATCCAGATATCGCCAACCAGGCTGATCGCCACGCGTCCGTCGGCCGCGATATCGACGGAAAGGTTCTTACCGCGCGTGACGGTTTCCTGCGCGCTCGAGTTCAATGCGGGGAGCAGTAAGAGCGCTGCGACTATCGTGGCGCGGAACATGTTCAAGGCTGGCTTACGTACACTCCGCCCTCGCGCCGCGGATCTGCCGCCGCGTCGAGACCCGTCGTGCTGTCACAAAGGGCCGTGCCAACGCCGCCGAAGTACATGACGATTTTCGGGAATACAGTGACCGGCAAATCGGTTGCGGGCAGGTCGAGACCCGTCTCCGCCATGAGCCGAATCTCCTCGCCGCTCGTATCGACGTGCACGCGAGGGTGCGAAATGGCGTCCCTGAGCGGCATCTCGAGTTGCAGGTAGTTGATAAGGAATTGTTGCAGGGCCGTCGTGATCCTGTCCGCGCCGGGGGAGCCGACCGCCAGTACGGCGCCGGGTTTACGTGCGACGCTGGGCGCCATGTTGGACGGCAGCCGCGAGCCGGGCGGCCCGGCATCGAGTCCGCGTCGGTTGAGTTCGATTTCGCCCAGGCAGTTGTTCAGCCACAGGCCCGTGCCCGGAGGCATCTCGCCGGAGCCGTAACCCGACGATGCCGTCATCGCGCAGCCGGTCCCTTCGTTGTCAACGACGGAGGTATGCACAGTGGACGCGGAAGTCCAGCGCGACAGCAGTTGGCCACTCCGGGCCGATTCCACGAGGTGCGCTGCTTCAGCCGAAACGTCGTCGGCAAAGTCGAGGTTGCGGCGCCGGAAATCGAGGCAGGCACGCTGAGCCGCGATGAGCTGCGTCAACGCCGCTTCGGTCCACCGTTGATCGGGAAGGTCGGCGCATGCCAGCAGCATCGCCGTGAGCACGCTGCCGCCGACGGCTGGTGGCGGGTTGCTCGCCAGGTGCCAGTCGCCGATATCCGCTCGCAGCGAGGGTCGTTCAACGGCCCGGTAGCTGCTGAGATCCTCTGCCGTCAGCATGCCGTTTCCGTCGCGGCAGTGATTCGATATGGCCGCGGCGATCTCGCCTTCGTAAAAAACGCGTGCCCCATTGCGGGCAATGGCGTCGAGGCTGTCGGCAAGATGCGGCACGATCACGCGATTGCCGGCGTCGAGCAGCGTGCCGTCGGCGTGATGCAGCGCGTCGAAACCGTCCTTCGAGCGATCGAAAACAACCTTGCTCGAATAGCCCAGGTAGTACCGGCAGGCCGCCGAGAGCGAAAATCCTTCACGACAGGCGCGAATCGTCGGTTCGAAGATGAGATTCCAGGGGATGCTGCCGAACTTCTTCCAGGCAAGCTCCATGGCTGCCAGCGTGCCAGGGACGGCTACCGAGCCCGGGCCGACGAGTGTCCTGATGCCACCGCCGTAATTCATCGTGACTTCGACGGCACCCTGCCGGCGCTGATCTTCGCTGAGACCGGCACCCGGTACCGCCACGTTGCCGTCAATCGTTACCGGTTCGTCGTCCGCCGGCCATATCGTGATGAACGCGCTGCCGCCCAGCGCGCACACGCCCGGCTCGGTATTGATCGTCAGCAATGCGGCGGCCAGCGCGCAATCGACCGCATTGCCGCCCGCGGCCGCGACGTCACGCGCTGCGTCCGCGGCGAGCTGCGAGGTGGTGGCAACAGCGATCTGGGTCATTCAACTACCAGTGTAACCGATACGCAAAGTCCTAAAAGTGGATCACGGACCGGATACTCTTGCCCTCGTGCATCAGGTCGAACGCGCGGTTAATGTCTTCCAGCGGCATCGTGTAGGTGATGAACTCGTCGATCTTGATGTCGCCGTCCATGTACTGCTCGACCATGCCGGGCAGCTGCGACCGGCCCTTGCAGCCGCCGAATGCCGTGCCTCGCCAGACCCGTCCCGTGACGAGCTGGAACGGCCGCGTGGAAATCTCCTGGCCTGCGCCCGCAACGCCAACGATTACAGACTCGCCCCAGCCCTTGTGACAGCATTCGAGCGCCGATCGCATGAGGTTCGTGTTGCCGACGCACTCGAACGAGTAGTCCACCCCGCCGCCCGTCAGCTCGACGATGACGTCCTGGATCGGCGCGTCATAATCCTTTGGATTGACCGTATCGGTTGCACCAAGCTGCTTCGCGAGCTCGAACTTGTCTTCGTTGATGTCGATGGCGACGATGCGTCCCGCCTTCGCCATGGTCGCGCCCTGAATTGCGCTCAGGCCGACGCCGCCGAGGCCGAAGACCGCTACCGTGGCACCGGGCTCGACCTGCGCCGTATTCAGCACGGCGCCGATTCCGGTCGTAATGCCGCAACCCAGCAAACACACCTTTTCGAGAGGGGCTTCCTTGCTGACCCTGGCGACCGCGATCTCGGGAAGCACCGTGTACTCGCTGAACGTCGATGTTCCCATGTAGTGATAGATCGTCTTGCCGTTCACCGAGAATCGCGACGTGCCATCAGGCATCAGGCCGCGGCCCTGGGTCTCACGGATAGCCTGGCACAGGTTGGTTTTCCCCGAGGTACAGAAACTGCACTCGCCGCACTCCGGCGTATACAGGGGTATGACGTGATCACCGACCGCCAGCGACGTCACGCCGGCGCCGACTTCCTCGACGATCGATCCGCCTTCGTGGCCGAGTACCGCCGGGAAAAGACCCTCCGGGTCTTCGCCCGATAGCGTAAACGCATCCGTGTGACATACGCCCGTGGCTACGTTCCGCAAGAGGACTTCACCAGCCTTGGGTCCTTCCAGGTCGAGCATTTCGATTTCGAGTGGTTTGCCCGCTTCCCAGGCAACGGCAGCGCGTGTCTTCATAGTCGAGGAACCCCGTCTTAAACGTCTTCAGTCGGTTTCACCGCATATTCGCACGATTGCCCTGCTTACAACAGTGTGTCACGCGCGACGCGCCTCCGCGTGTTCAGTTAGCGTTCATAAAATTAATAAAAACAAGTACTTATATTCATAAGTGGTTCATGTCGACGCCACTACTCTGGAGCCGCACTAGGACAAACCGGAGATTGATATGAACAAGATGATTACTGTAGCGCTTATTGCCGGTGGCCTGCTGCTCCTGGATTCTCCTGAGGCCGCAGCTCACAAAGAGGTACGCAATGTGTACCAGCCATCGGCCTATTATCGCGTCGAGCACAGGCGTGCCACGCACATGCCTGACTGGCTCAGGCGCGACAGGTCGTTTCGCCGCTGGTACAAACGCACGCAACTGCGCAGGTACAGGCACATGAGCTGGCACCGGCTGTACGATATTTATCGGTGGGAACGGTATTATGCCGGCAAGCCACATCGCGGCGATCATTACCTGCGCGATCACAAGCATCGCGACCGCAGCTACCGCGATCACGGCGATTACCGCGACGACAGGCACGGCGATCGTCGGCGCCGCAACCGGCACTAGCCGGTAAGGCTGATCGGCAAAAAAGCCGGCCCGTGTGCTCGGGTCGGCTTTTCCTGTGTGCTGCGGTACTGTAAAACCCTACATCAGAGGCCACCGGACTACCGCGCACAATCATGAATCTCGATGAACTCCGCAACAATCTCTCAAGCGTCGACAAGAAGCTTGTGAGACTTATCGCCGAGCGACAAAAGATCGTCGCCGAAATCGGCAAGAGTAAGCTGGATTCAGGCACAGGTACCCGCGACTACGCGCGAGAGAAAGACGTGCTCGACATGGGTCGTGAGCAGGCCGAGGCACTGGGCGTCGACCCGGACCTTGCGGAGAGCGTTCTGCGGCAACTCATTCGCACGTCGCTCGAAAGCCAGGAGCGCGACCGCGTGATCGCCGAGGGCAGGGGCGACGGCCGCCGCGTGCTCGTTATCGGCGGCGCCGGCAAGATGGGTCGCTGGTTCGTCGACTTCTTCTCGTCGCAGGGCTTTGCGACGACCGTGGCGGACACGTCCGTAGACGATGCGCCTGGACAGTTCCACAACTGGACCGACGCGGGCGTGGATTACGACGTCATCGTCGTAGCGGCGCCGCTGGCTGTTTCGGGCAGGATCCTCGCGCAGCTTGCCGTACTGAAGCCCAAAGGACTCGTTTTCGATATCGGCTCCCTCAAGTCGCCGCTGATTGACGGACTCAGGGAACTGCAGTCTGCAGGATGCCGCGTTACCTCGCTGCACCCGATGTACGGGCCCGATACGCGCTTGTTGTCGGGCCGACACCTGATCTTCTGCGACGTCGGCGATGCTGACGCAACGGCTGCCGCCAAGGAACTGTTTTCGGCAACGATGGTGGAACAACTGGACATGGGGCTCGAAGATCACGACCGCCTGATTGCCTACGTGCTGGGCCTGTCGCATGCGCTCAACATCGCGTTCTTCACGGCGCTGTCCGAAAGCGGCGAGGCTGCGCCGAAGCTCGCGCAGATGTCATCGACGACATTCGATTCGCAACTGCTCGTATCGGCGGCTGTCGCGCAGGACAACCCGCACCTGTATTTCGAGATCCAGAATCTCAACAAGTTCGGCTTGGGACCGCTTGACGCGTTGTGCGAGGCGGCGAGTCGCATTCGTGAGACTGTCGCAGGCGGCGACGAGGAGGCATTCGTGGAGCTCATGCAGAAGGGCCGCGACTATCTCGCATTGCGGGGCTGAACGTGTCCGCGATCGAAGAACTGCAGGCAGAACTCGAAGCTACGCGCCAGGAGCTCGAGCTGGTCACGGCCGAAGTCGCGAGCAACGACGAAAAGATGCGGCGCACGCAGCAGCGTGAATTGCGCCTGCTACAGGCTGAGACGCTCGATGCCCTGATCTATGCGCTGATCGACGGGCTGCGCGTAAGCTACGGGCTCGATTACGTCAGCCTGGTGCTCGCCGATCCGGACCACGACATTCGTCACCTGTTGCTCGCCAACGGAACGCCGGCGAGCGACTTCGCACACCTGGTCATGGTCGAGTCGATGACAGGGCTCGCGCCGCAGTACATTGCCCTGCGCCAGCCCTGGCTCGGGGCGTTCGCCCCATGCGATCACCAGCTCATCTGCCCGGGCGCGACTGACATGGCCAGTATCGCGATGATTCCGTTGACGCATCGCGGCCGCCTGCTGGGCAGCATCAACCTGTGCAGCCGCGATGCCGAGCGATTCACACGCTACCATGCGAGCGATTTCATGGCGCACCTCGGCGACGTGCTGACAGGCTGGCACAACCGACGCTACCTGAGCGTGCGCCTGATCGAGGAATTGGCGAGGGCGCGCCGCGACGGCACGCGACTCGTGTGCCTGATGCTGGACATCGATCACTTCAAGCGAGTCAACGACAACTGGGGGCATGCGGCTGGCGACGACGTGCTGCGAGAGATTGCTCAGCGGGTAGAGGGGCAAGTCAGGGCCAGCGACGTTGCGGCTCGCTACGGTGGTGAAGAGTTTGTCGTGCTGCTGCCGAATACCGACGTCGCGTCGGCGCTACTGTTGGCAGAGCGTATTCGTACGGCAATCTCCGAATTGCCTGTAAACCTCCCCAACGAAGAGGCCATAACAATCACGGCTTCGATCGGTATCGCTGAGGTGCAGCCGGCGCCCGAAGCCGACGATCTCAAGACGGTGGGCGACTCGCTGATAGCGCGGGCGGACGTCGCCCTGTATGCCGCCAAATCCGCTGGTCGAAATCGTGTAGTCGTGGAGCAAGGGTGATGAAGACAATGAGACTGCTGACACCAGTGATGATGCTTTTTCTGGCCGCTTGCGGCGGGGAACCGGCGGGGGAGCAGGAACGCTTCGCGCCCGTGGTCGTGTACGCGACCTACGACGATGAGGAGTACCTGGCGAGCCTGTTCAAGGACTTCACGAAGCAGACCAGAATTCCCGTGACCCTTCGGCTTGGCGAGGCGCAGCAGCTTGTTGATAACGTGATTGCCAATCGTGGCTCGCCGCCGGCCGACGTATTGTTGACGACCAGCGCTGCGGAGGCCTGGCGCGCTGCGGACGAGGGCGCTCTGAGGCCGATCGGCGCCGAGAACCTGGCCAAGGTCGCCGATTTCCTGCGCGACCCCGACGGGCTCTGGGCCGCGACGCGCATGAGTGTGACCGTTATAGTCGACGGGCCTGCACCCGCACAGGAGACGCCTGCGACCTACGCAGACCTCGGCAAGCCAGTCTACAGCGGCAGTCTTTGCCTGGCCTCGTCGTCACTGCCCGTGAATCGATCGCTGGTCGCGATGCTGATTTCAGAGCTTGGGGAGAAGCCGGCCGAACGTGTTGTGCGCGGATGGATTCGCAACCTGGCCGTACCCGTATTCGATACCGAGGCAGAGCTTGCGGCGGCTGTCGAGGCCGGAACCTGTGGCTACGCCATCCTCTCGAGTCCGCTGGTCGTGGGAAACTGGATTCTGCCTGAACCGGCCTACGTGGATATCGAGGGCGTCGGCATCGCGCGGCACGCGCGGTATCCGCAATCGGCAGAAAAACTCGTCGACTGGTTGCTGTCGGAGGACGTGCAGGATCGCCATGCGCGCGCCATGAAAGCGTATCCCGCGGTCACAAATCTCATCCACTCGCCGCTGGCTGAGGAAATCAGCACCAGGAACGTCGGCCTCGCCGGCTGGAACGATAATGACGCCGCGTTGCTGGCGGAACGTGCCGGCTATCGATAGTGCCCCTGGCGCACACGACTCATCAATACAAGGAACAACGGCACGCCGATTGCGGCTGTCAGCGCGCCTACCGGAAGTTGTCGTGGGGCCATGATAGTCCGGGCCATCGTGTCGGCGACGACGAGCAATGCGCCACCGGCCAGTGCCGAAGCCGGCAGTACCACACGATGGTCGCTGCCGACGACAAGGCGGACGAGGTGTGGAATGACGAGGCCGATAAAACCGATAACACCGACTGTCGTTACCGAAAGTGCGACAGCGAGCGCCGACGCAACGAAAATCAGGTAGCGAAAATTGCGCACGGGCAGGCCAACGATTGCGGCTTGCAGTTCACCGCGGGCCAGCACATTCAGATGCCTCGCGCCGAGGGTGCCGCCCGCAACCAGCAGCAGCAGGAGCCACAGGCAGCGCTCAGGGTCGAACGCGAAACTCAGGTCGCCCATGAGCCAGAACAACATGCCGCGCAGGTTCTGATCGGGGCTCAGGGCGAGCAATAAAGTCGTTGCGGCGCTGAAGCCGGCCGCGAGCACGACGCCGGTCAGCAGCAGTCGTGTCGGCGTCCAGCTGCCGGAGCCGTGTGCTATGGCGAAGACGAGCAAGGTCGCGGCCATCGCGCCGACAAAAGCCGACAGGTCGATGAGCGCTGTCCCAAAGCCCAGCATCATTGCCAGCAGGGCAAGCACTGCTGCTCCGCCCGAGCTGCCGAGTATGTAGGGTTCGGCAAGCGGGTTCCTGAGCAAGACCTGCATCAATACGCCCGCTACGGCAAGCAGGCCTCCCACGGCGAATGCGGTCAGGGCGCGCGGCAGACGCAGGTCCACGACGAGCGACTGAATCTTCGGCGATCCTGCGCCGCGCAATGCCGTGATCATCTCGGACAGGTTTACGTCGGCACTGCCCGAAGCAAGCGCAAAGATGAACGCGAAGACCACTACAACGAGCAGTACGGCGAACAAGGCTGCGCTACGGCCTCCGGTCACTGACAATCTCCTGGGGCGAAATGCGACGGATAGTGTAAAGTAAACGGCAGTTAGATTTTGAATACGGTTGCAATGGGCAACGATTGGATTGACGCCGAAGGGTTTCGAGCGAACGTCGGCATCATCCTTGCGAATAACGACGACAAGCTCATGCTTGGTGGTCGGGTCGGTGCGAAAGGCTGGCAGTTCCCGCAGGGAGGGATGATCGAAGGTGAGGAACCCGTCGATGCGATGTTTCGCGAGTTACACGAGGAGGTCGGGCTCGAGCCCGACGACGTCGAAGTGCTCGGCGTGACCTGCGACTGGTTGCGCTACACCTTGCCCGATAAGTTCATTCGTCGACACAGCATGCCGCTTTGCATCGGGCAAAAGCAGCGCTGGTTCATGTTGCGTCTCGTGAGCGATGAAGACCGGTTGCGGTTCGATCGCTGTGAGAGACCCGAGTTCGACCGCTTTCGCTGGGTGCATTTCTGGCGGCCCGTCAATGAAGTGATCTACTTCAAGCGTCGCGTCTACGCACGGGCATTGCACGAGCTTGGGCCGTTCGTTTTCCCGGACGGCGTGCCGAAACGGCCCCGCTGGTGGCCGAAACGCTGGCGCGCGGCGTTCGACAAGGACATCGCGCGCATGCGAGAGGCGACCGCCGAGGTTCTCAATCCGTGACCTGGCGCACTTCTGTTTGCCCGGGTCACCGCGTAACATAACGTCTTTTCGGGCAATAGTGGCTGACTGAGTGGCGTCAAAGTTCCACATACAAACGCATGGACCGGGCCGAGTCTGGGTGACTCGGGGCCTGCTACTGGGCCTGCTCGTCGTCATCGGTTACCTGGTGTTCGAATTCGGGCGAATTCAGGGGGGTTACGACGTCGTCGACGCTGCAAACGAGCGTGAGCAGTACGAAGTTCGTATCGCCGGACTCGAGGACGAAATCGTGGCGCTCGAGCAGGAAGTGGCGCTGCTCGAAACGCACCGTGAGATCGATCGTGAGGCCTACAAGGAAGTGGAAAATAGCTTGACGACCCTGCAGGCGAAGATACAGGAGCAGCGTGACGCGATCGCGTTCTACCGGGGCATCGTGTCGCCGGAAGATGGCAACAAAGGACTCAGGGTGCAGGATCTCAAGCTGACCCGGGGCAAAGAAGAGCGCGAGTTCAACCTGCGGCTCGTGCTCGTGCAGGCCATGCGGCACGATCGCAAGGTGTCTGGCGACGTCAACCTTAGCGTCGAGGGCAGTCAGGATGGGGTCGAAAAGAGCTACGCATTCGCGGAATTGCTGCCGCCCGAAGCCAACAAGGGCTGGGCGTTCTCGTTTCGCTATTTTCAGGATTTTGACCGGCAGCTCGTGTTGCCGGATGGTTTTACGCCCGAACGGATTCGTGTAGAAGTGCGCTCCAGGACGCGATCCATTGCGAGCATTGAAGAGAGTTTCGCCTGGGTCACGAGCCAGGGCTGATAAATTTGGCCGCCGGATGCGGTCCTAGTGGAGAACCTGATGTTTGGAAAGAAAAATAGCAGACACACCGTCGTGGAAACACTGATCGGCTCTAACAGCAAGGTCAGCGGCGACCTGCACTTCAAGGGTGGCTGCCATATCGATGGTACGGTCAACGGCAACGTCTCGGCCGATCCGGACACCGAATCTGCACTCAGCATCAGCGATATCGGTAGCGTCGATGGTGGCGTGACGGTCCCCTACGTCGTATTGAACGGCATCGTCAAAGGCGACGTTTTTGCCAGCCAGCGCGTGGAACTCGGCCCGACCGCGCGGGTCATTGGCAATGTGTATTACAATCTGATTGAAATGGCGATTGGCGCCGAGATCAACGGCAAGCTCGTGCACCAGCCCGAGGGCCAGGTACCGTTGCTCGAGCAGACCAGTCGCATCGACGAAACAGCCGCCGTGGCGAGCGAAGCCTGATTCGCATCACGGCACAGGGAAAAGGACATGGCAACAGCACAACAACCACCATCGAGTGTGGTATTCACAGACGCCGCCGCCCACAAGGTGAGTGAGCTAATCGCAGAGGAAGACAATCCTAACCTCATGCTCCGGGTGTTTATCTCGGGCGGAGGTTGTTCGGGATTCCAGTACGGATTTACGTTCGACGATGATGTCGAGGACGGTGACAGCCAGGTCGAAAACCAGGGCGTGACCTTGTTGATCGACCCGATGAGCGTGCAGTACCTGATGGGTGCCGAAATCGACTACAAGGAAGACCTGCAGGGAGCGCAGTTCATAATCCGGAATCCGAATGCACAAACCACCTGCGGCTGCGGGCAATCTTTCACCGTCTGAGCTTCCCCAGCCGGAAATAATCGCGGCCGTCGATCTCGGCTCCAACAGCTTTCACATGATCGTCGGCGAGTTGCGGCATGGCCAACTCGCCGTGCTGGACCGTATTCGCGAAACGGTCAGGCTCGCAGAGGGGCTCTCCGAAAAAGGTGATATCTCCGCGGATGCGCGCAAGCGCGCAATCGATTGCCTGTCGCGTTTTGGCGAGCGGCTGCGCAACGTGCATGCGAGCAATGTTCGGGCAGCGGGCACGAGTACGATCCGGCGCGCGCGTGAAGACTCGACGTTCATGGCCGAAGCCGAGGAAGCGTTGGGTCATCCGATCGAGATCATCTCCGGTATCGAGGAAGCGCGACTCATCTACAAAGGGGTCACCCACAGCCTGCCGCCCACGGAAGGACTGCGGCTCGTCATGGACATCGGCGGCGGCAGTACCGAACTGATTCTCGGACAAGCGGCGCAGCCCAAGGCATTGGAGAGCCTGCACCTCGGCTGCGTGTCGATGACCGAGCGCGTGTTTGCCGATGGCAAACTTACGAAGCGACGGTTCGACACGGCACGCTTGGCAGCGCGCCTCGAACTGCGGCCGGTCAAGGCATTTTTCCGCAACGCGAACGACATACAGGCAATAGGGACGTCCGGCACGATACGGGCGACTGAGGCCGTCGCGCGTGAACTCGGCCTCAGCGAAGGCGGCCTGACGCTGCCGATCGTCGAGCAGTTGATCGGTAAGGTCCTCGAGTTCGATGCGATCGACGAGCTGTCACTGGGTGGTCTTTCCGAACGCCGCGCGCAGGTCTGGCCCGGCGGCCTGTCAATTCTCGCCGAACTCATCAACGTGCTGAAAATCGAGACGCTGGAGATCTCCGACGGCGCGTTGCGTGAAGGATTGTTGTACGACCTGCTCGGTCGGCTGCAGCATGAAGACGCACGAGAGCGCACCGTGCGTGCCATGGCTTCACGTTACCAGGTGGATGAGCGACAAGCCGAGCGCGTTGCGACCACGGCGGCTGACCTTTATTCGCAGTGCAAGAGCGAGTGGGGGTTTTCGGAGAAGATTGCAGGACGGGTGCTCGACTGGGCAGCGCACCTGCATGAAATTGGCCTGGATATTTCGCACGACGGTTACCAGCGTCACGGCGCGTATATCGCCGAGCATGCGGACATGCCGGGCTTCCCGCGTGCCGAGCAACGTTTTCTTGCGGTTCTGATTGGCGGCCAGCGCCACCGCATTGACACGTCGAGATTTCGGGCGCTGCCTGACTCTTGGCGCGAGGCCAGCCTGCGCCTGCTGTTGATCCTGAGGCTTGCCGTGTTACTCAACCGCAGCCGCAAGGGCACCGAGCAACCGCCGGTCAGGGTCGATGTGTCCGAAAAAGCTATCAACATCAACTTCGATGCCGACTGGCTTGCCGCCAACCCACTGACGATTGCGGACCTCGAGCGCGAGAAAGAATTCCTGTCGGAAGTCGGTTACGTGCTGGCCATTCGCTGAAAGGAGTTTGTCCGTGTACCCGGAACTTCGAATACGTATCCTGCGGTTTCTTTGTGTTGGCTTGTGTGCGCTGTCGATTGTGGCGTGCTCGGAGTCGCAAACTGAAACCGCGTCGCTCGTCGTCACGGATGCTCGCGTCTGGACAGGGGATTCAGCGCGACCCTGGGCCGAGGCGGTCGCAGTCCAGGGAGAGAACATTATTGCCGTAGGCGCTACGGCCGAAATCGATCGCCTGATCGGCCCTGGCACGCAGCTCATCGACGCCGACGGCGGAATGCTCGTCCCCGGGTTCATAGATGCTCACGTGCACTTCCTCGACGGCGGAAGCACACTCGCGTCTGTGCAGTTGCGCGATGCGCAATCGCCCGGGGAGTTCACGCGTCGGATCGCGGAGTTTGCGGGCGGGCTTGAGCCGGGCGAGTGGATTACCGGTGGCGTCTGGGACCACACTAACTGGGGCGGTGAACTACCGCACCGCGACTGGATCGACTCTGTTACTCCCGACATACCCGTATGGGTCACGAGGCTGGACGGTCACATGGGCGTGGCTAATTCGTTGGCACTGGAGCTGGCCGGCGTGGATGCTGATACGCCCGATATCGAGGGCGGCGAAATCGTCCGTGACGACGATGGCAGTCCGACCGGCGTTCTGAAGGACAACGCCATGCGCTTCGTGTTCGATGCGATTCCCGAGCCAACGGATCGCCAGCTCGACGCAAATCTCGAGGCCGCAATGCAATATGTCGCGAGCAATGGCGTAACCAGCGTCCACGACATGTTTGATGGCACGTTCGATAGCTGGCGCGGTCTCGATACCTATCGTCGGGCCAGGGCAAGCGATTCATTGATAACTCGGATCTATGCGCTTACTCCGCTAAAAGAATGGCAAAAGCTCGTCGAGGACATGGCAGTCCACGGATCGGGTGATGAATGGCTGCGCACCGGTGGCGTGAAAGGCTTTATGGATGGTTCCCTGGGCTCGCACACGGCTGCTTTTCTCGAGCCCTATGCGGACACTCCGGATGACAGTGGATTCCTGCTCGATCCGGTCGATGATTTGCGTGGCTGGATAAAAGGCGCCGATGCCGCCGGCCTGCAACTCAATGTACATGCGATCGGCGACATGGCGATCCGCAGCTTGCTCGATATCTTTGATGAAGCGGCGACGGAAAATGGGTCGAAGGATCGGCGTTTTCGAATGGAACATGCGCAGCATATTCATCCGGCTGACTTGCCGCGATTTGCCCGGCAGAACGTCATTGCGAGCATGCAGCCTTACCACGCCATCGACGATGGTCGCTGGGCCGAGGCGCTTATCGGTAAGGAACGAGCGCAAACCACTTATGCGTTCAACTCGTTGCTCGACAGCGGCGCGCGCGTTGCCTTTGGCAGTGACTGGTACGTGGCACCGGCGTCACCGCTGGAGGGAATCTACGCCGCAGTTACGCGCCGCACGCTGGATGGCGAAAACCCCGAAGGGTGGGTGCCGTCTCAGAAGATAAGCGTCGAGGAAGCGTTGCGGGCATATACTTATGAGGCCGCGTTTGCTTCTTTCGATGAGGATCGAAAAGGGACGATCAGGCCCGGAATGCTGGCGGACATGGTGCTGATCGATCGCGACCTGACTGTTATCGCCCCGGAAGCGATTCGTGACGCAAGGGTCTTGAAGACGATTGTCGGCGGACGGACCGTATACAGTCGCTAAAGTCCAAGATCACAAGACGCGGAGTATTGTGACGCACATCGTCGGCCGGGCGGCCGCAATCATATCGGGTGCGGAACAATCTGAAGTGCGGATGGGTCGTGAACGGCGACTGTCTGCAAACGCATGGACTTACCGGTCAACGATCGTTCAACAGGACACGCAGATCCTTGTATGACGTCTCGGGCGAACGTCCTGCAGTGTCAATTGTGATCCTCGGGACGCTCCATGAATGATACTCCCGGGCGAGCACCTCATCCCAGGTTGAAAGCTCCAGATTGGGTATCGAGTTCGTTCTGCCTTCAACCCGACAACGATGCTCTTCGCTATCGCCGCAGACCACCTCGATATTCACGAACTCCGCACCCTCAGTTTGTGCAACGCTTTCCCACTCTCTCCGTGTAAGTTCGACTGGATTGCAGGAGTCAGCCACGACATCCAGGCCAACTCGAAGGTTATCAGCGGCAATCCGGTAGGCGAGTCGGTATCCCTCGCCCTCAACCTGAAAATCACACAGGTCTCTCAAGGCCTGTTCGATGGTATCGATTCTCAAGTGGACGGCTTTCAGGTCCTTAGCCAGACGCTGCGCGAGAGTAGTCTTTCCGGAAGCAGGCAAACCCGAGAATATGAAAAGTCTTGGTGCAAGCATCGCTGAAGAAGTTTTGGTTTCGGTAGCTTATCGCACTACTTTACACAAATCGGAGCATGCGAGTGTCTGCTCCCAGCTCACTGGCGGCCGCCTCGTGTATCATATGCCCGCCTTCATTCTGGTGAACATGATAATGACAAGACTAACAGCTGCGCTGGCAATGCTTTCCCTGCCGTTTCTTGGATATGCCGATGAGGGCATGTGGACGATCGATAACTTCCCTGCGGATACGGTCTCCGACAAATATGACGTCAGAATTGGCGACGATTGGCTGCGAAAAGCACAGCTCGCGACCACGCGTCTTGAAAACGGTTGTACCGGCTCATTCGCATCTGAAGACGGGCTTGTGTTGACCAACAATCATTGCACCTGGGGTTGCATCCGCAACCTGAGCACAGCCGAACGCAACCTGTCCGACGAGGGCTTCATGGCTCGCGCCCGGGGCGAGGAATTGCAGTGCCCTGGACAGCAAATCTCGGTACTCGTTGATTTCGAGGAGGTCACCGACAAGATTGCATCCGCTACAACGGGAATGGACGAGGCCGCGGCGAATGACGAGCGCAAGGCGGAGCTCACTCGCCTGGAGTCGGCCTGCGAGGCGGCATCCAAGGGCACGCGCAGCTGTGAAGCCGTCACGCTTTACAATGGTGGTCAGTACTTCATCTACGAGTACAAGCGCTACGACGATGTAAGGCTCGTATTTGCGCCCGAACTCGATATTGCCGCGTTCGGCGGCGATCCGGACAATTTCAATTTCCCGCGCTGGTGCCTCGATATGTCGTTCCTTCGAGTCTACGAAGACGGCAAGCCGGCGCACACGCCCAATCACCTGCGATGGCGCGCAGGAGGACCCGATGCGGGCGATCCGGTTTTCATCACAGGGCACCCGGGCTCGACTGACCGCCTGCTCACGGTCGCGCAACTCAAGTTCCAGCGTGACGTCATGCTGCCGCTCTGGCTGTTGCGGTACTCGGAGTTACGCGGACGCATGATGGCGTGGCAGGACACGAGCGAAGAGGCTGCACGTACCGTGCAGCAGCGAATCCTTGGTTATGAAAACGGCATCAAGGTTCGCCGTAACCAGCTCAAGGCCCTGCAGAACGACCGCATGATCGAGAACAAGGCGCGTGAGGAAAAATCACTGCGCGATGCCGTCGCCGCGGATCCATCGTTACAGGCCGAGTTTGGCGAGGCGTGGGAGCTAATTGACCGGTCGCTCGCAACGCATCGTAACTTCTACGAAGAGCACCTGTTCATCGAGAATGCTGCCGGCCTGGCCGGGGAGCTTTACGCTTATGCGAAGACGATCGTACGTGGCACGGCGGAGCGCGAAAAGCCGAACAGCGAACGCATTCGCACCTACACGGATACAGCATTGCCACAGCTCGAACAGCGCCTGTTTGCGGCGCGCCCGATCAACAAGGAATTCGAGGAGCTGCAACTAACGTTCTCGCTTGAGAAAATGCGCGAATGGCTCGGGCCGGACAGCCAGTGGGTGCATCGGATCCTCGGGAAGGAGGCGCCGGACGCGCTCGCCGCGAGCCTCGTTTCCGGCACGAAGCTCGACGACCCGGCGTTTCGCAAGGAGCTTTGGGAGGGCGGTGTCGATGCCGTCAACGAGAGCGACGATCCGTTGATCCGGCTTGCGGCAGCTGTCGATCCCGGCGCGCGTGCATTGCGCAAGCGCTACGAGGATGAGGTGGAAGCGCCGCGAATTCGCGGAGAGGAGATGATCGCGGACGCGCGCTTCCGTATCTACGGCACCGACACCTATCCCGATGCCACATTCACGCTGCGCGTGACCTACGGGGCGGTAGAAGGTTGGCAGGAGCGCGGCGAAGAGGTCAAACCGTTCACCCGCACGTCGCGCTTGTTCGAGCGTGCGACGGGGCAGCGGCCGTTCATGTTGCCGGACTCATGGTCCGCGGCACGTGAGGAACTCGATTCCGAGACGCCATTCAACTTCGTAGCGACTACAGACATTACTGGCGGCAATTCCGGAAGCCCGATGATCGCAGCCGATGGTGCGCTCGTCGGTCTCGCCTTCGACGGCAATATTCACTCGATTGCTGGCGACTACTGGTTCGACACGAGCACAAATCGTACCGTCGGCGTCAATACCGCGATCATGCTGGAGGCGCTGAAGACGGTCTACGGTGCGGACCACCTCGTCGAGGAATTGTCGCTCGTCGATTAGCGTGGGCCCGGGTTTCGGCTAAACCGGCGTCGTTAAGTCCTCGAGAAACGTTTCCTGCGCTGAAATACGCTCATGCTTGCCCGGCGCCAGGCGTTCGTAACTGCCGTCCCCGTTGAGTACCCAGGCCTGGCAGTTGTCGGCGAGGTAAAGTTCGAGGTGGCGACGCAGTTTGTCTTTCATCGCTTTCTGCCGTATCTCGAAGCATGATTCGTTGCGCCGGAACATGTTGCGTTCCATCCAGTCCGCGCTCGAGCAATAGAATTCCTCTTCCCCGTCGTTCAGGAAGTAATAAACCCGGGAGTGCTCCAGGAAACGACCGACAATGGATCGTACATGGATATTCTCGGACAGCCCTTTGACGCCAGGACGAAGGGAACAGATTCCTCGAACGATAAGGTCGATCTTCACACCGGCCTGCGACGCTTCATAGAGCGCATCGATCAGCTGTTGTTCGTTGAGCGAGTTGATCTTCGCGATGATGCGCGCATTCTTGCCTGCCTTGGCATTCTCGATTTCCCGTCGAATCTTGTCCATGAGCGCGTCGAACAGGCTGAACGGCGACGCGAGCATGCGCGTCATGCCCTCCGCCTGGGTCAGGCTGGTCAGCTGCAGGAACAGCTTGTGCACGTCTTCGCCGAGGGGCTTGCCACTCGAGAGATAACCGTAGTCCGTGTACACATTTGTCGTTGCGTGATGGTAATTGCCGGTACCGAGATGCACGTAGCGAACCAGCGAGCCCGACTCGCGCCTGACAACCAGCAGCATCTTGGCGTGCGTCTTGAAACCGACGAGACCGTACACGACGTGCGCGCCTGCTTCCTGCAGCCGGTTGGCCATTGCGATGTTGGCTGCCTCGTCAAATCGGGCCATCAGCTCGATGACAACAGTCACTTCCTTACCGGATCTTGCGGCTGTCACCAGGTGGTCAATGATCGGCGAGTCGGCGCCGGTGCGATACAGGGTTTGCTTGATTGCCAGTACGTCCGGATCTTTCGCCGCCGTCGCGATGAAGTCGATGACAGGCACGAACGACTGGTACGGGTGATGTAACAACACGTTTTTTTGCGACAAGACCGTGAAGATATCCTCGTCGCCCAGCAGTTCTTCGGGCAGACCCTGTGCGAACGGCTGGTACTGCAGGTCGGGGTGGCCCTCGATGCTGCATATCGTCGACAGGCGGTTCAGGTTGACGGGCCCCTCGACGAGGTACATATCGAATTCCTGCAGATTGAAATGATCGAGCAGGAACTCCTGCAGGTCCTCGGGACACTGGTGGCCGATCTCCAGGCGCACGGCGGCGCCATAGCGACTGGCCTCGAGCTGGCCTTCGAGCGCCCGAACCAGGTCGCTGACTTCCTCGTCGTCAATGTAGAGATCACTATTGCGTGTGACGCGAAACTGGTAGCAACCGTCGACTTCCAGGCCCGGGAACAGTCGATCGACATGCACGCGGATAATCGACGACAGGAAGACGAAATGATCTTCGCCGGATTTGCTCAGGTATTCCGGTAGCTTGATGATGCGTGGCAAGGAGCGAGGTGCCTGCACCATGCCCCGATGGCGCTGCCGGCCAAATGCGTCTCGCCCGTGCAGGCGAACGATGAAGTTGAGACTCTTGTTGAGTATGCGAGGAAACGGCCGTGACGGATCAAAGGTCAATGGCGTCAGCACAGGGACCACTTGTTCGTCAAAATATTCGCCGAGCCATTCGCGCTGCTCCTTGTTCCACTCCTGGCTCTGCACGAAGCGCACGCCTGCCTTCGTGAGCTCCGGGAACATGACTTTGTTGAGCAGCTCGTACTGCTGGCGTACGAGCTCCGCAACTTCCACATGCAAGGTGTCAAAGACATCCTTCGCCAGCAACTTCTCCGGCCCCTGCGCACGCGCGCCAAGTTCAATGCGTTGCTTTAGCCCGGCGACGCGAATCTCGAAAAACTCGTCGAGATTGGTGCAGGTGATGCACAAGAACCTGAGGCGCTCGAGCAGCGGCACGTCGGGATCGAGCGCCTGTGCGAGCACCCGTTTGTGGAACTCGAGCAGGCTGAGTTCGCGATTAATGTAGAGGTTTTCCATGTCAGGGAGAGTGTATCGCGCCCAGCATTACTTTGCGGCTTGCACCGGTCACACTTGGCAGATTGCCGGGCTGGTTGTTCATCCTGCGCATCGCGAGCCAGGCGAAGGCTGCCGCTTCCACCCAGTCGGGATCGAGTCCTGCCACGGCCGTCGTCTCGACTACTGTTTCGGGCAGGTTTCGGGCAAGTCGGCGCAGCAGCTCCCCGTTGTGCGCGCCACCGCCACAGACGAACAATTCTCGCGTCTCCGGCGCATAGCGCTTGATGTCGTCGGCGATGGTCTGCGCCGTGAGCTCGCAAAGCGTGGCTTGCACGTCCCGTGGCTCGTAGTCCTGCGCATCGCGTAACGTGAGCCACTCCAGGTTGAATTCCTCGAGCCCCGTGCTTTTCGGTGGCTGCCGATCGAAGTAGCCGTATGACAGCAGCGTCTCGAGCAGTTCTTCGATGACGGTCCCCGTGGCGGCCCACGCGCCACCGCGGTCAAAAGCTTCCTGTCGATGCATCGCGGTCCAGCGGTCCAGCAGCGTGTTGCCGGGTCCCGTATCAAATCCCGTCACAGGGGCATCGCCGGCGCCGAGTATCGTGACGTTCGCGATACCACCGATATTGAGTATTACGCGAGACTTGTCCGCGCTGGCGAACAGCCATTGGTGGAAGGGTGGCACGAGCGGCGCGCCCTGGCCGCCCGCCGCTATGTCTGCACGCCGGAAATCCGCCACCGTCGTAACACCTGTGTCCTGGGCAATGATCGACGGGTCCCCAATCTGTATCGAAAAAGGTCGCGCGGCATCGGGCTGGTGCCTGACCGTCTGGCCGTGGCTGCCAATCGCTTCGATTGCGTCAGCAGAAACACCGGCTTCGTCCATAACGCCCAGCGCCGCATCTCGAAAGCACTCGCCGACCCAGCGATCGAGCGGGCCGATTTCGTCGACACTGCAGTCGGCGGGGTTGTTGACGGCGTGCAGAAGTTCGTTTCGCAGCTGCGCGGGGTAGGGGTGGCTCAGAGTCGCATGCAGCTCGGTGCTGGCCTCGCCGAAGCTGGCCACCACGGCATCAATACCATCCATGCTGGTGCCGGAGATCAGGCCGATGTAATGATTCGCCATCTTACTGGTCGTTGTAGGCCTGATCGTTGTAGGCGATGGTCGCGACCTGGGTGCTCTTGAACTTATCGAGTGCCTCGAGGATCGGGGCGGCCTCGCTCAGGAAGCGCTCCCGGTACTTGTCGGCGATCGGCTCCGCGTCAGGCAGGTCGACCGTGCGAGGATTACGATGCACGCCATTCAGTCGATACTCGTAATGCAGGTGATTTGCCGTGGCGAGTCCTGTCGCGCCAACATAGCCGATTGTCTGGCCCTGGCGCACGCGTGAGCCTATGCGGGCCTTCGCGGCGAATCCCGACATGTGCGCATACAGTGTCGTAATGTTACCGCCGTGCTGCACGATCACGGTCTTGCCGTAGCCCGACTTGGTGCCCCTGAATATGACTTTGCCGTCACCCGAGGCCTTTATCGGCGTACCGCGCGGCGCCGCATAATCCACACCGCGATGCGCCCTGATCGTATTCAAGATCGGGTGCCGACGACGTGGATTAAAATTCGAGCTGATGCGTGTGAAATCGACCGGCGCCCGGATGAACGCCTTGCGGACGCTATTGCCCTCAGGCGTGAAGTAGTCGCTGCGGTTGTCGCTATCTTTGAAGCGGACCGCCCGTATTTGCCGACCGTTATTGTTGAACTCGGCCGCAATGATCTCGCCGTCGGCGACGAACTCGCCGTCCTGCCAGATCTCTTCGTATTGAACGTAGTAATTATCGCCGGTCCTGATATCGAGCACGAAGTCGACATCCCACGCGAAGATACCGGCGACGTTCATGATCACTTTGTCCGAGAGGCCTGCTTCGGCCGCACTCTCGAACAGCGACGTCGAGATTGCGCCGTAGGCATGGCGTTTACGTACTTCGACAGGGTGCTCGATGACGCTGGCGGCGAAGCCCGTGTCCTGTTTTTCGATTTGCAGGCCGCTGGTCAGATTGAGCTTGGAGTACAGGCTGATGATCTGCCCCTGGTCGTGCGTCACCTCGAATACATCGCCTGGCTTGAGCTTGCGAAAGCGTCGCTTTGCCTCGTCGAGCTGTGCGATCTCCATCAGGTGCCCAACGTCGAGCCGGTTCTTGCGAAACAACTTCTCCATCGTGTCGCCACGTCCGATCTTGAGGACGAGTTTGTCGAACTCCGGCTCGGGTTCGACCATGGCAATGGGCATTTCGAGTTCGGGCAGCGCTTCGACGAAGACGGGCGGGGCGTCCTCGGTCGCGGTAGCGATCGGGGTTTCCGGAGCGGGGGGCGGTTTGGGATCGTTGCTGCCAAGCGCGGATATCAGCGCCACGCCAATCAACGGAATGCCCAGTCCAACCGCAAACCATTGAACGGCCTTCGATTTTGCGGGTCTTCGCTCTGCAGACGGCTTGTAATCGTGTAGCAGTGGACTGACCGGACGATTCAAGTCTGCGTCCCCCCATACCTGGAAGTCGCTACTCTACCGTGCGTCATTTTTGAGGTCAAAGAAAAGGGTTATAAGTCATGGTGTTAACGGTCGCGAGGATGCTACAGTTTCGCAGCCGAGAACTCGGCACTCACAGAGCAACCAGCAGCTACATTAATGACAGCTATCAAGGAACAAATCGCTGAGCTATCGCGAGGCACCGACGAGGTATTGCCGGAATCGGGCCTCGAGGCGAAGCTCTCGAAGGGGCGGCCGCTGATCGTCAAGGCGGGCTTCGACCCGACGGCCCCGGATTTGCACATTGGCCACACCGTGTTGATCAACAAGATGCGGCAATTTCAGGAATTTGGCCACGAGGTCGTATTCCTGATCGGCGACTTCACGGGCATGATCGGCGACCCGTCTGGCAGGAACTCTGTCCGTCCGCCACTCTCTCCCGAAGAGATCAAGGCCAACGCCGAGACCTACGAGGCCCAGATTTTCAAGATCCTCGATGCGGACAAGACCCGCGTGGAATTCAATTCCAACTGGATGAGCGGCATGGATGCAGCGGGGCTGATCAAGCTTGCCGCGCGGCATACGGTGGCACGCATGCTCGAGCGCGACGATTTCAGCAAGCGCTATGCCGGCGGCCAGCCGATATCGATCCACGAGTTTCTCTACCCGTTGGTACAGGGCTACGACTCGGTGGCGCTCGGGGCCGACGTGGAACTCGGCGGCACGGACCAGAAATTCAACTTGCTCGTGGGGCGACAACTGCAGCAGGACTATGGGCAGGAACCCCAGATCGTCGTCACGACGCCGCTGCTCGAAGGCCTCGACGGCGTGCAGAAGATGTCTAAATCGCTGGGCAACTACGTGGGTATTACGGAGCCGCCCGGCGAAATGTTCGGCAAGATCATGTCGATCTCCGATGACTTGATGTGGCGCTACTTCGAGTTGCTGAGCTTCAGGAAACTCGACGACCTCGCGGCGCTGAAACGATCCGTGGATGACGGACTTAATCCGCGCGACGCAAAATTTGAACTTGGCCAGGAATTAGTTGCCAGATTCCATGGGGACGCGGCGGCTACGGACGCCAGGAAGGAATTCATCTCGCGATTTCAGCAGGGGGCGATGCCTGAGGAGATTCCGGAGGTGACCCTGCCGAGCCAGGATGGGGCACTGGGCATCGCTCATCTCCTGAAGCGGGCAGGTCTCGTCGGCAGCACGTCGGAGGCGTTCCGCATGATCAAGCAGGGTGCCGTCAGGGTCGATGGCCAGCGGATAGAAGATCGCGGCCTGCATATTGAGGCGGGCACCACGGCCGTTTACCAGGTAGGCAAGCGCAAGTTCGCACGCGTCAGCCTCACCTGACGCGAGGAAACATTTATGAGCATGGTTCGTCGAATAGCGCTTGCGGTCGTGCTCTCGGTTTTACTTTCGTCGGCGCTGCCGGCGCAGGACAGCAGCGCGCTTCGCGATCAATTCGATACCATCATCGAGGGCCTCAACAAGGACTCGTTCGAGCAATTCCTGCGGGCCATCGACGAAAAAGACATGACGACGCGTATCTATGCCCGTCGTCTCATCGAACCGGCGGTCAAGACGACCTTTAGTGAGGACGTCTCGGGTTGGATCCAGCCGATGTTCACGGCGTCATTTCCGAAGTCCAGGAGAGAGATCCTCGGCACGGTCGTGGATTTCCGGTCTAGTGGTAGCGAAGGTCGTGCCGTGGTCCGCTACGCGGCATCGGGCTATCGATTCGCGTATCACGTATATGAACTGCGCGCTGCTGGCGACGGCCGGCTCTATATCGTCGACTGGATCGATTACTACCAGGGCGGTCGATTTTCGGATGAGGTGGGCGATGCGCTCGTAAGGGCGCTGCCAAGCAAGCCGGCGACCCGCAGTGCACTATCGAACAAGGCGGCAGGAGACGCGCAGATATTCCAGGTCAGCGAGTTGTTCAAGGCGGCGCGCGACAATCAGCCCGAGCGATTTTTCCAGATCTACGACGGATTTGACGACGCTCTGCTCAATGAGAAAGCCGTTGTCAGGCTCAACTGGCATATGGCTCTGACGGTTGGCGATGCCGCTCGTATGGATCGCGCGGCCGGTCAAATCGAGGAAATTTTCGCCGACGACCCGCTGTATAGCCAGAGGCTGATCGAGTACTACGTAGCCTCAAAGCAGTTTGGCAAGGCCATCGCGTCGCTCGAACTCCTGCAACAGGGCCTCGGCATAACAGACGGCGCCATCGAGTCGCTGAAAGTATCGGCGGCGCTTGCCCTGGGCAGCACCGCTGATGCCACGCAATTCGCTGAGCAGGCAATCGAGGCCGAGCCGTCACTCGAGTTGGCCTGGTGGTCCCTGCTGCGTGCGCGCACTGCGGCAGAGGACTATGCCGGAGCGACCGAAGCAATAGCGCGGCTCGAGGACGACTTCGGCGAGAACCTCTCTTCCCAGCAGCTCAGTAAGGACCCGTTCCTGAGGGTGCTGTCAGGCAAGCAGGAGTACCTGGACTGGCGCGCATCCAGGCAGTGAGCCGCGGCAGGGCTCACTGAAAGGCCCCGAATGGGGCTCCTGGACGGTCCCGGGCGCGGCAGGATCGCGCGGACCCCAAAAGTCGCTTTTCCCCGTGAAAAACAGGCCTTTTTCAGCGCCGCATCGGGGGCTGCCAGCCCTTTCCGGACGCGGATTCCAGGGATTTGAAAAAAAACTGTAAAAAGTAGTTGACGGGGTGGGGCTGGTAGCTATAATGCCCCGCTCGCTGAGGACACGGTGTGCCTCGGCGGACCCCCAAACAAGCACTGCAGGCGCCCGAGGGCTGTTCATTGGCTCGCTTTCGCCTGTATAATTGTGGGTCGGGTGAAGAACAGAAGTAGGAAGGTCTTCACCATCGTTCTTTAACAATGCAATCAGATAATTTGTGTGGGTGCTTGCGCTGGAGTTTGCGAAGGCAAAGTCAAGCGTAAGAACCAACCTAAATTCTAAGTAATTTAGAGTGGGGATTACGTTCTTTAGATAAAGCTCAAAGCTTTGAACTGAAGAGTTTGATCCTGGCTCAGATTGAACGCTGGCGGCATGCCTAACACATGCAAGTCGAACGGTAACGCGAGGAGCTTGCTCCTTGGCGACGAG
>CAMYOJ010000020.1:0-6324 GCA_947259985.1 uncultured Woeseiaceae bacterium
CGAGGGGTTATGGCAGCAGGCGTGCAGCAGCACGATGTCGCCGGCGGGCGCCTGCCGCAACGCTTCGAGCATCGCGTCAATGCGAATGACATGCGTGTCGGTGTCGTAGTACGGGTAAGGCTTCAGCGTCAGGCCGGCCCCGCCCAGCAGTGGAATGTGATTTGCCCAGGTCGGATCACTGACCCAGACAGTGGCGTCTTCGCGCGCGCGCAGCATCAGGCTTGCCGCGACACGCAGTGAGCCCGAACCGCCCGGCGCCTGTATCGTCATCAGGCGGCTCTCGTCAACGGAGTCTGCGAACGTCAGTTGCTGCATCGCAGCGTTGAACGACGGGTCGCCGGCCGTGCCGATGTATGCCTTGCTGTCCTGCGTATCCACGAGTCGCTGTTCGGCTTTCTTGACGACGTCGAGGACGGGCGTCTCGCCTGCCGCCGTGCGAAAGACGCCGACACCGAGGTCCACTTTTTGCGGGCGTGGGTCGTTCCTGTGTTCGGCGATCAGGCCCAGGATGGCGTCCGCCGGCGCGGGTTGCATAGATTCAAACAAGATCGTTCTCCGCGTGAAAGGGCTGGCAAACACGCCACCAGTCCTTCGCATTGTACAAACGAAAACGCCGGCTCGAAAGCCGGCGTTCCGTGATGCGCTTGGTGCCGGTGTTTATCCGGCTTTGGGCGCCCAGACCGAACACCAGCCAGCAGCGGCAACGGCTTTGCCAGGGAAGATCTGACAAGGACGCCATGCGTCACCGTCGTTGCCTTGCACGAGCGCGCAATTCGCGCAGTTCTGCTCGGCCGCCGGATTGTTACGCGTGGCAGGATCGACCGACGACGCGTCTTCGGTGTACTTCATGGCTTTGGCCATCGGATCGTCGACAGACAGCTGCGGCAAATCGCCGGCCTGCGCTTCGCGACCAGGTTGCATGAAACAGCCTGCTGCTGCTACGGCGGATAGCTGGATAAACTTGCGGCGTGCAATTTTGCTCAAGGTAGTCTCCTTTAGACGAAGCGGAAATTCGCTGGACCGGCACGTATTGTAGGACATGAACCTGAACGTGAGCAAAACCAGCAGACAACTGATTTGTAACAGTTTTTTTGCGAACGATTCTCATTTGGGTCTGAACGGCGCGCCACTGCGATATACTGCCCGACCACGGTCCGCGTAGTTGATCCCCATGTCCGGCAGCAGTCTTGCAACCCGTATTACCAGGATAAGCGGAGCCTCGAGCCATGCGCGGGACGACCTGCTCGCCGTGGAAGAGCCGCTCGAGATCCGGATCGGGCATGAAAGCGACGGCGAACGCGTATCGAGCAGTATCTCTGTCACGATGCGCACACCGGGTAACGACGAAGAACTCGCGACGGGCTTTCTCTTCACAGAGTCCATCATTCGCAGCCAAGAGGACATCGCATTCATCCAACCCTGCGCGCCAGCGCAATACCGCCGAACGGTGTTTCTTTCAGCAGGGCGATGTTGGCGACATTACCCGCACGCCTTCGCAAGGCGCAGAAGACCTTCGACGAGACCGGCGGGCTGCACGCCGCGGCCGCCTTCGACCGGGATGGAAAACTCCTTGTATTACGTGAGGATATCGGCCGCCATAATGCTGTCGACAAGGTCATCGGCGCGCTATTATCCGAAGGTCTGCTGCCGGCCAGCGAGCAGGGCTTGATGGTTTCGGGTCGCGCCAGTTTCGAGCTTATGCAAAAAGCCCTGCTGGCCGGAATGCCGCTGCTGGCCGCCGTTAGTGCGCCGTCGAGCCTGGCCGTGCAACTGGCGCGCGAGTTCAACCTCTCGTTGGTAGGATTTCTGCGGGGGGACACCTTCAATATCTACGCAGGCGAGGAGCGTATAGCGTGAGGCAAGGCATCGAACGGGAAGCGATCAGCACAATCGTCAGTGAATTCGGCGGGAAGCCCGAGTTGCTCGTGCAAATCCTGCAGGCGATCGTCACGCGTCACGGCTGGGTCCCGGAGGACGCGATCCGACAGCTGGCCTTCGAACTGAACCTCTCGCGCGCCGATGTTTACGGCGTAGTGAACTATTACCACGACTTCAGGACCGAAGCGCCCGGAAAACACATCGTCAAGATCTGCCAGGCCGAAGCGTGCCAGGCGATGGGGAGCCGCGCGCTCACGGCGCATGCGCACGAGTCACTCGGCGCCAGCTTCCACGAGACGTCGGACGACGTGACGCTCGAGCCCGTGTACTGCCTCGGTAACTGTGCCTGTGCCCCCGCCATCATGATCGACAACAAGACGCATGGCCGCGTGGACGCGAGTCGATTCGACAGCCTCGTCGAAGGCTTGAGGGAATCGGGCTGATGGCAGCGACAAAGATCTACGTACCACGCGAGACCTCGGCCGTATCGGTCGGCGCCGACGAGGTCGCGGTCGCCATCGCGCGCGAAGCCAAGAAGTCGGGTGTTCGCATCGAGCTCATCCGCAACGGCTCCTGGGGCGCATCCTGGCTCGAACCCCTCGTCGAGGTCGAGGTCGACGGCGTCCGCATCGCATACGCGAATGTGACTCCCGACGACGTGGCCGGGTTGTTCGCGGCGGGGCTCGGCGGCGAGCACGACAAACGCCTGGGGCCCGTCAACGAGATTCCCTACCTGATCAACCAGGACCGCTGGACGTTCTGGCGCTGCGGCCTGACCGACCCGCTGTCGCTCGAGGACTTCGGATTGCACCAGGGATTCAAGGCGCTGGAAAAAGCGTTCGCCGACGGGCCGCAGGCAATACTCGACGCGGTTACGGCCTCGGGACTGCGCGGTCGCGGTGGTGCTGGATTCCCGACGGGCATCAAGTGGCAGACCGTTGCCGACACCGAAGGGGACCAGAAATACATCGCCTGCAACGCGGATGAGGGCGACAGCGGCACATTCTCCGACCGGCTGCTCATGGAAGGCGACCCGCTGGGGCTCATCGAAAGCATGGCCATCGCGGGATTCGCCGTGGGCGCGAGCAGAGGCTACATCTACCTGCGCTCGGAGTACCCGCTGACACACAGGATACTGACTCGCGCACTCGAGCTCGCGCGCGAGGGCGGCTGGCTGGGTGAAGATATCCTGGGAAGCGGTTTCGGCTTCGACATCGAACTTCATCTCGGTGCGGGCTCCTACGTCTGCGGTGAAGAGACGGCCATGCTCGAGAGCCTCGAAGGCAAGAAGGGCATCGTGCGCTACAAACCGCCGCTGCCGGCGCACGAAGGCCTGTTTGGCAAACCGACCGTGGTCAACAACGTCGTGACGCTGGCGTCGGTGCCCAACATCGTCAACCTGGGCGGCGAGCGCTATGCCGACATGGGGGTCAATCGTTCCAAGGGCACGCTCGCGTTCCAGCTTGCCGGTAATATTCGGCGCGGCGGTCTCGTGGAAAAAGCGTTCGGAGTGACCGTGCGAGAGCTCATCGACGATTACGGTGGCGGTACGGCGAGCGGCCGACCCGTCAAGGCTGTGCAAATCGGCGGGCCCCTGGGCGCCTACCTGCCGGCCGAAGAGCTCGACACACCGCTCGACTACGAGGCATTCACCGAGATCGGCGCGATGATCGGACACGGCGGCATCGTCGTTTTCGATGACACGGCCGATATGGCGCAGCAGGCGCGATTCGCGATGGAATTCTGCGCCATCGAATCCTGCGGCAAGTGCACACCCTGCCGCATCGGCTCGACACGTGGTGTCGAAGTCATCGACAAGATGATTGCGGGCGACGGGCGCGACGAGAACTACGACCTTCTGGTCGAACTGTGCGACACGATGGAGGATGCTTCGCTGTGCGCGATGGGCGGCATGACGCCCTACCCCGTGCGTAGTGTCCTCAAGCACTTCGCTGAAGACTTCGCGTCTTCGGGAGGCAAGTAATGTTGAAGACCCGACAGAGAGACCTCGGAACGCCGGCGAGTCCGGCGCCCGAGACCGTCACTATCGAGATCGACGGGCTGCCCGCGACCGTAAAGGCCGGCACGAGCATCCTGCGCGCCGCGCGCGAATCGGGCGTGGATATCCCGAAGCTGTGCGCGACCGACAGCGTCAAACCGTTCGGTTCCTGCCGGCTGTGCCTCGTGGAGATAGAGGGCCGCAAGGGCTACCCGGCGTCGTGCACGACGCCCGTCGAGCCCGGCATGCAGATCCGCACCCAGACAGAGGCGTTGTCCAAGATTCGACGCAACGTCATGGAGCTTTACATCTCGGATCACCCGCTCGACTGCCTGACCTGCTCGGCGAACGGCGACTGCGAACTGCAGGACATGGCGGGCGCGGTCGGCCTGCGCGACGTGCGCTATGGCTTCGACGGCGAAAATCACCTCGATGCCGGTGTCGATGCCAGCAATCCCTACTTCCAGTTCGACGGATCGAAATGCATCGTTTGCTCCCGCTGCGTTCGCGCCTGTGATGAGGTGCAGGGCACCTTCGCATTGACGATCGAGGGGCGCGGATTCAAGTCAAAGGTCTCGGCCGGAATGAACGAGGACTTCCTCGACTCCGAGTGCGTCTCCTGCGGCGCCTGCGTGCAGGCCTGTCCCACGGCGACGCTCATGGAGAAGACCATCGTCGATCATGGCCAGCCGGACCATGCCGTCGTCACGACCTGCGCCTATTGCGGAGTGGGCTGCTCGTTCCAGGCCGAGATGAAGGGCGACCAGGTCGTGCGCATGACGCCCTACAAGGACGGCCAGGCGAACCATGGCCATAGCTGCGTCAAGGGTCGTTTTGCATGGGGCTATGCCTCACACAGGGATCGCGTGCTGGACCCGATGATTCGCGAAGACACGGGTGACCCGTGGCGCAAGGTCAGCTGGCAGGAGGCCATTGACTACACGGCCAGGCGCTTCAGGGAAATCCAGGAGAAGCACGGCCGCAAGTCGATCGGTGGCATCACGTCGTCGCGATGCACCAACGAGGAAGTGTTCGTCGTACAGAAACTCGTGCGCGCGGCAATGGGCAATAACAACGTCGACACCTGCGCACGCGTCTGCCATTCGCCAACGGGCTACGGCCTCAAGACGACACTCGGTACATCGGCCGGCACACAACCCTTCGACAGCGTCATGGACGCTGATGTGATCATGGTCATCGGCGCAAACCCGACGGCCGGCCATCCCGTCTTTGCATCACAAATGAAGCGTCGTCTGCGCGAAGGCGCGCAGCTCATCGTGGTCGATCCGCGCGAAATCGGCCTCGTGCGTTCGCCGCACATCGAAGCCGCCCACCACCTCGCGCTGCTGCCCGGCACCAACGTGCCGATCATCAATGCGCTGGCCCATGTGATCGTTGCCGAAGGCCTTGCTGATGAAGAGTACGTGCGCGAACGTTGCGACCTCGAGTCGTGGGACTCATGGAAGACGATGATTCTCAAGAAGGAGAACTCGCCGGAGGAAGTGGCGAAAGTGTCGGGTGTCGACGCCGATGAGATTCGCGCGGCAGCACGCCTCTACGCCAAAGCCAGGAACGGCGCAATTTACTACGGGCTCGGCGTTACCGAGCACAGCCAGGGCTCGACGATGGTCATGGGTATGGCGAACCTCGCCATGGCGACAGGCAATATCGGGCGCTCAGGCGTCGGCGTCAATCCGCTGCGCGGCCAGAACAACGTGCAGGGTTCGTGCGACATGGGCTCGTTCCCGCACGAACTGGCGGGCTATCGCCCCGTCTCGGACCAGGATGTCCGTACACAGTTCGAGCAGCACTGGGGCGTCACGATCGATCCCGAGCCGGGCTTCCGGATTCCGAACATGTTCGACGCGGCCTGCGCCGGCGAATTCAAGGGCATGTATATCCAGGGCGAGGACGTTGCGCAGTCCGATCCCGATACAAACCATGTCGAAGCGGCACTCTCGAGTATGGAGTGCATCGTCGTGCAGGACCTGTTCCTGAATGAAACGGCCAAGTTCGCGCATGTGTTCCTGCCCGGGACGTCCTTCCTGGAGAAGAATGGCACCTTTATCAACGCCGAGCGGCGCATCAACCGCGTACGCAAAGTCATGGAGCCGCAGCAGGGCAAGGACGAATGGCGCATCACACAGGAACTCGCCCAGGCGATGGGTTACCCGATGAACTACAGCGACGCCGCCGAGATCATGGACGAGATCGCGGAGCTGACGCCGACCTTCAACAACGTCAGTTTCCAGTTCCTCGACGAGGTCGGCAGCGTGCAGTGGCCTTGCAACGACGCAGCGCCGATGGGTACGCCCATCATGCACATCGACCAGTTTGTGCGTGGCAAGGGTCTGTTTGTCGAGACCGACTACGTGCCGACCGAGGAACGCACCAATCGCAAGTTCCCGCTGTTGCTGACAACCGGGCGCATCCTGTCGCAGTACAAC
>CAMYOJ010000020.1:6412-64081 GCA_947259985.1 uncultured Woeseiaceae bacterium
GGCGACATCACGCTGCGCGCGAAGATTACAACGAGGGTAAAACCGGGCGTCGTCTACACGACGTTCCACAACCCCGAGACGGGCGCCAATGTCGTGACCACCGAATACGGCGACTGGGCGACCGATTGCCCCGAGTACAAGGTGACCGCCGTGCAGATTGCGCCGGCATCGCATCGCTCGCAATGGCAGCAGGAATTTGCGGCCCGCGCCGAGCAACAAGGCAAGATCGCCGAAACAAACTGATATGATAAGCGGCGAGCCTCACCGGCTCCCGACAATAAGCAGGGGAAATTTCTGAGTCGTCAAAACGCAGTAACGATTGCGGGCGCAATTGCGTGCCTTGCCCTCCTGGCTTTCGCGCCTCCCGTATCGGCAGACGATATCTCCGTCGAAGCACCGAAAGTTTTCCTGACCAACGTCGGATTCGACGTCATGGTCGACGGGCTCGAGCCGGGCCCGCGAACACAGCTGATCCTCAACGGCGACGAAGTCGCTGCGGGCGTTGGAGAGCGCCTGACCGCAGCGGATCTCAATATTGCCGTGGAAGGCACGGCGAGCCTCGAGGTCGTCCAGAACGGCGAGATCCTGTGGCAGAAGGACGTGCCGACGATTCCGGGCTGGGTATCCATTTTGCCGCCGCTGATTGCGATCATGCTGGCGTTCCTGTTGCGCTCGGTCATCCCGGCTTTGTTCGTGGGCCTCGTCGTCGGCGCCTGGGCGGTAAACGGCATGACGATGCCCGGCGCGTTCAAGGGTTTCTTTGAAGCCATCACGATCTACGTCGTCAATACGGCCATCGATCCCGATCACATGGCGATCATGGTCTTTACCTTCCTGATTGGCGGTATGGTCGGCGTCATCTCGCGCAACGGCGGCATGGTCGGCATCGTCGAACGCATCATGCCGTTTGCAAGCAGCACGCGTCGCGGGCAGGGCGTCGTAGCGACACTGGGCCTCGCAATCTTCTTCGACGACTACGCCAACACGATGATCGTCGGCAACGCCACTCGCCCGATGAGCGACAAGCTGCACATCTCGCGCGAGAAACTCGCTTACCTCGTCGACTCCACGGCCGCTCCCGTGTCAACGATTGCCGTGATTACAACGTGGATTGGTTTCCAGGTTGGCCTCATCGACTCTGCCATCAAGGGTCTCGACGGCATCGACATGACACCGTACATGCTGTTTCTGAGTTCTATCCCCTACAGCTTCTACCCGTTCCTCGCGATCTTCTTCGTCTTTCTCGTCGTCTATACGGGCAAGGACTTCGGCCCCATGTACAAAGCCGAAAAACGCGCGAGGCATAGCGGCGAAGTCGTTTGCCCGTCGGCAACAGTGTCCACGGACAAGTCGGGCGAAGATTTCTATCACAAGGGTGACATCCCGTGCCGCGCCATTAATGCCGTTCTGCCTATCGTTACAATGATAACGACCGTAATCGTCGGACTCTTTATCAGCGGCGAAGGCGAGACCATTACCGACATCATCGGCAGCGCGGACGCCTATGGCGTACTGATCTGGGCATCGCTGCTCGGCTGCGCAATGGCCGTCGCGCTGTCGCTCGGACAGGGCATCCTGACGCTGAACGAAACCGTCGAATCGTGGCTCGCAGGCGGGCGCTTCATGCTCACGGGCCTCGTGCTGCTGGTGATGGCCTGGGCCGTCGCCGACGTGGCCGGCGTGCTGCAGACGGCGCCCTACCTGATTACGGTGCTCGGCGAGTCGCTGTCGCCGTATACGCTGCCGACCATCGTATTCCTGCTAGCGGGCGCCACGGCGTTTGCCTCGGGGTCGAGCTGGGGCGTCATGGCGATCCTGATGCCGCTCGTCATCCCGCTTTGCTGGGCGGTCCTGCAGAGCCATGGCATCGCCGACGCCGAGCACATGCACATCCTTTACTCGTGCATCGCCTGCGTACTGACCGGCGCCGTCTGGGCCGATCACTGCTCGCCGATTTCGGACACGACGGTATTGTCTTCGCTCGCGACCGGTTGCGATCACATGGACCATGTACGTACGCAGATTCCATACGCCCTGGTCGGCGGCGGCGCCGCTGTCCTGCTCGGCGTTCTGCCAGCCGGCTTCGGCCTGCCCTGGTTCCTGTTGCTGCCCTGCGGCGCCATCGCCATCGTGGTCGTGCACCGCTTCCTCGGCAAGCCCGTCTGAAATGGATAATGAATGAAGGCAATTCTCGGAATCGCGTTGCTGATCCTGACCGTCGCTGGAATTGTGTTCTTCGCGATGCCGGCCCGGCAGGGATTGAAGGCGGGCGGCGGTGCTCAGCTAACGGGCGTCCACTGGCGAGCCGTCAGCGTTGATGATGAGGCTGTCCCCGAAGACGTCGACCTGCAGATTCAGTTTGATGTTGACGGCAGCATCAAGGGCCACGGTGGCTGCAACCGCTTCTTCGGCTCGCTGCAGAAATCCGAATCAGGCATCGAGGTGAGTCCGCTCGGCTCGACTCGCATGTCTTGTCCGGAACCCGTCATGAAGCGCGAGACAGCTTTCCTGGACGCCGTCCAGAAAATGAAGGATTTTCGTATCGGCGACAGCGAAATGAGCCTGCTGGATGAAGATGGCAAGGTCCTTGCCTCGTTCGCTGCGGACCCCGGTCGATAGGCCTACAGTTCGTTCGCAACTTCCTTTTCCTGGCCATCCGGGAACAACCAGCGCGTCAGCAGCGGCTTGATGTACTTCGGGAATAATGCGAAAGCAAAGCCGAGCGCGATCGCACCAAACGGCGGCGCAGTCTGCACGGCATATACAGGCCAGCCGAAAGCCTTGATCGTGTTCATGAACGAGTCGATTATGAAGTCGATCAGGAAACTGATCAGCTCACCGTTAAATACACTGCCAATCTGGGCAACGTCCTCGCGCAGTGAACCAATTTCGAAGTACAGGAACGTCAGCGCGAAGCCGCATGCGTACAAGCCACCGCCTCTTACTTCCCAGACCTTTCTGAACCAGTCCCGGAACCAGCCGTGTGATTTGCCGATGAGCTCCTGCAAGGCCGGATGCCCGGATCAGGACTTATCGAGCTTCGAGAACTTCGTGCCTTCGAGCGTCAGGTTGTACATCAGGCCTTTCGAGCCGAAGATGAAGCCGACGACCGGGTCCTTGATGTTGTTGGTATCGATAGTCTTGCCGGCTCCGAGGTCAATCAGGGCGACCGAGCCGTCGACGCCGACTTTCCAGCCGCTCGCGTTGCGAAACTTGTCGAGCGCCTCACGCGTCATGAACGCGATGACGATGGACTTCGCCTGGGCGCCGAGTTGAAAGCCGAATGAGCCGGCCGTGGTCCTGTAGTACGCGGTCGTCTGGCCACCCACGCGCAGTACACCTTCGCCGGTTTCGCCGCCTATGCCGATCCCGACCTTTATGACGCGTGGGAACACGAGATAGCCGGCGGCCTGGCTCAGGAACACTTCGGCACCGTCGACGTCCTGCTTGAACACCTGCAGGGCCTTGTTCGATTCGCGATTGAGCTTGTCGGCAGACGCGGCCAGGACCGACGTCGCGCAAAACATCGCGACAAGTAACATGAAAGGGTGCAATTTCTTGCTGACATTCATCATGACTGAAGACCTTTTGCTTCGCGCAGCCCAATCGGCGCGCCGGAATGACGGCAATAATAGCCTACCCGCACGGTAAGGTGCGACGCCTTAACGGTCGCTGAACGCAGACAGCATGAGCCGCAGGGTTTCCCTGAGTCGCGCCGCCTTACCGGCATCGAATACAGTGCTGGCCTCGTCCATGTAGGCGCGTTGTGCGATCTCGAGCTGTATGGCGTGAATTTCCGAATCGGGGTCGCCGTAGTGCCGCGTGATGTAACCGCCTTTGAAGCGGCCATTGACGGCGACCGAAAACGGGCCCGCCTCGGCCGCCGCGATCACTTTCGACTGCCGTGCCGCGTCGCAGCTGCTGCCATTGTTGGTGCCGATATTGAGTTCGGGCAATTCGCCATCAAACAGGCGCGGCACGACGCTCGGGATAGAGTGTGCATCCCACAACAACGCGTAACCGTGCTTCTCGCGCTTGGCCTGTAGCATCGCGGCGAGTTGCTCGTGGTACGGCCGCCAGTACTGCTCTACGCGCTCGGAGCGCTCTTCGTCGCTCACGCCGCCCTCCACGTAAATACCGTCTCCAGCGAAAGTCTGTTCCGGGCAGAGGCCTGTCGCGACCTGCCCCGGGTAGAGAACATCGTCGCTTGCCGACCGATTCAGGTCGACGACATAGCGTGAATAATTTGCGATCAATAGCGATGCGCCGAGGTCGCGGGCGAAATCGTAGAGCTCGGCGACATGCCAGTCCGTATCCGGCACCGCGAGTCCGGCCTGCGTCATGCGGGCGCTGATGTCGACGGGAATGTGTACGCCGTCGTGCGGCACGCTGATCAGGAGCGGCAGTTCGCCGTCGTAGTGATTGCAGACACCAATCATTTGCCGAGGCTCGGTAGCACCGACGCCGCGTAGCCGCAGTAATCTCCGTCATCGATGGTAGCTGCGACACGACGGATATCCGATGACAGGGAGCGGTCTTCGTCGTACGACGGCGAAATCTCACGCAGAGCGCTAATGACTTCCTCTATCGCGGGTGAACTCTTCTGCGGGTGATGAAACTCGATCCCCTGCGCCGCGGCAAGCAATTCGATGGCGACAATGTCCGCAACATTATCGAGCATCGTGTGCAGGCGCCTTGCTGCATAGGTCGCCATGCTCACGTGGTCTTCCTGATTGGCCGATGTCGGCAGGCTGTCGACGCTTGCGGGGTGCGCATGCGACTTGTTTTCGGAGGCCAGCGCCGCGGCCGTGACCTGCGCCATCATGAAACCGCTGTTGAGCCCTTCATGTTTGACGAGGAATGGCGGCAGGCCACTCAGGTGAGAGTCGATCAACAAGGCAATGCGACGCTCGGACAGCGCCCCGATCTCGGCGATCGCCAGCGCGAGATAGTCAGCCGCGAGAGCCACGGGCTCTGCGTGAAAATTGCCGCCCGACAGTACGGACTTCGAGTCGGCAAAGACGAGCGGGTTGTCGGTGACCGCGTTCGCTTCAGTCTCGAGGACCGAGCAGACATGGCGCAACACATCGAGACAGGCGCCCATTACCTGCGGCTGGCAGCGTACCGAGTAGGGATCCTGAACGCGGTTACATTCGGCGTGCGAGGCGCGAATATCACTGTCGCCCATGAGATCACGCAGCACGCCGGCGACGGCGATTTGCCCACCGTGACCGCGCACGGACTGGATGCGCCGGTCGAATGGCGTGTCGCTGCCCTTGACCGCGTCGGACGACATTGCGCCCGCCATCAGCGCCGCCGCCAGCAGGTTCTCGGTACGGAACGCGGCAGCCAGGGCAAGCGCGGTCGAGACCTGGGTGCCGTTCAGTAGCGCCAGCCCTTCCTTGGGCGCGAGTCTCACTGGTTCGATGCCGGCCATCTTGAGGGCCGCCGTCGCGGGCACGAGGTTGCCATTGACGCGCACTTCGCCGATACCGATCAGTGCGCCCGCCATGTGCGCGAGCGGCGCGAGATCGCCTGACGCACCCACGGAGCCGCGCGCCGGAATGCGCGGGTAGATGTTGTTGTTGATCAAGGCGCACAGCGCGTCGACGAGTTCGAGCCTTACGCCCGAAAACCCCTCGGCAAGCGCCACGACTTTCATGAGCATGATGAGCCGCACGACGTCGTCGTCGAGATCTTCGCCAACGCCCACGGCGTGCGAGCGCACGAGATTGTCCTGCAGGTGCGCCAGCTCGTCGTCGCTGATGCTCACCTGTGCAAGTTGACCGAACCCGGTGTTGACGCCGTACACCTGGTCGCCATGTGCAAGCACCTCATTGATGAACTCCCGGGACTCGGCGATGCGACGCCGCGCATCGTCATCCAGCACCACCGTCGTGTCCTCGCGCCAGGCGGCCCGGAGGTCGGACAGCGTGACCAGTTGGTTCGCTATCGACAGTTTCATCGAGCGCTCCCGGTATCGACCATCGGCAGGTTCAGGTTGTTTTCACGGGCGCACTCGATCGCTATTTCATAGCCCGCGTCGGCATGGCGCATGACGCCGGTCGCGGGGTCGTTCCAGAGCACGCGTCCGATACGCTTGTCGGCCGCCTCGCTGCCGTCGCAGACAATCACGAGCCCGGCGTGCTGCGAATAGCCCATGCCCACGCCGCCGCCGTGGTGCAGCGACACCCAGGTCGCGCCGCTGGCCGTATTCAGCAGCGCGTTGAGCAGCGCCCAGTCGGATACCGCGTCGCTGCCATCCCGCATCGCCTCGGTCTCGCGATTCGGACTTGCGACCGAGCCGCTGTCGAGATGATCGCGCCCGATCACGACGGGCGCCTTGAGTTCGCCATTGCGCACCATCTCGTTGAAAGCGAGGCCAAGCTTGTGGCGCTGCCCGAGCCCTACCCAGCAGATACGCGCCGGCAGTCCCTGGAAGTGAATACGTTCGCGCGCCGCGTCGAGCCAGTTGTGCAGGTGCGGGTCGTCGGGTATGAGTTCCTTCACCCTGGCGTCGGTCTTGTATATATCCTCGGGGTCACCCGACAGTGCGGCCCAGCGGAACGGTCCAACGCCGCGGCAGAACAACGGCCGCACATAAGCCGGCACGAAGCCCGGAAAATCGAACGCGTTTTCGACGCCTTCGTCGAAGGCCACCTGGCGGATGTTGTTGCCATAGTCGAAGGTCGGGATACCCTGCTGCTGGAATTCGAGCATCGCCCGAACGTGGACGGCCATCGACTTGACGGCCGCCGCGACGACTGCATCGGGATCCTTTTCGCGCTGCTCGAACCACTGTTCGACGGTCCAGCCTATCGGCAGGTAACCGTTGGCGGGATCGTGCGCCGACGTCTGGTCGGTGACGGCGTCGGGACGGATGCCGCGCTCGATCATCTCGGGCAGTATCTCTGCCGCATTGCCGAGCAGGCCGACCGAAACAGCTGTCTTGTCACGCACCGACTGCTCGATGATCGTCATCGCTTCATCGAGTGTGTCCGCGCGCGTGTCGAGGTACCCCGTGTCGAGGCGCATCTGGATGCGATCTTCCTGGCATTCGATCGCGAGCATCGACGCTCCCGCCATCGTCGCGGCCAGCGGCTGCGCGCCGCCCATGCCGCCGAGGCCCGCGGTCAGGATCCAGCGCCCGGCGAGGTCGCCGTCATAGTGCTGGCGACCCATCTCGGCAAAGGTCTCGTGCGTACCCTGCACGATGCCCTGGCTGCCTATGTAAATCCACGAGCCGGCCGTCATCTGCCCGAACATCATGAGGCCTTTCTTGTCGAGCTCGCGGAAGTGTTCCCAGTTGGCCCAGGCCGGTACGAGATTCGAGTTTGCGATCAGCACACGTGGCGCATCGGCGTGTGTCTGAAACACGCCTACAGGCTTGCCCGACTGCACGAGCAAGGTCTCCTCATCGCCGAGTTCCTTGAGCGCCGCCACGATTGCGTCGAAGCACTCCCAGTTGCGCGCGGCCTTGCCGATGCCGCCATACACAACGAGGTCGTCTGGCCGCTCGGCGACTTCCGCGTCAAGATTATTCATGAGCATCCGCAGCGGCGCTTCCGTGAGCCAGCTTTTGGCATTGAGACGAGTGCCCGTCGGTGCCTTGATGGTCCTGGTCATTGTCGTAGTTTCTCCAGCTGCACAACATCGGCCGATGTCGATCGCGGTGTTCCGGGTGGGGTGTAGTGTCCGGTCAGTTCGTAACGACTGCCCGGGTGATGCAGGCGCGCAAAGGTCACGGGACGTCCCGCCGACCAGGTGCGCCGGATGACGACGAGGCTGGCCTCGCCCTCTTCGAAATTCAGGTGCTTTCTAACGGCCGCATTCGGCAGGGTTGCTCGCACGACCTGCTCGGCTTCCTGCAGCGGTGCTACCGACGTCAGGTAGGCGCTCGGCGTGACCGACTCGAAGTCCTGCTCGAGACACTCTGGTGCGAAACCCGCAACTACGTGACGATCCTCGAGCTGAATCGGCGCGCCGTTCTCGAAATGCACGAGCAGGAGGTGAAATACCTCGGTGCCCTGCTCGACGTGCAGCGCCCTCGCAACCTCGCCTCGCGCATGCTGCAGGGACTGTCGCAACACCTTGCTCGCGTGGCTGTGTCCTCGTTGCGCGATTTCGTCAGCGATGTTGTGAACCTCGAGCAAATGCGATTGCGAGCGAAAATCGGACACGAAGGTGCCGCGCCCGGCGATTCGCTCAACGTAGCCTTCGTCGTTGAGTTCGCGCAGCGCGCGATTCGCCGTCATTCGCGACACGCTCATGAGCTCCACGAGTTCGTTCTCGGACGGCACACGATCGTTGGGACTCAACTCGCCCGACGAGATGCGCCCGATGATCAGGTCCTTTAGTTGCTGGTAGCGCGGCTTGGCGGTGTTCATCGCGCGGCCCTGAAAGCATTGAGCTTGGCGGCATAATCCCAGCGCGCCCGGTCGCGCTCGACGTGCATGGCGTCGAGTACCTGCCAGTCACCGTTTACCATGACGCGTTCGACAGGTAGCGGGTAGCCGGAAAATACCAGCGCATCAAGGCGCGAATCATCACCGTGCCCGGCAAGCATCGGATCGTCGTCGCCGAGCACGACGAGATCGGCGTGTGCGCCTTTCTGCAGCCCGACGATGGACTGTCCGCTCGCCAATGCACCGCCTTCGAGCGAACGCGAAAACAACTCGCGGCCGACGTGGCTGTCTCGCAGCGACGTGATGTTACGCGAGCGCGTTGCGAGTCGCTGCCCGTACTCGAGCCAGCGCAGCTCTTCAAAGGGATTGATCGATACATGGCTGTCGGAGCCAATCGCGATTTGCCCGCCGTGCCTGAGGAAATCGTGCAGCGGAAACAGGCCATCACCGAGATTGGCCTCGGTGCTCGGACACAGCGCGACAACAGCCCCCGATTCGGCCAGCGCCTGCGTTTCGTCCTCGTCCATGTGAGTCGCATGCACGAGGCACCATTGCCCGTCCACATCGAAGTTGTCCATGAGCCAGCGCACGGGCCGCGCGCCGTAGGCCTCAAGGCACTGTTCGACTTCAAGCTGTTGTTCGGCGATATGCAGGTGCATGGGGATGTTCCGATCAGCCGCCACGCCTGCAATTTCAGTAAGAGAATCACGGCTAACGGCGCGCAGGCTGTGCACGCCGATACCCACGCTTATCGCCTCACCGGCCCGGGCGCTTGCCCGTTCATGGTGAGCGAGGAACTTATCGACGCGCATCGCGAAATTGCCTTGCGCGGATGTGGGCGCGGCATCGTCAAAGCCGGCACGCTCGTACAACACGGGTACGTAGGTCAGGCGAATACCGCTTTCCCGAGCCGCTGTCACGATCGCCTCGAGCATGGCGTCCTGCCGGTCCGGATCCTTCGGGTCACGGTGCAGGTAGTGAAACTCGGCGACGGCCGTGTAGCCGCTGGTCAGCATCTCGCAATAAGCCTGGCGCGCGATTGCCGTGAGCGTCGCGGCATCGATGCCGCGCGCGAGTTCGTACATGCGCTCCCGCCATGTCCAGAAGTTGTCGCGGCCCGCTGGCGAGCGCTGTTCAGTATGCCCCGCCAACGCACGCTGGAATGCGTGGCTGTGCGCATTGCACAGCCCAGGAATCACACAGCCGACCGCCCGGTCCTCGGCCGTTGCGGTAGCACCGACTTCGACGTCCTCGATCAGTCCGCCCGCAATGCTAAAGCGGACCTTGTCATGCCAGCCGTCCGGCAGCAGGGCCTTGTTCGCAAATATCGCCGTCATACGCTCGTCCCAAAGTTGTATATACAGGCTAGTACATGGTAATTTCGAATGCAATTTCCGGAGACGATTGATGGCCGACTGGGACCTGCTGCTAAGCGATGCGAACATCGCCACGATGGCCGCGAATGCGCCTGGATACGGCGAAATCAGCGATGCCGCGCTCGCTGTAAGGGACGGCAGGATCGCCTGGGTCGGCAACCGGGAAGAGCTGCCCGACGGCGATGCGACCAGGACGCTCTCGCTCGAAGGACGCTGGCTGACGCCGGCGCTGATCGACTGCCACACGCACCTGGTATTCGGCGGCGACCGCTCGGCGGAATTCGAGCAGCGACTGGAAGGCGCCAGCTACGAGGACATCGCGAAAGCCGGCGGAGGCATCATGTCGACCGTGCGGGCAACGCGCACGATGTCGGCCGATGAGCTGTTTGCAACTGCCCTGCCCCGCGTCCAGGCCCTGGCCGCCGAAGGCGTCGCCACGATTGAAATCAAGTCCGGCTATGGCCTCGATGTCGACAACGAGATCAAGATGCTTGAAGTCGCGAGACGCCTGGGCGATGCATCAGCAATCGATATCCGAGCCACGCTGCTCGCCGCACACACGGTACCGGCGGAGTACAAGGGCAAGGCCGACGACTACGTCGACCTGGTTTGCGAGGAATTGCTGCCCGCAGTCGCCGCGCGCGAACTGGCCGATGCCGTCGACGCCTACTGCGAATCGATCGCTTTCACAGCACCGCAAATCGCAAGGGTCTTTCGCAAGGCGGCTGAACTCGGGCTGCCCGTCAAGCTGCACGCCGACCAGCTCAGTGACGGCGGCGGCGCGGAACTGGCCGCAAGTTTCGATGCCTTGTCGGCCGATCATCTCGAGTACACGAGCGCGGCGGGCGTAATGGCGATGGCCCAATCAGGCGCCGTTGCTGTGTTGTTGCCCGGCGCGTTCCTGACGCTTGGTGAAACGCAGAGGCCGCCCATCGACGAACTGCGAGGGCAGGGCGTGCCGCTGGCCGTCGCGAGCGACTGCAACCCGGGTACTTCACCCATGTGTTCATTGCGTAATGCGATGATGCTCGCCAGCCGACTGTTCCGCCTCACGCCACTCGAATGCCTCGCAGGCACGACACGGGAAGCCGCTCGTGCGCTGGGACTCGCTGACGATCGCGGCACGCTGGAGATCGGCAAACGCGCCGACATTGCGGCCTGGGACGTCGATCATCCGCGGGAGCTGGCTTACTGGATCGGCACGCCACAGCTCGCGGAACTGCTGCTGGCGGATTAAACCCTGCACCGGCACACTACACGCCCTTGAACGCCCACCTCCTCCAGTCCCGCAGTTTCATATTGACCCTTGGCCTTCTGACGGCCACGGCAGCCGTGACCGTAGACCTGAGCCTGCCCGCGATACCTGCAATGGTCGAGGCGTTGGGCACTGATCTCACGCGCGGGCAACAGATCGTGGGTATTTTCATGATCGGCATGGCCGTTGGGCAGATTCCCGCGGGCCTTTTCAGCGACCGGCTCGGGCGCCTGCCGACGCTGTACGCCGGCATGACCCTGTTTGTGATTGCGGCAACGGCGACCACGGTCGTCAACGACATCGAGATGCTGCTCGCGGCCCGCTTCGTGCAAGGTATCGGCGCAGCATCGGCCGTCGTCCTCTCGCGAGCCATTGTTCGCGACGTGGCATCAGGCAAGGATGCCGCTCGCCTGATGTCGTTGATGACGATGATCTTCACGGCCGCCCCCGTAATTGCGCCGACCTTCGGCGCCTTGCTGGTTGCACAATGGGGCTGGCGCGCGCCGTTCATCGCGATCGCCGCATGCGGCTACCTGATGTTTATCGGCATCCGCAGGAACCTCGTTGAAACGCACAAGCCGGACGTGAACGAGCATCCGGTGCGGCAACTCGTCTCGAGTTTTCGCGAATTCTTCTCGCACCGGCAGAGCGTGTTCGGTTTGTTGCTGATGATTCTGCCGCCGGCCGGATTCATGTCGGTGATAGCGACGTCCGCAGCGCTTGCGGTCGAGATCTACGGCTATTCGGTGGAAGCCTATGGCCTGATCTTCGCCTGCGCAGGTATCTCGATTCTTGTGGGTTCCGCGGTCAATCGGGTGCTCGTATTGCACTTCGACCAACTGCAATTGATCGGCCTGGGCGTTGCACTGATCTTCGCGGCAAGCGCTCAACTCGCATTCATCGCCTGGCTCGGACACGCGCCGTTCTGGTGGATCTGGACCTGCGTGTGCCTGTTCATGTTCACGATCGCGATCCTCATGTCGAACACGATGGTGGTGGCCCTGGATCCGCTGCCCAGGATCGCCGGCGTCGCGTCGTCGATCATCGGCACGCTGCAGAATCTGTCCGCCGCAGGTGGCGCGCTGCTGGCAGCCTTGATTTATGACGGCTCGGTGCGAAACACGGTCATCATCATGGCCACGATGGGCATCGCGGTAACGGTCGTCTTCCTGCTCAGGCCGCTGATAGCGCCGGGAGACCTCGTGCATCACCCGGAAGAACTTGCGCGGGACTGAAGCGAACGTATCGCAATCGCCTCAGGGCAATCGGGTCAGCGCCGCCGACAGTTCCTTCCGCGACTGCGAGGGCGTAACTTTCGGATAGCCGAACCAGATCATGCCTACGACGAACTCCGTGCCAAGGTCGATGCCGAGGATCTCGGCAAATCGACGGTCCCGCGTGATAGCACCCGTCGTCCACTTCGAGCCGACGCCCGCTTTCCACAGGTACAGCATGAAATTCTGCACGGCGGCGCTGCACGCCGCGTAGTCTTCGCGCTGGCGCAGCTCGTCTTCACTGCGCTTGCAGGTGACGATGAGCCATCCCGGTTTCTCCGACCAGGACTGGCGCTTGTGCTCGCTAAGCTCCGCGCTTTTCGCGGCCGCGACCATTTTCTTGCACAGATCGAGAATCCGACCGACGGTTTGCGGCCCGGGCAGGATGAAGCGCCACGGCTCCGTGACATGATGGTTCGGCGCCCACGTAGCCGCTTCGAGGGCTTCCTCGACCAGCTTTTCAGGCACGAGTGTCTGCAGAAAGAGATTGATCGTGCGCCGGCCACGCAGCACCTCGGCGAACTCCCTGAGTTCCTGCGTTTCGTAGCTCGGCGCCGGCTTCTTCATTCTGTCCGCCCGTCACCGGGAGTTACGTCTCCGCCACGATCGTACGCGCGGCCGAGGAATATTCCGGCCGCGGCCCAGACAGCGGCAATGCCGGCGGAGACCGCCGCAACACCTGCCAGGCCGAGGCCGAGCGTGGCCGTCAAAGCCGTATAGGTCCAGGCCGTCAACACGTCACCGCCTCGGTAGACTACGATATCGATGACGGGTTTTGCCTTGAAGCGTGTATCGGCATCAACGGCTGTGTACAACATCTCGCGGCCCGGGCGTGTAATCGCGTAATTGCCGGCACGTCGCGTTACCTGCAATCCGATGAGTACCGCAAGCACGGGGCTCAAGGCAACAACGACCCAGCCTCCAACCATGAGCGCGGGTATCAGGGCGAGCGTCGCCGGCATGCCAACGCGTGTCGCAAGCCGTCCTGTCGCAAACAACGCCGTCACGAGCGCCAGCGAATTAACGGCGAGGTCGATGCCGCCCCAGATCTGGGCTCGCACTTCGCGGTCGAAATCGCCCAGCATCTTGCGCAGCTCGAAGTAGATGAACGTGTTCATGACGACGTACAGCAGGATGAACAGGCCGATCGCGAGCAGGTAAGGGTTGCTGACGAAGTTGGTGAACCCCGAGAACGGATTGCCTGCAAGCTTTTGCTCGCCCGAAAGATCCGCCTGCAGATCGGCATTCCCAAGTTGCTCGCCACGCAGCTGATCGAGTTTCCAGATGATCGGGATCGGCAGCAACAGCAGGACTGCGGCGATCAGCAACAGGTTGAGCGTACCGATGTCATCGGCGAAAAACGTGGGAATCGACGGACCGACGATTGCGCCGGCACTCGCCCCCATCGCGATGATGCTGAACAGCCGTTTCGCCTGGTCCTTGTTGTACAGGCCCGACATGAAAGTCCAGAACACGGACAGGTGGTAAAGGCTGAATACGCTCAGCCAGACATAGTAAGCACGATTGACGTAATCATTGTCGCCGAGCGTGGAACCGATCACGTAAAAGCCGATGAACGTGGCCGCGAAAAACGTGTAAACACTCGGGACGATTATCCGGAAACGCACTCGTGAGATGATGGCGCCGTAAAGGCTGACGGCGACCAGGCTGAAGAAGAATGTCGAGGTCCAGAGCCAGCTCAGCTGCTCGTCGGTCCAGTCGGACGACAGCGCGTCGCGGACCGGTCGCAGGATGAAGTACGCCGTCATCAGGATGAACACGAAAGCAAACGACAGCAGCGTCGCCGTGAGTTCGTTCGGCTCTATCTTGGTGGCGGCCCTGACTGCGCGCGCGAGCGGGCCGCCGTTACGAGCGTCGCTCATGAGTCCGGGCCGGGTTCGAAGCCGGCTTCGGGTTCAAAAACGATCGCTGTAAGCATGAGGGTCTCCGTGCCCTTGTTCAAGCACGAAGACTACCATTAGCCAGTAGAGTTCTGCTATTGAGCGACCAGCTCGGCGGCGGCGGTCAGCAGCTCGTCATTTGGCAGGCGGACCTTGTAATCGGCATTCGCGTAGGCAAAGGTGATCTCGCCTTCCCGACTTATCGCGAACACGGCCGGCACGGGCAGCACGCCGTGGCGCTGCATCGACGACCGCTCGATGTCCTGCCCCTTGTCCAGACGGCGCTGGATCGTCTTGTCGGAAGCTTTGAATGCAATTCCCAGGGCGATAGCGGCCTGCGCATTCGCATCCGACAGGATCGTGTAGCCCAAGCCGACGAAATGGCCCTGAGTTTCGCGACTCAGGCTGCTGTAAAGCAACTCGGGACGGTCCCCGCTCAGGAACAACACATCGATGCCCATTCCGCTGAGCTCAGGCAACACATCCTTAAGCTCCGAGAGATGTATGTTGCAGAACGGACACCAGCCGCCGCGAAACGAGATCAATACGACAGGACGCTCGAGCCTGCGCGGGTCGAAATCGAAGGACTCATTATCGACGGTCTCCACCGTGAAGTAAGGCGCCGGATCGCCCGCGACGAGCGGCTTGATTTCGGCTGCGGTGGACGCGACGGGCACGTCGGCATGACCGTAATGAGTAGACGTGCTGTAAACGAGACTCAGCACCATCGCGATGGCGAGCGAGCCGAGGATAAGAGCGCGGAGGCGAGTGCCGGCGGTCATTAGTGAGACTCCATTCGGTTTTAGTAACAGACCGCAGCGTTCGGGGTTTTATTTCAGCTGGTCACGAGAAAGCGGGCCCCGTTGCGCCGAATATCAACGCGGGCAGCTGCGCGTAGCGACCCATACTACATCGCCTTTTCGAGCAGGTCTTTGCCGCTGATTTCGGTTACGCCGCGAGTGCGGGCCTTGGCCCGGTACATCGCCTGGTCGGCTTCCCGCAGCAGGCCCGTCAGCGTATTGGCGTTCTCGGGATACAGCGCCAACCCGATGCTGGCAGCACAGCGCAGTGTCTTGTCACCGATAACGTACGGCTCTTCGAGACCGTTGGTCAGGCGCTTGGCCAACTTGTCCGCGATCCTGGCGTCGACATCGGGAACCAGGGCAACGAATTCATCACCACCCGGACGTCCGATAATGTCGCAGGACCGCAGGTTCTTCTTCAGGCGCTCGGCCGCGATACGCAAGAGCTGGTCGCCGATCTCGTGACCGCAGCGGTCGTTTATCTGCTTGAATTCATTGAGGTCGATGAACAACAGCGCGCCCGTCGCATCGTCTTCGCTATCACGCAGTCTCTGTGCAGCATCACGCTCGAAGCCGCGCCGATTCAGGATTCCCGTCAATGGATCCGACGTGGCGATCGATTCCATCTGGCGTTCCTTGGCTTTGCGATCGGTAATATCGACAAAGGTCACGGCAATATCGTCGCCGACAGGCTCGCAAATCATGTGCAGCCAGAGGTCCGCTCCGAGCTTTTTCTGCCTGACCTCGATGTCGAAATTATTGCTTTCGCTCATCGCGGCATCGAACTTCCGCACGATGTCTTCGGCTTTGTCGGCATCCATGCCGCTCGTCGCACGCCGGATGATGTCCTCGGCGGGCAGGTCGGTGAGGTCATCGGTATTGGATTCCAGGAAGCGTCCGGCAGCGGCGTTGGCGAAACTGCTTCGCAGCGATTTTTCACCGGCGTCGAGGTCCTCCCAGCGGAAGCGTATGACGCCGTTGACCGAGTGATCGATCAGCGTCCGCAGCAACTTCTCGCTGTTGCGCACCTCGCTCTGCGCCTTCTCAACGTCGCTGACGTCACGGAACATGAGCACCTGGCCGCCGCGCGCCGAGGATCGATGCGTATTGATCGCAGACACCTGCACGTGCAGGAAACGCCCGGTTGCGGTCATCATCTTCTGCGGCTCGCCTGACTCGAGCACGTCGAATACTTCGGGCGTGTCCTCACTGAACAGTTTCTGCAGCGGTTCGCGCAGCGCGTCCGACTCGGCGACCGAAAGCATCGTCTGCGCGCCGTTATTGAGCCCGATAACCCGCTGCTGGTCGTCAATCACAACGACCGGGTCCTGCATGTTCTGATAGACAGTCTCGTAAGCCAGTGGTGTGAACTCGATAACTTTCTCGCCCAGGATCAACCATGCGTAGACGGGCAGCATCGCCGCAAACACGAACGGCACGTAGGAAACGGTGTCCGGACCGAAACCAATGTCGTAAGCAAGCGTGGCGCTCAATGGCGCGATACAGGCACCGATCATGAGGTAGAGACCTCGGCGGTGCGCGGGAGCTACAGCCGCGCTATGGGTCACGAGCGTAATTATTGCCACGCCGAAAATGGCGTAGCTGTAGGGCAGGTGTACGAACAGGAACCACGGTCCCCAGCGCACGGGTCGTGTCAGGAACTCGCCGGCTTCGTTAGCGGCCGGCAGATACCACATGAACTCGTGGTAGGCGTTGGTGGCCGCCAGCGAGACAGAAATAACGGGAATGATGCTCATTATCGCGAGTGTTCGGGCGGGCGTTTCCGAACCTGTATACTCGCGGAAACAGACATAAGCCACGATCGGCGCCAGTGCCGTGCCGATGAAATGACCGGTCCTCCCGATCGAGAACATGGCGAAACTGCCAGACAGCATTTCGACGGCGCCGCCCGCGACCCAGATACTGATGACGATAAACAGCACGCCGATCGGCATGCTGCCGACTTCGCGTTTGGAGGCGACGAGGCGCGATCCGAGCAGCAGGTAGCAGCCCGCACAGAAGATCAGCAAGATCGATAGCGCTGTGTCGAGGTTCATTGTTTCCTTATACCGTGTAAAGCGGTCACCCGATGTTACGGCGGTGTGGGCGGGCAAATAAGGAACTGCCTCTCAGTTGAATCGCGGGGCCCTAAAAACCGGTCTGGAATGTGGTAAATATTCTGCATATAGCGGCTCTTCCGCATGTCCGACGATGGCGTGGGGGGCGGCTTCGATCCTCATATCAGTAGCTAGCCCGTCCCGATTTTTTTATTAATGCTCGAGACGAACTCGTCCCGACCAAGGGCATCAAGTGCTTCGAGAAAGTGTATTGCCGCACCCTCGCTCTGCAGGGATTTTTCGCGGTAGGCATCTTCTGCAGCGCGTTCGGCAAGCCGCCAGTAGAGAATGCTAACCGTCGTCGCCAGTCGTGCGCGTACGAGGTCAAAAAGAAGCTCGATTTCATCTTTCTGCAAAGGCAGTGCTGCATGATAGGCGGCGACGAAGGGGGCTATCAGCGCAAGCGGCTCGACACCGCGCAGGTAGGACGCGGCGATAGCAACATCGAAGACGAGCGGCGCGTTGACGCTGTCGCTGAAATCGATGAGTCCGCAAACGCGACGCGATTCATCCAACAGTACGTTCTCGGGATTCGCGTCACCGTGAATGACCTGGCGACGCAGAGAACCGAGCTTTGGTTCGACGTTGCTCTCAAAATCGTCAATGGCCAGTGCGACAGACCGGCCGACTGTCGTGGAATCGATGTGATGCTGCAGTGCGCGTAACTCCGTAACGCGCTGCAGGTCCCACAATAATTCCGGGCGCTCGCCCGGATGCCGAAATCCCTGCAATGCAGCATCGAGATTGGCGAGTTGCGTACCGAATTCGCGCGCGGTGCCGGTATCGATGGCCGCAGTCGAAAGCGGCGTGCCTTCCAGGTAGCTCACGACCCGCAATACGTGCGTCTTTCCATCACACTCGATGCGCCCTGCACTTTCTCCTGCCACGGTACGAATTACGCGTGGCGTAGCTGTGGCGCCGGCCGCTTCCAGGTGCAACAGGCACGCAAGGTGAAAGTCGCTCACGATGCGTTGCTCGACGGCACTCGTCACTTTGACGACATACTGCTCGCCGGAAGGTGTTCTGAGGTGGAAGTTCTGGTCGCGCTCGCTAACGAGCGGTTTGTATTCACCGTCGAGGGCAAACTGTTCGCTAACGGCCCGGCGAACAACGCCTGGAGAGATGGCGGGCGGGTCCGCCGCGACGTTCGCGAATGCTGTCGGAGATGTCATCATCGCGATAGTTTGGCCAATACAGGGGTACCTGTAAACGCTGCCAGAATGGCCAGGTTACGCCGGAACTGTCGATTGGTTCCCGATCTGTTCGACATAATCAGTCAAAATTGGCGGCTGTTATGGATCATTTGGCGAAACTCATTACGTCGGCGAGTCCCGGTCCCGGAATCCAGTTCCGCAAGCAGCCTTACGGTGCCGGAAACCTCCGCGACTTTCTGCGCGACGCAATGGCGCTGGCGAACGCGTCCGTGGAAGGGCCACGTTATATCGTGATAGGCATGGATTTCGACGGCCAGGGTCGCAGGCAAATCCACCCGGTCGGCGACAAGGACTTTTCAGGCAAGCCTGCCTACCGCACGCTGCTGCGCGACCACATTGAGCCGCCACTCAAAGTCAACCACGAAGCCGTCACGGTCGATGGCAAACAGGTCGGTGTTTTCCGGATCGGCGACTGCCGGGATCGCCCTTACATGATGCGTGTCGACTTCTCCGAGGAATTAAGGCGTGGCGACGCCTATATGCGTGTCAATGAATCGGCTATCAAGATGGGTCGTCGGCAGCTGCAGGTGCTGTTCGAAAAGAAGTTCCAGGATTCCGTGTCCGGAAATCACATCGAAGTCGGGTTTCCGGGGGAGATCATTCACAAGCATCTCCTTCTTGGCTGCCAAAGCCTCGATGAACTGCCTTCCGCAGTTGCCGCGAGTAAGCTCGAGCAACTGATCAAGATCCAGCTGAACTCCAGGAATACGGGATCGACGTCAATCATGGCGCGGCTCGTCCATGCGAGACTTTTCGGCTCTGATGACCCTTACGTCAGCCGCTCGCCCGATGAACTGATGCAGGAGATGGAACAGATTCGTCACAAGTACGAGACCCAGGACCGAGAGTTCCTGTTCGAAACCAATGCGCAACGGATTCAGCTGGTCCTCTACAACCAGGGCCACGAACCCGTTGTCGATGCCTCACTCGTACTGGTATTCCCGAACGACCCCGATCTCTTCACCGCTGCGTATCTGTCCGGGGCCCGGCCTGCGAGGCCGCAAGTTCGGCATTCGCTATTCCCTGCAGGGCCGCAACCTGCGCACGCCGGCAAAAGGCCAGCTGCGCCTGCTGTTCAATTAACCGGGTCCGTCAGCTCGTCCACTTGTCGACGTGTGGCGCCGTATAGCGCTCGAACTGCTGTATCAGGCCAGCCGCCGTCGAATCTTCAAGCAGCATGCGCCGGTTCTCCGGGCGCAGGAATCCTTCGGCGCTGGCGTGATCGAGGTAGCTCAACAGGTGGTCGAAGAATCCGCCGATATTGAGCACGCCACACGGTTTGTCATGAAACCGGAGCTGCCCCCATGTGATGATCTCGATAATCTCCTCGAGCGTGCCGAAACCTCCCGGCATCGCCACAAAACCGTCCGATAGTGCCGCCATCATCGACTTGCGCGCATGCATCGAACCCACGATATGCAGCTCGGTGAGCCGTTCGTGCGCGATCTCTTTTTCACAGAGCATTTGCGGAATGACGCCATGCACCTTGCCGCCGCGTTCCAGCACGGCGTCCGCGAGCACGCCCATGATGCCCTTGTCCGCACCGCCGTAGACCAGTTCGAGTTCATGGTGGACGAGGACCTCGGCCAGCTCCTTCGCCGCGTCTGAATACTCCGGCCGAACGCCCGTGTTCGAACCGCAATAGACGCAGATTCTCCGCACCAGCGTATTCAGGCTGTCAGAGCCTGTGACTTGACGCTCTGCACGATCTCGGCGATGTCGGGCCTACTCGCCCTGAGTTCCTCGGGCGTCAGCGCGTCGAGTTCGTGCGGAAAGACCAGCCACTCCGCCGTCTCGCGCAGGAAGTAATCCGGCACGATGCTGGTCTCGTTGCGGCTCGGCTTGAACCAGGGCACAGCGACGCGGATATCTTCGGGCGTGTTGCCGCGCGCGCGCCGGGTCAGCTCATCAATGACTGCCACTATCGTATTACCCGTGTCGAAAACGTCGTCGACGATCAGCACGCGGTCGTCATGGCAGATCTTCTTGATAATGTAATTCAGACCGTGCACCGCGACAGCGCCGCGCTGATCGACACCGACATAGGAAGACGTGCGAATCGCGATGTGATCCGAGGCAACGCCGCAATAGGACAATACCTCCTGGAGCGCCATGCCGACGGGCGTGCCACCACGCCAGATCGCGATGATCATCGTGGGCTCGTAACCGCTCTCGAGAATCCTGATGCCGAGCTCCACGGAATCTTCGAGGAGGTCCTGGGCGGAAAGAACTGTCTTATCCATGTGTTCTCGGACTCTTGGCTGCCGGTATAATGCGGGGCCCCAATTCTATCGCAGCACAGCGTGGGTACAACAACAATGAACGAGCGATTCATCGCCGCCGACGATCTCCTGAGAGATTCTTTCCAACTCGCCGCCGATATATTCGAAGCCGGGTTCGAACCGGACTTCCTGGTCGGGCTGTGGCGCGGCGGCAGCGCCGTCGGCATCGCCGTACAGGAAGGGCTCGAGTATTTCGGGGTCAAGACGGACCACATAGCGATTCGCACCTCGTACACGGGTGCGCCGCGTTACACGCAGATGGTCAACACGGCCGAGTCGATCCGCGTGCACGGGCTGCAGTACCTGCTCGAAAACCTGTGTTCTCACCATTCCATGCTGATCGTCGACGATGTCTACAGCACGGGCTCGAGCGTCAACGCCGTCATCGACCAGCTGACCAGGAAAACGCGCCGCAATCTCCCGAAGGACATTCGCGTCGCAAGCGTCTGGTATCGCCCGTCCGAAAAAACCTTGCGCGAACCCGAGTATTTCGTGCACAAGACCAGCGACTGGCTGGTATTGCCTTACGAGATGACGGGTTTTTCGATCGACGAACTGCGCGCGAACCGGCCCGAGATGTCCGGCCTGCTCGAGCGGCTCGCGCCCCATGTAAAGTCGGACGGCAACCACGGTACCTGACGTGGCTCCTATAGCGGAAATCCGATAGTTGAATTTTCCGCAGCTGCGCTAATCTAGTCGGCACCCGGTTCCCGTCGACAGGCAAGACTATGCAGGACCTTCCCCACCATTACGTAGTATCGGCATCAACGGCGACAGATAAGAACGTCAAACTCGCAAGCCAGGGGCTCGAAGATCTGAGCACGGCCGGTCCGGCCGAATTCGGTGGCCCCGGAGATCTCTGGTCACCCGAAACACTACTCGTAGGCTCCGTCGCCGACTGCTTCATCCTGTCGTTCCGGGCCATTGCGCGCGCGGCCCGGCTCGACTGGAACTCGCTGGATTGCGAGGCCGTCGGCACACTCGACAAGGTCGAGCGCGTAACGCAGTTCACACATTTCGACGTCAAGGCCGAGCTGACCGTTCCAGCCGGGACGGACGAAGAAAAAGCACATCGGCTGCTCGAAAAAGCCGAGAAACACTGCCTGATTACGAATTCGATGAAGGCGCCTTCCACACTCGATGCCACGGTGCGGGTCGCCGACTGATCAACAGTCCTTGGTATCCAGGCCTTCGGCGTAGAATACGCCGGCGGAGACGGGTACCAGCTTTTCGTCGGCTTCATCACCGTTGTTCAGGGTCGCGTACGCGTCCAGCAAGTCGGCGATATTCGTCGTTGCGGCTCGCAGGCGCACCGACACGAGCTTGCGCACGCGGCGCACGTCCGACTTCCTGATGGTTGTGCGACTGACGGTTTCCTGAGGCCAGATGTCGCCCTCGCGAACAACTGTCTTGTTCTTCGCCATGGCTGACAACAGCGGGTAGGGCCCGGCTCGAAGCTCGGCCGCCAATTCCTCCTCTGGCACGAGCCTGTCGGAGTCTTCGGGCAGCAGTTTGTAGCGGCCATTTTCGCACTGGACCGCGCCGATGCGCTGCAATTCGGTCTTCATCGCGCCTTCCGGAATGTCGCCCGCGTACTGCTTGATCAGGGACCGGAATGAGCCGTTCTCCCCATCAAGAGGCAGTACGGCAGGTTCGCCATCTGCGTCCAGGAATTCGTCTTTGGAACGCCACGCATCAATGACTTCCCTGACCGGCGTATGGCGATCAATGAGGGCGCCCTCGCCGCGCTCGAGACGGCCGCGAATACGACTGATCTCCTTGCGCGTCAGACCCGTCATCGCGGCGATTCGCGACACGTTGGTTGGCCGGCCATGCACGCCATAGTCCTCCGAGGCTACGGAGACGAACGCCGTCTTGGACAACTCCGAGTACTCGCGGTAACCGCGACCGAAGCGCAGAAACAGTCGCGCCAGGGGCCGCAGTAGAAGGAGGAATGTGGAGTTGAGCTTGTTATTGTTGTTGTCTTGCATCGAGCCGAAAATATATTTTGTCCCAGGGACTTACGCCATCAAAATGTGCCGATTGGGAAAAATCGACCGTTTCAGGGGAAACGGTTTTCCTGTCCGACATTTTGTTTGGCGCGCTATAGTCCGCTTTTTTCGCCGCAAAGCTGCCGCTTGCCACGAACATAGGTGGCCGCGATGTTCCTGTCGTCAGCCAGCGTAATCAACGCAAACAGCTTTTCGTCCATGGTCTCGGCGGCAGCCACGCGGCGCGCCGTGAGGCTCGAGCCAGCGGCGTCCAGCACGACGAAGTCCGCTTCTTTGCCCGGCAGGAAATTCCCGATGCAATCGTCAAGATACAGCGCTTCGGCGGCGCCCAGCGTAGCCAGGTACAGGGCACGGGTAGCGGGAAGCGCGTGCTCCTGCAGATGCAGGACCTTGTACGCCTCACTGGCCGTTCGCAACATCGACAGGCTCGTGCCGCCGCCGACGTCGGTGCCGAGGCCGCAACGTATGTTCGCCGCACGCATGGCCGGCAGGTCGAAGAGCCCGCTGCCCAGGAACAGGTTCGACGTAGGGCAAAAAGCGGCGGCGCCGCCCTTGCTGGCCATCGAGGAACGATCAGCCTCACTCATGTGCAGGCAATGCGCGAACACGGCGCGCTCGCGCAGCAAGCCGAAATGATCGTAAACATCGAGATAGCTGCTGTGCTCGGGATACAGCCGCGCAATCTCGTCAACTTCTTCCGTATTTTCGGCAAGGTGCGTGTGGATCCAGACATCGGGATACTCCGCCGCGAGTTGTCCTGCCGCCGTGAGCTGTTCGGATGTCGAGGTCAGCGCGAAACGCGGCGTGATCGCGTAACCGAGACGCCCCTTGCCATGCCATTTTTCGATCAGCGCCCTGCTGTCCGCAATGCCTCCCGCGGCATCGTCCCGGAGTTCTTCAGGGCAGTTGCAGTCCATCAACACTTTGCCCGCGATCAGCCGCAGGTCTCGCGCAGATGCGGCTTCGAAGATCGCGTCGGCAGAATGCGGATGCACTGTGCCGAATACGAGCGCTGTCGTCGTTCCGTTGGCCAGCATTTCATCGACGAACGCGGTCGCCACTTCGCGTGCGTAGTCGGGATCTGCGAAACGTGCCTCAGCCGGGTAAGCGTAACGATTGAGCCAGTCGAGCAGCTGTTCGCCGTAGGAAGCGATGATATCGAGCTGCGGAAAATGCACGTGACAGTCAATGAATCCGGGCACGATGAGCCGGCCCGGGTACTCGATGATCCGCACATCTTCGGGGAGTTCGGGCAACAGGGCGTCGGCGTGCCCGGCTTTTAGCACGTCACCGTCCTCGACAATCAGGAGGCCGTCTTCGAAGTACTCGACCGCCGACGAACGCGCCTCCTCTCCCGGGTCGGAGAGACAGTGCAATATCGAAGAGCGGAAGGCTTGACGCATGGCCCTCAGACAGCCTCGAGCATGACAGCGTCGTCGAGGATGAATTCTTCGCAATTGATCGCCGCACCGCCGCGGTCCACAACGAGGAATTCGTGGCCAGCCGAGAACGCGATCAGCGGCATGTGCCAGGTACCGCGGTGATAGTTGAATCCCTGGCGTGGCTGCGTGATGAATGCACGCAAAGCGGACACGTCGACGGACTCCCCGGGCGGCGCGACGACGATAACCGTCTCACAGGGCTGCAGCGGCATGAACGCCTGGCTGCCAAGCGGGTGTCGCTCGAGCTTGTCGATGCGAAGCGGCAGCGACGTCGCGACGCGGCAGCGCGCGACGCTGACCGAAACCTGGCCGTCGCTACCGACATCGATGTCGCACAGGTCGTCGAAACGCTCGAAACGCGCCTCGTTCATGGCGGCTGACCGGTCGCGCGACGCCTCGATGACGTCGCCGAAAGGCGCGAAGCGCTCGCGCGTCAGCGGCAATGGCGCCAGGGAAATTGCGGGCTCAGCCATGCACCTGGCCGAATAAGCGTACGCGACTGATGCCGCCGTCCGGGTAAATTGAGACTCGCACGTGACTGACCTCGCCGATACTCAGCAGCGCGTCGTCGAAATAGTGTTGCTGGTCCATCTTGAGCTTTGCCTCGGGCAGCAGGGCCTGCCACTGATCGTGATCGGCGACAGCCGTCTCGTCACTATCGAACATACCCGCCTCCAGCGAGACGCGGTCCGGGTAATTGCCCTTGAAATGCGCCGTATCGATCTCGGCACGCTCGATGATGGCAGGCCGGCCGAGCGCGATGATGACCCAGTCGTTGCCCGGCCCGCGACGCCGTGCCGTCTCCCAGCCGTCGCCCATGTTGAATCCGCGCCCCGGCGCCGTCAGGTTGTGGATACTGCCGTAGTGCTCATCGCTTGCCGCGAGCGCACGACCGCCGTGCTCGACTGCCGCGAGATCGACGTAACCGTCAATGTCCGTGAAATCGGCACGAATCTCTCCGAAGATCCTGAGCCTTGCGACGCCGCCGTCGGGGTAAATGTGCAGGCGCACGTGCGTCCAGATCCCGTCATCGCGCGCGTCGAGGTAGTGATGCGAATCACCGCCGAGTTCAGTCTCAGGAATGATTTCGACCCAGCCCTCCTCGGGCACCTCCTCCGTGGGGTTGGCGCAGACCTCGATCGACGCGCGCGGCGGAAAATTGCCCGTGAAGTGGCTCGTGTCGATGTCGAAACCGTGTATTACGCCCGGCACTCCGAGACGAATGACGCAGTAGTCGTGCCCGGGTCCGCGGCGGCGGCGGCTCTCCCAACCGTCCATCCATTTGCCGTGCTCATCGTACCTGTCCGCAACGAAAACCGGATCGGCCGCATCGATCAACCGCTCCTTGGCACCGAAAAACTCGTCGGTCGCATAGGTCACGCGCGTACCGAGACGCGGCTGCTCGAGTTGTACCCACTTGCTGATCGAACGATTCATGCTTCTTGCTCCATGGCCTCGAGACGCAAGCGCGCAATCTTGTGAATCTCGACCAAAGCCGTTTCGAATTCGAGTTCGTAGTCGTTCTCGAGCCGTTGGGTGAAAGCCTCGAGAATCTCGTCACGACTACTGTCGCGTACAGCCATGACGAACGGAAAACCGAACTTGTCGTGATAGGCCGTATTGAGGGCCTGGAAGCGCTCGAACTCCTCTTGCGAGCACTGGTCGAGGCCCGCGCTGGCCTGCTCCGCCGTCGAGTCCGCGGTCAGTTCGCCCGCCACCTGGGCCTTGCCCGCGAGATCCGGATGCGCGCGAATCAGTTCGAGCTGCTGTTCGCTTGCCGCGTTGTCCACGATGTCTGCCATGACGTCGGCGAGAAGCGCAACGTCCGAGGTATCGACGCCCAGCGCGGACACGCGTTCGGCCACCCAGGGCGAATGTTCGTACACGCCGCCATAGCGCGCGATGAAATCGTGAGTATCCACTACAGCTCCTTCGCCGGGTGGCGTTCGCGCCAATGCCTGGCGATCGCAACGCGGGTCGCTATCCAGGCGTCGCCGCGGGCCGCAACATAGTCTAGGAACCTCGCGAGCGCGGCAGCCCTGCCCGGCCGACCGGCCAGGCGGCAGTGCAGGCCGACCGACATCATGCGACCGCCTTCGTCATGCAGTGTATCGAAGCTGTCCTTGAGGTAGTCGAAGAACTGCTGCCCCGAGTTGAAGCCTTGCGGCGTCGCGAACCGCATGTCGTTGGCGTCGAGCGTGTACGGCACCATGAGCTGCGGCGTGTCGAACGAATGGTCCCAGTACGGCAGGTCATCGGCATAGCTGTCGGCGTTGTATTCGAAGCGACCTTCTTCAGCCGCAATACGATGACTGTTCGGGCTGCAGCGCCCAAGGTACCAACCCGTCGGACGTGCGCCCGTAATCTTCTCGTGTATTGCCAGCGCCTGCCGAAAGTGATCCCGCTCGGTGGCCTCGTCGACAAACTGGTAGTCCACCCAGCGGTAGCCGTGGCTCGCGATCTCCCAGTTCGCGTCCTGCATCGCCTGCACGACTTCGGGATTGCGCCCGAGCGCCATGGCAACCGCGAACACCGTAACCGGTAGCCCGCGTTCCGCGAACAGGCGATGCAGTCGCCAGAATCCGGCGCGCGACCCGTACTCGTACAGTGATTCCATGTTCATGTGGCGCTGACCATCGATGGGCTGCGCGCCCACGATCTCGGACAGGAAAGCCTCGGAAGCCGCGTCGCCGTGCAATACACAGTTCTCGCCGCCCTCTTCATAGTTGATAACGAACTGCACGGCTGTACGCGCGCCGCCGGGCCAGTCCGCGGCAGGCGGCTGCTGTCCGTATCCGCGCATATCTCTCGGGTAGGTCATGGCTGATCCTGCAGCGACAGGTACCATTGTTCGACGACGCCTCGTTCCGCGTCCGTCATCGCCGTCAGGTTGCCGATCGGCATGACGCGCGTCACCACGGTCTGCTGGTAGATGCGTGCCGCATCGCCGAGAATCTGTTCGTCGCTGTCGAACATCACGCCGAGCGGCGCAGCTGGAAAAGCCGGATGCACGGGCGCCGCAGAATGGCAGCTCGTACAGCGCGCCTGGACAACGTTTCTCACCTGGTCGAAAGACACTGCAGCAGAATCGTCAGTCGGGGATCGCGGCGCGATCGCGGCCGCGATGCCCGCCAGCAGCAATACGGCTAGCACGGCCGGCAGCAACGATGCCTTGCCGCTGTGACGAGCCACGAAGTAAATGCGAATCAATGCGCCGGCCAGCGCTACGCCGACGAGGATCGCCCAGTTGTATTCGTGACTGTAGGTCATCGCGTAGTGATTGCTCGTCATGACGAACAGCACGGGCAGCGTGAAGTAGGTGTTGTGCACAGAGCGCTGCTTGGCCTTTATCCCGAGCGCCGGGTCAGGAGCCTCGCCGCGTCCCGCCGCGTCCACCATCTTGCGCTGACCCGGGATGATGACCATTGCTACGTTGGCAACCATGATCGTGCCGAGCACGGCGCCGAAATGTATGTACGCGCCGCGACCGCCAAAAAGCTGGCACAAACCCCAGGCCAGTAACGCAACGAGCAGCAACAGCACGACGGCGAAGACCCGATCGTCGCGCGCGAGCGGCGACTTGCACAACAAGTCGTACACCACCCAACCGCCGACGATGAACGCGACCGCGATGCCTACGGCGGACGCCGCCGACAACTCGGCTACCGAGCGATCGATCAGGTAGACCTCCGCGCCGTACCAGTAGACGAGGCCCAACAGGAACATGCCCGACATCCAGGTCCAGTAAGCCTCCCACTTGAACCAGTGCAGGCGTTCAGGCAGCTGCCCCGGTGCAACGCGATACTTCTGGGCGTGGTAAAAGCCGCCGCCGTGCACCGACCAGGCTTCGCCACCAACGCCTTTTGCATCGTCGTCGGGATCAGCCGGTGGCCGCAGGTGGTTATCGAGCCAGATGAAATACAGCGACGAGCCGATCCACGCGATGCCCACAACAAAATGCAGCCAGCGCACGAGCAGGTTGAGCCAGTCGACGAGATAGGCTGCCATGTCAGCGCTGCTCCCTGTTCAGGGGGTGGACGTTCTCGGGATAGGCCGCCACCGCCGCTTGTTCGTAAAGCCTGAGCACTTCGGCCGCCGCAGCCACGGCGATCTCGGCCGGTTTCTTGCCGCTGATACCGTCGACACCGATCGGACATGTGAGCGTGTGGAGCAGGTCCGCGGGCATGCCTTGTTGCCGGTAGCGCTTCTCGAATCGTCGACGCTTGGATCGAGAACCGATCAGGCCGCAGTAGCGCGCATCGCGCCGCCGCAGAATGCGGTCGCAGATCTCGAAGTCGAGCGCGTGACTGTGGGTCATGACGAGATAGAAGGCGCCTTCGGGCATGGCGGCGACCTCGAGCGCCGGATCGGCTGTCTCGATGGCCCTGGCGTTGGCCGGTACGCCGCGGAAAATGTTACGCCGGCTGTCGACCCAGCGGATGTTGCAGTCGAGGCTCGAGAGGGTTGCGACGACGGCCGTGCCAACGTGCCCGGCACCGAACACGGCAATATTCAGATCCGGGACGACTACAGGCTCGAAGAACAGCTGGACGTTTCTAGCCGCCTTGCGGTCGCCAGCGAGAATCGCGCGGGCCTCTGCGACCATGCGTTCGTCGACCTCGTCCGGCGCGGCACCAAACACCTGTTCCGCCGTGACGACGAACTTCTCGGGACCCGAACGCGAGATGCGGGTTGCGACAACGGCGGGCTCGCGTTGCCCGAAGAGCGCACGGAGATCGCGAAGCCACGCCGGAATGCCGCCGCTGAGCGGCTCGAACAGGATTTCCACGACGCCGCCACAACATTGTCCCATCGACGATCCCAGCGGGAAGCTCCTCAGGGACATCTGCTCGTCGTCGAACAGCCCCACGGCGACGCGCGTGCACTGGTACTCGAGTTGCCCACCACCGATGGTGCCGATGGTCTCGGATTCGGTGACAATCATCTTCGCGCCGATCTCGCGCGGCGCCGAGCCCCGAATGCCGGCGACGGTTACGAGCACCGCGGGCTCGTCCGCCGCGCAAATGTCGCTGAGTTCGTCGATCCATTCATTCATCGCTGCTGTCCTCGAGCACCCGCAGAATCGTCTCGGGGGTCGCCGGAGAGTTCAGCGCGGGTGCGGCGCAGGCATCGTCGGCGAGCGCATCGCGTATCGCATGGAACGCCGATAGTGCGAGCATGAACGGCGGTTCTCCCACGGCTTTGGAACGATAGATCGTGTCTTCGCGATTGGCCGAGCTTTGCATGAGCGCGACGCGAAAATCCGGTGCGAGATCGGAACAGGTCGGGATCTTGTACGTCGATGGCGCATGCGTGCCAAGTTCGCCGGCCTGGTTCCACCACAATTCTTCAGTGGTGAGCCAGCCGACGCCCTGAACGTACCCGCCCTCGACCTGGCCGAGGTCGATCGCGGGGTTCAGCGAGTCGCCGCAGTCGTGCAGGATATCGGTACGCAACACGCGAGTTTCGCCCGTCAGCGTATCCACCACGACTTCGGTTACAGCGGCACCGTAAGCGTAGTAGAAGAAAGGCCTGCCGGAGAATGAGTCGCGGTCGTAGTTGATCTTCGGGGTCCTGTAATATCCCGTCGCCGATAAGGACACGCGGCTGGCCCATGCAAGCTGCACGAGCTCGGCGAATTCCATCTCCCGATCGCGGGCGTACACCCTGTTGTCGCGAAACTCGATATCCGCCTCGGTCACCGAGTAGTGCCGTGCCGCGACTTCAATCAGTCTGCCCTTGATCCTGGCAGCCGCTTTTTGCGCGGCTTTGCCGTTCATGTCGGAGCCGCTGGAGGCGGCAGTCGCCGAGGCGTTGGGCACCTTGCTCGTATCGGCCGCCGTAATGGCAATGCGATCGACGCCGATCCCGAACTCGTCGGCAACGACCTGCGCCACCTTGATATAGAGCCCCTGTCCCATCTCGGTGCCACCATGATTGAGATGCACGGTGCCGTCTTTGTAGACGTGCACGAGCGCGCCGGCCTGGTTCAGCAGCGTCGACGTAAAGGAGATGCCGAACTTGACCGGCGTTATCGCGATGCCGCGGCGCAGGACCGGGTTCGCTTTATTGAAACTGCGAATTTCCGCGCGACGATTCTCATACTCGCTGGAGGCAACCAGCTTGTCGAAGATGTCATCGAGGATATTGTCATCGACGGTCTGCTCGTAATGAGTGACATTGCGTTCATTGCTGCCGTAGAAGTTGCGGCGGCGGATCTCGAGCGGGTCCTTGCCAAGTTCCCGCGCAATGTCGTCGATGACATACTCGATCGCAAACATACCCTGTGGGCCGCCAAATCCGCGGAATGCCGTATTCGAAACCGTGTTGGTCTTGCAGCGGTGCGAGACGATGCGCACGTTCTCGAGAAAATAGGCGTTGTCGCAATGAAACATCGCGCGGTCGTTGACGGGACCTGACAGGTCGGCCGACATGCCGCAACGTGCGGCGAATTCGAAATCGATGCCGAGTATCCGGCCCGACTCGTTAAAGCCGACATCGTAATCGATGACGAAGTCGTGGCGTTTGCCCGTCATGATCATGTCGTCATCGCGGTCCAGTCTGAACTTGCACGGCCGCCCCGTCTTGTCGGATGCGATCGCAGCTATACACGCGATCAGCGCAGCCTGGCTTTCCTTGCCACCGAAGGCGCCACCCATACGCCGGCAAATCACGACGATGTCCTTGTCATCGCGCTGCGTTGTCTTTGCGACCAGTGTCTGCACCTCGTCGGGATGCTGCGTCGAGCTGTAAACCACGAGCCTGCCGTCCTCCTCGGGGATCGCCATCGCGATCTGGCCCTCGAGATAGAACTGGTCCTGGCCACCGAGCCATACGCGTCGCTGTAGACGATGTGGCGCCGTGTCGAGCGCCGTGTCGGGATCGCCGCGCGTCAGGGTTTCGCTTGGCAAGACGAACGACTGCTTCCCGACAGCCGCGAGCGGATCGAGAATTGCCTCGAGCTCTTCGTAGTGGATGCGCCCGTTGCATGCCGCCTTGCGTGCCTGCTCGACAGTCTCCGCCACCACGGCAAACACGGGCTGGCCGACGAACTGCACGAGGCCGTCGGCCAGAATCGGATCGTCATGCATCATGGGCCCGAAGTTGTTTTCGCCCACGATATCGGCGGCAACGCAGACATCCACGACGCCCGGCGACGCCAGTACCGTATCGAGTTCGACCCCGGTAAGCTTGCCATGCGGCACAGGGCTTTTGCCGACCGCAACGTGCAGGAGGTCGCGCGGTTCGGGCAGGTCATCAGTGTACGCAGCCATACCCGTAACGTGCAGGTGCGCGCTGTCGTGCGGCAAGGGCTGGCCGACCGCAGACTTTTGGCGTTTGCCCGACTTAACGCTGGCGTCCATAGGTGTACACCGTCTCGTCGAGGCTGCCCTGCGTCTCGTGGAAGAAGCGTCGCAGCAGGTTCTGGGTTGCGCGCATCCTGATGTCGGCCGACGCGCGCATATCGCTGATCGGAATGAAATCCTGCGCCAGTGCCGCGGCTGCCCGCTCCACGGTTTCCCGGCTCCATGCCTGGCCGTTGATGGCCTGCTCGCAATTCGTCGCCCGCTTCACGACAGGCGCAAGTCCGCCGCAAGCCATCTGGAAATCGGCGACTTTGTCGCCGTCGAGTTGCAAACGGTAGGCCGTGCAAACGGCCGATATGTCCTGGTCGAAGCGCTTCGACCATTTCTGGCTGCGAACGATCGCGCCGGGATCAGGCATCGGTATGCGAATGCGCTCGAGAAACTCGCCAGGCGCCATGTCGTTGACCTGGTAGTCGTGGTAGAACGCGTCGAGCGGCAACTCACGCTGCTTGCCGCCTCGCCGCAGCACGAGCGAAGCGCCGACGACCATCAACGCAGCCATCGAGTCGCCAATCGGGGAGCCGTTCGCGATGTTGCCACCGAGCGTTCCGGCGTTGCGAATCGGTGGAGACGCGAAACGACGGAAAAGCTCGTCGAGCCCCGGATACTGCTTTACGAGAACCGGAACGACGTCCGTCAGCGTGACGGCGCTGCCCACCTCGATGTGCGACGACGTAAGTTCGAGGGCTTTGAGTTCACTGACACGCCCGGTGTAGATGAGCGTCTCCAGTTCGCGGTGCTGCTTGGTCACCCACAGGCCGATATCGGTGCCGCCCGCGAGTATCGTTGCATCGGGATGCTGCTTGTACAGTTCAGCGAACGCTGCGATGTCGAGCGGCGCGAAAAAGTGATGTCCATCGTGTTCGAGGGCCAGACCGTCTTTTCTGACCAGGCGGTCGAGCCGTTCAACACGTTCCTTCGGGTCTTGTGCTGTGCCGAAGGCTTGTCGCAACCAGTCGGACTGCGGGTCTGCCTCTTCGTACATGGATTGCGCGGCTGCAATGATGGGTCGATAGCCCGTGCAGCGGCAGAGGTTGCCGGCCAGCGCGTCGTCGATCTCCTGCCTCGACGGGTTGGCATTCGACTTGTAGAGCGCAAACAGTGACATGACGAAACCGGGCGTGCAAAAACCGCATTGCGAGCCGTGATGCTCCACGAGCGCGCGTTGCACCGGGTGCAGGTCATTCGCGTCGGGCGCAAGACTCTCGACTGTGATCAGTTCCTTGCCGTCGATGGTAGGCAGGAACTGGATGCAGGAGTTAATGGCCCTGAGCGACAGATCATCGCCGTTCGCTTCAGCGACGACGACAGTACAGGCGCCGCAGTCGCCTTCGGCGCAGCCCTCTTTCGTTCCCTTGCGACCGAGGTCTTCGCGCAGGAATTGCAGGACCGTTCGGGTCGGGTCTATGTCGTCAATCTCAATGACTTCGCCGTCGAGCACAAACCTGATGGAGGAATCAGACATTGGCCCTAGCTTCCCCTGTACGTCGAATACGACCAGGGCGACACGAGCAGCGGTACGTGGTAGTTCTCATCGGCTTTGATCGAGAACCGAATGACGACGGTGTCGAGAAAAGCGGGATCGTCAACGCTGGCATCGAGGCGCGAAAAGTAGTCGCCCACGTCGAACTCGAGTTCGTAGCTCCCCGTGCGCATGGCCTCGTCGGCAATCAACGGCTTCTCAGAGCGGCCGTCAGCGTTTGAGGTTGCGCTCGCAAGCAGCTCACGGTCATCGCCGATACGGAACAGGCGTATCGCCACGCCGGCCGCCGGCCCGCCGTGAGTGGTGTCCAGTATATGCGTGGTCAGTCGTCCCATCTCGTCACCTGTTAGCAGCGGCCTGGCAATTATACGCCGCCCGGCGACTAAGGAGTGCCAGCCTCCGCCAGCAGTTCGTCGCGCCGCGCCGCGAGGGCCTTGAGGCGACGCTTGTCGAGCACGTCGCCCAATTTCTCCGCGAGCGCCTCGTCGGTCAGCGCCGAAAGCGCCTCTCTCCACCCGGCCGTTACCTCGAGTGGAATCGTTTTGAGATGCTTCGGCCGCCCCTTCCTGCTGGCGAAGGCGCGATCATGCTCGCTCAGCATGAGCCCCCAGTCCGAGAGGTCGTACAGCATGCGCTGCATGCTGCGTCCTTCGTTGTATATCAACACATCGAAGACGTACATGGCCTCCCACTGGTCCTTTAATGGGCAGTTTGCACTGCCGCCGCGCCCGGAAGCGCTGCGCCTCGCTTCGTCAGAATACCTTTCGGTCAGGAATTGCAGCGAGCCTTCGGTGTTGCCGACCCTGCGGGGAGCCGTCACGGGGACCATGTCTAGCTCCAGCATGCGATCGAGCCTGTAGGCGGCAACACCCGGGTAGAAGCCGCGCCCTTTGCGCTTCATGAATATCGCGCCGACCGTTCTCTTGCCGTCACTGACCCTGACGATGGTCCTGCCCGTCGGGTCCTCTTCGCGCGAGATGATTTCGCCGTTCTCGAGCAAGACCTGCAAATCTTCCGGCAATACGGGTCCGGGCCGGATGCCAACCATTCGCGGGTGCTCGAGAGGCGACGTCGGGCTGTCGCTGTCCTGGTTCAGGACCGTAATCGAGTCATCCTCGATAACCAGGGCATTTCCGCTGCCCTTGTAGTAGAAGTTCAGCATGCCCGTATCGATTTCGATGAGGCGGCCATCGAAGCGCTGCAGCACCTTGCGATTCGGTGTCGGCGTGTGTCCGACAACGACGCGCGTGGCGCCGATCGCCTCCAGGGCAGCCTCGAGTTTGTGCTCCTCGATCAGTTCGCCACAACCGACATTGCCACGGTACCAGAGCGGACCATCGCCGCGAAACAGATCCGAATCCGCCAGCCGTTTCGCCGTGTCGATCGCCTCGAGTACCTCGGCCGATTCGTCGAACGCCGGCATATAACTGTTCAACAGGGGCAGCGTGTCATAGTGGCTGTCGGTCGGCAGCAGTACCTCTTTTTCCGTGAGAACCGCGATCGCTTTGACGTACTCGACCAGCCCTGCCTTGAGGTCCACGTTGACGCCGTCGAGGCCCAGTTCAGCAACCAGCGGGGACAAGCCACCGTGTACGAACGCTGTGCCGTTGACAACGCCAATGACGGACTTCTCTAGCAGCCACTTGCCGTACTTGCCGTCAGGGCCGAGTGCCCGCCGCAGTGCGAAAAAGCCGGCGGGAAATCGCTGCTCGAATTTCTCGCGCAGCTCCTCGGGAGTTCCTGTGCCATCGTTGCGGCGCGTGTAGGCCGCAAACCAGCGATCGCGTTCTTCCCGGGTCTCATCAGCGGCAAAAGCAGCGTATTCGGATTTCGACACGTAGCGCAGGTCGCCAATCAGGTTCATCGATTCGTGGTTACCTATGAGCACCAGCACCTTACCGCCTGCCTGGGGCGCTTCCGACTCGAGCTGCATCAACAGGTCCATCGCGTCGCGCGAACGCGGCCCTCGATCGAGCAGGTCCCCGACGACGACGAGGTTGGTGGCGCCGCCCGACCAGGCAAGCTCCGCATCGATGACATTGGCCTTCTGTAATGTCTCGACCATCGCTTCGTAGGCCCCATGCACATCGGCAATCGCGACGACACGCTCGGCATCTTCGACAAACCAGTCATTGGCGTGGGTTGCCGGCATGCCCAGAAAAACAACAGACAACAGTATGCTCAGATCGCGTAACAAATCCCGGGGCTCCGTGAAAGGCTGGAATGTTTCAGTGTAGTTAACCCGCCGCCAAGCGGCAATTGGCATCAGCCCTTATGCTAGACTTTGACAGCTTTCGAGGAAGGCCTATCCATCCAATGTATGCACTGCGTATTGTCTCCTTATGTCTGATCGCGTTACTCGGCGCCCCCTCGATCGCCGACGAATCCAAACCGCGTAAGCCGAATCCGCTGTTTGCTGACGCAGAGATTCTCGAGGTCAGAATCGCGGCGCCTTTTTCGACGATTATGCGCGAACGCCCAGTCGACGAGGAAACGCCGGGGCAGTTGTCGTACCAGGACGCAGAGCTGGGCGAGGTCGTTCTCGACGTCGGTATCAGGACAAGAGGAAAGTACCGGCAACAGGCAGAGATCTGCCCGTTTGCGCCGCTGCGGCTTAATTTCAAGAAAGGACAGACAAAGAAGACGCTGTTCACGCGCACTAACAAAGTCAAGCTGGTTACGCATTGCCGTGACAAATCGGAGCGGTATTCGCAGGGCGTACTGCGGGAATTTCTCACATACCGGATCCTCAACACGCTGACGGAAAAGAGCTTTCAGGTGCGCCTGCTGCGGGCGACCTACGTGGACACGTCCGGCAAAGACGCGGACCGGGTCAATTTTGCTTTCATGATCGAACACGACGAGCGACTGGCGAAGCGCCTCGACATGAAAGTATCTGATGCGGGGCAGACGACGATCGCAGCACTTGATCGCGCCCATACCAATCTCAGTTCGGTTTTCCAGTACCTGATCGGTAATACGGATTTTTCGCCAATCCTGGCAGCTCCCGGGGAGGCTTGCTGTCACAACTACGTGCTCCTCAACCCTGACGATGATGACCAGCGACCACAGCTGGCTGTGCCCTACGATTTCGATATGTCGGGAATGGTCCATGCAAAACATGCGAAACCGAACCCGCGCTTCAAGCTGCGCGACGTGCGCGAACGTCTCTACAGGGGACGTTGCGCCAACAATGAGTATCTCGAGAGTTCGCTGCAGACGTTCCGCGACCGACGCGACGCCATCAACCAGCTCGTTGCAGGGTCACCGCACATGTCAGCGGGAACGAAAAGGGTCGTTCAGAAGTACATCGACAGCTTCTACAAAACGATCAACAAGCCCAGGGCCGTCAATTCCCGCCTGCTCGAGATGTGTCTCTAGGGCTAGCCCAGCCAGTCTGCGATGATTTTCGACACGCGTGGGTGAATGTAATAGCCGACCGAACTGTGAGGGTTCGACTTACCGTAACGCACAGCCAGGTTGAAGATGCGGTAGTCATGCACAGCACTGACCTGCCGCTGCTTGAGCATCTTCTTGAAATCATCCGCCAGCGTATTGTCGTGACAGGTGTAATCGTCCTCGGCGGACACGTTATGCCACGAGATCACGTTGGCCGGGAACTTGCTGGTAGCATGTTCCTTCGCGCCTGCCAGGCGTTTCTGGATATTGCGATCACCGAGTGGCGAACCCAGGGAGAGCCACATCTCGACCTTGCTGTCGCCGTAGCGTTCTTTGAGATCCGCGTCATGCGACATTTCCCACAACACATCGTAGGCGATAACGCTGCCCGTCCCATGCGTGATCAGCAGGATGCGGTCACCGCGGTCCATGAGCTCGGCGAGCTCATTGCGTAGCCGAGCCCGCATCTGCATCCCGTAGTTGAGCTTCTTGTTGAAGTAGGCGGCAAAATCGCGGGCCAGCGTCCGCACTACGGGCATCGCGAGTCCGACGCCGCCAAGTATCGGAGCCGTTACATCGGCGATGAATTCAGGGATGGCAGATTTGCCGGGCAGCCTGTCGTATTGGCGTATGCCAAAGCGTTTGCGCACCGGGATCTCACGCAGCGCATTGAGCGCATTGCGGCGGTCGCCGATATCGAGATCCTGGTCATAAGTCTTGCCGGCTGCTTCGAGAATCTCGGCACTGAGATCGCCGTACCATGCAAAGTGCTTCTGCAGCACGTCGAAACCGTCGACTTTGTCGGGGTAGTCGCGTTCGACGCCGGCGCGCAACGCCGCCATCGAGATATCGAGGTAAGCTTCGCGGCCGGGCTTGAAGTCCCTGCCGTGAACCAGCAGCAGGCTGCGATTCGACGGACCGGCGAGTTCCTCCAGTGTCATCAGCTCACTCATCAATTCTCGTAATCATCTTCGCCGGCGTCCCGGCGCGTCAACATCGTAAGAAACGGCCCCGCCAGGGTCTTGCCGTACTCGAGCTTCCAGATTATCAGTGTCGCGAGCACGAACATCATCGAAATAACACCTGATATTCCAAGCGCCCCGATGCCCGAGCCGAGACCAATGCCGATGGCGACGAATATATACATCGCATCGGACGGCTGACTCAGCGAAAAGCGGAAGCGAACGGCCGCGACAACGCCGGCAAGGCTGAACGCCAGGGCGAGACTGTTGACCACGATCATCGCGATTCCCGTCACGACCACCGGCAAGATGATAATGGTCTGCAGGAAAGACTGATCGATTCGGCGCGCCCGGCTCGTAATGAAATACACCCAGGATACGGGCACGGTCAGGATCAGGGAACCGACGCTGGCCATCGCCAGTCGCACCGGACCTGTCGGCGCAAGAATAGTCCGCTCCACCATCGTGTAGACGGGTTCGAATGACTCTTCGTTGGAGGCGGCGGCAAGCTCGCCGATGCCGCCCAGTGGCAGGTACTCGGCCAGGGCCGGGTAGCGTGCTACGAGCAGGAAAACGGAACCGAACCAGAAGCCATAGTAGGTCAGGATTACCGTGAGCGGTATCAGCAAGTTTGCAGATCGTCTCATCGCGCTACTCCGTGCCTGGTCCCGCCGTCACCACGAATCGCGAGCGTCATCAGGGATAGAATTTCAAACAGCATCTGTGCCCCTACATGCACGGTATTGCTGGTCGCGTCGTATTGTGGCGCGATTTCCACCACGTCGCCACCAATCACATTGATACCCGACAGGCCCTGCAGCAGCTGCATGGCCTCGCGCGGCGTCAACCCGCCGATCTCGGGCGTGCCGGTTCCCGGGGCGAACGCCGGGTCGAGGCCGTCAACATCGAACGTCACGTAGACAGGACCTTCGCCAATAACGTCTCGCGCCTTCCTGACGACCGCATCGACACCCATTCGTTCAAAGTCCTCGATATGAATGACGGTCATGCCGGACTCGTAGGAAAATTCCCACAGAAATTCGGAGTTGCCGCGGATGCCGATCTGCACGGTTCTATCCGGGTCCAGAACACCGTCGAGCACGGCGGTGCGGAACGGGCCGCCATGGTGGAACTTCGAGTGGTCGTACACACCGCCTGTGTCGCAGTGCGCGTCGATATGAACGCAGGCCAGCGGCTCGCCGGCGCCGAGCGCCTTGAGGATCGGGTAGGTTATCGAGTGATCGCCACCCACGGAGAGCGGCCGAACTCCGGCGTCGCGCAGGCTCACGTAATGCGCCTCGATGTCCTGCATGCACATTTCGAGATTGAAGCGGCTGCGAAAAGGCACATCGCCAATATCGGCTATGCGGCACTCGGCGCGCGGCACGATCCTGTGCACGTGGTGATACGGTCCGACGCGTTCCATCGCCCGCATCGCGCGAGGTCCGAATCTGGCGCCATTGCGATTCGTGACACCCAGGTCCATGGGCACGCCAATCAAGCCAATCTCGACATCGTCGAAGCGCTCGGCATGCGGCGCGTCGAGCAATGTCGGGATGCCGCCGTAAGGCAAAGCCCTGTTGCCGGAACTCTCGAACAGGAGATCCGCAACCTTGCGAAATTCGGGGTCGAAGACGTCGTCCCCCATCGCGCCCTGATACTTGTCCCTGAGCCTTTGTAATTTTTCCAGGTCCATGACCTGTGTCCTTTATCGGCCAGACTAGCAAGATACCGACATGGCACAAGATTCGCCAACCCGACAAGCGCGCAAGCGTCGCCACGTGATGGTAGGCTATGCGCCGTTTTGGGCACATGGATAGAAGAATGACGGTTCAGCTACTCGGTATCAGCAATGCCATTGTCGACGTGCTCGCGCACGTGGACGAAGACTTCCTGAAGACCATTGGCGCGGCGCCGGGCTCCATGACATTGATCGAAAAGGACCGGGCCCGGGAGATCTACAACCAGATGGGGCCGGCAACTGAGATGTCAGGTGGCTCGGTTGCCAACACCGTGGCCGGTTTCGCCAACCTGGGCGGCACGGCCGCCTACATTGGCAAGGTAAAGGCCGACCAGCTGGGTACGATTTTCAACCATGACATGCGCTCACTGGGCGTCGACATCCGCCTCAAGGCAGCGCCCGGTGGTGCGCCAACGGCGCGAAGCCATGTGCTGATTACCGAGGATGGTCAGCGCACGATGCAGACCTACCTGGGCGCCTGCCTCGAACTGGGGCTGGCCGACATCACGCCCGGCACTGTCGGCGCGCCGAAGGCCATTCTTATCGAAGGCTACGTCTTCGACATCGCCGAGGGCCCGCAGCTCGCGCAGAGAGCTGCCGAGATCGCACGCGGCAACGGCACCGCAGTCGCCTTGTCGCTGTCCGACTCGTTCTGCGTCGAACGTCACCGCGAAGTGTTCCTGGAGTTCGTGCGCAATGACGCCAATATCGTCGTCGCCGATGAAGACGAGATCAACGCGCTGGTCGGGGCGGCGGATTTCGACGCAACGCTGGAGGCGCTGCAGGACTTCGACCAGCTGTTCGCGATGACGCGGTCGGAGAAAGGCTCGGTCATCCTGCGCGGCGACGAAAAAGTCGAACAGACCGCGACGCCCGTCGAGACCGTCGTCGATACGACAGGCGCCGGCGATGCTTACTGCGCGGGATTCCTGTACGGCTGGGTCAACGAGAAGCCGCTCCAGAAATGCGCCGAGTACGGCACGCACTGCGCCACGAAGGTCATTCAGCAGCTGGGCGCCCGTATCGAGCCTGGCTTGCTCGACGACTTTGAATCTCTTTGACCCACGGTAGTTCAACGTCGTCGACGATGCCGACGATGATCGAACGTACAGGTGCCGCATCGTCGTCGAGTACCTGGCGCGCGCCGTTACCTTCGTCGAGTATCAATACGGTCTCGCCTTTGCCGGCGCCGATCGCGTCCATCGCGATGAGGTAGCCACCCGTCGGCTTGCCACTCGCATCGAGCCGCTCGGCGAGCAGCAGCTTGCGGCCCTCGACAATGGGATGGTGAATCGTCGACACCACGCTACCCGTTACACGTCCAAGTATCATTCGCCAAGCTCCCCGGGCGGGTAATTCCTGACCTCGTCGACGAGGCCCACGATAGCGTCGTCGACCGGCACGAACCACGGATCGAGCGTCAGCGCGGCTTCACGGCTCGCGACCCAGTAGATGACTTGCCCGGGTCCTGCCATGCGCGTGCCATCCGCGCAGACGAACGGCTCGCCGTCGTCCTTGCCCTCGCGATCGAGTGGCTGCACCCAAAGCAACGGCGTTGCCGACAGTTCGTCAACGAGCACGGCGGGCACTACGGTGCCGATTACACGTCCCAGGAGCATGCAACCTCCTCCGGGTATTCGGCGCCGGACGGCTCGAACGCCCCACAGTCGCCGAAGCGCGTGCCCTTGTCGAGCAATGAACGCAGGTCGGCGTCAATCCTGGGTAACAAGCTGCGCGCGAGTAACTGATCCCCCGCCCGCTCGGCGCATATCGCGAGCGCCGTTTCAGTATCCGTCAGATTGCCGCTTACCAACGCCAGCGCGTGGCCGCCCAGGTCATCGCCCAGGCGCACTTCCGAAAGCACGACCGGGGTGCTCTTTACGGCCGCATCGATAGCGCCCAGCAGCGCGGGTGAGGAGCGCGTCTCTACGACACCGAGCGCATCGCCGACGAGGCCGCGCCGGACGCCAAGCACGGCATCATGCAACATGGGATGCACATCGCCGAGGAAGATGCTTCCCGTCAATGCGCGCTTGGACTCACCCGTTTGCGCGCCGACCGCAAATGCTTCCTCGGTGCTGGCGACACTTCCGCCGACGAGTATCAGGAAGCGACCCGGGTGGATCGTCCCGCAGCGCAGCAAAGCAATCGGGGAACACTTGACCATGAGGTCGCCGGCCAGGACGCCGGCCGCGACGGTCTCGAACTCCAGCAATGCGAGGGCTCCGTGTCGCTTCTGGGTTGCCACCACGCGCCTTAGACGATGCGAAAGTGATCGACGAGGACACAGCGTCGCAAACGGCTGAACGAGATGGGGCCCGTGAGTCCCTCGCCCGTCGGGCTCGCGATCGTAAAGCTGCTGTGGCCTTCGCCTCCTTCACCGAGACCGGCAAAGAATGGCCCGTTCTTGGTGAAGATGCTCGTATTGATGGTTCGCGCCATGCGGCTCAGCGCATCGATGTCACGCGAGTACATGCCCGCCGAATGGCCATAGCCGTGCTCGGCCTCTTTGGCGAGTTGGATGCCGGTCTCGACGTCAGGTACCGCCGTGACCGGCAGGACGGGCATCATCTGCTCGGTCCAGATCAGCGGGTGGTCGTTCGGGACTCTTGCGACCAGCAGCTTCGGGTCGCCATTGCAGGAGATTCCGGCGCGCTCGAGTATCACGCTCGCGTTCTTGCCGATCAGGTCTTTTTCCACGACGGCGTGCTTGCGGGGTCCGCGCTGCTCGCTGAAGATCGCCTGCTCGACGCGATGCAGTTCGCCTTCGCTGAGCACGTAAGCGCCGTTGCGGCCCATCTGCCTGATCAACTCGTCGACAACGGTGTCAACCGCAATGACTTCCTTTTCATCGGTGCACACGATGTTGTTGTCGAAAGACGCACCGGCCACGATCTGGCGGCCGGCGAGCTCCAGGTCTGCCGTATCGTCCACCACCACGGGCGGATTTCCGGGTCCGGCGCAAATGGCACGTTTGCCGCTCGTCATCGCCTGGCGCACGACACCGCTGCCGCCCGTCACGGCCAGCAACCTGACGCCTTTGTGCGTCATTAAGGCCTGCGCCGATTCGATCGTCGGCTCGGCCACGGCCGTCACCAGGTTCTCGGGCCCACCGGCGCGCACGATCGCCTTGTGCAGGAGGCGTACATTCGCCATGGAACATTCGCGGGCATTCGGGTGCACGTTGAAGACAATACTGTTGCCGGCCGAAAGCATGGCGATCGTATTGCATATGATCGTCGAGGTCGGATTCGTTGTCGGCGTGATCGCGCCGATCACGCCGTAGGGCGCATACTCGGTGAGAGTCAGGCCATCGTCCCCGGTCACGGCTTGCGGCGTCAGCACCTCGGTGCCCGAGGTCTTGCGCGTGACGAGCCGGTTCTTGACGATCTTGTTTTCTACGCGACCGAGACCGGTCTCCTCGTGCGCATGGCGCGCCAGGGCTTCGGCATTCTCGAACATGCATTCGCGAATCGACGCGATGATCTGCTGTCGGGTTTCGAGTGACGCGCCGTCGAATTGTTCGAATGCGATGCGCGCAGCTGCGACGGCGTCGTCCACCGTGGCAAATATGCCCTCACCGAGCGTCGCGCGAGGAGCAACACTCGGCGCATGACTTACTGCGGCGTTCGTTGTCCTTGCTGCTTGTGGAGTACCGAGGCGTTCGGCCAGGCGGGTGGCAATCAGGTCCACCTGCTGGTCGCTGAGCATCCCGGCCTGGCTCATGCATCATCCCCCTTGCGGTATTTTTCCTTGCCCTCGATTTCCCAGCTGTCGACGATCGCCATGACCACGGCGTCCACGGGCTTGTTGTCGGTGCGCTCGGTCTGGCGGGCCGAGGAACCGCTCGCGAACAGGACCATCTCGCCGACGCCGGCGCCGACGGCGTCGACCGCCACCACCGAATCGCCCGTCGCTTTGTTGTCGTGACCCCAGACGCCGAGCATCAGGAATCGCAGTCCTCCTAGCTTGGCGTCTTTCTCGGTGGCGACGACGGTGCCGAGTACCTTTGCGAGTTTCACGGCTGTACCAGGGACATTACTTCTTGCCGGATTCGGGGGCGCGGCCCAGCGGAATCGTCATGTCGACACCCGTGTGTGGACGTGCGATCACGTGGACTGCGACTACGTCACCAACACGCGCACCGGCTGTTCGCCCGGCGTCGCATGCAGCGCGCACGGCTGCGACATCGCCACGCACGACGGCGGTCGTGTAGCCACCGCCGGTTTTCTCATAACTGACGAGTTCGACCTTGGCCGCTTTGACCATCGCGTCGGCCGCCTCCACCATCGCCGGAAAACTCCGGCATTCGATCATTCCCAATGCTTCTGACATCGCCTTGCTCCTCGCGAATCGGGCATCGCTGCCCGCGTTGATCTATGAAAACTATTTCTTCTTCGTACCCGTGACCGCCTCGATCGCCTGCGTCGCCGCCTCGTGCGCGACCACCACGTCTCTTTCCTCGCCGCCGATATAGACACGCCCGAAGCTGCCCACGGCTCGCACTTCGAGGATATTGATGTCCGCCGCCTTCTCAGCCTCGTTTGCAGCCAGCGCGGCGTAGGCGGCCGGTTCGACCTCGAGCACGAACAGTGTCTGCCCGGCAAGAATCATGTTGCCGTGGCGGAATCGGTTGATCAGCATCGTTTGGGTGTCCTCGAGATGCCGCACAACCTCGTTGGCGACGACCCGCGGCTTGTGCCGGTCCTTTTCCTGGAGTCCCAGCGAATCGAGAATCGCCTGCCCGGCCTGGCGCACGTCCGCCTGGCTCTCGGAATGAAGCTCGAGCATGCCGTAGTGGCGCTCGACGATCTGCATGCCGGCCGTCACGTCCGTTGCCTTCAACGCAACGTCGAGGATGTGGTTGATCGCCATGCCGGGGGCGATTTCCACGAACAGGCTCGCCTGCCCGACCTTGGGAAGGTAGCCCTTGGAAATCGTCGCCTGGAAGGACGCGAACTGCGGCTGCAGCGAGTCGAGAAAAACGTAGGCTCTCAGGTCGACCATCTATGATTCTCCTCAAGCACTCATGCTTGTCGATTTTGCTTCCCGGACGATGCCGATACTGGCGCTTGCGCCGAGGCGCGTGGCGCCCGCCTCGATCATCGCCCTGGCGTCGCTGTAGGAACTGATACCGCCGGACGCCTTGACCTCCATACCGGCGCCGCGCACGACGTCGGCCATGAGTGCGACGTCGCTGACCGTGGCGCCGCCGGTCGAGAATCCCGTTGACGTCTTGACGAAATGGGCACGTGCTTTTCTCGCGAGCTCCGACGCGCGACGCTTTTCGTCGTCAGTCAACAATGCCGTCTCGAGGATGACCTTGCAGACGGCGTTGCCGTCAACGCAGTCCTCGACAACGGCCTGGATGTCGCGCAGGACGAGCGCATCGTTGCCGCTCTTGAGCGCGCCGATATTGAGCACCATGTCGATCTCGCGCGCTCCGTTACGAATCGCGCGACGTGCCTCCATGGCCTTGATCTCCGGCTCGGTGGCGCCAAGCGGAAAACCGACAACGGTGCAGGTGAGCACGTCGCTGCCCCGCAACAGCCCGGCCGCGAGCTTCACCCAGGTCGGGTTCACGCAGACCGAACGGAAATTGTATTCGAGAGCCTCGGCGCAGAGCTTGCGTACCTGCTCCTCGGTCGCCTGCGGCTTGAGCAATGTATGGTCGATGTATCGCGCCAGGTCGCCCGGGATGCTGCCTGGAACCTCGGCCGGCGACACGCTCGTCAGGCCGGTGGCGCCCAGCTTGACGAATTTGCGCGCGGCGTCGGGATCGTCACCGACGCAGGGGCCATCGGGTTCCGCATTCGTTATCGGGCCGATGATCTCGTGCAGGCGATTCACAACGCGGTCGATATCCTGCTCGGACAGGTCCAGGTTGCTGACCCCGTCCGGTGCCTGGTCGGCAAACATCGCGACGCGCTTGCGGTGGCGGGCTTCGGTGCAATCGGTCGCCAGCCACGTGTCAACGATCTGCCTGGCAAGCCCCGATCCGATCAGGCCGGCCCCCAGGGTCAGCACATTGGCGTCGTTGTGTTCGCGACTGTTGCGTGCACTCGATAGATCGTAGGCCAGCGCCGCGCGCACGCCGGGGACCTTGTTGGCCACCATGCACGAACCGATGCCGGCGCCGTCGATCATGATGCCGACGTCGGCCCTGCCCTGCGATACAGCGTCCGCGACGGCCCGCGCAAACACCGGGTAGTCAACAGCTTCATGAGATGAAGTACCGACGTCCTCGACCATAAACCCGGCCTTCTTCAGATGAAGTACGAGGTCGCCCTTGAGCACGAATCCGCCATGGTCCGCGCCGATCGCAATTCTTTTCACCGCTGTCATGCCCATACCGCCGCATCGTCCTGTTGTCTCGAACCGGCCGCGGGCCTCGAGGTGCCCGTTTCGCGGTCCAGAACCTGTTGTAACTTCATCACATAAAGTCGAAGCCGCTCGAGGCCGAGTTCCGTGATGCTGAATTCCGTCACCGAGCGCCGCCCGCGCTTGACCTTGTCGATACGGATGTAGCCGACGTCCGCGAGCTTGCGCGTCTGCACGTGCAGGTTGCCATCGGACAGGCTCGTCGCCTCTTTCATCTCTGTAAACGACACGGGCGTGCCCGGCACGAGCGTGGCCAGGATGCCGAGGCGACAGGGGGCGCTGATCATTTCGTCGAAGTGCAGTTTCACGGTGTGATTAACTTTATTTCGCAAAGTATCATCCCTGAGGCGATGCCTTGTCAAGCCTCGATACCACGATTCAGGCAGTTTTCTTTATATTATGAAGTTGATGAGGGCCTTATGGCGCCTGCTTTTCACCCGGGGCTAGGCTATAGCGGTTTCGAGCGCGACGAGGATCATTTCGTCGAAGGTCGTCGCGCGCTCGTCCGACGTCAGGTGCTCATCGGTCCTGAGGTCGTCGCTGACCGTGCAGATGGCAAGCGCTTCGGCGTCGTTCTCGGCCGCAATCGGGAAGATGCCCGCCGCCTCCATTTCGAGGCCGTAAATATTGAACTTCGCCATGGTCTCGAACATGCCCGGGTCGGGCGTATAGAACAGGTCCGCCGAGAACAGGTTGCCCACGTGGTAGCGGATTTGTTGGGCCTCGGCCGCGTGGACAGCCTTTCGCACGAGATCGAAGCTGGCGAGCGCCGCGAGGTCATAACCGCCGAAGCGCATACGATTGCAGTTGGAGTCGGTCGATGCGCCCATGGCGATGATGACATCCCGCAGCTGGACATCGGGATGAGAAGTGCCACAGCTGCCGACGCGGATGACGCGCCTGACGCCGTACTCGGTTATGAGTTCGGTGCAGTAAATCGAGACCGACGGGATGCCCATGCCGTGGGACATGACCGATATCGGCTGGTCTTTGTAGCGGCCCGTAAAGCCCCACATGTTGCGAACGTCGGTGACACGACGTGCGTCGTCGAGGTAGGTGTCGGCGATGTACTGCGCGCGCAGCGGATCTCCGGGCATCAGCACCGTTTCGGCGAAATCGCCGGGTGCCGCGTTCATGTGCTTGGTCGCCATATTCTTCTCTTTATGTTGCAGCCGCTTGCCGGGTCACCATTTGCTTTGCGCCGACATGCCGCCGTCGACGACGAGGTTGGCGCCGCTGATCCAGCGTGCGGCGGGGCTGAGCAGAAACAATACCGCGTCGGCAACATCAATGGGAGAGCCAATGCGCCCGAGCGGCACGCGATCGTGCCAGCGGCCGACGCCATCGGGCCAGTCTCGCGCCAGGCCTTCGCGGTCCACCAGGCCGGGGGCCACACAGTTGACGCGGATGTTGGACGAGCCGAATTCGAGGGCCGCCGCGCGCGTCAGCATCAGTAATGCGGCTTTGCTGGTCGCATAATGGCCACGGCCGGCTGCCGGATCCATGCCTTCGATCGAACCGATATTGACGATGGCGCCCGCCCTGCCCGCCGCGATCCACGCTTTCGCAGCCCGCTGCGTGAGCAGGAACGCGCTGTCGAGGTTCGCAGCCATCATGTCGCGCCAATCGGCAAGACTCATGTCCCCGAGCGCCGCCGCGGGCTGCACCGCGGCATTGTGCACGAGCAAGGTCGGCTGATCAGACGAGAACATGGCATCGACAGCGGCTTCGTCGCCCAGATCGGCCTGCACCGTTTCACCCTGCCCGAGACGTTCGATCAGCTCACGCGCCGCCCGCTCGTTGCTATTGTAATGCGCAATGATAGAGGCTCCTGCCTCGGCCAGTCGTGTCGCGATCGCGGCACCGATATTGCCGCTCGCTCCGGTCACGAGCACCGTCTCGCCCGAGAGGTCAAGAAGTTCGCTCGTGGCCCGTGTCATTGTCTGGTTCATGGAGTGCTCCCGCCGATCAATCGCGCTATTGTCCCCCGATGGCTGATAAACCGAAACCGGGCAATGAATTCTGGACCAGCGAGCGATGTTTCATCACCGAACTCCTGAACGACGAGAGCCAGCCCGAGGTCTCGATCGCGCATACGCGCGTCGAGCCGGGTGTCACGACCGAACTGCACGCCCTGTCGGTATCCGAGTGGTACATCATCAAGGCGGGACAGGGACTCATGCGCGTCGGTGACGATGCGCCGTTCGCCGTGGCTCCGGGCGATACCGTCACAATCCCGAAACATGCCGCCCAGCAGATCACGAACACGGGTCGAAGCGATCTTTGTTTCCTGTGTGTGTGCACGCCGAGATTTTCGCAGGAATGCTACACCTCTCTTGAATAACGGCGGTATACTGCGCGCACTAACAAGCAGGAGAACACCCGATGTGTGGCAATAATCCAACACTCAAGAATGCATCCACCATTCTGGCTGGCCTGGCGGCAGCGAGCCTGCTGGCTGGCCCCGCCAGCGCCCAACAGTCCGAAGGCATCATCCTCGAGGAAATCGTCGTCACGGCGACCAAGCGCGAGGAATCGCTGCAGGAAGTTCCGATCTCGGTCGCGACCTTGCAGGGCGAGGCGTACAACGCCTTGTTCTCGGGCAGCGAGGACATTCTGGCACTGTCCGGCCGCGTGCCGGGCCTTTATGCTGAATCGTCCAATGGTCGTGCCGCGCCGCGTTTCTACCTGCGCGGCCTCGGTAACATCGATTTCGACCTGGCGGCTTCGCAGCCCGTGTCGATCGTCATGGACGAGGTCGTCATGGAGAACGTGGTGTTGAAGAGCTTCCCGCTGTTCGACATGCAGAACGTGGAAGTCATTCGCGGACCGCAGGGCACGCTGTTCGGTCGCAACACGACGGCCGGCATCATCAAGTTCAACACGCGCCGCCCCAGCGACGAAACTTCCGGTTACGTGAAGGGTTCGTGGGCTGAGAACGACACGGTCAACGTCGAAGGCGCCGTTGGCGGCAGCCTCATCGACGGTGAACTATCGGCGCGCGTCTCGGGCCTCTATCGTACACGCGACAACTGGATCACGAATGGTGAGACCGGAGAGGAATCGCTCGGCGAATACGACGAGGCAGCCGGCAGGCTCCAGTTGCTTTGGGAGCCCAACGATCAATTTAGCGCGCTGTTCTCGACCCAGCATCGCAGCCTCGAGGGCACCTCGTCGATCTTCCGTGCCAACGTGTTTACGAAGGGCAGCGACAGCCTGAACCAGAACTACGATCGTGACACGGTCTACTACGACGGCGGTGACGACAACCCTCAGGAGTACAACTCGCACGGTTACACGCTGAACCTGACCTGGGATTTCGACAGCTTCAGCCTGAATTCGATCACCTCCTACCAGGAGACCGACGGCTACAGCCGCGGCGACATCGATGGCGGTGTCGCGGATTTCTCGGTCTCGAGGACACCGCCGAGTGGCGTTACGTCCGCTGACACCAACGTCCTTTGCCCGTTCCCCTGCCTGCCCGCACGTACGTGGCCCGGTGAAATCCTGGTCCCGTCCGTGACCCAGGACGGCGCCGACACGGACCAGTTCACGCAGGAATTCCGCCTTGCGAGCGACACCGACGGCCGTTTCAGCTGGCAGGTCGGCGGTTTCTACTTCGACTCGGATCTCACGCTCACCACCGAGAACTTTGCGTCGGCCGGCTTCGTGAGCAGCCAGGACACGGTCGTCAAGCACGAGAACGAAACCTGGGCGATTTTCGGACAGGGCAATTATGAGCTGACGGACGAACTGACACTGACGGCGGGCATCCGCTACACGGACGACCAGAAGGACTTCCAGGTCAACCAGTTCGCACAGCTCTGGATCGATCTCGGGAGCCCGATACTTGATAACGCTCCTCCGATCAGCGTCGACGACGACGAGATCAGCTGGGAGGTGGCACTGAACTACGCACTCACCGACGAATCCAGCCTGTTCGGCCGTGCTTCGAGGGGCTTCCGTGCGCAGACGATCCAGGGCCGCGACGTGGCGTTCGAGCAATCGCCGTCGGTCGCCGACTCCGAGACAATCGATTCGATCGAGGCCGGTTACAAAGCAGACCTCCTCGGCGATCGCTTGCGCGTCAACTTCGCCGTGTTCCACTACGAGGTCGACGACATGCAGCTCTCGATTGTCGGCGGCGCTGGCAACATTAACTCGGTCATAAATGCCGACACGGGCAAGGCGACGGGCTTCGAGCTCGACGCCGACTGGCTGATCACCGACAACCTGCTGATCAGTTTCGGCGCGAGTTACAACGACACCGAGATCGACGATCCCAATCTTTACAGTGCTCCCTGCGGTGCGATCAGCCAGATCGACGGCGAGCGTCTTTGCACGGTACTCGATCCTGAAAACCCGGCTGTCCCCGGTGAAGTGCTCATTGACGGCAACCCGTTCCCGCGGGCACCCGAGACGACCTATAACGCGAGCCTGCGTTACGGCATGCCGGTCGGCAACGATGCCGAGCTCTATTTCTTCACGGACTGGGCGTGGTACGGCGAGATCAACATGCCGCTCTACGAGTCGATCGAATTCCAGACCGACAGCCAATTTGAAGGCGGCCTGCGCGTCGCTTATCGCAATAACGCTGCCGGATGGGAGATCGCAGCTTTCGGTCGCAACATCACGGATGAGGACAATGTCCTCGGCTTCATCGACTTCAGTAACAACACGGGCTTCGTCAACGAGCCGCGTGTCTGGGGCCTCGAAGCCAGCTATGAATTCGGCGATTGAACTTATTCGCCCATTTGGCGACTGATCGTCTCCATCAAGCAGCAAACAAAGCCCGGCTTTTAGCCGGGCTTTTTTGCTTGTCGACTACGCTGCTGTGCGCTTGCTCGGACCCTAACGAGACGCTACCCGCCGAAGTCCGTCTCGTCCCGGTCGTCATCGGCAAACTCGAGGACCCGAAGATTCGTGAAGCCAGCGGACTCGCGCGATCGCAAAAGACCGAAAACGTGCTCTGGACCATCAACGACAACGGCGCCAAGGAATGGGTTCACGCGATTGCTCCGAATGGCCGGCGACTCGGCGAGTTCGATCTCAAGAAATCCGAAAACAAGGACTGGGAGGACCTCGCCTCGTTCGTGCTTAATGACACGCCCTATCTGCTCGTCGCCGATATCGGCGATAACGACGCCAGGCATAAGAAACGTACGCTCTACGTCGTTGAGGAGCCTGACGTAGAGAAAAGCGGCAAGGCCCGGGTAGGCTGGCGCATCGACTTCAGGTACCCGGACGGTCCGCGCGACGCGGAATCCGCCGCGGTCGATATCGAAAACCAGCGTGCATTGGTTCTTTCCAAACGTGACATTCCGCCCGTACTTTACGAATTACCGCTGGTACCCGAAGACGACAAGACCATCACCGCGACATGGCTCGGCACGATCACGAGCCTGCCGCGGCCCTCCCGCCAGGACGTCCAGTTTGCCCCCAAGACCAAGGACTGGCACTGGCAGCCCGTCGGCATGGACATCTCGGCCGACAATCTCGCGGCCGTGATACTCACCTACCGGGCCGTCTATTTCTACAGCCGGCAGCCAGGCCAGGATTGGTTTGATGCCTTGAACCAGAAGCCGAGACGCGTGAGCATCGGCAACTTCAGGAACGCGGAGGCCATCGCGTTCGCGAATGACAAGCGCAGCGTTATCGTGACGGGCGAGAATCGCCATTCGCGATTGTTGCTGATTAACTTCGACGAGGATGTGGCGAATGCTGAAGAGAACGAATAGCGCGCCGCTCATCGCACTGGTCGCTGCATTCCTGCTGGCCGGCTGTGCCGGTATTACCGAGCCCGAAACGAAATCCGGGCCGCTGTCCGTCACGGTGATGAGCTTCAACGTCGAGAACCTGTTCGATAACGCGGACGACCCGGGAAAAGACGACAAGGCTTACCTGCCGATCGCGGCGAAGCGCAACGAATCCCATGTCGCCGCCTGCAACGAAATCCAGGTCGACCGGTGGCGCGCCGAATGCCGGTCGCTCGACTGGAGCGATGCGGCCATCGAGTTCAAGTTACGCGCGCTGGCAACCACGATTCGGCAGGTCAATGATGGACTCGGCCCCGACATTATTGCGCTGCAGGAAGTCGAGAACCTGGGCGTACTCGAGCGCCTGCGAACAGAGCATCTCGCGACGTCCGCTTACCTGCCTGCAATCCTCATAGAGGGCAACGATGCCCGCGGCATCGATGTCGCGTTTCTCTCGCGCCTGCCGCTGCTGCGCCCCGCCGTCCTGCATCCGCTGACGCTGGACGATTACACGGACCGGGCAGCCGACACGCGCGGCATATTGCAGGCCGATTTCGAGCTACCCGATGGCTCCGTACTGACGGGCTTCAGCGTGCACTTCCCTGCGCCGTTCCACCCGACGGAGATGCGCGTCGCGGCCTACGATCACCTGACCCACCTGCTGCAGGCGTTGCCCGAAGACCACCACGCGTTCGCCGCCGGCGATTTCAATACGACGAGCCGTGAGGACCAGGAAATGCATATGCTCGACACCTGGGCACGGCCGTACTGGACAGTTGCCCACGACATCGGCTGCAAGGCCTGCAAAGGCACCCAGTATTACGCGCGCGACGACAGCTGGTCGTTTCTCGACACGATCCTGTTCCGCGAGGCGCGTGGCGGAAATACAACAGCGCGAATCCGCGCTGATTCGGTACGAATCGCAAACGGCAACCCGGCCCAGGTCGCGCCGAACCGGACGCCCGAACGCTTCAGCTGGGCCGGGAGAAAAGGCGTTTCGGACCACTGGCCCATCGTCGCCACAATCGAATTCGCACAAAAACAATAGCTTGTAACCCAATCGTAACTCTCTTTCTTGGGCGATTGCGCGACATGAGTTTCGTTCCTCAATTTTTCGACCAATAGTACGCCCAAACCCTTATTGCACAAGCATTTTCCCTGCGCTAGATTAGCATCAGCAATGCGAGAATATTGCCCGGCATGCGCTGCACGATGAAGCCTTGCCGGACAAATAACAGTCGAGCGAAATCTTTTTGTCATATTCGTGGCTTAGGCTTTCGCACCTTTCCAATGCGGGGATTCAAAATGAACTACAAAACTCGATTTTTCGGATCGACCCTGTCCACGTTGCGGCAGGCACTCGTCGCGGCCCTGACCGCGACGATGCTGCTCGCGATTCCTGTTGCAGGAAACGCACAGGCGACGAGTGAGACTATCCGCGGCACCGTGACCGATGAGGCCGGACGTCCTGTGCCCAGTGCGTCGGTTACCGTGCGTAACCAGGCAATCGGCCTGACCCGAAGCACGACGAGCAACGCGGCCGGCCAGTTTACGGTGCGAAACCTGCCGATCGACGACAATTACACCGTCACGGTGTCGGGCGAAGGCTACAAGACCGGCCGCATTGACGGCGTCGCCGTCAACCTCGGGCAGACTGCGAGCATCGCTGTGGGACTGCAGGCAGCCGGCGAAATCGAGGAAATCGTCGTCACGGCATCAGCCGAGGTCACGACGCAGGTCGCACTAGGCCCGAGCGCATCTTTCGGCCTCGAAGCTCTGCAGGACGCGCCGGCCATTAACCGCAACATTCACGATGTGATCCGCGCCGATCCACGTATTTATGTCGACGAGTCGAACGGTAACTTCACCGAAGTGCAATGCGGCGGCAAGAACCCCAGGTTCAATAGCCTGACCGTCGACGGCGTTCGCCTGAACGACCTTTTCGGCCTGAACCGCAGCGGCTACCCGACCGAGCGCATGCCCTTCTCCTACGACGCGATCAACCAGGTATCCATCGAGCTCGCTCCGTTCGACGTCGAGTACGGTGGTTTTTCGGCCTGTAACATCAACGCCGTGACGAAGTCCGGCGGCAACAGTTTCTCGGGTTCGGCGTTCTACGACTATACCGATAACGACTTCCGTGCAGATAGCCTCGAAGGAGACGACATCAACACGGGTGACTACGACGAGCAGCGCTACGGCTTTACGTTCGGCGGACCGATCATCCAGGACAAGCTGTTCTTCTTCCTGGCCTACGAACACCTCGAAGGCGCCAACCTGTTCGACCGCGGCGCGACCGGTTCCGGTGCCGTTAACGAGGTCGACCTTTCCCAGGCAGATCTGGACAGGATCGTGAATATCGCCCAGACGCTCTATCAGTACGATCCGGGCCCGGTACCGCAGAGCCTCGATCATGAAGACGACAAGCTGCTGGTCAAGCTCGACTGGAATATCAACGATCAGCAACGCGCGGCTTTCACCTATAACTACAACGATGGGGAGAATTTCTCGGAGTCCGATAGCGATCTGAATGAATTCGAGCTGCAGAATCACATCTACGAACGCGGCGCCGAGTTGAACTCCTACGTCGGCACGCTGTTCTCGGACTGGACCGACAACTTCTCGACCGAAATTCGCGTCGGCTACGTTGAGCTCGACAATCGCCAGATCTCGGTCGGCGGCAATGACTTCGGCGAGATCCGTGTCGAAACACCCGACGTCGACGTCTACATCGGTGGCGACGACAGCCGCCAGTCCAACAAGCTCGACTACGACCTCACCAGCTTCGCCCTCAAGGGTAAGTACTACCTGGATGGCCACAACCTGACCTTCGGCATCGAGCGCGACGAACTCGATATCTACAACCTGTTCGTTCAGCACACGGAAACCGAAATCCGTTTCGACGGCATCGATAATTTCGAGCAGGGATTTGCTGATGCCATTTACTACAACAACGCGCCGTCGAACAATCCGGTCGACGCGGCCGCGGACTGGGGGTATGAACTCAATACTGTGTACTTCCAGGACGAGATCGACGTCAGCGACCGCCTGACGCTCGTTGCGGGCCTGCGCTACGACTGGTATACGTCTGACGACTACCCTGCAGAAAACACGTCCTTCACCGCAGAATACGGATTCTCTAACGCGCAGAACATCGATGGCGAAGGCCTGCTTCAGCCAAGGTTCGGATTCACGTTCGACTGGACCGATGACACGTCGCTCCGCGGCGGTGTTGGCCTGTACTCCGGTGGTGACCCGAACGTCTGGTTGTCGAACAACTACTCGGCCAACAACGTGCTGCAGTTCGGTCAGCGCGGTCGCTCCTTCGGTTACACCGACGGCTCACGCTCACTGTTCGATGCCGACATCGTCTGGGAAGCCTGCGAATCCGGTGTACCGACGGGACCCGGATACTGCATTCCTGGCGAACTGTATGATGCCGTAGCGGCAGGCACCGGCGACAACTTCGAGATCAACTACCTCGATCCCGACTTTGATCTGCCGTCGGAATGGAAGTTCGCATTGGGCGCCACCCACGTGTTCCCGGGTGACTACGTCGTCAACGCCGATTTCCTCTACACGAAAGGCAGGGACTCGGCCATAGTCCTGCACGGCGACGTCGATCAGGTTGGCACTGTTACCAACGCCTCCGGAACGTATCCCGAATACGACAGCAACCGTGAACCGAGCTTTGTGCTGACGAACAGCGGCGAGGGCAATCGTTCGAAGACCTTCTCGATCACCCTCGCGAAGAGCATTGGTGAGAGCTTCGACTACACGGTCGGCTACTCCTGGAACGATGCCGAGGACGTCCAGCCGATGACGAGTTCGGTCGCATTCTCGAACTACACGAATCGCGCATTCTTCGATCCACAGGAGGACGTGCGTTCGACGTCGAACTACAGCATCGAGGACCGCATTACGGCAACGGCAAACTGGCGCAAGACCTTTGCCGACAGGATCTTCGCGACCGTGTCACTGTACGGCTCATACAACACAGGCCGTCCGTTCAGCTACGCGTACGACGGGACCATCGACCCGTACGGCTTCACACCGTTCCTGGACTTCGAGCCCAGGGTCCTGGCTGCGGGTGACGATCGCAACGGTGAGGAAGGTTCCTCCTGGTCGAAAATCGATATGCATATCAACGTGGACTTCCCGGGCTTCAGGGATGAGCACCTGGCGTCGGCGTTCCTCGTCATCGACAACCTGACGAACCTGTTGAACGACGACTGGGGAATCCTCGAGGAGCACAATTTCCCGGGCGCGATAGAACGCGGCACCGCGGAACCACGCATCGGTGATGCATCTCGCTACGAGATCCGCTTCGGCGTCAAGTACGAGTTCTAAGAAGAAAGGGGACAGTGACCTTAATTCGGGACGATTTAGGGTCACTGTCCCCAAGAATCAAAGGGCGGCCGATGGCCGCCCTTTTTTTTGGGGACAATTTAAGGGACAGTTTACTAAATTGGAATTTAGTAAACTGTCCCTTAAATTTTGTCCCCTTTTCACTGTCCCTTAATCTTACAGGCGCCGTTCCACCTGCTTGATGGACGTGTCGTCAGGATCGTTGCTGATTGAGAAGTTCAGCGATGTCATGAGATCGAGCATTTTGCTGTTCTTGCTCAGAACCTGCCCTTCCATGACCTCGAGGTCACGATCGCGAGCCACGTCCATGAGGTTGCGCATCAGGTGATGCCCGATGCCGCGGCCTTGCCACTTATCCGATACGACGAGTGCGAACTCGCAACTCGTCTTGTCGACGTTAGTTGTATAGCGCACGACGCCAATTTGATCTTCTCCGTCCTTGGTCTGTGTGACGGCGATCAGTGCCATCTCGTCGTGGTAATCGATCTGCGTGAAGCGCACGAGCATTTCCTGGCTTAGCTCCTGGATCGAGTTCATGAAGCGGAAGTACCTGGCCTCGGGTGAAAGCTCGCGAATAAACCGGTCCTCGATCTCCGCGTCCTCGGGCCGGATCGGCCTGATGACGATGTCGGTACCGTCGTTGAGCTGCACGGTCCTGGCGAGATGTGCCGGGTACGGGTGTATCGCCAGGTGATTGTACGGATCTGTCGACGGTTTCGGATAGCCGACGACGATGCGAGCGTCTACTGCGACGGCGCCATTCTCATCGACGATCAGCGGATTGATGTCCATCTCCTTGATCCATGGCAGCTCGCAAGCCATGCTCGACACTGCCAGCAGGACGTCGATGAGCTTGTCCAGGTCGACCGCCGGCATGTTGCGGAACTGGCCGAGAAGTTTTGACACCTTGGTGCGATTGATGAGATCCCGTGTCAGCCGGTTGTTCAGGGGCGGCAACGATATGGCCGAATCTCCCATGACCTCGACGGCCGTGCCGCCGCTGCCAAAACTGATCACGGGACCGAAAACCGGGTCGCGGATGATACCAATCATGAGCTCCCTGCCGTTGGAGCTGCGATACATCTTCTCGACAGTGACGCCTTCGATCTCGGCATCAGGGACTTTCAGCGCGACCTGGTCGAGGAGCTGCTTGTAGGCGCCCCGAACTTCCTGGGCCGATGCGATATTGAGCCGTACGCCGCCTGCATCCGACTTGTGCGAAATGTCGGAGGACAGCACTTTCATGGCGATCGGGTAGCCAATGGACTCAGCCGCCACCAGCGCTTCGTTGGCCGTACGGACGACGGTATTGCGAACTGTCGGTATGCCGAAAGCCGTGAGCACGGCAAGCGACTCCGGCTCCGTGAGTATGTTCCGGGATTCGTTGAGCACGGCCTCAATGATCAGTCGCGCGCCGTCGGTATCCGGCGCCTGCTGACCCCGGGTCAGCCTCGCCGGCGTCTGCAGCAAGAGTCGCTGATTGCGGTTGTAACGCGCCAGGTAGGAGAACGCGTCCACGGCGTTCTCGAGCGTGCCAAAGTTCGGGACGTGAGCTTCCAGGAACAGCTGGCGCCCTTTCTGGACCTGCCCGCCTCCCATCCAGCTCGTCATGATCGGTTTCTTGCTCTTTTTCGCCGACTCGATAACAGCCTTCGCCACCTCGGTCGGTGCCGTCATTGCCTGCGGCGTCAGTATCACGATGACGCCGTCAACGTCCGGATCTTCGAGGCAGATGTCGATCGCCTGCTGATAGCGCTCGGGTGGCGCGTCACCGATGATGTCGACAGGATTCCCATGCGACCAGACGGATGGCAGCACCTCGTTCAGCTTCGCCATGGTTTCTGCGCTCAGCGCGCTGAGTTCTATGCCCTGATCCGTTGCCCTGTCAGCCGCGATCGCACCCGGCCCACCACCGTTGGTGACAATGACGAGCCGCTCGGACGCCCCGCGGTAGTGCACCGAAGACAGCGCCTTGGCGGCGGCGAACAACTGCCCGATCGTCTCGACTCGCAGGACGCCGGATCGCGACAGTGCGGCGGAGAAGGTCTCGTCGCTGCCGACGAGAGCTCCCGTGTGCGACATCGAGGCCTCGGCACCAGCCGCATGGCGACCTACCTTCAGTGCGATGACC
>CAMYOJ010000021.1:0-53838 GCA_947259985.1 uncultured Woeseiaceae bacterium
CAGGCGCCAAACAGCGGCGCGAAATACCGTCTGGGCAACGAGGCGGAAACCTACATGGAAGCCGGTTTCATGAACCGGACCCCACCCGACCAGATCGCGGGCAACGACACATCGTTTGAAACCGCGATCCGGCTCGCCTATTTCACCCCGCTCGCCAACAACAATACCTTTGACACCACGACCTCCCTGCGTGAGGCCTATGCCAAGGTCGGGGGCATTGTCCCCTCCGATCCGGGCATGGTGTTCTGGGCCGGGGAGCGGTTCTACTCGCGCTATGACGTTCATATGAATGATTTCTACTATCGCGACATGAGCGGGTACGGCGGCGGGATCGAGGACATGACGCTCGGCGACGACTGGGCCAAGCTCTCCGTGGCCTGGCTCGGAGGGTCGATCGATGAACTCGACGCCAACGGTGTGGCCTTTGCTGAGCCGGAAGGGCGGTTTTCCAAGGATAACCTCGATATCGGTTTGTACGACATCGCCGTGCCCGGCGGTACGCTCTCCCTGTTCGGGACCTTTTCCAGCTTCGAGGGCGATACCTTCATCGACGAGGAAGGCCGGGAAATTGTCCTCGGTGATAGCGACGGTTTCGCCGCCAGCCTGATCCACGACAGCGATCCCACCGAGCATCTTCACAACCGCTTCGCCGTCCAGTACGGCGATGGCGCGGCCTACAACTTCCGATCCCAGTTATTCGCGCCCGCCGGATTGGATCGGTCCGACCTGACCCAGGTCGACGTCGACGAACTGCGTACCTGGCGCGTGCTTAACCAGCTTGCTCTGAACGGCAACAGCCGCTGGTCGATGCTCTCCCTCATGCTCTACGAGGAGAACGACTTTGGCACACCTCAACTCGACCGGGTCCGGTGGTTCTCCGCCGGCGTCCGGCCCGCCTATCATTTCACGGATCATGTGTCCCTCGCCCTGGAAGCGGGTTACGATCACACCGATCAGGACGACGGTCTGAGCGGATCGGTGTTCAAACTGACACTGGCACCGCAGATTACGCCCAAGCCACTCGCCTACAGCCGACCCTCGATCCGCGGCTACATCACCTACGCCTGGTGGGATGACGAATTCAGAGGGTCCGTCGGCGCCCCGTCCTTCGACGACGATACCGACGGCTTCGCTGCGGGCATCCAGGTCGAAACCTGGTGGTAGGCGAGGGGCGACAACCATCACGAGAGGAGGAATGATGGACACTGATGATTCTGCGGGCACCGTTGTGCTAAAGGCGCCAATGACGGGTGTGCTCGTCCCGATCGAGAAGGTTCCCGATCCCGTGTTTGCAGAAAAGCTCGTGGGCGACGGCATCTCGATTGATCCACTCAGCGAATCCCTGGTTGCCCCCTGCGACGGGGAGATCACGCACGTTCACCCCGCCGGTCACGCCGTAACAATGAAGCTGCCCGGTGGGCTCGAGGTCATGCTGCACGTCGGCGTGGACACCGTAAACCTCAAGGGCGAGGGATTCACGGTCAAAGTGAAGCCGGGCGATACGGTGACGGCCGGCAGTGAGATGATCGCGTTCGACGCGGACTATGTCGCCACCCACGCCAAGAGCCTGCTGACGCAGGTTGTCATTACTGACATGGAGAATGTTGTACGCCTGGAGCCCGCGACCGGATCGGTATTGGTCGGCAGCGACGTGGTACTTCAGGTCGTCCCGCGGGCCCGTGCGCCGAGCGCCGAGGCTGCCGAAGGGCAGACGGCCACGTCGGACGCCATCCTCATTCCCAATCCCGAGGGTCTGCACGCGCGGCCCTCGGCCGTTCTCGCAAACCTAGCGAAGCGGTACGCCTCTCAGATCCAGATCCAGCGCGACGAGCTGATCGGGAATGCAAAGAGCGTGACCGGAATCATGAAGATGAATATCGCGCAGCAGGACAAGGTCGTCCTGATCGCGACCGGGCCGGATGCGCAGGAGGCGATCGATGCGATCGCGCCGCACTTGTCTACCGGTCTGGGTGATACCGGGCATGTACCCGCTCCGGCTCCCGCCACGGTCGAACTGTCCGAGCGTTCGGCACCGGCGCGCCGGCGGGTGTCGGATGACCCCGATCTGCTGCTGGGCGTATCGGCCTCGCCGGGCCTGGCTGTCGGCAAGGTCATGCAGGTGCGGGAGGAGGCGATCGAGGTTGTACGCGATGCGGACGACCCAGACTCCGAGCGCGTGGCGCTCACCGATGCCGTCGAGGGCGCGAAGGGGCAGATCGAGGCCATCCACGCCCGGCTACTTGCCGAGGCCGACGCCGGCAAGGCCGCCATCTTCGCGGCCCACCAGGAGCTGCTCGAGGATCCTGAGCTGGTCAACGTTGCCAATTCGGCCATCGCGAAGGGGCGCTCCGCCGCGTTCGCCTGGCAGCAGGCCTACGAGAACACGGCCAGTGACCTGGAGGGCATGAAGAACGAGCTGCTGGCGCAGCGTGCCAATGATTTGCGCGATGCGGGCAGGCGCGTGCTGCAGGTCCTGTTGGGGATCGAGATCGGTCCGCGCCAGTATTCGGAGCCCTGTATCCTCGTCGCGAACGACCTGACCCCGTCGGACACCGCTACGCTCGATCGCGACATGGTGCGCGGTTTTTGCACGACGCTGGGTGGCGCCACCTCGCACGTCGCGATCCTGGCCCGCTCGCTGGGGATTCCCGCTGTCGCCGGTATCGACCCCGCCGTCCTCGAACTGCCCGATGGCTGCGAGGTCGTGCTCGACGGCGGCAAAGGTACTTTGCGAAAGAATCCGGCACCCGAACTCCTCGTGCGCATCCGGCGTCGGCAGGACGAGGCAGAGGTCCGGCGCAAGGCCGAACTCGCAGCCGCGCACGAGCCGGCCACGACGACTGACGGAACGAACTTCAAGGTCTTCGCCAACATTGGCGGTTTGGCGGATGCAAAGCAGATCGCCGAGCTGGGCGGCGAGGGCGTCGGCCTTCTGCGGTCTGAATTCCTTTTCATGGATCGCGTGGCTGCGCCATCCGAGGACGAGCAGGCCGAGGCCTATGCTGCGATCGTGGATGCACTGGGCGCGGACCGCACACTCGTCATTCGCACGCTCGACGTCGGTGGCGACAAGCCGCTGGCCTACCTGCCCCTGCCAGAAGAAGACAATCCGTTCCTGGGCGAGCGCGGAATCCGCTTTGCGCTCGATCGTCCCGAAATCCTGCGCACACAGCTGCGCGCGATCCTGCGCGCGTCGACGCGCGGCAAAGTGCGCGTGATGTTCCCTATGATCGCCACATTGGACGAGTGGCGCGATGCCAGGGCGGTGCTCGACGAAGAGGCGCAGGACCTGGGTATCGAGTCAATTCCGGCCGGCATCATGGTCGAGATCCCCTCGGCGGCATTACAGGCAGAGGCGTTTGCGAGGGAGGTCGACTTCTTCTCGATCGGAACGAATGACCTTACGCAGTACACGTTGGCGATGGACCGTGGCCATCCCAAACTGGCGGCGCAGATGGACGGGCTCAATCCGGCCGTGCTCGCGCTGATCGCCCGCACCGTTGCCGCTGCCGATGCGAACGACAAGGAAGCCGCAGTCTGCGGCGGGCTGGCCAGCGACCTCGTGGCGGTGCCAATTCTAATGGGCATCGGGGTCCACGAGCTCAGTGTCAGCCTGCCGGCTATCCCGACCGTCAAGGCGCTGATCCGGTCACGGTCGGCCACCGACTGCAAGGGCCTCGCAGAACGCGTGTTGGCGGCTGACACGGCGGCCGACGTTCGTGCGATGAGCCCGTCGCCGTACGATGATATCGATGACGCTGCCGCATCCTGAGGGGGTAGAGCATGGAAATTTTTAAAAAGGCCTTTGGCGTCCTGCAGCGCATCGGCAAGTCGCTGATGACGCCTGTCGCCGTGCTGCCCGCAGCCGGAATCCTGCTCGGGGTCGGAGCAGCGGAGCTGCCGGTGATCCCGAGTGACCTGTCCCTGCTGATGAAGAGCGCAGGTGATGCGGTATTTGCCAACCTGGCGCTCATCTTTGCTGTCGGCGTTGCTCTCGGGTTTGCCCGCAACGACGGCGTCTCGGCTCTCGCGGCTGTGGTCGGTTTCGCGGTGATGCTGGCAACGATGGGAATCATCGCGGACATGCGAGGCATCGAGACCAAGACCATCATGGGAATGCAGTCCATCGACACCGGCGTGTTCGGTGGCATCGTGATCGGCGGCGTCGCTGCCCATGTCTTCAACCGCTATTACCGCATCGAGCTGCCAGACTATCTCGGCTTCTTTGCCGGTAAACGATCGGTGCCGATCATCACCTCCTTCGCCGCCATTTTTGTCGGCGCTGTACTGAGCTTCGTCTGGCCACCGATCGGCGCCGCCATCGGGGTATTCTCCAACTGGGCGGCGAACAGCAACCCGACGATGGCTTTCGGACTCTATGGTGTTGTGGAGAGGGCTCTGCTGCCATTCGGGCTACACCATATCTGGAACGTGCCTTTCTTCTTCGAAGTCGGCCAGTTTACGAACGACGCCGGCCAGGTCGTGCGAGGCGAGATCCAGCGATTTCTCGCTGGAGATCCGACCGGGGGGAACATGGCGGGTGGATACCTGTTCAAGATGTGGGGACTGCCCGCGGCCGCAATCGCGATATGGCAAAATGCCAGGCCGGAACGGCGCACGCTCGTCGGAGGTATCATGCTCTCCGGCGCGTTAACCTCGTTCCTGACGGGGATAACGGAACCGATCGAGTTCGCGTTCCTGTTCGTGGCCCCGCTTCTCTATATCGTTCACGCGATTCTGGCATCCGCGGCGTACGTCACGTGTATCGTTCTCGAAATCAAGCACGGCACGACGTTTTCGCACGGCCTCATCGATTACCTCGTGCTCTTCCCGAGATCCAGTAATGCTCTCTGGTTGCTCGTGATCGGTCCCCTCTGGGCGCTGATGTACTACGCGATCTTCACCGTGTTGATCCGAAAGTTTGACCTGAAGACGCCGGGACGGGAAGAAGAGGAGGCGGAAGCCGAAGCGGGTGCCGCGTCGGCGGGCAAGTTTGACCTCGAGCTTGTCCTCGCGTTCGGGGGCAAAAGCAATATCAGGGAACTCGATGCGTGCATCACGCGACTCCGTGTCGAGCTCAATGACATCAGCAAGGCCGACCAGGGCAAACTGAAAGCGCTGGGTGCTGCCGGCGTGGTCGTTGTCGGCAACAACATGCAGGCCATTTTCGGGCCGAGAGCGGAAGGTTTGAAGACGGACATGGAGGAGTACCTGGCGACGGCTGGCCCGGAGGCCGACGAGGTGGCAGCGCCCTCGCCGGTGAAGGCTCCGACGTCGACGGCCATCGTCCCCAAACTTCGAGACCCTGATGCCGCCGAGAAAGCCGCGGCGTTCATCGCAGGCCTCGGCGGGACGACGAACATCCGGCGCGTCGACGCGGCCGCGGAAACACGCGTGCGCGTCGAATTAGCGGACGTAGATGTTGTCGACGAGTCGATGCTGACTGCGCACGGCGTGGCCGGCGTGATGCGACTCGGCCAAACCTTGCATCTCGTCCTTGGGTTCAACTCCGACCAGTATGCGGCGGAGATGCGGGGGCTACTGAAGGGATAATGGCCGGAAGGCCGTATGGAGACGCCTATGAATATTCGAGGTACGGGCAAATACGAGCAACTGCTTGAACGATGTAAGGACCTGGAACCCGTTCCGACGGCGGTGGCGCACCCGTGCGGGGCGTCCGCCCTGGCCGGGGCCATGGAAGCCGCCGCCGAAGGACTGATCCGGCCCATCCTGGTCGGGCCGAAGGAAAGAATCAGGGAAGCCGCTGGTCAAGCGAAGGTGGAGCTTGGAGACGTCGAAATCGTCGATACGCACCACAGTCACGAGTCCGCGGCACAGGCAGTGAAACTGGTACGCACGGGCCGGGCTGAACTCCTGATGAAGGGGAGCCTGCACACCGACGAACTAATGGCGGCCGTGGTTTCGCGTGAAGCCGGACTGCGCACGGCGCGCCGCATCAGTCACGTCTTCATAATGGACGTGCCGACCTATCACAAAGTCCTGATCGTCACGGATGCCGCCATCAACATTGCGCCGACGCTGGAGGACAAGGTCGACATCTGCCAGAACGCCATCGACCTGGCCAATCTGATCGGCCCGGAGTGCCCCAAGGTCGCCATCCTGGCCGCGGTCGAGTCCGTGACCTCGAGAATGCCAGCGACCATCGACGCGGCGGCATTGTGCAAGATGGCGGAGCGAGGCCAGATTACAGGCGCCATACTGGATGGACCACTGGCCTTCGACAACGCCATCAGCAAGGAGGCCGCGCTGACCAAGGGCATCCAGTCAGAGGTGGCGGGTGACCCGGATATCCTGCTGGCGCCGGACCTTGAGGCTGGGAATATCCTCGCGAAGCAATTGAGTTTCCTCGCCAATGCCGACAGTGCCGGGCTTGTGCTCGGAGCGACGGTGCCGGTGATCCTGACCAGCCGCGCGGACAGCGTCCGTGCGCGCATCGCCAGCTGCGGGGTCGCCATGCGGGCGGCGCATGCGCGTCGCGAGGCAACCGCCGGGTCAGTCTGAATGACAGAACACGTATTGGTTCTTAACGCCGGTTCTTCGAGTCTGAAGTTCGGTATGTATCGGCGAGCCGAGGAAGCTTCCCTCGTGCTGGTGGCGAAAGGGCAGGTCGAAGGCATCGGCACCCGGCCGCGCCTTTCTGCCAAAGATAAGACTGGCGAGCCACTGGTCGACCAGGACTTAAGCGCGGACGTCCACGACGGTGCCAGCGCGCTCGACCAACTGGCCGAGTGGCTTTCCTCGAACTTCGATCGCGAATCGCTTGTCGCAGTTGGGCATCGCGTCGTGCACGGCGGCCAGCAGTTCGCCCGTCCTGCGCTCGTTACCGCCGAAATCGTGCAGGAACTCAAGGCCCTGTCGCCGCTGGCGCCATTGCACCAGCCGTTCAACCTCGCGGCGATAGAGGCCGTGTTCGGGCGCTTGCCGGGCCTGCCGCAGGTGGCCTGTTTCGATACTGCGTTTCATCGCGGCCATAGCGCGGTGGCCGATTTGATACCGCTGCCCGAAGATCTGCGAGCCAGGGGTCTGCAGCGTTATGGCTTCCACGGTCTTTCCTACGAGTACATTGCCTCGGTACTGCCGCAAGTCGCGCCAGAGATCGCGGCGGGACGCGTACTCGTGGCGCACCTGGGCAGCGGCGCCAGCATCTGCGCCCTGGACGGCGGCAGGAGCGTCGACAGTTCGCTGGGATTCACGGCGCTCGACGGGCTGTGCATGGGCAGCAGGCCGGGTGGGATGGATCCGGGCGTGGTGCTGTACCTGTTCCAGGAGCTGGGTATGAGCACGCGAGAGGTCGAAGACGTTCTCTATCGCAAGTCGGGGCTGCTCGGCATTTCGGGCATCAGCAACGATATGCGCGCGCTCGTCAGCAGCGACGAGCCGGCTGCTCGCCTGGCCGTGGATTACTTCGTTTACCGTGCTGCCAGGGAGATCGGTTCGCTCACTGCCGTCCTCGGTGGGCTCGATGGCCTGGTGTTCACTGCGGGCATAGGGGAGAACGACGCCGAGATACGCCGGCGGATCTGCGAGGCCTGTGCCTGGCTGGGTGTCCGGCTCAATATTGAGGCGAATGAAGAGTCTGGTCCGCGCATCACCACTGGCGACAGCGACGTATCCGCCTGGGTGATCCCCACCGATGAGGAGTTGATGATCGCCCGGCACACGGTTGCCCAACTGCTTGCCGCTTGAGCTTTGGTGGAGTTGCAGCCGCTTTCTCGGTATTGTCTGTCCCGTCCGAAAATATCGTCACCAACAGCTATCTCATCGTTCGGTGGCTAAGAGAACAAGAAGAGGGCACGCCCGCGCATGGATCAGCCGAAGAACCCGACACTCATCGATGCGTTGATCCCGGTCATTTCGCTGATCCTGATGCTGTTCATGTCGGTCAAACTGTTCGGCTCGGATTCTTCGTCGGGTCCCAACCAGATCGTCCTGACGCTCGGGGCCGCGATTGCGGCTATTGTCGCAATCCGGAAAGGGCATGCCTGGGACGACATCCTGAAAGCCATTATCGACGGTATTAGCACATCGATGGGCGCAGTGCTGATCCTGCTGTCGGTCGGCGGGCTGATCGGGACCTGGCTTCTCGCCGGCACGGTGCCCGCACTCATCTACTACGGTCTGGAAATACTCAGTCCGCAATGGTTCTACGTAGCCGCCTGCATCATCTCGGCGATCGCGGCGTTATCCACGGGTAGCTCCTGGACCGTCGCCGGCACCCTGGGTGTGGCACTGATCGGCGTAGCGCTGGGGCTTGGCCTGTCGCCGGCTATCGCGGCCGGTGCGATCATTTCCGGTGCCTATTTTGGCGACAAGATGTCGCCGCTGTCGGATACCACCAACCTGGCTCCGGCCGTCGCCGGAACGGATCTCTTTACGCATATCCGCCACATGGCCTGGACTACCGGGCCCTCATTTGCGATAGCGTTGATCCTGTTTACGGTGCTCGGGCTCGGCGTTGAGGTCCAGACGGGCGGCGAGGCGCTGGAGTCCCTGAGAGTGACGCTGGACGAATCATTCAATATCACGCCACTCGCGCTGATCCCACTGGTTGTCGTGTTCTTCATGGCGTACAAAAAGGTGCCGCCTTTACCCACAATCCTGTTCGGCGCATTGTTCGGTGGATTCATGGCGATGGTGTTGCAGAGCGAGAGTCTGCTGGTTTTCGCCGATTCGCCGGAATTGACGCCCGCGCTCGCGATGACCAAGGGCGTGTGGCTGGCACTTGCCAATGGCTACGCGGCCTCCACCGGAACGCCGGAAGTTGACGACCTCCTGTCGCGCGGTGGCATGAGTAGCATGCTTGTGACGATCTGGCTGATCCTGTCTGCCATGGCGTTCGGTGCGGTGCTTGAGCACAGCGGTATGTTACTACGGCTCATCCAGGCGGCCCTGGCTGCGGCCAAGTCCACCGGTTCATTGATAATGACCGTCGTGCTGTCCTGCATCGGGATCAACATTGTTGCGGCGGATCAGTACATCGCAATCGTCCTGCCCGGCAAGATGTACAGGGCCGAGTTCCAGCGCCGCGGACTCAAGCCGAAGAACCTGTCCAGGGTCATCGAGGATTCTGGCACGCTGACTTCGCCGCTTGTTCCCTGGAATACCTGCGGCGCCTACATGGCAGCGACCCTCGGCGTCGCTACGCTGGCCTACCTGCCATTCGTATTCTTCAACCTGGTTAACCCAATCGTCTCGATCATCTACGGTTTCACGGGTTTTACGATCGAAAAAATGGAGGCCGAGCCGGAGCCCGCCGTCGCTTAGTCGATTTTCGGGGTTTTATTTGTGGCGGTCGGCGCTATTGTACGGGTCGGTATTCGCCGCCGGCACCAACTCGAGGTCCATGACCTCGATATCGCCCATCCAGACGCTGTTACCACAGGAATCGGTGAAAACCCGGGGCGGTGGCCTGAGAAGGCGCACGGTATCCTCGGATCTGTCCTCTGAATTGTTGCTCATTCGCTCTTGCTCCACTACTCCAACAGGGCCGAAGCGTACAGCCGATTCAGGTAACATAATGTGAACTGGATCAAGAAGTGAGGACTTATCGGTATGTTCGAGGAGTTCGGGCCGTCTTTGTGGGTGGCCGATGGGCCAACCGTTTCATTCTATGGATTTCCGTATCCGACGCGCATGGCCGTGGCGCGGCTCTCCGACGGTAGTGCCTGGGTCTGGTCGCCGGTGGCGCTCACCGACGCGCTCGTCAAAGCTGTAAATGCGATTGGACCTGTGCGTCATATTGTTTCGCCGAACAAGATTCACCATATCTTCCTGAGCGAGTGGCGAGAGCACTGGCCAGAAGCGCGCATGTATGCGCCCCCCGGCCTTGCTGAGAGGAAGCCTGAGCTCAGTTTCGACGCGGAACTCGGCGATGCGCCGGATCCGGCCTGGGCCGACGATATCGACCAGGTGATTTTTCGTGGTTCTCTGTTCATGGAAGAGGTCGTATTTTTTCACCGTGCTTCGCGCACTGCGATCATTTGTGACCTCATCCAGCGTCATCCCGAGGCGACGATGACGGGCTGGAAGGGCATGTTAATGAGACTTGACAGCCTCGTCGGCGAACACGGCAGCACACCCCGAGAATGGCGTGCCAGTTTTTTTCGGCGTGCCAAAGCGCGGCTTGCCCGCGAGAAAGTGCTTGGCTGGCAGCCCGAAAAATTGCTCATTGCCCATGGTGAGTGTGCGCAGTCGGGGGCAACCGAGATAATCGGCAGAGCCTTGAGCTGGCTCTAGACCGATTGTCGGATCAGCGGTGAGGGGGCGTCAGGGTCTGACGTTGCATCGTTTGCTGACTTTCGAACGCGCTTGATGGCCTGGTTTTGCTGTTCTTCCATGGCGGCGAAATTATTCTCGAGGTCTTCCAGCTTCAGACGCAGAGTGTCGGATAACTGTTCCGACTGATCGGCCTGGTCGCGATATTGTTCTGCTTCGAGTTCATGCTGCTTGCGACTGTTCTCCAGTGACTCAACACAACGGACCAGTTGCTTGTTGTTGATTCGGAGTTCATCGAGTTCGCCAAGGTCTTTCGCCAGGGAGTCGTATTCCCGTTTCATCTGCTTCGCGTCGTCTCTAAGCCGTGCGTTCTCCGCCTCCAGCTTGCTAACGTTGCGTTCCAGCACTTGCAAATGCCCGAGTCTTAGTTGCGCGGCAGTAATCATCTCTTCGGGCGAGCCGTGTTCCAGAACGGATGATTCAACGAGTTTGGTGAAGGCTTCGTGCTCTGCCCGCGCATTCTCGAGATCTGCTTCGAGCGCCTTGCGCTTGTCGAAGGATTTGGCGAGTTCTCCCTTGTAGAATTTTCCGACTTTTTCGAATTCATTTTGCAGCGCCATCGTTTGGTGCTTCACGGACACCAGCGCATTCTGCAAAGAGCCGACCTTGATTTTCGTATCCTCACGTTCGGCGCGCAGCATGCGTACGTTTTTTGCCAGTCGCTTCGCTTTTTCGAGTGTGTCCCGAAGCTCGGTCCGGCCTTTGGCGACCGCAGCACGTAACTCCTCTGTGCTGGATTTGGCCTTCGCATACTTGGCGCGGAACTGGTCTCTCTGGAGCGTGACGGCGTCCACTCTCGTCTGGCTCGAGCTATTCAGCTTGTCGATACGGCGCTTGCTGATCGTATTGCCAATCGACAGGCCTGCGATGACGCCCAGTACGCCACTCGCGATTGCCAATACGATCATCTGAGGAATCGAGCCGCCCATGTTGGTCCCTTGGTGAGGTGATAGACCTATCGGACATGAGTATGGCGGCCGCAGGCGTCCTGGGATACGACGGATCGCACAATTTGGCACTAATCCTGGCTGTGCGTTGAGCTAAGATGAACGAAATTCGTTGCAATCGATACAAATGAGAGCCGTCTACTACACCAGGTCTGATATGCGAGCCATCCGCGCTACGACAGGCCTGCTTCTTGCCTTGCTTGCCTGGAGCCCGGCCGCATTTGGAATCGATGAGCAAAGTCTCGCCACGCTGCTGGAGGAGGCCCGGCAGGAAATGAAGATGCCCGGCCTGCGAGCGGCTGTGCGACTGTCCGATGGACGCATCGTGCGCGCCGCGGTGGGGCTGGGTGACAAGGAAGCAGAAATTCCCCTGAACGACACGATAGGCATGCCGGGTGGCAGCACGGGCAAGAGCTTTGTTGCCGCGCTCACGATGCTTCTCGTTGAAGACGGCACGTTGTCGCTTGACGACCCGGTTTCAAAATGGCTTGCGGATACGCCGTGGTACCACCGGCTGCCAAACTCTGACGAAATTCGTGTGCGGCACTTGCTGTCGCATTCGTCAGGAGTTGGCGATTATGCTGGGAAAATTTCGTTCAAACTGTCGATGATTGGACGTGTCGTGCGACACGGCAGCGCCAGGTACGAGCCCGAGGAGCTCATCGAATTCGTACTCGACAAGAGGCCCCGTTTCCCTGCAGGGGAGGGTTATTACTACACGGATGCGGGCTACCTCGTGCTGGGACGTCTGATCGAAGCGGCTGCCAGCAGTGCATACTACGATCTCTTGCAGGAAAGAATCCTCGATCCTTTGCATTTGAATGAAGTGCGGCCCGCCAACAAGTCGGTGCTGGAAAACATCACTCCCGGTTACATGGGCGGCGCACGGAATCTCAGGAAAGACGGGCGCATGAAATTCGACCCGAGTTCGGAATGGACCGGAGGAGGCCTGACGACCAATCCGACCATGCTCGTGCAGTTCTATGCAGCGTTGGCGGAAGGTCGTATCGTCAAGCCCGACAGTCTTGCGCAGATGTTGGACGGCGGCTGGCGCGATCCAAAGACGCCGGAGTGGCACTATGGTTTCGGTCTGTTCGTGTCCGAAGAGGGCGACCGTTTCGGCCATGCCGGTCTGTGGCCCGGCTACCGAACACGCGTAACGCACCACGTACCAACAGGGTTAACCATCGCCGTTCAGACCAATCGCGACGGCCGTTTGGATTTGGCGGGGCTGATTCGCCGCATAGGGAAACAGATCCCCCAACCGTAATGGGTTTCGCGGTTCGATGATCTGCCCGATTTCGAATCCGGTGTAAACTCACGAGAGTCGATTATCGAGGTTGGGGCTATGTTGACGAGAGCGATAGAACGTGTGCGCCAGACCGACTGGCGCATTCTCATGGGTATCAGCATCACCGCGCTGTGGATCATCGCCGGTGTAGTCTACCTTCGCGGCGGAAAATTCAGCCAGGCCACCATCTACGATATCCCGTTGGAGAATATCGGTGGATTCCTGGAAGGGGCGTTCGCGCCGCTCGCGTTCCTGTGGCTTGTAATCGGCCTGTTCATTCAGCAAAAAGAACTGGCGGACAATACGGAGGTCCTGCGCCAGACATCAATCCAGTCAGAAAAGCAGACCCAGGCGATCGCGGCTACCGAGATGAACGCGCGTCAGGAGACCTACTTCAAGATTGCGGCAAACGTCAGAGGGCAGCTGGGTGGAATCGCCGGCATGCTGTTTGTCTCCAGTATGGGCGCGAGCGAAGGGCAGATCGTCCCCAAAGAGCGCCTGGAGACCCTCTGGCATATGCTGGCTCGAGGCGATGATCCGGCATTCGCAAGAGAGTTTCTTTTGCTGGACGAAGAGAAGTTTGGCGGATACGAGGCTTTATTTTACGGGACCGAAATTCGTCGTCGTCACACCGAAAATTTCCTCAATGTATTCGACCGGCTCATGGTGATGGCGAAGAATTGCGATAGTAGCAACGGAATAATTGCCGATACTCTTTCTCAGACGGCGCACGGACTCATCTATAACCGCATGCGGGATGCGTTGCCCGAACAACTGCGAAAGGAATGTGCGCCCGTCGACACGGCCGACTACGAAAAGGTCCTCGAGCAAACTCAAGCCTGATTGGCCCGGAGAGCCATTGATTGAAAGCGGTAATAGCAGCACGCCGGTCTGCATCCTCGACACCTGTATCGGTGGTCTGTCCGTCGTCAAGTCATTGTGGGGGGCGAAGGGGGCTGGAAACGTGTTCTTCATCGCGGATTATGCGGTCAATCCGCTGGGCGTTAAGAATGATTCCGAAATTGGAGAAGTCATCCACCGATGGACTGGATTCGCTCAAGGACATTCAGACACGCTGGTACTCGCCTGCAATACATTGTCCATCCGCTACCACCAGTTATTTGCAGCTGACTCACGACAGCCCGGTCGCGAGCACATCGTTTCCATGGTTGACTGTTTCACAGCGATGACCAGGAACGAGGTGGAGCGTCTCGCAGGCCGGAACGTCCTGATTGTCGGCACCGAGTTCACGGCCAGCCAGATTCTTTATCCCGATCTGTTGAGAGCTGCGGTGCAGGATGTGCGCGTGAGCACTGTGGCCGCCACCGAACTGGAACGCAAGATCGCACGATTCGAAGCGCGCTCAATCGATGATGAGTCCGTCCTGACTGAGGAGCTGAGTCGCGCGCTCGAGAACACGGATATTGCCGTACTCGCATGCACCTGTTTCCCGATGGTGAAGGCTCAACTTGAAACCCGGTTTCCTGCCGTGGAATTTCTCGATCCCGGTGCCTACGCTGCTCGACTGCTTGCTGGTAGTGCGGCGTCAAAAGACCGCGATTTGCGGATCCGGGTCACGGGAGATGATGTATCTGCCGATCGCGTAAAGGAGTTCGCCGTGCAGTACCTGAGCGGTGCGTCGGTCAATCTCTACTGATCCTGTCCGCCATGTGTAATGAACTGACCGGCCCTGACATCCGTCGGCTCGCCGTCGAAGGCAGCAATTGCGCCATTTACAATGACAACATCAAAGCCATCGCTGTACTGGTGTGGATTTTCGTAGCTCGCTTTATCCGCGACGCGCTCAAGATCAATAATGACAAGGTCGGCCACAAATCCGGGTCGAATAATGCCGCGATCGTAAAACGAAAATGTTCGTGCGGGCAGTGATGTCATGCGCCGTACCGCGTCCTCGAGCGTCAGGACCTGTCGCTCCCTGACGAAGTCGGCGAGAATTCTTGCGTTCGTGCCGTAGGAGCGTGGGTGCGGTTGACCACGACCAAAGGCCATAATCGTACCGTCGCTTGCGACAGCGGTATTCGCGTAGCGAAAGATGGTGTCGACGTCTTCGTTACTCATGTAGTAATAAATCATCGATGCGCCCTGGGAATAACCGGCGGCACCGCCATTTACCATCATTTCGAGAATCGTCTCGATCTCGTTGTCGATGGTCGGCGATCGCTCGAGCAGCTTGTTGATCTCGGTAATCGTACGGCCGTCGTACGACGGCTGCGGTCGGTACTGCGCCACCGTGGCAAACGAATAGTCGGCGTAACCCCCATCTTCCAGCATGCTCTTCATGCCTGCGACGATACGCGCGCGGGTCTTCTTATCGGAGATTCTCGCGGCGATATCTGCGGCGCTGCCGGACACGGCCCAGCGGGGCAGGGTGACGCCAAGGCTGGTGCTGGCGCGCTCGTAGGGATATGCGTCTATGACTACGTCGACGCCATCACGCCGATAGGATTCGACGAGTTCGAGCGCCGAGCCGATCGTCCCCCATCGCGTACGACCCTTGACCTTGAAGTGCGAGATTTGCACGGGCATGTTTGCTTCGCGGCCAATGCGCACGGCTTCGCTGATCGAATCGTGTAGCCTTGCGCCTTGCTCGCGAATGTGGCTTGCGTAGACGCCACCATGCTTCGATGCAACCTCGGCGAGGCCGATGACTTCTTCCGTGTCTGCGTAGGTGCCAGGCACGTATAACAGTCCCGTGGACAGGCCGACCGCGCCATCGCGCATAGCCTTGTCGACGAGCGCCTGCATTTCCTGCATTTCATCGGGGGTCGGCGCGCGATTGTCGGCACCCATTACCGCCTTGCGTACTGAGTTGTGTCCCACCAGTGTAGCGACGTTGATACCAAGGCCCCGCAGCTCCGATTGCCAGGCCGGAATGTCGATTTCCGATGTGCCGCAATTGCCCGTGACGATCGTCGTGACGCCGTCCAGCATGTAGTTGTCAGCTCGTGGTATGCCGGCGAGCCCCTCTCGTCGACTGCTGGCCTCGACGTGTGTGTGTACATCGATAAAGCCCGGGGCGAGCACACGACCATTGGCGTCGATGCTGTGTTGCGCGTCAATGTCGAGATTTGCGCCCACGGCGATGATATGTCCCTCGCTGATGGCAACGTCGCTGAAAAACCAGGGATTGCCGGTACCGTCCACTACCATCGCATTTTCGATCAGGAGGTCGACTTCGGCAGCGTTCGCCTGCACGAAGGACGAAATCAGAATGGTCAATAAAAGGCGGCTCGGCCGACGGACTACGGGCATGAATCGTCCTCTCTCGACGGGTCTCCCACGATATCGTAATAACGGGGCGTGATCAGGTGTTTTCCCGGGATCGTCGTCGGTATCCACGTAGATCAGTTTTCCGGCCAGGGAACTATACTGTAAACGTGTCTGGACACGTGGAGACGAAGAATGTCTTTCACTCAGATAATCGCGGCCGTGGCCATGATAGTCGTGGCTATCGTGCTCGTTGTGGCGTATCGCGCCTATCTCGCCGCCAATTCGGAACGCAGGATGCGCTCAATGCTGGTATCGGTTGGGCTTGATCCGGAATTGGCAGACAGTGCAGAGATTCCGACGATTATGAAAGAGGTTCGTGATCGTTGCCGGCAGTGCACCTCCGAGGATTTGTGCGAGCATTGGCTCGAAGGCGAAGTCCCGGGCGACAACGCTTTTTGCCCGAATCACAGGGTCTTCAGGATTCTCGGCAAATACACCGAGGACAAGCGCTGACAAAATCAGGACCGATACTCATCGATCTTGTCGCAAATGTACGCCCCAATCGGTATGGCCGACGTGGCGGCGGGTGAGGGCGCGCTGCATACGTGCAGGCTGCGTTTGGTCTCTGCAAACAGAAAGTCGTCCACCATCGTGCCATCTCGCCTCACTGCTGTAGCGCGAATTCCGGCCGGGTACTGCCCGAGATCTCCGAGTTCGATCGACGGGCAGTATTTCCTGACTTGCTCGAGATAACCGGGCTTGTACCACGAGTTCCAGGTCTCTCTTATCCCGACCAGGAGGTTCTTCCGCGCAGCCTTCCAGAAGCCGGGGAAACGCAGCATTTCAGTGACGTCACGGATACTGACGTTGAGCATCCCATAGCCTTCACGTTTCCAGCCCTGAACCGCATTGGGCCCGACCGTTACAGACCCGTCGATCATGCGCGTCAGATGCACGCCGAGGAAGGGCAGCGCCGGGTCCGGTATCGGGTAGATCAGGTGTCTGACAATGTCGTTCTTGCTCGCCGGAAGCCGGTAGTACTCGCCCCTGTAGGGGATGATTTCGAAGTCGATGCCGATGTCCAACATGCCCGCAACGCGGTCAGCCATCAGTCCTGCGCAGGCGATCAGGTAGCACGTTTCGACAGGCTCTTTTCGTGAGAGACTGATCGTGACCGAATCGGTGTCTTCCGCCAAGGCCGTCACGCGGGCGTTCCGGTGCGCCTCGCCGCCATTCTTGCGAAACTCTTCGACCATGCGATTAGCGACGCGCGCGTAGTCGACGATACCCGTTGTCCTGACCAGGATGGCCCCGATGCCGCTGACATTGGGTTCGAGGCGCCGCAAGCGTGCTGCGTCTACGAGTTCGACGTCGAGGCCGTTGGCCTTCGCACGTTCGAACAGTGCAAGCATCCGCTCCTGTTCCGCATCATTGGTGGCAACCAGCAGCTTGCCGCATTGCTCGTAAGGAATGTCGTGCGCCTCGCAAAATTCGATCGTCGCACCGACACCTGCCTTGCAGAACCTGGCTTTGAGGCTGCCGGGCTCGTAGTAGATGCCGGCGTGAATGACACCGCTGTTGTGACCCGTCTGGTGCGCGGCAAACTGATCCTCCTTCTCCAGAAGGACAATTCGGCTGTCAGGATGCCGCTTTTGTAGCTGCCACGCCGTCGAGGCGCCGATGATTCCGCCGCCGATGACCGCAAAGTCGTACATAGTTACTTATTCGATGCCGCCCATCGAATGGAACTTGGTGTCGAAGTATTCGGAGATTCCTTCTTCGCCGCCTTCCGAGCCCAGGCCAGACTCTTTCCAGCCGCCGAACGGTGCCACCTCCGTCGAAAACACGCCCGAATTGGAGCAGACGATTCCGTACTCGAGGCGCTCCGCGACCCGCATCACGCGCCCGATGTCGCGTGTCTGGTAGTAAGCCGCAAGTCCGTATTCGGTGTCATTGGCGCGCTCGATCACCTCGTCCTCCGTCGCGAAGGTTTGCACAGCGGCGATAGGCCCGAAGATCTCCTCATGCGCCATTCGCATGTCGTCCGTAATTCCGGTTACGAGCGTCGGTTCGAAGAAGCAGTTGCCCAGCGCGTGAGATCCTCCCCCCGTCAGCACGTCGGCGCCTTTCGAAGTCGCATCATCCATGAACGCATGCATGTCCTTGACCGCCGCCTCGTTGACGAGTGGTCCGGTCGTCGTTTGTTCGTCGAAACCGTCGCCGACATGCAGTTCCTCGATAGCAGCTTTCAGCTTGGCTGTGAATTCTTCGGCGACGCCTTCCTGGACGAAGATTCGGTTGGTGCAGACGCAGGTCTGGCCGCAATTGCGGAACTTGGTGGCCATGCAGTCGGTAACCGCCGCATCGATATCCGCATCATCGAAGACGATGAAAGGGGCATTGCCGCCGAGTTCGAGCGAGACTTTTTTGACGCCTTTCGAGCATTGCTCCATGAGTTTCTTACCCACAGGCGTGGAGCCCGTGAACGTGAACTTGGCAATCTTCTCGTGCTGCGTGAGCACTTTGCCGATTTCCCTGGAGTTGTCCCCCGCGACCACGCTGATAACGCCTTTCGGGATACCGGCGCGGTCCGCAAGCTCGCACATTGCGAGGGCCGACAACGGCGTTTCGGTGGCCGGCTTGATAACGATCGTGCAGCCGGCGGCCATCGCCGGGCCGGCTTTGCGCCCGATCATCGCGTTCGGGAAATTCCAGGGCGTGATACAACCGACGACGCCGACGGGTTGCTTGTACGTCTGCAACCGACGGTCATTGGATATTGTCGGGATCGTCGCTCCTTTATAACGTTTGCATTCCTCGGCGTAGTACTCGATGAACGACGCACCGTAGGCGACTTCGCCGACGGACTCGAACAACGGCTTGCCTTGTTCGGCGGTCATGATCACGCCGAGGTCGTCCGCATTGGCCATGAGCAGGTTGAACCAGTCACGCAGCAGCACTGCCCGCTGCTTGGCCGGGACGCGGCTCCAGGCTTTGAAGGCCTCCGCGGCCGCCTCGACAGCGCGCTCGGCATCCGCCGCGTCGCCGTTCGCCGTGCGTGTGACTATCTCGCCCGTCGCGGGGTTGGTGACATCTATGGTTCCGGCCCCACCGTCGACCCATCGGCCGTCAATGAAGTTTTGCGTTTTCAGGAGTGTGGGGTCTTTGAGTGTCAGCATCTTGGTGCCTCGGGAGATCAGATAAGCCGGTCAGGGAGACGCATTTTGCCATTTGCGCGTGGCTGTTGATATCTCGGTTTTTCGACGCGAAATCAACTCCGTTTGAGCATTGCGCGGGCAGCCTCGATTACCGTATAATCCCGCGCCAGCGCACCAGTGGGGCTGCAGTTTGGACCCATCGCTACCAGGCTCCTGGTAGGTACAGGCCCCGCTCAGGGGTTTTTTGTTGTCCGGGGACAACGACATTGCGCAGGGAAAGAATGGGCCATTGGCCCATTTTTTGTTTTTGAAACAGATGGTTATGTGGGTGACGGAAGCGTGACGGGAGACGAACTGGCAAAGCTGCTGGAACCGACCGTCGTGCGACTGGGCTACGAGCTCGCCGACCTCGAGGTTAGGTTGGGTGGCAAAGGTGGCGTGGTCAGGGTCTTTATCGACAAGCCCGACGGAATCGGGCTCGACGATTGTGAAAAGGTCAGCCGGGCGGTTAGCGCGATTCTCGATGTCGAGGATCCAGTGCCGGGCAACTACGATCTTGAGGTTTCGTCGCCCGGGTTGGATAGGAAGTTAACGAAAGTAGAGCACTTTCAAAGGTTTATGGGTGAAACCGTGAAAGTGTCTCTGCGTTTCCCCAAAGAGGGACGCAGGCGTTTTCGCGGCACACTGGTGTCCGCGGATGACGAGAACATTGTGGTCGAGGTGGATGGAGAATCGCACAGCCTGGCGCTGTCGATGATCGATACGGCCCGGCTGGTGCCCGACGGAGCGTAGTCTGCCGGGGATGAATGGAGTTTTAAGGTAATGAGCAAAGAGATCCTGATGGTCGTTGACGCGGTTTCGAACGAAAAAGGCGTCGAAAAGGACATCATATTCGAGGCAATCGAGGCCGCTTTGGCGTCGGCCACACGCAGGAAGCACGGCGAAGACATCGAGGTGCGCGTGGCGATTGATCGCGAGTCGGGTGAATACGACACGTTCCGTCGCTGGCTGGTGTTTGAAGACGAGTCCACTGAACTCGAGTTCCCGGATCGGGAGCTGCGCATGATTGACGCCGTCGACATTGATGAAGGCGCCGAGCCCGGCGGCTTTGTCGAAGTACCGATGGAGTCGGTGGAATTCGGCCGTATCGCGGCGCAGACCGCCAAGCAGGTCATTGTGCAGAAGGTCCGCGAAGCCGAGCGCGAGCAGGTCGTCGAAGAGTACAAGGAGCGTGAGGGGGAAATGCTCTCCGGTCTTGTCAAACGCGTGGACCGTAATGGCGTGTACATCGACCTGGGCGGCAACGCTGAAGGTTTCGTGCCACGTGAAAACATGGTGCCTCGCGAGCCGGTTCGCCCGCAGGACCGAATCAAGGCGCTGTTGACCGAGGTTCGCTCGGAAGTGCGCGGGCCGCAGTTATTCATGACCCGCACTTCGCCGCAGTTCCTCGTAGAACTTTTCAAGATCGAGGTGCCCGAAGTGGGCCAGGGACTCATCGATATCCTCGGCGCCGCGCGTGACCCGGGGCTGCGTGCCAAGATTGCGGTAAGAAGTAACGACAATCGCATCGACGCCGTGGGCGCTTGCGTAGGCATGCGCGGCTCGCGCGTACAGGCAGTGTCGAACGAACTCGCCGGCGAGCGTGTGGACATCATTCTGTGGGACGAAAATTCGGCGCAATTCGTCATTAACGCCATGTCGCCCGCTGAGGTCGTGTCAATCGTTGTCGACGAAGACAAGCACAGCATGGACATCGCGGTCGAAGAGGACAAGCTGTCGCAGGCCATTGGCCGGGGCGGCCAGAACATTCGGCTTGCGAGCGAGTTGACAGGTTGGGAACTCAACGTGATGACGGCGGCGGATGCCGAGGAAAAGAGCGAGTCCGAGATGAAGGAACTCATCGAGCTGTTCTCGAAGCAGCTCGATGTCGACGAAGAGATCGGCCTGATCCTGGTCCAGGAAGGATTCTCGACGATCGAAGAGGTGGCTTACGTTCCGGCCTCGGAACTTGTAGCGATCGAGGAGTTTGACGAGGATATCGTCGACGAACTGCGCAGCCGTGCACGTGATGTGCTGCTGACACAGGCGATCGTGCAGGAAGAGAAGATCGATGAGGTCGAGCCCGCCGAGGACCTGTTGACCCTCGATGGCATGGATAAGGGGCTTGCATTCCTGCTCGCAAGCAAGGGTGTGGTAACGCGTGAGGATCTCGCGGAACTCGCCACCGATGATCTGCTCGAGATCAATGAAATGGAAGCAGAAGACGCTGCCGCACTAATCATGAAGGCGCGTGCCCATTGGTTCGAGGAAGAGCAGCAGGCGTAGACGCCGGGATAGCGGAGTGAATGTATGTCTGATGTGACAGTTGCACAATTTGCTGAGGTGCTGAAGGTACCGGTCGACAAGCTGCTCTCGCAGCTTGACGAAGCGGGTATCAAGGTTAGCGGCTCTGACGACACGATTAGCGACGATGCCAAGCTGGAGTTGCTGACGCATCTTCGTCGCAGCCACGGACAGGACGACACCCCTGCGACGGCGGCCGCGCCGCGGCGCATCACGCTGAAGCGCAAGTCTCAGTCGGAACTGCGTTTGTCGGGTGCACAGGGTCGCTCGCGCACGGTCAACGTCGAGGTGCGCCGCAAGCGCACCTATATCAAGCGCGATGTGCTCGAGAAGCAGGCACAGGAAGAGCAGGAAGCGCTCGACGCGCAACGCCGCGCCGAAGAAGAGCGTATTGAAGCCGAGGCTCGCGAGCAGGAGCGCCTCAAGGCCGAAAAGGAAGAGGCTGCCAAGCGGGAAGTGGCTGAACGCGAGAAAGAGGCTTTGGCGCAGAAAGAGGCCGAGGCTGAGGCCCGCAAAGCGGCCGAGCAGGCGGCAGCGGCGGCAGTCCAGGAAAAGGAACGTCTCGAGAAAGCCGAAGCCGACGCCCGCGCGCGGCGCAGCAAGGAAAAAGACAAGCCCAAGGCGAAACACCCCGAAACGCGATACGGTCGCAAGGAACTGCACGTTGCAGGCGACAAGAGCGGTCGGCGGAAGCGCAAAGCGCCGATGCGGCGACGTACTGTCTCCATGGGCGGCGATTCCAAGCACGGATTTGAACGTCCGACCGCGCCCGTTATCCACGAGGTCGAGATTCCCGAGAGCATTTCAGTTGCCGAATTGGCGCAGCGCATGGCGATCAAGGGCAACGAGGTCGTCAAGGTCCTGTTCAATATGGGCGCAATGGTGACCATCAACCAGGTAATCGATCAGGATACGGCTACGCTGGTGGTCGAGGAACTCGGGCACGTCGCGAAGCCGGTCGACTCGGCGGAAATGGACGAGATGTTGCTCGCCGATGAGCAGCAGGTAACGGGCAATGAGGTTACTCGCGCGCCGGTTGTCACGATCATGGGCCACGTCGACCACGGCAAGACGTCGTTGCTTGACTATATTCGTCATACTAAGGTCGCTGCAGGCGAGGCAGGCGGTATTACGCAGCACATTGGTGCGTACTCGGTTTCGACCGACAAAGGCAAGATCTCGTTCCTGGACACGCCGGGCCACGCCGCCTTCACGGCAATGCGCGCGCGCGGTGCGCAAGCCACTGATATCGTTGTGCTTGTCGTTGCCGCCGACGACGGCGTCATGCCGCAGACGATTGAGGCTATCCAGCACGCGAAGGCCGCCGGAGTGCCGCTGGTGGTCGCGGTCAACAAGATCGATCGCGAGAACGCCGATCCGGAGCGCGTCAAGAACGAGCTGTCACAGCACGAAGTCATTCCCGAGGACTGGGGCGGCGAGCAGATGTTCGTCAATGTCTCGGCCATGACCGGCGAAGGTATCGACGCCTTGCTGGACGCGATTCTGCTGCAGGCCGAGGTCATGGATATCAAGGCCGTCTCAGAAGGGCCTGCTCACGGTATTGTCATCGAGTCGAGTCTAGAGAAGGGCCGTGGCGCTGTCGCCACGCTGCTCGTGCAAGCAGGCACGCTGAAACAGGGCGACATGATCATTGCCGGCGAGGAATACGGCCGAATTCGCAACATGTTCGACGAGACGGGTGCGTCCATCAAGGAGGCCGGGCCCTCGAGTCCCGCGGTCGTCCTCGGTTTGTCCAAGACGCCGAGCGCAGGTGACGACTTCCTGGTCGTCAAGAACGAACGCAAGGCGCGTGAGGTTGCCGAATTCCGTCAGGGCAAGACGCGCGACGCGAAGCTCGCTCAGCAGCAGGCATCGAAGATGGATGACATGTTCAGCCAGATGAGGGAAGGCGAGCTGTCGACCGTGCCTGTCATTATCAAGTCGGATGTACATGGCAGTGCCGAGGCCCTGCGCGATGCCCTGACCAGCCTCTCGAACGACGAGGTCAAGGTCAAGGTGCTGAGCTCGAGCGTGGGTGGTATCACCGAAACAGACGCCAACCTGGCCGCTGCTTCGGACGCGTTTATCATCGGCTTCAACGTTCGTGCCGATGCGGCAGCTCGCACAGCGATCAAGGAGTCGGGGGTCGACGTTCGCTACTACAGCATCATTTACGAGGCGATCGACGACGTCAAAGCGGCTTTGAGCAACATGCTGGCTCCCGAAATTCGTGAGCAGATCGTCGGCATGGCGGACGTCAAGGAAGTGTTCCGTTCGCCGAAGCTGGGCGACGTGGCCGGTTGTATCGTCACGGAAGGCTACGTCAAGCGTTCGAACCCGATTCGCGTTCTGCGTGACCACGTCGTCATCTTCGAAGGTGAGCTGGAGTCTCTGCGGCGCTTCAAGGACGACGTCAACGAGGTACGCGGCGGCACCGAATGTGGCATTGGCGTGAAGAATTACAATGACGTCCAGGTGGGCGACCACATCGAGTGCTACGAGCGCATAGAGGTCGCCCGGACGCTCGACTGAGCGTCGACGGTGAATTGATATGCCTCGCGAGTTTTCCCGAAATCAACGTCTCGGCAACCAGGTGCTGCGAACGCTCAATGAACTGCTGCGCTTCGAGACCAAGGATCCGCGCCTGCAAGGCGTTTCCTTGTCGTCGGTGGAGCTTTCGCGGGACCTGAGTGTGGCTCGCGTCTATTACAGCATGCTCGATCCCGATGCGGATGCTGCGCCGGTACAGGAAGGGCTCGAGAAGGCGGGCGGTTTCCTGAGAGCAAAACTCGGGCAGGCGATCAAGGTCAGGCACGTTCCCGAGTTGCGTTTCGAACATGACGACAGCGCTGCCGAAGGGCAGCGAATCAGTGACCTGATCGATCGAGCAATAGGCTCTGACAGAGCCGGGTGAGCCCAGTGGCAAGGTTTCAAAAGCGCCGGGCCGAAGCGGTCGACGGCCTGTTGTTGTTGAACAAGCCGCCGGGCATGACCTCGAATCGTGCGCTGCAGACCGTAAGACGCCTGCTGAACGCGAAGAAGGCCGGTCACACCGGTAGCCTTGATCCCGCGGCCACCGGCATGTTGCCGCTGTGCTTCGGGGAGGCGACCAAGGTTTGCGCCTACCTGCTCGATGCTGACAAGAGCTACCGCGTGACGGCACGTCTCGGAGTCGCAACGGATACGGGTGACGCCGATGGACAGGAGGCGCAGACGGCGCCAGTTCCGGAGATGTCCGCCGCGGACTGGGATCTAATCTTGCAAGGCTTCGTCGGGGAGTCCACGCAGGTTCCGCCGATGTATTCGGCGTTGAAGAAAGACGGCAAGCGCCTCTACGAGCTGGCCCGCCAGGGCGAGACTGTGGAGAGAGAAGCCAGGCCGATACGGATCGACGAGATTCGACTGCTGGAGCTGGCCGGGTCGCGGCTCGTGTTCCGCGTCCGCTGTTCCAAGGGAACTTACGTAAGGACACTTGTCGAGGACATCGCGAAGCGGGCAGGCACTGTGGCTCATACGGCTCGGCTGCATCGGGATGCCGTTGGCGCCTTCAGGGCCGAGGGCATGATCGACCTCGAAACGGTCGAGCGGCTCGCCTCCGAGGGCTCCGGGGCGCTCCGGGAACGGCTGCTTCCGCCCGATACGGCGCTGGCGGATATGCCGGCAGTGGCCGTAGACGCAGCGGATGGCGAGCGATTCAGCGGCGGTCAGGTCGTCGACGTGGCCGCCAGTAATAACAAGGGTCTCGCCCGTGTTTACGGAGCGGGGCGGTTTTTGGGTGTGGGCGAGCTTGCCGCGAACGGCCAGCTGGCACCACGAAGGGTGTTTCGGGCACCGCGAAAAAACCTCGTAGATATTTGATTTCGGGGTGTCAATGGGTCCAAACAGGCGCTAGAATACCGCGCTCTTAAAAAGGGCCAAGATATAGAGTTACGGAGTATTAAAGAAATGTCACTTTCCAGTGAAGCAAAGCAGGGCATCGTCGCCGAATACGCGCGAGGCGAAGGCGATACGGGGTCTCCCGAGGTACAGGTTGCGCTGCTTTCCAAGAGAATAGCTGAGCTTACCGAACACTTCGGTGAGCACAAGAAAGATCACCACAGCCGTCAGGGTCTTCTGAAGATGGTCAACAAGCGCCGCAAGCTGCTTGACTACCTCAAGTCCAAGGACCAGGACCGCTACCGCGAGCTGATTTCCCGGCTCGGTCTGCGCCGCTAGTTCAGCGAGCGATTTCGGCAATGTAATCAACCGACGTGTCGTACCCCATACCGGGGCACGCCGTCGGTTGCTATTGCCTACATTTTTTCTATTTGAGTAATCATCGTGAAATCGACAAGTAAGACGTTCCAGTATGGGGAACACAAAGTAACCATTGAGACGGGCGCAATTGCCCGCCAGGCCGACGGTGCTGTCATCGTCGATATGGCCGAAACCACTGTTTTGGTCACGGCCGTGGGCCGCAAAGTGGCTGACCCGGGGAGAGACTTCTTCCCGTTGACGGTCAACTACCAGGAGAAGACCTACGCAGCGGGCAAGATTCCGGGTGGCTTCTTCAAGCGGGAAGGTCGCCCGGGCGAGAAGGAGGTGCTGACGTGCCGCCTGATCGACCGACCGGTTCGGCCGTTGTTTCCGAAGGGCTTCACCAATGAAGTTCAGATTATCGCCACGGTGATGTCACTGAATCCGGATGTTGATCCGGATATTCCTGCGTTGATCGGCGCATCGGCCGCCCTGGCTATTTCAGGCATGCCGTTTGCGGGCCCGATCGGGGCTGCCAAGGTCGGTTACAAGGACGGCGAGTACATCCTGAACCCAGGCGTTGCCGCCGTTGCCGAGTCGGATCTCGAACTCGTTGTCGCTGGCACCAGGGATGCGGTGCTGATGGTTGAGTCAGAGGCATCGGGCCTGTCCGAAGAGGTCATGCTTGGCGCTGTCATGTTTGGACATGAGCAGATGCAGGTGGCTATTGACAGCATTAACGAGCTGGCGGCCGAAGTCGGCAAGCCGGCCTGGGAATGGACGGCACCCGACGCGGACGAAGATCTGGCTGCCGCTGTCGCGGCGGCCGCTGAATCCGGTCTGTCTGATGCCTACCGCATCACGGACAAGCAGGATCGCCAGGCCGCTGTTGGTGAAGCCAAGTCCGCGGCAACCGAAGCACTGGCCGGTGGCGAAGACGCTCGCTGGTCGCACGAAGAGGTCAAAGGTGCGCTGTCCAAGCTCGAGAAGACCATCGTTCGCCAGCGTGTCATCAAGGGTGAGCCGCGCATTGACGGTCGCGATCAGAGCACGGTTCGTCCCATCGACGTAGAAGTTGGTATTTTGCCGCGTGCACACGGGTCCGCCTTGTTTACGCGAGGTGAGACGCAGGCGATCGTTGCAGCTACGCTCGGTACGGGACGAGATGCCCAGATAATTGACGCCATCGAAGGTGAGCGAAAAGAACCCTTCATGCTGCACTACAATTTCCCGCCATTCTGCGTGGGCGAAACCGGGTTTATCGGATCAACGAAGCGCCGTGAAATCGGTCATGGAAAGCTGGCTCGTCGCGGTATCCAGGCTGTAATGCCGGATATGGACGAATTTGGTTACGTCATTCGCGTTGTCTCCGAGATCACAGAGTCCAACGGGTCGAGCTCGATGGCATCTGTTTGCGGTACGAGCTTGTCGCTCATGGACGCCGGTGTGCCGATCAAGGCGCCTGTTGCCGGCGTAGCAATGGGCCTCGTTAAGGAAGGCGACGAGTTCGCTGTCCTGACCGACATATTGGGTGACGAAGATCACCTCGGCGATATGGACTTCAAGGTAGCCGGAACTGACGATGGCATTACGGCACTGCAGATGGATATCAAGATCCAGGGCATCACGCGCGAGATCATGAACAAAGCGCTTGATCAGGCGCGCGACGCGCGACTGCACATCCTCGGCGAAATGAACAAGGTCATCAGCGAGCCGCGTGCCGAGATGTCCGAGTGGGCGCCGACGATCATGACCATGAAGATCGACCCCGACAAGATTCGCGATGTCATCGGCAAGGGCGGTGCAGTCATTCGCGCCATTACCGAAGAAACCGGCGCGTCTGTCGACATCGATAACGATGGCACGATTCGCATCGCGTCCGTGGATGGCGCTTCCGGCGCTGAAGCCCGTCGTCGCATCGAGTTGATCACGGCTGAGGTCGAAGTCGGTACGATCTACGAGGGCAAGGTTGCCCGCCTCATGGACTTCGGAGCGTTTGTCACGATTCTGCCCGGCAAGGACGGACTTGTGCATATTTCTCAGATCTCGAACGAGCGCGTCGAGAAAGTCAGCGACAAGCTGGCCGAAGGCGATGTCGTCAAGGTCAAGGTGCTCGAGGTCGACCGCCAGGGTCGCGTCAGACTGTCGATGAAAGAGGTTGACGCCGCTTAAGCGAGCCGCTCGGCTTCAGATCGGCCAGAAAGATAAGGGGCCGCTCCGATTGGGGCGGCCTTTTTACATTCCGGGCCGTGCGGCGTGAGGCTCCAGGAATTCCAGGATGCGGTCAGGCAGATAGAATGTCGGTCGCCACGGGGGTCCGCCGTCAATAAATCCGACGTGGCCGCCCGCATCGGCAACCTCCAGTGTGACGTCCTCCGACAGCAGTTCCTCATCCGGAATGATCCGCGTCGACATGAAAGGGTCGTCCAGCGCATTGATGATGAGTGTCGGTGTCTCGATGTCCTTGAGGTAATGGACCGAACTGCACCTGTCGTAGTAGTCCTGTTTGCCGTCAAAGCCATGCAACGGTGCGGTAACGACATCGTCGAACTCTGCGAAGGTCCTGGCCGACATGGCGCGCTGCCAGTCGAATGCTGCCGTGTGCGGGTCGAACTTCCGGCGCACGGATTCCTTCATATTCTTTAATAAGTATCGCTGGTAAATCTTTGAAAAGCCTTTATTTAAAGTCTCCGCACATTCGTGCAAATCCAGCGGAACGCAGACTGCTGTTGCCGCTTTTAGCGGGGTTTCGGTGCGGGATTCACCCAGGTATTTGAGTAGCACGTTGCCGCCCAGCGAATAACCGACGGCGAGAAACGGCCCGGGGTTTTGCGAGGCGTCCCGCTCGAACTGCAGCTGGTTGAGGAAATGCCGCAGATCGTTGGTTTCTCCAGCGTGATACCGGCGCGGAAGCCGATTGCGATAGTCGCCGCAGTCGCGGAAATGCAGGACGCAGGAGCGCCAGCCACGGTCGCTGGCTGCTTCCATGAGCATGCGCGCGTATGCCGACTCAGATGAGCTCTCGAGACCGTGCAGAATGACCAGTAGCGGAGCCGTGTCGGGAACCGTGTCGGCATCAACAAGCCAATCTACCGCCGTGACATCGCCATCGGGAAGCTCCAGTAGTTCGCGGCGCAACGCTGGCCGGCCGCGCCAGGCCCAGGGCATGCTCGGGTAGATGGTCTGGGCGTGCCGGTTTCGAAGCCAGCGGGCAGGCTGGAAGCTGCTCTTGATAATACGTTTTTGGGTATTGTCTGACGTCATCGCACGAACAATTTCGCGTTTGGAACTGTCTGTGAATTGCCTTTGTACAATCGGCAAAAAAAAGGCCCCCTGCTTGCACAGGGGGCCCGCCGTGGAGTGATAACTCCTTCAGGCTTTGCAACAGGGGGCGGGGGAGCGTATCCCCGTTGCAGTAGTGAAGCTAGGCTATCCAGGGGGTTGCTGTCAAGACGATTCCGAGGTTATTGCCGCGAGTCCGTACATGGCTTCGGGGCGCCAGTTTTCGACGGCCCAGGCCCAGATCTCCTGGAGGGGGTCCGTGGCAAGATTTCCAGGGGGATCCTGTTGCAGGGCCCGGAGGGCGGCGGCCAATGTACCGCCGGCATCATCCAGCGGAACGGCCGGAGCGCCGGTCAACTTACTGAGTTTATCGCCGTTGGCATGAGTGATAACCGGAATGTGCATATAGCGTGGCGTTCGGTAACCGAGCAAGCGCTGCAGCCGGATTTGCCGTGCCGTCGAATCCATGATGTCAATGCCGCGCACGACCTCGGTTATCTGCTGGACCTCGTCGTCGACGACAACGGCGAGCTGATAGGCAATGAGGCCATCGCGGCGGCGAATAACGAAGTCACCGGACTCTGATTCGAGTCTCTGCGTCTGGGTGCCTTGCAAGGCGTCTTCGTAAGTGATCGGGTCGTCGTCGGTAAGCAGCCGTATGGCGGTTTCGTTCGCGTCGCAGCCATTCCGGCAGGTGCCGGGGTAGATTACGCCGAGGGGGCTGCGTGGCTGATCGGAAAGGTCGCGTCGCGAGCAGCCGCAGGGGTAGGCGAGGCGCCGGTCTAGCAAGTCTTCGAGGGCGGCCACATGGAGGGCGTGGCTCCGGCTTTGGTAGATAACGTCGCCGTCCCACTCGAAGCCATACCGCTCAAGGGCTTCCAGAATGCTCTGAGTGGCACCTGGCTGTTCGCGCGGCGGATCAATATCCTCGATGCGAAGCAGCCACTTTCCGCTGTTCGCCTTTGCCTGCAGATAACTCGCGACGGCGGCAACCAGCGAGCCGAAGTGTAAAGGGCCGGTCGGGGACGGGGCGAACCGGCCCACGTAGCGGGCTGGCTCGCTCGTCGATCCAGGCTTACCGGTAACGATCGTCCCTGTCGCGAAACTGGCGCTCAGCGAGTTCACGACGTTCCTGGGCTTCGAGGCACAGCGTAGCCACCGGGCGCGCCTCGAGCCGCTTCAGACCGATTTCCTCGCCGGTTTCGTCGCAGAAGCCATAGGAGCCTTCGTCGATACGTAGCAGAGCCGAGTCGATCTTGCGCAGCAGCTTGCGCTCCCTGTCGCGGGTTCTGAGCTCGAGGCCGAATTCGGATTCCTGCGTCGCGCGGTCGTTCGGATCGGGGAAATTCGCCGCCTCGTCCTGCATGTGGTGGACTGTTCGGTCAACTTCGAACATTAATTCGCGCTTCCATGCAGACAGGATATTGCGGAAATGCTCGAGCTGGTCATCGCTCATGTACTCTTCGCCGCGTCTCGGCTTGTACGGGGCGATGCCGTGGATCGGACCTGATAGTACGTCTCCCTTGGATCTGGGTCGACGAGCCGGGGCCTTGCGTGGGGGCGCTTTCTTTCGGGTTGCCGCCTTTTTCGTCGGGGCAGCCTTCTTGCGGCTCACAGTCTTCTTGCGGGCCGGGGCCTTCTTCTTTGAGGCTTTCTTCTTGGCGACCTTCTTCTTGGCGACCTTCTTCTTCACGGCCTTCTTCCTGGCCGGCGCCTTTTTCTTTGAAGCTTTCTTCTTAGAGGCTTTCTTCTTGGTGACCTTTTTCCTGGACACCTTCTTTCTCGCAGGAGCCTTTTTCCTGGCTACCTTTCTCCGGGTGACCTTCTTTGCTGTCTTGCGCTTCGCGACCTTCTTGCGAGAGGCCGGTGCTTTCTTCCGCTTCTTGCTCGCGGCTTTCTTTGCGGGCATTTTGGACTCCTGCCGGGGAAAGAAAAGGCCGGGATTATACATGGCTTGCGGCAGCATGGAAGGGTTATTTTTCGTCCTTCTATGCAGCCATAATCGAAGCTCCGGAGGGCCCGGCAATACTGGGCTGTGGCGCGATGTCTTTTTTTCGCGACAATCGTTTTATTGCCGGAATTACATTACACTAGCCAACTTTTACGGGATATTGGCCTAGACCACCAATGCGATTAAGCAAGATCAAGCTCGCTGGCTTCAAATCCTTCGTCGACCCCACAACTATTACCTTTCCGAGCAGCCTTGTCGGCGTGGTCGGCCCGAACGGTTGTGGCAAGTCGAATGTAATCGACGCCGTTCGATGGGTGATGGGTGAGAGCTCAGCCAGCCGCCTGCGTGGTGACTCGATTACGGACGTGATTTTCAACGGCTCGAGCTCACGCAAACCCGTTGGTGCGGCATCCGTTGAACTCCTGTTTGACAACAGCGAGACGACGCTGGAGGGCCAGTATGCGAAATACGCCGAGATTTCCATTCGTCGCGAAGTCAGCCGCGACGGAATCTCCACGTATTTTCTGAACGGCACGCGCTGTCGGCGAAAGGACATTACGGGCGTCTTCCTGGGAACGGGGCTGGGTCCACGCAGCTATTCGATTATCGAGCAAGGCATGATTTCGAGGCTGATCGAGGCGAAGCCTGAGGAGATGCGCGTGTTCCTCGAGGAGGCGGCGGGTATTTCCAAGTACAAGGAACGTCGCCGTGAAACCTCGAACCGCATCAAGCACACCAAGGAGAACCTCGACCGTTTGCTCGACGTGCTCGAGGAAGTCGAGAAACAGATAAAGCACCTCGATCGCCAGGCGAAGACGGCCGAACGTTACGGTCGCTACAAGGCGGAAGAGCGCAGGACGAGTGCCGAACTTCTGGCCTTGCGCGCGCAGGATCTCGATGAACGGGCGAACGAGGCCACAACGCATCTTTCCGAGCGCAAGACCCGGCTCGAAGCCGCGATAGCCGAACAGCGTAGTCTGGAAGCGTCACTCGAAGATACGCGCATCCGGCAAGGCGAACGTACAGACGAATTTAATGTCGTGCAGGGCCGCTACTACAAGGTGGGCTCGGAAATTGCGCGACTCGAGCAGTCCATCGAGCACGCGCGGGAATTGCGCGAACGGCAAGAGCAGGACCTCGAGCAGGCTGTGCTCGGTGCGAAGGAAATAGCGCAGCACATCGATCAGGACCAGACCGAGATCGCTCAGCTTGAACTCACGCTCAGTGAACTCGTACCCGGGCTGGAACAGGCGCGTCAGAGTGAACAGGCTTCGTCCGCGTCGCTTGAGAAGGCCGAAGCGGCATTGGCGGACTGGCAGGTGCAGTGGGATGCTCACTCCCTGAAACACAGTGATTCATTGCGACAACAGAATGTTGAGCATACGCGCGCCGAACAGATCGAATCGCGCTTGCACAGCTTTAGCGAGCGGCGCCGAAAGATCGAGGATGCGAGGTCGTCTGCGAGCCCTGAAGAGTTGCAGGTAGCACACGATGAATTGGCCGTTCAAGAGCAACTCAAGCGACAGGCGCGGGAGGAATTCGAGCGCCACTTCGCCGATATCGCGGACAAGATTCGAAAGCTCAGGGAGCAAGACCAGAAACTGTCGCGACTCGTCGACGAGCGTCGTAATGTGTTGCAGGCTACGCAAGGCAAGTATGCATCGCTGGAAGCCCTGCAAAACGCCGCAATGGGGGTTGGCGACGAGGGCGTAAAGCGATGGCTCGCTAACAACGGGCTTGATAGCAACAAGCGCGTCGCGCAATTGCTGGATGTATCCGCAGGTTGGGAGAAAGCCGTCGAGACGGTGCTCGGCGAATACCTGCAGGCCGTTTGTGTCGCCGATATTACGCCAGTTACGGAAAGCATCTCCAACCTGCAAACCGGCAAGTTGACGGTGTTTCGAGAAACGGCAAAAACCGGATCTGCAGAGGCGGCAGGCAACTCTTTGGCCGCCAAGGTTACGGGCGCTCCCCCGGCCATCCTGAACCTGCTGGCCCAAGTACAGGTCGCGAGCTCGCTCGGAGATGCATTGGCACGCCGGGAATCACTCGATGACGTTGCCTCCGTTGTGACCGAGGATGGCATCTGGCTGGGCAAGAACTGGCTGCGAGTGTCCCGTGACAAGGATGGCAAGGCAGGTGTGCTCGCCCGAGAGCACGACATGCGCCGCATGAAGTCCGAGATTCGCGAAATGCAGGCACGCTTTGAGAGCGCTCGCAAGCTGCACAAGGATGGGCGCGTGCGTTTGACGCAACTCGAAGAGCGACGCGAGACGATGCAGCAGGACGCGGCGGCCCTCCTGAACGAATACTCAGAAGTCAAAGCGGCGCTGGAATCGGCTCGCTACCGGATGGACCAGGCGAATGCCCGCAAGGCCGCGCTCGAAGAGGAAGCGGGTGAGCTCGACGGCGAACAGATCTCTGCCGAGGAGCAGCTGCGCGAATCACGCCGCATGCATGGCCAGGCCAGCGAATCGCTCGAGCGTCTTGATGCCGAGAAATCGATGCTGGAGGCGCAGCGCGAAGAACTGCGTGCCGAATTAGCGCGCGTTCGCGCGCAGGCGGGGGAAGACCGCCAGACGGTCCAGAACATCGCGATTCAGTTTGAGAGCCGCCGCACGAGCAAGGAATCGGCAGCGCAGAACCTGGTGCGCATGAAGGCGCAGCTCGCGCAATTCCGCAAGAGAGAAACAGAGATTCGCGAGCAACTTGAGAACAGCCAGATGCCCCTGGTCGATAGCAAGAAGTTGCTCGAACGACATCTTGCCGAACGCCTGGAGGTAGAAGAGCAGCTGGCCGGCGCGCGGCAAAAGGTCGAAAAGGTCGAAAATGAATTGCGCGAGCTGGACCAGACGCGAATGCAAATCGGCCAGAAAGTCGATACCGCGCGTACCAATGTCAGCGAGGCCGAGATGGCCGTGCAGGAACTGCGCGTGCGCCGCGAAGGATTTGCGGAGCAGCTGGCGCAGACGGATTTCGAGTTCGAGCGTTTACTCGAAGAGATTGATGATGCGGCGGACATGGAGAACTGGGAAGAAAAGCTGGAGAAGATCCGCCGGCGAATCGATCGACTGGGACCGATTAATCTCGCGGCGATTGACGAGTTCAAAGAGCAGTCGGAGCGCAAGGATTATCTCGACTCTCAGCTGGCTGACCTCAACGATGCGTTGGCCACGTTGGAAGGCGCGATCCGCAAGATCGATCGAGAGACGCGGACCCGCTTCAGGGAGACCTATAACAACGTCAATGACGGATTCAAGCGTCTGTTTCCGAAACTTTTTGGCGGCGGACATGCTTACCTCGAGCTTACGGGCGATGATTTGCTGACAGCCGGCATTGCTGTAATGGCTCGTCCCCCGGGCAAGCGCAATAGCACCATTCACCTGTTGTCGGGCGGTGAGAAAGCGCTAACGGCGGTAGCCCTCGTATTCGCCATATTCGAACTCAATCCGGCGCCTTTCTGTATGCTGGACGAGGTGGATGCACCGCTGGACGATGCAAACGTCGGTCGCTTCTGCGATATCGTGCAGGAGATGTCCGACAAGGTTCAGTTCGTATTCATCACACATAATAAAGTGACGATGGAGTTGGCCCGCCAGCTGTCTGGTGTGACAATGCAAGAGCCTGGTGTCTCGCGACTGGTTTCGGTCGATATCGACGCAGCAGTGAAAATGGCGGCGAACTAAAGAATATTGCGAGTCTTTAATAATGGACGGTTTGCGTTGGTTGCTGTTGTTCTTTGGGATACTGGTGATCGCCGGTGTGTATTTCTATAGCCGTCGTGAAAAAGCCAAAGCCGCGGATACCCCGGATGTTGATCGCGTTGAACCGACTTTGCAGGGCGAGGATTCCGACGATTTCGATCATGAGACATCGATAGAGTCCCCGGGCTTCTCGGCCGGCGAGGATCTTGCGGACGAGACCCCGGAAAGTGCTGCGGCTGATGCCACTGAACAGGTGGCGCAAAAGATCGTCACGCTTCGCATCGTTGCGCGCGAGAAAAAAGCGTTTCAGGGCGATGAGCTGATTCTCAGTCTGCGCGGCATCGGATTGCGCCATGGCAAGTTCGGCATCTTTCACCGCTACGACGGTAATGACGAATCACGCACGATTTTCAGCGCCGCGAGCCTGGTTGAGCCCGGTAGTTTTGACCTCGCAAACATCAAGGAACAGCAGATACCCGGCATCAGCCTGTTTCTGATATTGCCGGGTCCGGTGGACAGCGTCGAAGCGTTTGACCTGATGATGGCCGCCGCGAGGGCGCTCGCGCAAACGCTCGATGGAGAGTTGCTGGATGAATCGGGCAGTACGCTCAGTATCCAGCGCGAACGTTATCTGCGAGAAGAAATTATCCAGTTTCAGCACAGCAATATGGTTGCCTGATTCCAGGTCACCTGATCGCAATGCCGGCCTCAGCTGCTACACGCAAGAAGATCGAGTCTCTGCGCGAGGAGATCCGTTACCATGACTATCGATACCACACGCTCGATGACATCGAGATTCCGGACGCCGAGTACGACCGCCTTGTCAGGGAACTCAAACAACTTGAGGAAGAATTCCCGGAGTTAGTGACTACGGACTCACCCACGCAACGCGTCGGGGCCGAGCCCAGCGAGACACTGGCTACAGTCGAGCACCGATTGCCAATGCTGTCGCTCGATAATGCGTTTGCTGAAGAGGAGTTGCGTGAGTTTCACGCCCGTGTCGCGGAGAAGCTCGAGTTCGAAGACGGAGCGCCAGACCTCTTGTACTCAGCCGAGCCAAAACTCGATGGGGCGGCCGTGAGCCTGCTCTACGAGAACGGTTCGTTGGTTCGCGCAGCAACTCGCGGCGACGGCACGACGGGCGAGGATATTACTCACAATGTGAGGACGATCGAGTCCGTCCCATTGCGCCTTATGGGCGATAACTTTCCGGAGACGCTCGAAGTGCGCGGGGAGGTTTTCATGCCGCGTGCCGGTTTCGAGGCTTATAACGAGAAAGCACGAGAGGCTGGCGAGAAGACGTTCGTAAACCCGAGAAACGCAGCTGCTGGCAGTCTGCGACAGCTCGACGCGAAGCTCACGGCTGAGAGGCCTTTGGACATGTACGTCTATTCGGTCGGCCTGACCGAAGGTGCTACTTTGCCAGATCGTCACAGCGAGATTATCGTGGTGCTGCGCTCCTGGGGGTTGAAGACCTGCCCCGAGAGTCGTGTCGTCAAGGGTGTCGAAGGGTGCCTTGAATACTATGACGCGCTGGGAGAGAAGCGCGATTCGCTCGATTACGATATCGATGGCGTCGTGTACAAGGTCGACAGTATTGCGATGCAACGGGAGCTGGGGTTCGTGTCACGTGCGCCGCGTTGGGCCATAGCCCACAAGTTTCCGGCGCAGGAGGAGCTAACGACTGTAGAGGATGTCGAATTCCAGGTAGGGCGCACCGGAGCGCTGACGCCTGTTGCCCGGCTCACTCCGGTGTTCGTCGGTGGTGTGACTGTCAGTAACGCAACATTGCACAACATCGATGAGTTGCATCGCAAGGACGTACGCGTCGGCGACACTGTCATCGTTCGTAGGGCAGGCGACGTCATTCCCGAAGTCGTCAGCGTTATCAAGAAACGCAGACCTCGGGAAACGAAAAAGGTCGAACTTCCGGAACTGTGCCCGATTTGCGGTTCGCACGTGAAACGCGAGGATGGAGAAGCGGTTGCACGGTGCAGTGGTGGCCTGTTTTGCCGGGCGCAGCGAACGGAGGCGCTCAAGCACTTTGTCTCCCGAAGGGCGCTGGACATCGAAGGCCTTGGCGCCAAGCTGATCGAGCAGCTTGTGGCCGAAGATCGATTGGCGGATCCGTCCGATCTGTTTCGCTTGACGACAACAGAGCTAAGCCAGCGTGAGCGTATGGGGGATAAGTCTGCAGACAATCTGGTGCGTTCCATCGAGCAGAGTAAATCGACGACGCTTCCTCGTTTCCTGTTTGCACTTGGAATTCGGGAAGTGGGCGAGGCGACCGCTGCGGGGCTGGCATCGTATTTTGGATCATTGCCGGCGATCGTAAATTCATCCGAAAAAGATTTGACGAAGGTGCCCGACGTCGGTCCGATAGTGGCAAAGCGAGTTCGCAACTTTTTCGATGAGCAGCACAATCTCGATGTGATTAATAAGCTCCAGGGTCTGGGCGTGCACTGGGCCGATACCGAACCAATGGAGATCGCCGAAGACGGCCCGCTTACTGGCAGGACGTTCGTAATTACCGGTACATTGCCGTCGATGACCCGGGACGAAGCGAAGGACCTGATTCAGAGAGAGGGCGGAAAAGTCACTGGAAGCGTATCTGGCAAAACCGACTACCTCCTGGCGGGTGAGAAGGCGGGTTCCAAGCTCGCGAAGGCGCAATCTCTGAATGTCACGGTACTGAGTGAAGCGGACTTGTTGAGCCTGATAGCAAGTTAACTGGCAAGGCCTATACTGAGGTATTGAGCCTGACTTCGCTATTTCTTGATTATTTGCCGACTAATACTGATATGGGTAGTCGTCGACCACATGGGACACTTGGTCGATTTTTCCCAATGCGGTTATTTTTCTGGAATTTCAATAATTTAAGACCTATATTGCGTCGCGATGCAAGACAAGACGAAACAACTGGTACTCGATGCTTTCCTGCTGATGCTGCGGCCGGTTGTGCGTATTTTGCTGCGATATGGAATCGGCTACAGGGAGTTTGCGGAGGTCACAAAAACGGCATTTGTCGACGTTGCCTCGTCTGATTTCGGAATTCGTGGCAGACCAACAAATATCTCGCGAGTTGCGGTAATGACCGGACTCACACGAAAAGAAGTCAGACGTTTGAGGGATAAAGTCTCAGAAGGAGATAGCGCGATAAGAGTAAAGTCGACGCCGTTGCTGGATGTCCTTCACCATTGGCACGCACAACCCGAATTCACGGATTCCGATGGCCGACCTCTACCGTTACCGTTTTCGGGAGGGGAGATATCATTTAATGATCTGGTCAGAAGATTTGGTGGCGATATTCCCGCAGGTGCAATGCGCACCGAGATGAAGAGAGTCGGTGTCATTCGCGAAGATGAGTCCGGATCTTTGTGTGTGGTTCAGAGGACGTTTATACCAGACACCGATCACGAAAATCTCGTGACTCTCCTTGTACACAGTGCATACCCCTTGTTGAGCAACATCGAGCACAACACCAGCCAAGATAGAGACAACGATAGTTGGGCGAACCGGGTGGCATTTACGCAATCGCTTCGCAGTCGAGACACGAAGCAACTTCGGAGAATAGCCAAAGATCGGATCGCTGATTTTTCGGAGACTATCGACGACATCCTCATTGCGTATGAATCACTTCAAGACGACAGGGAAAAAGAAGATGACAACAACGTTGTCTCAGTTGGAATCTTCTATTTCGAAGAACGTGACGAAAACGCGAGTTATGAGTGGTGACTTTTCTTAAGCCTTGAGATCTTTCGACTTGTCTCGTTGAGCGGCTAACCGTAAGACAGTTCGCGTGCATCAGTAAAGTGTCTGGGACTCCGCAACCTGGTGTTCTTCAAGTTTCCGCCCGTCCGCTTCGGTAGATTCAGGTAATTTTTGCGCAATTTCTCATTTCCAAGGTGCGTCGTGGGACACAACTGGGCGGAGCCTAAAGTTTTTTTCGTACATTCCAGAAAATTTCTAATTGATTGGCGGGCTGACTTTCTGTCGCCTATGTCCGAGATAAACATAACATAATCAGTAAGTTACATAATGCTGGCCGTGCGGACTGCAATGAGCGCACAGTAAGCCCTTGACATAATCATGTTCGGTACCACAAATGGGGACAACCGACCAATAGTGGTTCCCTTGGAATGTTGCATCGACTGTCGGGCCGGGATACTTTACATATTACGCAGGAGGCACGGCCTTAAATGGGGCAAGAAGTAAAAGACCATCTGAGGCGCGCCCTCTCGCTAATGTTCAAGCCCTTGGTGCGCTTGCTGATCGCCCAGGGGGTGACTCACGCGGACTTCTCTGAAACCGCCAAAGAAGTCTACGTTGAAGTCGCTTTACGGCATTTTGAGCGAGAGGGACGAATCAACAAGTCGCGCGTAGCGATTTTGACGGGGCTAACAAGAAAAGAAGTAAAGAACGTAATAGATAGAACTCTTGAGGAGAGGCAAAAGGAGGGGACTTTATCCAGGCCGGAAAGAGTGCTAACAGGCTGGTTTAGCGATCCCAAGTATACCGGGCCATATGGGATTCCGTTGGAGCTCCCTTACGACTCGAAAGAAGATGCGCCTAACTTTATGGAACTGGTCAAGCAGTATAGCGGTGACATGGCTCCGCGGCAGATGCTGAATGAACTGCTTTTCTCGGGCTCTGTAATCGAGGTTGAGAATAGATACAAGGCGGTTAGAAGGGACTATAAGTTTTCTGCATTGTCGCCTCAGTTTATTAATCGACTTGGTGACGTTGGCTACAGATTTTTCTCGACAGCAGCAAAGAACATCGATAAGACAGAAGGCGGTGCTGGTTATTTTGATCGAATGGTTTTCGCCGATGAAGGTTGTACAGACGAAGAGATACAGCAATTCGATAAATACATAAAAATTCGCGGACAAGAATTGTTGGAGGAAATTGACATTTGGTTTTCTTCGTTACCGATACACAATGAAAAGCAAGAGGATTTGAAACACACGGGGCTGTACATGGTGCACTACGTTGAAACTGCTGACGAGCGAGAAACCCTTAGGGATTTGTTGGCGGACAGACAGAATGTGGACCTGGATGACGAATGATTTTAGAAGAACAATAGGGAGATAACCGCGGATTTTGGAGTGCCGCGGAAATTGTAGTTTGCAGCGGTTGGAGAGCAAGAACCAAGGAGCGAAAAATGGCGATGGCAAATGGCGCCAGGACGTATTCCATCCTGGGAGCGACGCTGGTTGCTTTTGTGGTACCTCAGTCAGCGGTTGCTGGCTCAGGAAGCGCAAGTGATGTAACGGGCATCACCACCGGTGATGTAACGGGCATCACCACCGGTGATGTAACGGGCATGGTATCAATACTGGTGACGTAACGGGCATCAACACGGGTGACGTAACGGGCATCAACACCGGTGATGTACTGGGTATCAATACTGGCGACGTAACGGGCATCAACGCCGGTGACGTAGCGGGTATCACAACGGGCGATCTGATGCTTGCAGGCCCCGTAGACTCAATCAGCATGGTCAACGGATCATTTGTCTCTTTGGGGCAGGTCGTGCTCGCTTCTCAAGATGCGTTGTCCAGCTTGAACGTCGGTGACTTCGTTTCCGTCCACGGTTCGGCTGTGGCTTCAGGCATTCTGTATGCAGACGTCATTTCTGTGTCGACTCAGAGCTATGTGCCTGGCGCAACACAAGTCTTCGTAAGAGGAATCTTGTCAGCAGTGGATCAGTCGAAAGGCGTGGCACATATTGGCGACTTGACGGTTGATTACTCTTCGAGCCTTGCCGGTTCCGACGCACCTTCCGGTGCTATGTGGTCCTTCAAGGGTATTCGGCCTGCGTCAAAAGGTCCGATGATTTCGGATCGGTCGCTGAGGTAGTTGTATAGCGTTACTTTTGAGAGGGCGGCTCTAATTTCGCTCATTACGAGTTCATAGCCAGGGATTGGCTGCCCTTTCGGCGAAAAAAGACTAAGGTCACTTCGGTGGCCTTTTTCTTTGCCTGCGTTTCTTACGCGCAAAAAAAAGTCGGCGTCCCTGCCGACTTAGATCTCGTATCAACCTGTGAAGGAGATGCGAGGGTTGGAGGAGCCACCCCCGAGCGATTAGGGATGACTCGCGGGAAATACTAGGTTCGAATCTCTTGACGTGGTGTGACCCGCTTCACAAATCGATCTGCGCAAAAGAAAAGGGCGCCGTTAAGCGCCCTTAGCTGAACGAAAACTCGTTATTAAGTTAAGTCGAACCTGCGCTCACTTGGATTCCCGCAATTGTGCCAGGTAATCCTGAAGCTTCTCTTGCTCAACCCTTTGCTTGACGACGTCTCGAACACTCTCGAGTGTCGGCGGCGTTGACTGTCGAGAATCCTCTCGCAGAATAACGTGCCAACCAAACTGCGTCTGCACCGGCGACTTGGAGTAAGCACCATCTTCGAGCTCCGCGACGGCTGCGGAGAATGGTGCGACCATCTGGTTTGGGCCAAACCATCCGAGGTCGCCACCGTTCGGGCCGGACGGCCCGGTCGATTTTTCCTTTGCCAGCTCGGCGAAGTCGGCGCCGTCATCCAGTTGCTTTATCAAGCCAAGTGCCTCGCCTTGCGTCTCAACCAGGATATGCCGGGCCTTGTATTCCTCCGGCGGATTCGCTTTTACCTGCTCGTTGTAGGCGGCGAGAACTTCTTCGTCACTTGCGGGATTGTTTTTGACAAAGTCGCTCGCGACAGCCTGCGCCAGAATACTGCGAGTCTGCAATTCGATCTGTGCTTTCACGCGCGGCTCTTCCGCGAGTTCATCGGCCGTGGTCTGCGTAGTCAACAGATAAATATCTTCGAGCATTTCGATAGCCATCCCTCGCTCCTCGGGCGCCGCCTGGATTGCCGGCTTCTGGAATCGCATTTCGAAAAACAGGTTGTAAACGTCTTCAGATATTTCCTTGCCGTTAATCGTTGCTACCTGTGCCGATGCGGCGCTGCTGGCGAGCAGCGCAGTTGCCGCTGCGATTCTGGCAAGTCGTTTTGCTCCAGAAATCCTGAAGCCTGACATTAGATTCATAGTGAGTTCCTCTTAGCGAAGTGAGCGCATGATATACGATAAGACGCGCTGCGAGTGAGAAAGGTCCAGCAAAATAAGGTCGCCCGTTACTTAATGCTCCTCAGGGGTCAGGGCACGAACGCGCAAGGCATGGATGTCCGTGTCCATCATCTCGCCCAATGCATCGAAGACCATGCGATGCCTTTGGAGGCGGCCGGTGCCATCGAATGCTTCAGAGACTATTTTGACGTCAAAATGACCGCGCCCGTCCCGGGCGCCTGCATGCCCGGCATGCAAATGGCTCTGGTCCTTCACGAGGAGTTCCTTCGGCGAGAACGCGCTACGCAGTCGCTCCTCGATCGCTTCTACCCGATCAGTCATCGTCGCTCTCTCCACCGATCAGATTGGCTATCCATAATGTCTGCGCGATCATGAATACGAAGGTGAGGGCCATCAATCCGAACACTTTGAATTTCACCCAGGTACCCTCGGAGAAGTTGTAAGCGACGTAGATGTTCAGGGCCCCCGCGGCGATGAAAAACACGACCCAGACAATATTCAGTCTGTTCCACTGTTGTCTGGTAATGCGCTCGAGGGGCATTCCCTCGACCAGTCCGAAGAAACGCTGCACGAGCGGCTGGTCTCCAACCCAAAAACTGCCCAGGAACACGATTGAAACGGCCCAGTAGAACACTGTTGGTTTCCAATAAAGGAAATACGGGTTCCTGAAGTAGAGCGTGAGAGTGCCTGCCGCCAACAAGAATACGGTCGACCAGAAGTACATCTTGTCAAAGGTCTTGGTGCGGATGTACTTAACAAGGAGGCCAATGGGCATGGCAATCATCAACACGATTAGCGCGAGATAAATGTCCTTGTAAAAGAATGCGCCCAGGAAGAGTATGAGCGGAAGAAACTCGAACAGCAGATTCATTGTTCGCCAGGGGATTTCCGAAAAAGGGGCGAATAATAGCCTATATTCTCCCGCCGATACTATCTGTAAGACAGGCTATGCGGGGCCGTCCGGCTCCCCTACAATCCGCGCGTGGCCAAGCTCATCGAAATACATCCGCAGGACCCGCAACCGCGGCGCATAAAAGCCATTGTGGAGATCATCCACAGTGGCGGCCTAATCGCGTACCCGACGGATTCGAGCTACGCGTTTGGCTGTCACATCGGTGACAAGAAGGCGATTGATCGCATTCATCGCATCCGACGTACCGACAAGAAGCACAATTTCACCCTGGTCTGTGCTGACCTTTCGGAGATCAGCGCGTACGCGCGTGTCGATAACTGGGCCTATCGCATGCTCAAGTCGATGACCCCGGGGCCTTATACTTTCGTGCTTCCTGCCACCAGGGAAGTGCCTAAGCGTCTGCAGAATCCCAAGAGACGCACGATTGGCCTGCGCGTACCCGACCATCGCCTCGTGCAGATCATGCTCGCCGAGCTGGGTGAGCCGATCATGAGTTCGACACTTTTGCTGCCTGGCGACAGCATGCCGCTGACGGATCCACTCGAGATCGAGGAACGCATAGGGCACCAGATCGAGGCGATCATCGACGCTGGTCCGGCAGGTATAGAGCCGACCACCGTGCTCGATCTATCCGGTGGCGCTGTCGAGATATTGCGAGTCGGTCGTGGCGACGTGAGCCAGTTCGCCTGACTCTGGATATATGCGATAGAATGCTCTTATTCCCGCTGGAATTTGTATGAAACCCGATCTGAAAGTTCTCACGCCTGAAGACGCCCCCAAGCCGCCCCAGGACGAAAAGCAGTCGCCTGCGCAGGCTGAGATGCCATTTGCCGTCGTAGATGGCGAGCCTGTTACGACGCTACCCCAGGACCTCTACATTCCGCCGTATGCGCTGCAGGTCTTCCTGGAGGCATTCGAAGGTCCTCTGGACCTGCTCCTGTACCTGATCCGACGCCAGAATATCGACATCCTGGATATTCCGATCGCCGAGATCACCAAGCAGTATGTACAGTACATCGAGGTCATGAAAGAGCTGCAGCTCGAGCTCGCCGGTGAATACCTGCTCATGGCGGCCATGCTGGCCGAGATCAAGTCGCGCATGCTTCTGCCTCGGCCAGTGGTCGAGGAAGAGGAGGAAGAAGATCCGCGCGCCGAGCTGGTTCGTCGGCTGCAGGAGTACGAACGTTACAAGAAAGCTGCCGAAGATATCGGCGAGCTTCCGCGACTCGAGCGCGACGTCTTCGTCGCCAGTGCGGAAGCGCCCGAACGCAAGGTCGTTACACAGTTACCCGACGTGACGCTCAAGGAGCTGCTGCTCGCATTTCACGATGTGCTGAAGCGCGCGGAAATGTTCTCAAACCTGCATATGCAAAGAGAGCCGCTGTCCGTGCGACAGCGCATGAGCGAGATACTGACGCGCGTCAAGGCAGGCAGTTTCACGGGCTTCGCGGAGCTGTTTGACCCGGAAGAAGGGCGTATGGGCGTGGCTGTGACGTTCATTGCTTTGCTCGAATTGCTGCGCGAGGCGGTCATCGAGGTGGTGCAATCGGACGCGTATGCTCCACTCCACGTGAGGGCGGCCTCCGCGGTTCGGCTGGTCTCCGATGACGGTGAGATCGATGCCCCCGATCTCGAAGAACAAGGTTGAGAAATTCCCTTAATGGACGCAACAGAAATCAAGCACTTTGTGGAGGCGGCGCTGCTGGCCGCCGGTCGACCGTTGAACATTGACCAGTTGAAAGGCCTGTTCGATGGTCGCATGGCGCCAGAGAAATCAGAGATTCGCAAGGCAATTGTTAGCCTGAACGAAGAGTACGAGGACCGCGGTATCGTGATTTCGGAGGTTGCCTCGGGGTTCCGCATGCAAGTCAAGTCTGCTATGGCGGACCGTCTGCAGAAGCTCTGGGAGGAACGGCCACCGCGCTACTCGCGTGCGTTGTTCGAGACCCTCGCGCTGATGGCTTATCGGCAGCCGATCACGCGCGGCGAGATCGAGGAGATTCGCGGCGTATCGGTGAGTTCCAATATCATCCGGCAGCTCCTGGAGCGCGACTGGGTGCGCGTCGTTGGCCACCGCGATGTCCCTGGACGCCCGGCGATGTTCGGCACCACCAAAGCATTTCTCGACTACTTTGGCCTCAAGAAGCTCGATGATCTGCCGCCGCTGGCTGACCTTTCAGATTGGGAGAGCTTACGCGTCCAGTTGAATTTGCCCGAGGTGGAAGACCAGGTCGAAACCGAGGCCAGCGAGGCAGCCCTGGAAGCCGCCGCGAACGACCTTCCGGTGCTGTACCCGGAGGGCCGCGCCGAGGATGACGCGCAGGACGAGGAGGCGACGGCAGAAAAGACACCTGAGCTCAAGTCGGTGCCTGTGGACGTCGACGCCGAACCCGCAGCCAACGAGGAGCTCGTCGTTTCGGAGTGGCCCGACCCGGTTGGCTGATCGCATCCAAAAAGTTCTCGCCGCGGCAGGACACGGTTCTCGGCGCAAGGTCGAAACCTGGATCAGGGAAGGCCGACTCATGATTGACGGCCGCCAGGCCGAGCTTGGCGATCAGCTCGAGGGCACCGAAAAGATCACCCTGGACGGCCGACCGCTCTCGATACGGGGAATCTCGCAGCCACATCGCCACATTCTCTACAACAAACCAGGAGACGAACTGACGAGCCGGGACGATCCCGAAGGCCGCAAGCTGGTGTTCGATAGTCTGCCGCGCCTTCGAGGTGCGCGTTGGATTGCCGTCGGTCGCCTCGATATGACTACCACCGGACTGTTGCTCTTCACAACGGATGGCACTTTGGCTAATGCGCTCATGCATCCTTCGGCCGAAATCGAGAGGAAGTACGCCGTACGGGTTCACGGCAGCCCGGGCAGGGCAGAACTCGCGAAATTGAAATCGGGTGTCGAGCTGGAGGATGGTGCAGCGCATTTCGACAGTATTGACCCTGCCGGCGGCGATGGCGCCAACCGCTGGTTCAACGTAACCCTCAAGGAGGGCCGCAATCGCGAGGTTCGGCGTCTCTGGGAGGCCATCGGCTACGAGGTGAGCCGCCTTATACGGATTGCCTACGGGCCGATTCAACTACCTCGCAAGGTCCGGCGTGGCCAGTATGAAGCGTTGACGCCGGCCCAGGTCCGCAGCCTCTATCTCGCGGCAGGCCTGCAGGTTCCCGGCGATGCGCGACGTTCATCGATATCAAGAAAAAAGAAGGCAAAACATAAGCTTAAAAGAAAAGCTTAAAGTGTTTTATCATTGGGCGTCTATGCTCTCGCCCGTGACACCCTTGCTATCGGGGCCCAGCAGGTAAACGTAGGGGTCGAGGATTTCATCAGGACGCTTCAGCAGGTCCCGGTCTTCGGCCGGGTATGCCGCAAGCCGCATGTCGGTGCGAGTTGCGCCAGGATTGATGCAATTGGAACGCAGCTTGCCATGGCGGTGCTCGTCGGCCAGGACCTGCGAAAGGCCCTCGGTCGCAAACTTCGATACCGCGTAGGCGCCCCAGAAGGCTTTGCCGGTCCTGCCAACGCCGCTGCTCGTGAAAATCACCGATGGGTCGTCGGATTTCTGTAGCAAGGGCAGCAAGACCTGCGTCAGCGCGAACGCCGACGTCACATTCACATGCATCACCTGCTGCCACAGCACGGCATCGTATTGTTCGATCGTATAGCGCTCGCCGAGAATACTGGCATTGTGCACGAGCCCGTCCAGCCGACCGAATTCCGAGCTGACGCTATCGGCGAGCGACATGTATGACTCACTGTTGGCCGATGCGAGGTCCATAACCGCGATGGAGGGGCGAGCGGCGCCGTCGATGGCCTCGATCTCGTCGTAGACTGTCTCGAGTTTGTGGACATTTCGGCCGTGCAGGATGACCTGTGCGCCGAGGCCCGCAATATGCAGAGCCAGCGCTTTGCCGATGCCGTTGCTGGCACCCGTGACCAGGATGATGCGCCCTTCGAGCACGTCGTCGCGATACGTGTACGACCGTGGGTCAATCGTCAAGAGTCGCTTCCTTCAATCATGGTTCGTGGAACGGGTTCCAGGGTCTCGAGCTTTTCCACCTCTTTTTTCGCGTGTACGCCAAGATCGACAAACTTGCGTGCACCGGGCAACACGCTGCGCTCGAGGGATCCGACGGCCTTGTTGTAATTCTCGACGCTGCTGGCGAGCTGCCGGCCGACCCGGTTCATGTGGGTCACAAAAGTCGCGAGTCGGCCGTACAGGTCCTCAGCCAGGATGCGAATTTCCTTGGCATTGTCGGCCAGCGCAAGCTGCCGCCAGCCGTAGGCCACGGCCTTGAGCAGCGCGACGAAGCTGGTGGGCGTTGCCAGGATAATCTGGTGGGAGAGAGCGTATTCGATCAGGTCCGGCTCTTCGCTGAGGGCCGCACTCAGGAACTGGTCTCCGGGGATGAACAGGATGACGAATTCGGGACTTTCGTCGAACTGACTCCAGTAGGCTTTCGAGGCCAGCAAGCGGATGTGCGCCCGCACGTTCTTGGCGTGGCGTTCCAGGCCGAGCTGGCGCTGTACGTCATCAGCCGCCTCAGCGGCCTCGAGGTAGGCATCCAGCGGCGTCTTGACGTCGACGACGAGCTCTCTCTGGTCGGGCATCCTGACGATCATGTCAGGGCGTATGGTCTGGCCATCGCCCACGGTGTGCACCTGTTCAACGAAGTCGCAATGCTCGACCATGCCGGCGAGTTCGACGAGACGTCGCAGCGTAATCTCACCCCAGCGGCCGCGGACCTCCGGACGGCGCAGCGCCTTGACGAGATTCTGGGTTTCCTGGGTCAGGGACTTCTGGCTGAGCTGCATGGCTTCGAGCTGGTTCTTGATGCCGCCATACGCCTCGCTGCGCGCTTTCTCGAGTTCTGAAATCTGCTTTTGAGATGCTTCGAGCGAATCCCGAATCGGTTTTACAAGGGCCTCGACGGCTTTCTCGCGCTCGCTGAGCTCGCGTTTGGCCTTCTCCTGATGAGTGCTTAGATTCTGCTCGGCCAGCCGCAGGAAGTTCTCGCTGTTGGACCTCAGGGACTGATTAGCCAGATCGGAAAACGCCTTGCTGAGCCTCGCGTTCGCCAGGTCGAAAGCAGTCTCGCGTTCTGCTTGCAGGGCTTCCTGGTCTTTCAGGTTGCGCTCGATCACTTCTATTTCGCGGACCAGGTTTCTTTGCTTGCCGCGAATTACCAGCCATGTGATCAGAACGCCAACGGCCAGGCCGATCGCCAGCGCGGGCAAACCCACTTCGACGTATACGGGGTCAATGGTTACGGAGATCATCAGGCCCCAAGATTAACCGCTTTGAGCACGATTTGCGTCAGTTCTTCGGTGTCGATGGCGATGATGTCGGCGCCCCATTCGCGCGGGTCGTCGTCCTCGGTGATGTAGCCGTATCCAGCCGCAATCGTCGCAGCACCGGCGCGCAATCCGGCCTCTATATCGCGGGCCGCGTCACCGATGTAAATGGAACGATGCACTTCGATACCGGCGATATCGCAGCCCAGCAACAAAGGTTCTGGTTCCGGCTTGCGAACAGGCAGCGTATCACCGCTGACCGCGCAGGCCATGCGACTCGTCAGTCCCAGTTGTTCGAGCAGCGGGTTGGTCAGGTGCTCGGGCTTATTGGTCACCACGCCCCACGGACAGCCGGCGGCATCCAGGTTGTCGAGCAAGGTATCGAGGCCTGCAAATACGGCGCTTTCCTCACAAAGACGCTCGGCATAGCGCTCCACGTATTCACCGACCATGGCCGCACGGCCATCTTCATCGACGTCAGCGAAACCGACGCGCAACAGGCCCATCGCGCCATTGGAGACGTTCGACCGTCCCAGGTCGTAGGGGACCGGATCATAGCCGTGGGCTCGCTGCATTTCCTGCAGCGTAGCAACCATGTCCGGGGCGGTGTCTACGAGGGTGCCGTCGAGATCGAACAGCACGAGGTCGAATGCGTCGTCCTGGATTCGCATCAGTTCCCGGGCCGCTGGAAATACATGAGGTAGTTCACGTCGAGGCTGCCGCCCAGCGTATATTCCCGTGTGAAGGGGTTGTAGTGCATACCGATGCTCTCGACCAGTTCGAGTCCGGCGTGACGCGCCCAGCGCTCGAGTTCAGACGGGCGAATGAATTTTTCGTACTCATGTGTGCCTTTCGGCAGCAACCTGAGCACATATTCGGCGCCGACGATCGCAAAGACAAACGACTTCGGGTTGCGATTGATTGTCGAAAAGAATACGTGCCCGCCCGGCTTGACGAGTTCGGCACAAGAACGGATGACTGCCGCAGGGTCGGGTACATGCTCCAGCATCTCCAGGCAGGTTACGACGTCGTATGCGCCGCTCTCGGTTGCAGCGAGTTCTTCGGCCGTCGCCTGACGGTAGTCGACCTCGGCCCCGGACTCGATCTGGTGCAATCTTGCCACCGACAATGGCCCTTCGGCCATATCGATACCGGTCACCTTCGCGCCGGCCTGCGCCATCGACTCGGTGAGGATGCCACCACCGCAGCCAATATCGATGGCCACGGCACCCTCGAGTGTGACGTTGCGGCGAATCCAGTCGAGCCGCAAAGGGTTTATCTGGTGCAGTGGCCTGAAGTCCCCTTCGGTATCCCACCAGCGAGCGGCCAGCGAATCAAACTTGGCAACCTCGGCCGGGTCCACGTTATTTCTGACCGTCGTCATTGCATTCCTGCCTGTGCGGCGAATCGTTCTCGCCATTCGTTACTGCGCTTCAGCACGTTGTCACTGTTTATATGGGCGAGTTTGCCATTATCCAACTGGTGCTTGCCCGCCACCCACACGTCGGTTACCTGGTCGGAGTGCGCCGCATAAACGAGCTGCGAGCATACGTCGTAGACGGGCTGGCTGTGCAGAGTATTCAGGTCGATGCACGCGATGTCTGCCCACTTGCCGGTCTCAATCGAGCCGACGGCGTGGCCGAGCCCCAGTGCTCTGGCTCCACCCAGAGTCGCCATGTGCAGGGCCTCGGGCGCTGGAATCGCCGCCGCATCCGCGGCCGCCGATTTTGCCAATAAGGCGGCCAGGCGCATTTCGGCAAGCACGTCGAGAACATTGTTGCTCGCGGCGCCATCGGTGCCGATGGCCACGTTGATGCCTGCCGCCCTGTATTTAGCGATAGGAGCGATGCCACTCGCAAGTTTCAGGTTGGAGCGAGGGCAATGGGCGATATTTACACCGGCTTCGCTCATTCGTGCGAGCTCCCCGGCATTCAGGTGAATCGCGTGCACGGCGAGCAAGGAAGCGTTGATGAGGCCTGCCTTCTCGAGGCGGTCGAAAGGACGCTGGCCGGTCTCTTCCATTGAGGCGGTAATTTCTGCTGCCGTCTCGTGCAGGTGAATCTGCACGCGAACGTCCAGCTGGTCCGCCGTCACGCGCAAGGCCGTAAAAGATTCGTCGCTCAGCACGGCCGTCGAATGTGGAACGAAACAACTGCTGATCAATGGATGCCCGGAATAGGGATCGTGGACCAGGTCTGCCCCCTTGTGCAGGTATTCTTCGGCGTCGTTGGCCCAGGGCGTGCGGAAATCGAGCACCGGCGTGCCGATCATGGCCCGCATGCCCAGGTCCACGGCTGTCTCAGCGACGATTTCCGGGAAGAAATACTGATCGCTGAAGCAGGTGATACCAGCGGTCAGCATTTCGGCGATAGCCAGTTCCGTACCGTCTCTGACCATCTCCGCGCTTACATGCTGTATTTCGGCCGGCCAGATCTTGTCGCGCAGCCAGGACTCGAGAGGCATGTCGTCCGCGAAGCCGCGCATCAGCGTCATCGCGGCATGCGTGTGCGCATTGACGAGTCCGGGTATCAACACATGCTGGGGGCGCTCAATCAGTACGCTCGGCTGGTAACGATTGAGCGCGTTCTCGACCGGCAGGAGGTCGACGATTCTGCCGTCGGCGACGATAATGGCGTGGCCCTCGAGGAGGACGCCGGCAGGCTCGACGGGGATGCACCAGCGGGGCGCGATCAGGGTGTCACAATGCTGCATAGTCGCCGCAGTATACGCGTCAGGGGAGGCAGCGCCAGCACTGCGTTTCAGAGCCCTGGAAGCGGCGGAAATACTGCTGTTTCGGCGCTTGCTGTGGTATCATTCGAGGCTAATTCAGGACCCCCGAGAAGACCTTTTTGAGTCGGGCGCCGTCAAGAACCCGGTCCGCTCGAAACCCAGGAAATATGGCCGCGAATATTCCGCTTTTTGGGGCGGGATTGCGCTGAGATTGTGAGCTGAGAAAGTAGAAAATTATGTCTGAAGTTGCCCAGGAATTGCTGTCCGTCAGTCTCGAAGAGGAGATGCAGCAGTCCTATCTCGATTACGCGATGAGCGTGATTGTCGGTCGTGCTTTGCCCGATGTACGCGATGGCCTCAAGCCCGTCCACCGGCGCGTGTTACACGCGATGCGCGAGCTCGGCAACGACTTCAACAAGCCTTACAAGAAATCCGCACGTGTCGTCGGTGACGTGATCGGTAAATACCATCCGCATGGCGATTCGGCCGTTTACGACACCATCGTACGCATGGCGCAGCCGTTTTCGTTGCGCTACATGCTCGTCGACGGGCAGGGCAACTTCGGCTCGGTCGATGGGGATTCTCCGGCCGCCATGCGTTACACCGAAGTGCGCATGGCGCGCGTCGCGCACGAGTTGCTGGCCGATATCGACAAGGAGACGGTCGATTTTGTCGAAAACTACGATGGCTCGGAGTCTGAGCCATCCGTGATGCCGACCCGTATCCCGAACCTGCTCGTCAATGGTTCATCGGGCATCGCGGTCGGGATGGCGACCAACATTCCGCCTCACAACCTGGGCGAAGTCATCAGCGCGTGCCTCGCTGTGATCGAAGACCCTGCGATCGAGGTACCGGCCCTGATGGAGCACATTCCCGGTCCGGACTTTCCGACGGCAGGCATTATCAATGGCGCGGCCGGCATCTATTCCGCTTACAGGACGGGCCGTGGCCGCGTCCATATCCGGGCACGCAGCAGCGTCGAGACCATCAGCGCCCGCGGCAAGGAGGCCATCATCGTCACCGAATTGCCGTACCAGGTGAACAAGGCGCGCCTGATCGAGAAGATCGCCGATCTCGTTCGCGAAAAGCGTATCGACGGCATCAGCGAGCTTCGTGACGAGTCGGACAAGGACGGCATGCGCATCGTCATCGAGCTGAAGCAGGGGGAAGTCAGCGACGTCGTGCTGAACAATCTCTACAAGCAAACACCGATGCAAAGCGTTTTCGGTATCAACATGGTTGCGCTGCACGAAGGTCAGCCGAAGCTCATGAACCTCAAGCAGGTTCTGGAGGCCTTCCTTGCACACCGCCGCGAAATTGTTACGCGACGGACGATTTTCGACCTGCGCAAGTCACGCGATCGGGCGCATGTCCTCGAGGGGCAGACTGTCGCGCTCGCGAATATCGATGAGGTCATCGAGCTCATCAAAGGCTCGCCGTCCCCGGCCGAGGCGAAAAAAGGGCTCATGGGCCGTGCCTGGGCGCCGGGCGAGGTCACGGCCATGCTGGAACGGGCGGGCGACACCGATACCCGGCCCGACGGCCTCGACCCCGATAGCGGCCTGATTGAAGGCGAGTACCACCTGTCTGCCGTTCAGGCCCAGGCGATTCTCGACCTTCGCCTGCACCGTCTAACGGGCCTTGAACAAGATAAAATAGTTAAAGAATACAAAGAGATATTGGGTAAAATTAAAGAATTATCTGGTATCTTGGCCGATCCCGACAAACTCATCGAGGTGATTCGGGATGAGCTCGAGTCCGCGCGCGATGCGTATGGCGATGAACGCCGCACAGAGATCGTGCAGGATCATTCCGATCTCAGCGTCGAAGACCTGATTCCTGAAGAGGAGGTGGTCGTTACGCTATCGCACGGCGGCTACGCCAAGGCCCAGCCCATCGACGTCTACCAGGCGCAAAAACGCGGCGGGCGCGGTCGCTCGGCAACCAAGGTCAAGGACGAGGATTTCATCGACAACCTGTTCGTGGCCAACACGCACGACACGATTCTCTGCTTTTCGAGCCGTGGCAAGATGTATTGGCTCAAGGTCTACCAGGTGCCGCAAGCCAGCCGCGGTTCGCGCGGTAAGCCCATCGTCAACCTGCTGCCACTGGACGCGGGTGAGCGAATCAACGCGGTGTTGCCGATACGCGAATACGCGGAAGGCCATTTTGTCTTCATGGCGACGTCGGGCGGCACGGTCAAGAAGACGCCGTTGAGCCAGTTCTCGCGACCGCGCGCCAGTGGCATCATCGCCGTCGACCTGCGGGACGACGACAAGCTCGTCGACGTCGCAATTACTGACGGCGAGGCCGAGATCCTGCTTGTCGCGAGCCATGGCAAAGCGATTCGATTCAAGGAATCCGACGTGCGTCCAATGGGCCGCGGTGCGGCCGGTGTGCGCGGCATCAAGCTGCCGAACGGTCACGAGGTCATTGCGTTGACGATTATAAGGGATGGCCTGATCCTGACAGCCACCGAGAACGGCTACGGCAAGCGTACGCCTGTGGACGACTTCCCGGTTCAGGGTCGTGGCGGCCAGGGCGTGATCGCCATCCAGACAACGGATCGCAATGGCAATACCGTCGGCGCCATCCAGACGGCCGAAGACGACGAAGTCATGCTGATCAGTTCCAACGGCACATTGGTGAGAACGGGCGTCGGCGATATCTCCATAATGGGCAGGAACACGCAGGGCGTGCGCCTGATTCGAGTTGGGAGCGACCAGCGGCTGGTCGGCCTCGCACGCATCGAGTCGATCGAGGACGAGGACGAGGACGAGGACCACTGATGCTCTAAATACCTAGTGCATTTGCGGCACCAAACCGTAACAATAGCCTGTCTGGAATACGTCTTAATCACCGCAAGGATCCCTGCGACATGTCGCGCGTCTACAATTTCAGTGCCGGTCCGGCGGCGCTGCCTCTGGAAGTACTCGAAACCATCAAAAACGATATTCCCGACTGGCTGGGCACGGGTATGTCGGTGATGGAGGTGAGCCACCGCGGCAAGGAGTTCGTCGAGTTGGCGGCTCGGGCCGAGGCCAGTGTGCGTGAGTTGCTGGCTGTACCGGATGACTATTCCGTGCTGTTCACGCAGGGCGGTGCGACCATGCAGATGGCGATGGCGCCACTGAACCTGGCGGGCCCCGAAGACACCGTCGACTACATCGTGACGGGGAGTTGGGGCAAGAAAGCCGCCGGCGAGGCGCGCAAGTTCTGCAACGTCAACGTAGCTGCAGACGCGGCGGACAGGAAATTCACCTACATCCCTGAAGAGTCCGGCTGGCAGCGCAGCGACGGTGCCGCGTATTTGCATTACACGCCGAACGAGACAATCGCGGGCGTCGAGTTTCATTTTGTACCGGGCGGCGATACGCCGCTCGTTGC
>CAMYOJ010000021.1:53883-54492 GCA_947259985.1 uncultured Woeseiaceae bacterium
CGCGTGCGTCCGAACAACGCGCACCTGATGACGTGGAAGTCTTACGCCGAGTCGGATTCAATGACGAACACGCCGCCGACATTTGCGTGGTACGTCGCTGACCTCGTTTTCGATTACCTCAAGAATCGTGGCGGCCTGGCGGCGATGGCGGTCGTCAATGAACGAAAAGCCGGCAAACTGTACGCAGCGATCGATGAATCCCCTTTCTACAGCAACCCTGTGGCGAAGGATTGTCGTTCCTGGATGAATGTACCCTTCATCCTGGCGGACGACTCGCTCGATGCGAAATTCCTCGAGGAGTCAAATGCCGCAGGGCTCACGAACCTCAAAGGGCACCGCTCGGTTGGCGGCATGCGCGCCTCAATTTACAACGCGGTCAGCGAAGAAGCCGTGGATGCATTGATCGATTTCATGGCGCATTTCGAGAAGACAAACGGTTAGTTATGGCGTGCCAGGCGCGCGCTGGAAACAGGCAGGCACAGGATCATGTTCAAAGTACTTACGCTCAACAACATTGCGGTCGAAGGGCTGCGCCACTTGCCGCGCGAGCGCTACGAGGTCGCCTCGGAGATCGCCCATCCCGACGCGATCCTGCTGCGCTCCTTCAAC
>CAMYOJ010000022.1:0-5071 GCA_947259985.1 uncultured Woeseiaceae bacterium
GCTTTGACGGCGATCGCCTCGCCGCCGGTTTTCTCGATCTGGGTTACGGTCTCGACGACGTTTGCTGCGTAGTCGACGGCGACGATAGACGCGCCTCTGCTCGCCGCAAGCAGGGACGTCGCTCGGCCGATACCGCTCGCGGCACCCGTGATTATGATGCGTTTTCCGGGGAGTTCACTCATCGCACCCCAACTTTACCGCGTCTTCAGTTGCGAGCCCATGCAGGAATCCGTCTGTAATCACGAGCCTTGATGCCAACACGTATCAGGGGCGCAATCGGCTCCGCAATATCTCAATAAAATACTTTAATTAAAATTTGTAACAAATTGAAATAAAAGAACTAAATATCAGAGAACTTTGTGTGCATGGGCAATTCGCGAGATTGGTGTCACAAAGGGGCTGCAGCCCGTAAAATTAAAGGGCTGCCCAGTATTTCCGACCGAAGGCTACGACATCATGGAGTTTTCCGCTGACAATCTAGCATGGACAAGTCGCCGTGGATTCAGCTGCGGCCTGATGCTGCTTATCGCGGCGCTTCAGGGATGCGCGAACACCGGCGTGGACGAGAGCCGAGGCAATGACGGTCCACTCAATGCAACCTATACGGTCGGTGGTCGAACAGTCACTCTCGTCAACGGCCGTGCCGAGGTGCCTGCAGGACCCGGGGCCAGCACGAAAATCACGACCGAGATTTGGGGCAAACCTGAACGTTCAGACCTGGACGGCGATGGCCGGGAGGACGCCGCGCTAATCCTGGTCCACGATAGCGGTGGTAGTGGGACATTTTATTATGTCGTGGCAGCGATTCGTGGCGACGGTGCTTATCGGGGCACAGCCGGAGTATTCCTGGGAGACCGAATACAGCCTCGGACTATTGGCATTGTCGACAATCGCATTACGGTCGAATTCCTGGGACGTGACCCTGGCGACGCTTTTGCGGAGCCTCCCTCAGTCCTGATGGAGCAGTTAGCCATTTACGACCCGGATACACGGCAACTGGCCCAAGTTGCGCGGGATTTTGAAGGGGAAGCCGATCCGGCGCGCATGACGCTACAAATGAAAACCTGGTATTGGGTGAAAACCGTCTACAACGATGACACGGTCCACACACCCGTTAAACCCGATGTGTTCAGCCTGACGTTCACACAAGATGGAAGATTGATGGTCACGACTGACTGCAACACGATGCGCGGCAGTTATCGCGTCGACGAACACCGGATCCAGTTTGAACAGATGCTGTCTACCCGCATGTTCTGTGAAGGTTCCCAGGAGCAGCAGTTCAGCAAGATGCTGGAAGGTGTCAATTCCTACTTTTTTACCAATCGCGGACAGCTCGTGCTGGAGATTAAATACGACAGCGGGTCGATGATTTTCCGCTGAAGGCCTTGCGCGCCTTCCCGCCATCAGTGGAACCGCAATCGCGGGAATACCAGGAACAAAAAAATTCGCTTGGTAGTGCTCAATTTGTATGTAGAATTGCGCGCTTGAAGAGCGTCAAAGTAAATGTCTGACATTAAAGAAAAAACGAGTATCTTATTCGTCTGCATGGGCAACATCTGCCGATCGCCGACGGCTGAAGGCGTGTTTCGTCATTACGTTTCACAAGCGGGACTGGACGCGTCTGTCGTCATCGATTCCGCGGGCACGCATGCCTACCACGTGGGCGAACCGCCGGACAGGCGTGCGCAGGCCGCGGCCGAACGTCGTGGCATGTCTCTGCAAGGTATTCGCGCGCGACGGGTTGCCGACGAAGACTTCGAACGCTTCGACTTCGTGATCGCCATGGACGAAGATAATTTGCTGCTGCTCAAGGACCAGGCACCGCCGGAGCATCACTCCAAGCTGCGCCTTTTTCTCGAATACTCGTCAGGCAGCGAACGCGAGGTTCCGGATCCTTACTACGGCGGCGCATCAGGATTCGAGCGCGTGCTGGATCTCGTCGAAGACGCGTCTCGAGGATTACTCGAGACGCTCTCCGGTCGCTAGGTCCTAGTCCTGGGCCGGCGGCGGTTCGGCCGGCTTGCTTTCAGGCTTGGCTTCGGGCTTTGGCGCCGGGGCCGGGTCGGGTTTCGACGTCGCTTCCGGTTTTGGCGCGGCTGCCGGCTGCGGTGGTGACTCAGCTTTCGGTGCGGGCTTGGGTGCCGGTTTCGGTCCTTCCGATTTCGACGGTGGTTTCACATCGGCGGGCGCCTGCGGCTCCCATGGCAAGAGCTTTGCCGTCGGTTTGGCTCCCGAGCCGTTGCCATCGCGCGCCGGCTTCGGCCTGGGTTCCGAGGATTGCTCCCTGGACTCTGTGGGCTTGGGCTCAGGTTTCGATTTCGCTTGCTGCGGTTGACCGGCCGGCGACTCGGTCGGCATCTTGTGCGACGCCGTGTCGTCGAGTTTCCCTGCGTCGCGCGCTCGCTCCTTATCGGTTCGTACACGCGGCGGTCCCTCTTGTTTGGGTTTCTCGGCCTGTGGCTCCGCCTTTGTGGAAGGTGCTTTATCCGGCTTCTGCGGCGCCTGGTCAGCCTTCTGCGCTGGCCTGCTGTCGGCCTTCTGCTCCGGCCTGCTGTCGGACTTTTGCGGCGCCTGCTGCTCGGTCTGTTGCTGAGTATCTTGCGTCTGCGCGTCCGCCGGACGTCTGCGCCGGCGCCCGCCACGAGTGCGGCGGCTGCGCGACGTGCTGCGTTTGGACTCGTCGCGCGTCTCCTCGGGCTTCTCGGCTGGCCTGCTTGACTCGGGCGACCCTTTCGTCTGAGCGTCCTGTTGCTTCTGCGGACGCTGCGCACCCTTCTGAGCCTGTTTCTTCGCGGGTGCCTTCTTCGCTGGCGCCTTCTTTGCAGTCGCTTTCTTCGCAGGCGCTTTCTTCGAAGTTTTCTTCTTCGAGGCGGTCTTCTTGCGCTGCTGCCCGCGGCCATCCGAGGCCTTGCGCGAATCGCCACGCTTGCGCGGTTGCTGCGAACGGCGGCTACGGGTCGTCTTGCTGCTCTTCTTGCGGCGCTGCGGGGTCTTCTTCTTGTCGTCGTCGCCCGTGAACAGTGAGGCGATCGTTGCAAGTATGCCCTTGCCGGCGGGTTTTTCGGGCTTGGGCGCCGGAGTCGACGGCTTCAGGGTGCCGACGACGGGCTGCTCGATAGACTTGCGCGCGAGAATCTCCTGCGGCGACTCGGGTTCTGGCGGCGCTTCCGCCAGTTCGTAGCTGACTCCGGCGTTTTCAGGCAATTCCGTCTGGTCGTCGCGAACGCGCCGAACGTCATAGTGAGGCGTCTCGAGCGCCGAGTTGGCAACCAGCACGACCTGCGTATCGTGGCTTAGTTCGAGATTCTGTACCCAGTCGCGTTTCTCGTTGAGCAGGTAGGTCGCCACCTCGACGGGCAACTGCGCGATGACCTTGGCCGTACGTTCCTTGCGGGCTTCCTCGCCGACGAGACGAAGGATGGCGAGCGCCAGCGATTCGATGCTGCGAATCGTGCCAAAGCCGGAGCAGCGCGGGCAGGTCTGGTAGGCCGATTCGCCAATCGACGGCCGCAGGCGCTGACGCGACATCTCGAGCAGACCGAAACGACTGATCTTGCCGATCTGCACGCGCGCGCGGTCTTGCCGAACAGCCTCGCGCAGCCGGTTTTCGACGTCGCGTTGATGCTTCGAAGGCCCCATATCGATGAAGTCGATCACAACGAGTCCGCCCAGGTCGCGAATACGCAATTGACGTGCGACCTCTTCGGCCGCCTCCAGGTTGGTGTTGAGCGCCGTGGCTTCGATATCGCCGCCCTTGGTCGCGCGCGCCGAGTTGATATCGATCGACACCAGTGCCTCGGTGTGGTCGATGACGATGCTGCCGCCTGAGGGCAGGGTAACCGCGTGCGCGAATGCCGACTCAATCTGGCTTTCGATCTGGAAGCGCGTGAACAGCGGTACCGGGTCCACGTAGTGCTTCAGTTTCTTGAGATTGTGAGGCATGACCTGCTCGACGAATTCGCACGCTTCCTTGTAGGTCGCTTCGTCATCGATCAGGATCTCGCCGATCTCGTTGGTCAGGTAGTCGCGCAGTGCGCGCACGACCGAGTCGCTTTCACGGTAAATCAGGAAAGGGGACGCGCGTTCGAGCACGACATTCAGGATCGCTGTCCAGATTGTCAGCAGGTTTTCGAGGTCCCACTTCAACTCTTCTGCGCTGCGGTCGATACCGGCCGTGCGCAGGATGACGCTCATGCCATCCGGCACTTCGATTTCGTTGAGCGACTTGCGTGCGAGATCGCGGTCCGAACCCGTTATCCTGCGCGACACGCCGCCGGAGCGGCCCTTGTTCGGCTTCAGGACGATGAAACGGCCGGCGAGGCTGACGAAGGTCGTGAGCGCGGCGCCCTTGTTGCCGCGTTCTTCCTTGTCGACCTGGACAACGATGTCCTGGCCCTCTTTGAGCACTTCCTTGATATTGGGCTTGCCGCCGCCCTTGTTTTCCCGGACGAAATACTCGCTGGAAATTTCCTTCAGCGGCAGGAATCCGTGACGTTCGGCGCCGTAGTCAACGAAAGCGGCTTCGAGACTGGGCTCGACGCGCGTGATCTTTCCTTTGTAGATATTGGCTTTCTTGCGTTCGCTAGCCGGTGCTTCGATGTTGAGGTCGTAAAGGCGTTGGCCATCGACCATCGCCATGCGCAACTCTTCTTGCTGAGTTGCATTGATTAGCATTCTTTTCATATTGCCCTACTTGAATCGTATTGGAGGGCAGCAGGATTGGCGTTGCCGGGCTGGCGAAGGGTAGATCACGCGCGAAGACGCGACGCGGGATTGCGTCGTCTGAGTCTGTAGCAATTTCGAGTCGGTTGAGGCCAATGAGGGCCAAAACCCATGAAAATATCAGCATGATTTCCCTGCGGCTAAAGCCGCTTTGGCGCCAGCCGGTATCCGTGCTTGCTGCCATCTGAAATCAGGTTCCGCGCGAGGCGGGACCATCTATCGCAGTCTGTCTTGGGTACTGCGGGTGAAAATCTTAAGGCGGATAATCCAGGATCGGGCACCGCCTGAGTCGTGTGGTCTTGCCGGGCAGGTAGGCCGGGCGGCCACAGGGCGGTAATATAGCACACCT
>CAMYOJ010000022.1:5171-44798 GCA_947259985.1 uncultured Woeseiaceae bacterium
GGAGGGCGACGTGGTTCGCGTGCCGCCGGCGCGTATCAGGACGGGCGGGCCGGCACCGTCCGACAGGCTCGCGGCGAACATGCTGGATCACGTGCTCTACGAGGACAAGCGCCTGCTCGTCATCAATAAACCGACCGGCGTTGCCGTGCACGGCGGCAGTGGCATCAGCCATGGCGTAATCGAGCTGCTGCGTCATGCCCGGCCTGACCTCAAGGATCTCGCGCTCGTACATCGCATCGATCGGGAGACCTCGGGCTGCCTGGTCATGGCCAAGCGCCGCAGCGCGCTCAGGGAGCTGCACGCGCGATTCCGCGAAGGGCAGGTTGAGAAGAATTACCTCGCACTGGTCGTGGGCGACTGGCAGTTCGGCGACCAGCTCATCGATGCGCCGCTCTATGTGCAGCACCGCAAGCAGGGCGAAAGACATGTCGTGGTCAGCGGCAACGGCAAGCCCGCGCAGACTCGCGTCGGTCTGTCGCGCACATTCGGCGTGTACAGCCTGCTGCAATGCGCCCCCGTGACGGGTAGAACCCACCAGATTCGTGTGCACCTTGAGCATACGGGGCACCCGATCGTGGGCGATGAGCGCTATGGCGATGAAGACGCGAACCGCGTCGCGAAGAAGTTCGGCCTGGCGCGACTGTTCCTGCATGCGCAGTCGATCGCGTTTGCTGATGACAGCGGCAACGAATTGCATTTCACGGCGCCGCTGGCCGACGACCTGGAACAATTTCTGTCCGCCGGGGTGATCGAGGTACAGCGGCAGAAGAAAGCCAGGAATTAGAGGGACAGGAATTAAGGGGACAGTTTACTAAACTGCATAAGCAGTTTAGTAAACTGTCCCCTTAATTCTGTTTAGTAAACTGTCCCCTTAATTTTGCCGGCTACATTTTCTGTGGCGAGATATAGCCGAGCTGCAGCAATCGGTCGGCAACCCAGATCATCGGCAAGCCGATCAATGCGGTCGGGTCATCGGTCTGCACCGATTCAAATAGCACGAACCCTGCGCCTTCGAGTTTGAAGCTGCCGGCACAGTCGTAGGGCTCGTCGTGACGCAGGTAAGCCTCGGCAAGTCGCCGGTCGAAGTCCCTGAATTGTACTTTCGTCTTGTCCGTGTGTTCATAGCGCGAGCGCCCGATAGGATCCAGGATGCACACAGCAGTAAGGAACGTAACGACCTGTCCCGACGCAGCCAGCAATTGCTCCACGGCTTTCTGATGGTCGCCCGGCTTGCCCAGGACCTGGTCGCCCAGCACGGCAAGCTGGTCGGCACCGATCACGAGCGCATCGCGTATGTTGACAGCGACGGCCTCCGCCTTCTTGCGAGCCAGGTGCCGGGCAAGTTCCCCGGGTCCAAGCCCGAGCTCGTTGCTCTCGTCCACTTCAGGCGCCACGGCTTCGTATTGTTGCAGGACACGGTCCAGCAATCCGCGCCGGTAGAGCGAAGAAGAGGCCAGGACGATTGCCGGTGCCGAAGGGTTTTGCATAATCAAATCAGAATGTTAAGAGATTGCCTTCGAATTCTACCCGGTTTGTCGGTGGCCGCACGCATTTAACATGCCGGATACCGAAACGATGCTTTGACAGTGGCCCCGGAGGTACTTATCATGCGCGCGCCATGGGTAATCCGCTGCGAGATCGCCGCACCGCATCCGAATGGGCGACGGTCGGGCAAGTTATTGAAATAGCTGAGAAACTTGAGGGTTTCGAACAGCTGGCTAGAAGCGGATCTCGCTGCGCTCGAAGCTGATAGAATACCGCCGGACTGGCGCGATTCGGTCGTCGCCGGAAGGCTCGCGTTCGGTTTCGCAGACGCGCAGGCGAGGGTGCCAGCCGTGGAATGCGAACTGGCCGTGACCGTGGATGCGGTCTGCCAGCGTTGCCTCGAGGCATTCCGCTTGCAGCTGGATGCCGAGGCAAAGCTGTTGCTGCTCGAGCTTGACGAGACGGCGGACGGCTATGACGAATACGAGGTCTGGGAGCTCGAAGAGACGACGCTCAGGCCGAAGGACATCGTCGAGGAGCTGCTGGTCATGGCAATGCCGTTCGCGGCGATGCATGCCGATTCGGCGGCATGCAAGGCGTTGTCGGCCGAGGCCGGTGACAAAGAGGAAATGACGAAACCGTTTGCGGCTTTGCGCGCGCAGATGATGCAGGATTAATAGCGCCTGGCTTCGCAGCCCGGGCAGGAGTAGAAAATGGCTGTTCAAAAAAGTCGCAGGACCCCTTCAACGCGTGGCATGCGGCGCTCGCACGACAAGCTTAAGAAGCCGACGTTGTCCGTAGACCCGACATCAGGCGAGACGCATCTGCGCCATCGCGTTACGCCCGATGGTTTTTATCGCGGCAACCAGGTTGTTTCACAGCCTGAGCCCGAAGTAGAAGAAGAGTAAGCACATCCCCTGAACGGCCGGTTCGTCCCCGGCCTGTCAAACGGTGGGCTCTCACTCGATCATTTCCCTCGATGCAATGAGCGGCGACCTCGGCGCCGAGGTTGTCGTGCGCGCGGCCGCCGCGACGCTCGAGAAATACGTCAACATCGAGCTTGTGCTCGTTGGCGACGAGAGCGAGCTCAAGGACCTTGTTACGCGCATCGTTGGTGACGATTCGAGGCTGCGCATCGAGCACGCCAGCGAAATCGTCGGGATGTCGGAGCCGCCGGCCGACGCATTGCGCAAGAAGAAAGACTCGTCGATGCGCGTCGCCGTCAATCTCGTCAAGTCAGGTGCAGCCCATGCCTGTGTGAGCGCCGGTAACACGGGCGCGCTCATGGCAACGGCGAAATTCGTGCTCAAGATGCTGCCCGGCATCGACAGGCCGGCGATCATTGCCGAGCTGCCGGCTATCGGCGGCTCATTGCACATGCTCGATCTTGGTGCCAATACGCAGGGCAGTGCCGATCACCTGTTTCAGTATGCCGTCATGGGCTCCATCGTTGCTTCCGATATCCTCGGTATCGACAAGCCGAAAGTCGCGCTGCTGAACATCGGAGCAGAAGACACGAAAGGTCACGGGACGATTAAGGAAGCGGCCGCGCTTCTTACCGAAAGCACGCTCAACTACGTGGGCTTTATCGAGGGCAGCGACTTGTTCTCAGGCAAGGCAGACGTCGTTGTCAGCGATGGATTTACGGGCAACGTTGCGCTGAAGACCATGGAAGGAACGGTAGGGCTTTGCGGCCACTACCTGAAGCGCGCTTTCACGCACAACTGGTTTTCCAAACTGCAGGCGTTCATGGCAAGACCCGTTCTCAGGCGGCTCGCGCTCGAGATGGACTCGAGAAAATACAACGGTGCGACTCTCGCCGGCCTTAATGGTATTGTGATCAAGAGTCACGGAAGCGCAGATTCGTACGCATTCCAGCATGCGATTGACACTGCCATCGTTGAAGTTCGCAATCAGTTGCCACAACAGATTGGCAGTTTGCTGCAGAAGGAAGCCGCATGACCTATTCGCGCATCGTCGGAACCGGGCGTTACCTGCCGGAACGCGTCATGACCAACTTCGATCTCGAGAAGATCGTCGATACGTCCGACGAGTGGATTCGCACGCGCACGGGTGTCGAGCGTCGCCACATTGTCGCCGAAGACCAGACGACTTCGGATATGTGTATCGAGGCAGCCAGGGTTGCCATCGAAGATGCGGGCATTGACGTGTCGGAAATCGATCTTGTGATCGTAGGCACGACCTCGCCCGACCTGATCTTTCCCAATGTTGCGACGATCATCCAGCACAAGCTGGGCATCTCGCCGTGCCCCGCGTTCAGCCTCGAAGCCGCCTGCACGGGCTTTATCTATGCTTTGACAACTGCGGACAAATTTATTCGCGCGGGCGACGCCAAGTGTGCGCTCGTACTGGGCGCCGAGTGTATTACCAAGCTAATGGACTGGAGCGATCGCAATACTTGCGTGCTGTTCGGCGACGGCGCGGGTGCCGTCATCGTCAAGCCGTCCGAGGAACCGGGACTGATCTCCTGTCACCTGGGCGCGGACGGCCAGTACAAGGACCTCCTGTACTACCCGGTGGGCCCATCCAGGGACCTCGCCAAGGCGGGCACCGATGAGGCGTCGATCATGATGACGGGCAATGAGGTATTCAAGGTTGCCGTGAAGACGCTGGGGGGCATCGCGGCGGAGACGCTCGAGAAAGCGGGCGTCGCGCAGAGCGAACTCGACTGGCTCATTCCGCACCAGGCGAATATCCGCATCATACAGGCGACGGCCAAGCGCCTCGGCCTGCCCATGGAAAAAGTCATACTGACGGTGCAGGACCACGGCAATACGTCGGCCGCGTCGGTCCCCATGGCGCTCGACGTCGCCATTCGCGATGGTCGAGTCAAGAAGGGCCAGCTGGTCCTGATGGAAGCTTTCGGCGGTGGATTTACCTGGGGTTCGGTGTTGATGCGCCTTTAGAATTAAAGGGAATTAAAGGGACAGTTTACTAAACTGCTTATGCAGTTTAGTAAACTGTCCCTTTAATTCCCTTTAATTTCTTACCAGAGTTTGCTTTTCTGCTGCCGCGCTGAGCGGCGCTTCATGCGCTGGTGCAATTGCTGCCGGCGGCGATCCAGCCGGTCACGGCGGATCACGGGATCGACGTCCTTGCCCTTGTTGTCGAAATCGTCGCGGAACTCGCAAAAATCATCGTACGCTTCGCGCACGTGTTGCAGCTCGCGGGCAACGAGTTCGAGGATGATGACATCATCGAGGTAACCGATCACCGGGATGTCGTCGGGCAGGATGTCTTCGGGATCGGCGAAATAGCAAAAGGTCGCAAGCAGCCGTTCCTTGTCGACTTCTGGCAGCTTCCATTCACTGTCGGCCAGCATGCGAATCAGCGATTCGAGCTCGGGAATGCGTTTGCCGACGAAGTCGGGAAGCGGGTCGCTCTGACGAATTTCGTCGAGCACGTCGCTGATCGCCTCGACGATCTCGGATTCTTCGGCATCGCGTACTGCATCGCGAGATTGGCGAAGCGCCTTGCGGAAGAAGCGCAGGTCGCGGTCCGTTAGTTCGAACGTGATTCTCATGCCCATTGCGAGAGGCTACCGGCAAGTCCCTACCGTGGTCAACGCGGTATGGTTTACCATAGGGCCTCGTCAACCGGGTCAAAGGCAATGAAACCGAAACTTATCATTGGCAACAAGAACTACTCATCATGGTCGTTGCGCGCGTGGCTGCTGCTCAAGGAAGCCGGTATCGACTTCGAGGAGCACCGGATCGTCCTCGATACAGACACGTCCGCCAGGGAGATCGCGGAGTTTTCCGACGCCGGGCGTGTGCCGGTATTGCAGCTCGGCGACCTGACCGTCTGGGACTCGCTTGCCATCGCAGAGACCGTTGCCGAACGCTGGCCCGAAAAGCAGCTGTGGCCGGCCGACCCCGATGAACGTGCGCACGCGCGCTCGATTTCCGCGGAGATGCACTCGGGGTTTCCGTATTTGCGCGAACATATGCCGATGAATTGCCGTGCGATGGGCCGCCGCGTGCACCTGCTCGATGAACTCGGCGAAGACATCGATCGAGTCATCGACATCTGGGCCGAGTGTCATCGACACTATGGTGACAGGGGCGGCTGGCTGTTCGGTAATTTCTCGATTGCCGACGCGATGTTTGCCCCGGTCGTCCTGCGGCTCAGGACTTACGGCATCAACCTGCCGGAATCGGCCGGGTTCTATCCGCATCGGCTGCTCGAGAGCGAGGCTATGCAGGACTGGCTCGCGGCCGCGGAGTGCGAGATCGAAGTCATCGAAGAGGATGAAAAAGGCCAGTGATGCGTTGCTGCTGGGCTCTGGTCACGTTGCTCGCCGCTGCATCAGCGCGCGCCGAGGTTTACGAATTGCCTCCCGAGGGCTACGACGTCGTCGGCGCGCTCTCTGGCGTCACGGCGCGTTACGAAGACACGCTCGTTGACATCGCTCGCCGCCATGGGCTCGGTTACCAGGACATTGTGCGTGCCAATCCCGACGTCAATGTCTGGCTGCCGGGGGCGGGCACCGAGATCGTGTTGCCGACACGATTCGTTTTGCCGCCGGGGCCGCGCGAGGGCCTGGTATTGAATCTCGCCGAGTACCGCATGTATTACTACCCGGACGCCAAAGATGGCGAGCCGGCGTACGTGTATACGTACCCGATGAGCATTGGCCGCATGGACTGGGAGACGCCGCTCGGCAGGACCAAGATAACGGCGATGGCCACGAATCCGGCCTGGTACCCGCCGCAGTCCGTTCGTGAGGAACACGCCGCAGATGGTGACCCGCTGCCGCGCATCGTGCCGCCCGGGCCGGAGAATCCGCTGGGTACGCGGGCGATGCGCCTGGGGATTCCGGGCTACCTGATTCACGGCACCAACAAACCCGCCGGCGTGGGGATGCGCGTCTCGCACGGCTGCGTACGCATGTTTCCCGAGGACATCGAATTCCTGTTCCGGCACATAAGTGTCGATACGCCCGTGCGCATCATCAACGCGCCCGTCAAAATCGGCTGGGATGGCGAGGTGCTTGTCGCGGAGATTCACCCACTGCTGGAAACGCCGCAGCCACTTGTCGAGCAATCGTTACAACATGTCGAAGAGATGGACGCCGATATCGAGGTTCCCGAGGTGGCGACGCCGAGCAAGGAGCCGCTCACGCAGGTGACCGAGCAGTTTATTACTGCGACGTCAGAGCGCGCGGGGCAGCTCGACTGGGATCTTGTCGAGAGGCTCGTGGAGCGCTCCAATGGCATTCCCGAGCCCGTTGGGCAGAGCATAAAAAACGCCGCGGCAAGCGCGGCGTCTCAATAAATGATGTCGTAGTCTAACGCTACTAGATCCAGGTCTTACTTGGACATCGATTTCTGGAACATACGTTCCATGCTCTCGCGATTGGCTTCACAGCAGGCCTGCGATTCCGTAGCAGCAGACAATGCCTGGTCGGCAGTGCTCTGTGCGGATGAAGCGGTCTGAGCGGCGCGATCGGCAGAAGCGCGGGCAGCTTCAGCAGCAGATGCTGCAGCAGAGGCGTCAGCAGCAGCGCGATCGGCGGTTGCTTTTACGTCATCTAGCTGTGAAGTGGTAGCGCAACCGGCGGCCAATGTGGCGAAGAGCACAAGTGCGCTTGCTCTGAGTGCGGTCTTTTTCATGTTGGAAGGTTCCTTTGTTGGGAAAAACTGCAGGCGCATTATTTAACAATCCGCACGCTGCTGCAACGAAAACTCCTGTTTTTATTGTTGTTTGTCGGTCATGAGCGACAGAAACAAGCGGTGGGGAGCTCGCGGAGGTTTCGTGGCAGCGGGTCATGCCCGCGACGGGACCGTCGCGGGCATGACCGTTCCTGCCACTCGCTGTCATCGCGTGCTTGCACTCATCGGAGTACTGTATATAATCCCAGATACTGTGAATCTATACAGGAACTGTTCAAATGCGCGAACTGACCCCCAGGCAAAAGCAAATTCTCGAGATGATTCAAGAGTTTATCGCGGAAACCGGTATGCCGCCGACACGCGCCGAAATCGCCGGCGAACTCGGTTTCAAGTCGGCCAACGCCGCCGAGGAGCATTTACGCGCGCTGCAGAAGAAGGGCGTGCTCGAATTACTGCCAGGCGCCTCGCGCGGTATCCAGCTCAAGGACTCTTTACGTGACCAGATGGGTCTGCCGCTCATTGGCCGCGTGGCGGCGGGCAGTCCGATACTGGCGCAGGAACATATCGAGGCGCATTACAGACTCGATCCGCAACTTTTTAATCCGAAACCGCATTACCTGTTGCGCGTTCACGGCATGAGTATGAAGGATGCCGGGATTCTCGATGGCGATCTCGTCGCCGTGCATCGTACGCCGGAAGTGCGCAGCCGGCAGATTATCGTTGCGCGCCTCGATGACGAAGTCACGGTAAAACGTTACCGACAAAACGGCTCGCTCGTATCGCTGTTGCCCGAGAACGACGAATTTGAACCCATCGAAGTCGACCTCAGGGAGCAGGAACTCGTTATCGAAGGCGTTGTGGTTGGCGTCATTCGCGACGGCCTGCCGTTGCATTGAGTCTTGTCCGCATCGCTCGACAAGTTGTTGCAGAACCCGCGCGTCTGGAAGGGGCGCAGTTCCCTGCAGCAGAAAGCAGGGCTTCCCAGTGGTTACCCGGAACTGGACCGGCATCTGCCCGGCGGAGGCTGGCCGCCTGCGGCACTGACCGAAATCCTGATCGAGCAATACGGCATCGGCGAATTGCGTTTGTTGATGCCGGCACTGGCGCGACTCAGTGAAGCACAGCCCGATTACGGCGAGCCGGGCTGGATTGCCTGGGTAGCGCCACCTTTCCAGCCATACCCGCCCGCACTGCGACAGTACGGCATCGATCTGTCGCGCATGCTGATCGTACGTCCCGCGGACGCCAGCGAAATACTCTGGTCAACCGAGCAGGCATTGTCATCGGGGACCTGTGCCGCCGTGCTGTTCTGGCCCGAGGCACTCGATGACCAGGCCAGTCGGCGTTTGCAGCTGGCTGCCGAAAAAGGTCACAGCTGGGCGATTGCTTTTCGTCCCATGGCGGCACGCGGGCAAGCCTCCGCCGCTGCGTTGCGCCTCGAGCTGCACCCCGGGGGCACGCAGCATGCAGACGGGCAGGGTACGAACGTCCATATTCTCAAGAGTCGTGGTGGTCGCCCGACAGTCCTGAACAAGCTGCTTTAAGCATGTCGCGGGCGTGGAAATCACCCGTCACGGCACGGGATGCGACTCCCTCCGCGTCCCAGCAGGTATTGCCGTTCCTCGAGCCGGCGCCGCTCACAAGGCCCCTGGCGCCGACGGCGGTGCGGCGACTCTGGTTTTGTGTCTGGTTGCCTGGCTTGCCGCTCGAGGCCTGTCGTCGCTCTGATGAGGCGACGGCCATCGTCGAGGAACAGCAGGGCATTCATCGTGTATTGCTCGCGGACGCGCGGGCGCAGGCTGCCGGCGTCATGGCCGGACAGTCCGCCAATGCCGCGCTGGCGCTGTTGCCCACATTGGCACTCGAGGAACGCAGCCTGCCGCGGGAGCAACAGGCGCTCGAGATGCTGGCTGGCTGGCTGGAGCGTTTCTCGTCTTTCGTCTGTATCGCCGATTGCGATGTGCTGCTACTCGAGATCGCGGGCAGCCTGCGCCTGTTTGGTGGCTTGCGTGAACTGCGGGAAAAGATTTCCAGGGGCCTGAGGCGGCAGGGTTTTGCGGCGTCATTGGCGATTGCACCGACGCCGCTGGGCGCCACCTGGCTCGCGAGAGCGGACCGCCGGGTGTGTATTCGCAATGAACAGAACCTGGCAGCGGCATTGCGCCACTTGCCACTGGCGAGTCTCCACTGGCCACAGGCTTTGTGCGAGTCGCTACGGGGCATGGGCGTCACGACGGTAGGCGATTGCCTGCGTCTGCCGCGGGAAGGATTCGTGCGGCGTTTTGGCGCGGAACCCATGCTGACGCTCGATCGCGCGCTCGGGCACCTGCCGGATCCCAGGCACTCCTGGCGCGCACCCGAACGGTTTTGCGTCGATTACGAGATGACGGAAGAACAATCCGACCGCGAGCTGTTGCTGAATATTTGCCGCGAGTTATTGCTGTCGCTCGAGAAATTTCTGTTGGCACGACAACTGGGTACACAGCGCCTGGCGTTCAGTTTTTTCCACCTGAAGGGAGCGGCAACCGAGTTGCGGCTGGGTTGCGCACGTGCAGACCGTTCGGCAGAGCGCTGGCTGGCATTATTGCGTATTCGTTTCGAACAACTGCTGCTGTCCGAGCCGGTCATAGCCGTTCGTTTGCAGAGTGGCCTGACACAGCCGCTACAGGCGGAGTCGGTACGTTTGCAGTTTCACGATGCCGGCGGCGGACAGCAACGACGTTATTCGATTACCCAGCTTGCCGAGCGCCTGGTTGCGCGTATTGGTGATCAGTCAGTGCATTCCACGAGCATGGTCGCGGAGCACCGGCCACAGTATGCCTGGCGTGCGCAAAGCCTGTTATCAGACTGGACCAGCACGACCTTGTCGGAAGTCAGGCGGCATTTGCGGCGCCCGCTGTGGATGTTGCCCGAGCCGGCTTTGTTGCCGGCAGACGGTGCTTACCCGTTGCACCAGGGCTGCCGGCTAAGCTTACTCGAGGGGCCGGAACGGCTCGAGACTGGCTGGTGGGACGAGGACAGCATGTCCCGGGACTATTACACGGCCATAAACCCGGCCGGCATGCGCTTGTGGATTTTTCGTAATCGCAAGCAATCGCCTGCCTGGTATTTGCATGGCTACTTTGGATAAGAGGCCGTGCCGATACGCGGAGTTACATGCCCTCAGTAACTTCACGTTCCTGCGCGGCGCATCACATCCTGAAGAACTCGTCGAGACGGCCGTAAAGCTCGGTTACGAGGCGCTCGCCATTACCGATGAGTGCACGATGTCAGGGGTCGTGCGCGCGCATTCGGCGGCGAAGGAGTTCGGTCTCAAGAAACTCATCATCGGCTCGGAGCTCAGCCTGCGCAGTGGCCGCAAACTTGTGGCGCTGGCACGGAACCGCGAGGGCTATGCTGCGCTTTGTCGCCTGGTCACCGAGGCGCGCCGCGCTGCCGACAAGGGGCGCTATGAACTGACGCGCATGGCCTTCGAAGAGGGCTTGCCGGGTTGTCTCGTGCTGTGGGTGCCCGATCAGAATTTTACACTCGATGTCGAGGATCACTGGATACGTGAGACGTTTCGTGACCGCCTCTGGATTGCTGTTGAATTGCTGGCCGATGGCCGTCAGCAGGAGCAACTCGGCAAACTTCGCGAGGAAGGCCGTCGTCTCAAACTGCCGCTCGTTGCCTGTGGCGACGTCCATATGCACCGTCGCTCACGCCGCATTCTGCAGGACGCCATGACGGCGATACGCCTCGGCACCACGGTGGACAGCGCCGGATTCGCGCTCTATCCGAATGGTGAGCGTCACCTGCGGCCGCGCGAAGTACTGCAGAGCGTCTATCCGGCGGAGTTGCTCGAGGAAACCCTGCACATCGCCGACGCCATCGACTTCTCGATGGACGAATTGCGCTACGAATATCCCGACGAGCTGGTCCCGGCCGGCGAAACGCCGGCAAGCTACCTCCGCAAGCTGACCGAGCAGGGCATGCAACGGCGCTGGCCCGGCGGCGTTCCAGGCAAAGTGATACAGCTCGTCGAGCATGAGCTGAAGCTGATCGCCGAGTTACGCTACGAGCCCTATTTCCTGACCGTCCATGACATCGTCGCGTTTGCGCGTTCGCGGCATATCCTCTGCCAGGGCCGCGGTTCGGCCGCAAATTCGGCCGTGTGTTTTTGTTTGGGAATAACGGAAGTCGACCCGGAACGCATGGCCATGCTCGTCGAGCGATTCATTTCCAGGGAGCGCAACGAGCCGCCCGATATCGACGTTGATTTCGAGCATGAGCGCCGCGAAGAGGTAATACAGTACATCTATGACAAGTATGGCCGTGAGCGGGCGGCGCTGGCGGCAACTGTCATTACCTATCGTCCCCGCAGTGCATTGCGTGACGTCGGCAAAGTGCTGGGCCTGAGCGACCTGCAGGTCGGCCGCCTGTCGCGTTCGATGCAATGGTGGGACGGCAGCAAGGTCGACGACAGCCGCGTGCTCGAAGCCGGGCTCGATCCCGACAGTCCTGTCATGAAGCGCCTGTTGTATCTCGTCAGGGAACTGATCGGCTTTCCGCGCCATCTCTCGCAACATGTGGGTGGCTTTGTGATCTCCAATGCGCCGCTTTATGAACTCGTGCCTGTCGAGAATGCCGCGATGCCGGATCGCACCGTCATCCAGTGGGAGAAAAACGACCTCGAGGATCTTGGCTTGCTCAAGGTCGATGTGCTCGGCCTCGGCATGCTCACGGCGATTCGTCGCAGCTTCGACCTGATTCGTGACTTCGACGGCCGGCAGCTGACGCTTGCCAACGTGCCGGCCGAGGACCCGCGTGTCTATGACATGATCTGCGACGGCGACACGATGGGCGTCTTCCAGATCGAGTCACGGGCACAGATGGCCATGCTGCCGAGACTCAGGCCGCGTTGTTACTATGACCTTGTCATCGAGGTTGCGATTATTCGGCCAGGACCGATCCAGGGCGACATGGTGCACCCCTACCTCCGGCGCCGTAATGGCGAGGAGGCTGTCGATTATCCGAGCGACGATGTCAAAGGCGTGTTGCAGCGCACCCTGGGCGTGCCGATTTTCCAGGAGCAGGTCATGCAGCTTGCCGTTGTCGCTGCGGGGTTCACGCCCGGGGAGGCGGACCAGCTGCGGCGCGCCATGGCCGCCTGGAAACGCCGTGGCGGCCTTGGCCCGTTCGAGGACAAACTGATTTCGGGCATGCGTGAACGTGGCTATGAAGAGGCGTTTGCGCGGCAGATATTTCGCCAGATCGAGGGTTTCGGCGAGTACGGGTTTCCCGAGTCGCACTCTGCGAGTTTTGCCTTGCTCGTATACGTCTCGTGTTGGCTCAAATGTCATGAGCCCGCTGCGTTCACCTGCGCGCTGTTGAACAGCCAGCCCATGGGGTTCTACTCGGCGTCGCAACTGGTGCAGGACCTGCAAAGGCATGGTGTGACCGTGCGGCCCGTCGACATCAATCACAGTGACTGGGACTGTTCGCTCGAAGCCGGCGAGCAGGGTGCCGCGGTCCTGCGCCTGGGACTCAGGATGGTCAAGGGCTTGTCCGAAGACGCCGGACAGAGGGTCGTGGCCGAACGCCAGTCGGGGCTGTACGAACAGGTGCAGCAATTGCTGGAGCGTGTCGGGCTCGACAGGCGGGAGCTGGGCGTGCTGGCCTCGTCGGGCGCATTACGATCTCTGTACGGCGATCGCCACCGAGCCCGCTGGGCCGTCTCCGGCACTGAGAAACCCATGCCGCTATTCCCCTCGATGCATCGTTACGAGGCAACGCCGTTACTCCGCAAGCCGACCGAAGGACAAACCATCGTCGCGGATTACCAGGCGACCGGCCTGACGCTGGAGCGGCACCCGATGTGCCTGTTGAGACGGCACCTCGATCGCTACCGCTACGTGTCGGCCGGGCAGCTGCCGGGTATGACGACGGGCGGGAAAATCAATGTCGCGGGACTCGTGATCACCAAGCAGCGGCCAGGGACGGCCAGCGGTGTCACCTTCGTCACGCTCGAGGACGAAACCGGGCAAATCAACCTGATCGTCTGGAAGCAGGTGGCCGAAGACTATCGCGCGGCGTTACTGAATGCGCGCCTGCTGGGTGTTTCGGGAGAGTTACAAGTCGAGGGAAAGGTTATCCACGTGATCGCGCGGCAGCTATTCGATCACACGGAGATGCTTGGCGAACTCTCGATCCGCTCACGTGACTTTCGCTAGCGATTTCTCAGACGTCTTCGTCGAGATTGAAATTGTAGGTACTGTCCATCTCGGCATCGTGCTGCTCCTGCATTTTTTCGAGTTTGCGGCGCAGCTCGGCCTTTTGATGGGCTTCCTCAGCCTCGTCTTCTTCGATCTTGGCGACCAGCTCTTCGACGTTCAGCTCGACGGACAGGTCACCAACGTTGTCGTCTTCTACCTCGGCAAGCACGTCGGCCTCGGCAACCTCTACCTCGGCAAGCGGTTCTTCGAGCGTATCTTTGTGGTCGTCTTTTTCACCGTTCATCGCATTAACCTCCTGCAACAAGCAGGTCAAAAATAGTACTAACGAATCAGGTTATTAATTTCAAAGATTGGAAGCAAAATTGCAAGGACTATCGTCAAAACTATGGCACCCATTATGACAATCAGGAGCGGCTGCAGAATACCCAGCAGCGCCGCAATCAGCCCGTCGACCTCCCTTTCCTGCCCGGTCGCCGCGCGCGTCAGCATTTCCTCGAGCCGACCGCCCGCTTCGCCGCTTGATACCAGGTGAATCATCATCGGCGGGAACAGCTTGCTGGCGGCCAGTGATTTGCTGATGGAAGCGCCCTCGCGAACACGCAACGTCGCCTCGATAATGGCATCGCGCATGGGCAGGTTTTCGACCACTTCGGCCGAAATCTTTAGCGCCTCGAGGATCGGCACGCCGCTTCCCGCGAGGATGCTCAGGGTGCGAGTAAATCGCGCCGTGTTCACGCCGCGCGTAAGCCGGCCGATGATCGGCAATCGCAACAAGACTGCATGGAAGCGGCGCCGCGGCGTTTCCTGCTGCAGTACCCACCACGCGCCGTAAGCAGCCAGACCCAGGCCAATAATAAGCAAACCCCAATGGTCCCGCAGAAAATCGCTGGTTGCGATCAGGCCGCTCGTCAGTGGTGGCAGTTCTGCCGCCGTGTTTTCGAAGACCGTCACGATCTTCGGCACGACGGTCGCAAGCATGAAGCTGATAATGCCGACCGCCATCACGACCAGCGCAATCGGGTAGACGAGGGCATTGGTGATGCGCTGGCGCAATTCCTGGCGCGCTTCGGTGTAATCTGCGAGCCGCTCCAGCACGACGTCGAGGTGCCCGGACTGTTCACCGGCGGCAACCGTCGCGCGGTACAACTCGGGAAAAGCCTGCGGGAACTCGCTCAAGCCATCGGCCAGGGCATGGCCTTCCATGACTTTACTGCGTACGCCCAGCAATATGCTTTTCGTGCGAGGCTGGTCATTTTGTTGCGCTACGGCGAGCAGCGCTTCCTCGAGCGGCAACCCGGATTGCGACAGCGAGGCGAGTTGTCGTGTGATCAATGCGAGCTCGGCCGAGGACATGCCTTTGCGCAACGAGAAGCTACGCTGCCGGCGTGCTTCCTTCTGCGCGACTTCGGTGACGCTGACCGGAAAAAGGTTGCGGTCTCGCAGGAGCTGGCGTACGTGCTTTGGAGTGTCACCTTCGAGCAAGCCTTTCGACTGCTTGCCCGATTCGTCCATCGCTACATATTCAAACGCACCCATCTGGCAATTTCCTGTCTACGGTGTTCCGCCCGACCTAGTCTTCACGTGTGACGCGGAGCACTTCCTCGAGGGTAGTGGTGCCGTTCAGTACCTGGCGTCGACCATCGGCACGGATGCTGGGGCTCGTCTTGCGGGCATGCCGGTCGAATTCCTGTTCGCTGACGCCGCCGTGGATCATTTCGCGCATCTCGTCATCGACCGTGATGAGTTCGTAGATGCCGGTACGCCCGAGAAAACCGCCGTTGGCGCCGTCACCCGGGTGGTACAGGGTCGGCGGATTGGCGGGATCGGCGCCCAGCAGATTGCACTCGTATTCGCGTGCCGTGTAAGGGATCTTGGTCTCATCGTCGAGAACGCGAACGAGGCGTTGAGCGAGCACGCCCAGCAGGCTCGACGACAACAGGAAGGGTTCGACACCCATGTCCCTGAGCCGTGTGACGGCACCAGACGCCGTGTTCGTATGTAAGGTCGACAGCACGAGGTGGCCCGTCAAACTGGCCTGTACGGCGATTTCCGCGGTTTCGAGGTCGCGGATCTCGCCGACCATCACAACGTCCGGGTCCTGGCGCAGAATGGCACGCAGCCCGCGCGCGAAGGTCATTTCCACTTTCGTATTGACCTGCGACTGTCCGATGCCGTCGATGAAGTACTCGATCGGGTCCTCCACAGTCATGATATTGCGCGTGTTGTCGTTGATTCGTTCGAGCGCTGCGTAGAGGGTCGTCGTCTTACCAGACCCCGTCGGTCCCGTAACGAGGATGATGCCATGCGGCTTGTGGATCAGCTCATCCATCGATTTCTGCGTGTTCGGGTCCATGCCGAGCGCGCCAAGCTCGAGCCGCCCGGCCTGTTTGTCCAGGAGGCGCAGAACGACGCGCTCGCCGTGCCCTGATGGTAGCGTCGATACGCGAACGTCGACCGCGCGTCCGGCAATTCGCAGCGATATTCGCCCGTCCTGCGGAAGGCGCTTCTCGGCAATGTCGAGCTTCGACATGACCTTAACGCGCGAGACCACGAGTGGAGCAAGTGCACGGCGCGTCTGCAGTACCTCCCTCAGTACGCCATCGACCCGGAAACGAACACCCAGGCGGTTTTCATACGGTTCGATGTGCACGTCCGACGCGTTTTCCTTGATAGCCTCGGTCAGCACGGCATTGATAAAGCGAATAATCGGCGCGTCATCGTCGCTTTCGAGCAGGTCGGACGGTTCCTGCAGTTCCTGCGCGACCTGGTTGAGATCGAAGTCCTCGTCCAGACCGTCGACCATTTGCGCTGCTTTCGTGCTGTCCTGTTCGTAAGACTCCTGCAGCAACCTGTCGAATGCTTCCGCCGAGACCCGTGACATTTTGAGCGGGACACCGGCGAAACGCCGCGCTTCGGCGAAGCTGAGCGGCGAGGCGCCGTCCCGATAGACGGCGGCGGCCGATGTCGGCGAAAATTCGCGAATCAGAATGCCGTGGCGCTTCGCAAAAGAAAACGGCAGTACCCGATGTTGAGACAAAACCTCGGGCTCTGCGGGCTCTTCCAATACAATTTCCTGCTCGGCTTCCATTTGTCTGGTGCTTACTCCTCGCTATCCTCGGCCCGGGGTTTGGAGCGGTCGGCCTCCTCGAACGGCGGCAACGAGAAATGATCTTCCTTGGGCATCAGTTGCACGCCTTCGCCCTCGCTCTGCCTGAGTACGTTGCGGATGTAGTTGTACTTGGAATTCGTCTCGCTCGTCACCGTGGCCGCATCGCGCAGGATCTTCGGGCGGATGAACACCATCAGGTTGGTCTTCACTTTGTCGGTCGCGCGAGTGCGGAACAACGCGCCGAGCCCAGGAATGCTGCCGAGTATGGGTACACGCTGGTCGCTTTCGCGCAGCACGTCCTCGAGCAGTCCGCCAAGCACCAGGATCTGGCCGTCATCGACGATGACCGTCGTCTCGATGATTCGCTCGTTGGTGATCAGGTCGACCGCGCCTTCGGCCGACTGCGCGATATTGGATATCTCCTGATTGATCTTGAGCAGTAACGAGTCGCCTTCGTTAATCTGCGGCGTGATCGTGAGTTTGACACCGACCTGCTCACGATTGATTGTCTGGAACGGGTTGACGGCACCGCCGGTACTACCCGTGTTGGAATATGATCCCGTCACGAACGGAACTTCCTGGCCGACGTTGAGGCTGGCCTCCTCGTTGTCGGTTGTGACGATCGAAGGCGTCGATATGATGTTGGTGTCCGCGGCTCCCTCGAGGGCGCGCAGAATGGCTGCAAAACTGAGGCCGGTGTCGCTGATACGTCCAACGCCCACGGTCATACCCGTGCCGATCAGGCCCCCGGGATCGGTCGCACCATCGCCTGCCGCAGCGCCGGCGAGCTGGACAACGCCGGGGCCCGAATCGGGGAAGTTCGTCACAGCAATCGGTGTATTGGACCCATCTTCGTCGCGGATTGCCCATGTAACGCCCAGCTCGGCGGTCTTGTCGGCAATGACTTCGACGATGATGACTTCGAGCAGCACCTGGGCGCGACGAATATCGAGTTTGTCCACGATCTGCATGAGCGAGCGCATCATCTTCGGTGGTGCATTGACGACAATGGCATTGGTCTGGGTGTCAGACCACACGCTTACCTGGTTGGTTGCCGCACCGGCGGCTCCACCGGGGGCCGCCGCCGCTCCCTGGGCCTGGCCGGAAAAATGCTGCTGCAGCTTGGTCGCCAGTTCCTCGGCATCGGCATAGCGCAGATATCGAACCTGGGTATCCCCACCTTCCTCGAGAGGCGTATCGAGATGCGCGATCAGTGTACGCAGCCGCAGTCGGTCCGACTTGTCGCCACCAATCAGCACACTGTTGGTGCGAGCGTCGGCAACCAGGGCCGTCGTTACCGGCACACCGTCTGAGCGCGCCGTCTGCGTCAGCGCCGTCATAATGCGCACGATTTCGGCGGCGGATGCATGCTCTAGCGGCACCACCTCGATGTCTTCGTCACTGGCCTGGTCGATCCGGCGAATGATATTAACCATGCGCGCGACATTGGCGGCGCGGTCCGAAATGATCAGCATATTGGATCCCGCGTGCGCGACGAGGTGACCGTATTGCGGTATCAACGGACGCAGGATCGGGACGAGTTGTGTGGCGCCAACATTACGAACCTGGATCACCTGCGTCGCCAGGTCGTCCGGACCCGCCGCGTTGCCGGTACCGATCGGTCCGGCGAACTGGCGTGCCGTCGCGTCTGGGATGATCTTGATGAGATCGCCGCTCTGGATTGCGACGTAACCGTGCACCTGCAGGATTGAAAGGAATGCCTCGTAGAATGCATCGGGCGACATCGGTGTTGAAGACAGCAGGGTCACCTTGCCGGTAACGCGCGGATCGAGAATGAAGTTCTTCCCGGTTACTTCACTAACGGCCTCGACCACCTTGCGGATATCGGCATCTTTGTAATTCAGTGAGACGTTTTGCTGCTGCTGTGCCGAGGCGAGGGTTGCGAAGCACAGGGCGACAGCCGCCAGCAACATTCGGAGGGAGCCTGGTTTGAGGCGCTGCTTTCTTATCATCATTTTGTTTGCTCGCCGCCGAGGTCGAGTTGACTCGTTTTCAATACAATAGTCTCGGGCTGTCCGTTGCGCTCGACCGTAACGCTTACCTGATCGGCCGTTCCAAGAGACTGGAAGACCTGCATGGCCTGGGTCGGGTCGTTCAACGCCTGCCCGTCAATGTCCTTGATCAGATCGCCTGGCCTCAGGCCAAGCGCCGCAAACTGCTGTCGATTACGGCCAGGGTAGACGCGATAGCCAACCTGCTTGCCATCCGAAAAATACGGAGTCGGTCGAATCACGTCGGCGAGGTTGGACAGGTTGTTGGAAACGACGGACTGGATGCTGTTGCGTGGTGCCTGGCGCGTGGCGGCCGTAGTGCGGCGCACCGAGTTGGGCTGACTCTCTGGAAACTCTTTCGGCAGTTTGAGGTTCGTCAACTTGCCATTCTCGTTGAGGACGACGCGGTCGGGGTAAACGGCGTGCAGCTTGGCGCTGGATCCGATCTGCTCGTCGACTGCGTAGACTTTTTCCTCGTTGTTGCCGTCGGCGATGATGGCAACCGAAAACTCGGGCCGCGCCGACGCGACGGTGCCTTTGAGTGACAGATTCGTCAGTCGAGTCTCCTCCAGGTTTTCGTCGGCCGTCGGTTGCACCGCCGCAGCCGGTACCTCCTCCTGATCGGCCACGCCGAACATATGCGCGTCGGCGATCGCAGTGACATCCGTAACCGTAGACGATTGCACGCTGCCAGGGGTCGCCGAGACGGGCACGGGCACGTTGTCGCCGACGGCCGGTCCGGGCACCAGCAGCCAGATGATCTTCGCGATCTGCCAGCCAATCGCGATGACCAGCAGCAGGCTGATCCACGGCGGCAGCAGCCGGTTTATCGCGGACAGGGCGATGCCGCTGTCGACGTTGGAAAAATCGGACCAATTGGCTCTGCTGATCATGTCTTGCCTGAACTCGCTGTGTACCTGCACTTCATTACTAACGCAATTACCGCATGATACGGGTTAAAGCGAAAAATACCCTATTTTGCAATGATATACACGCATTAACAGGCCCATATATAATAATCTGCCTTAAGGCCCGATATTGAAATTTCGGTCGATGGCCGCAAATCGGTTTATCGACGATGTGGCGCGCGGAAAGCCGGCTAGCGATGAGTGAAAAGCGACCCCAAGAACAGCATCATGACAATCACGATCTGGCGGTTGAGGAGGCGCGACCGAAACTCAAGCAACCGCCGCTTTTCCGGGTCGTATTGATCAATGACGACTTTACGCCGATGGAGTTCGTTGTGGATATCCTCGAGACGATCTTCGGCATGGAGCGCACGCGCGCGACGCAGGTCATGCTGGAGGTACACACCAAGGGCAAAGGTGTCTGCGGGGTGTACAATTTCGAAATCGCGGAAACCAAGGTGGCGCAGGTTATGGGCATCGCGAAGCAACATCAGCACCCATTACTCTGCACCATGGAAGAAACCTGATCCTGTGAAAAGGCAATCGTATGCTCAGTAGCGAGCTTGAATTTTGTTTGAATGAGGCATTTCAGCGTGCCCGCGATCACCGCCATGAGTTCATGACGGTCGAGCACCTGCTGTTCGCAATACTCGATGTACCGAAGGTGCATGAGATCCTCAAGGCCTGCAACGCCAATATTCCGGAGCTGCGTCGCCAGCTGACCGAATGCATCGAGGAGCAGACGCCATTGCTCGCCGATGAAGACGAGACCGAGGTGCAGCCGACGCTGGGTTTCCAGCGGGTTCTGCAGCGCGCCGTGTTCCACGTGCAATCGAGCGGCAAGAAGGAAGTCACGGGCAGCAACGTGCTGGTTGCGATTTTCAGCGAGAAGCAATCGCAGGCTGTGTATTTCCTGAATCTTCAGGACATCACGAGACTCGACGTCGTCAATTTCATTTCCCATGGCATGCCGCAGGTGCCGGGCGAGGGCGCCGATAGCGAGGGCGAAACCCAGCTCGATTCGGAATCCGAGGCCGAAGCCTCGCCGCTCGAACAGTACGCATCGAACCTCAATGAGCTGGCCATCAAGGGCAAAATCGATCCGCTGATTGGCAGGGAACTGGAAATCGAGCGTACCGTGCAGATCCTCTGTCGCCGCCGCAAGAACAACCCGCTTTACGTCGGCGAAGCCGGCGTTGGCAAGACCGCTCTGGCCGAGGGGCTTGCCCGCATGATTACTGAGGAGCGCGTACCCGAAGTGCTGCGCGACAGCACGATCTATGCGCTCGATATGGGTACGCTGATCGCCGGCACCAAGTATCGCGGCGATTTCGAAAAAAGACTCAAGGGCGTCATCGCAGAGATTCGCGAGGATCCGGGCGCAATCCTGTTTATCGACGAAATTCACACGGTAATCGGCGCGGGAGCGGCGTCGGGTGGCGTCATGGACGCGAGCAACCTGATCAAGCCCGTGCTGGCCAATGGCGAAATTCGCTGCATCGGGTCGACGACTTATGCCGAGTATCGCGGCATCTTCGAGAAAGACCATGCGCTGGCGCGACGTTTTCAGAAGATCGACGTGCCCGAGCCGAGCATTGAAGAAACCGTCGCGATTCTCAACGGGCTGAAATCGCGTTTCGAAGAGCATCACGGCATTCATTACGACAATGAAGCCCTCGAGGCCGCCGTGGAACTCTCCGCGCGGCACATCAATGATCGTCATCTGCCGGACAAGGCTATCGATGTCATGGACGAAGCGGGCGCCAATCTGCGCCTGAGGCCAGTCGCCGAGCGTGGTGACCGCGTAACGGTGGAAATGGTCGAGAACATTGTCGCCAAGATGGCACGTATCCCGGCGAAAAGTGTCTCCGCTTCGGACCGCGACGCGCTGCGTACGCTCGAGCGCGACCTGAAGCTGACGATTTTCGGCCAGGACCGGGCGATCGAGGCGCTGGGCAGCGCCATCAAGATGTCTCGCTCCGGGCTCCGGGAAGAGGAAAAACCGATCGGTGCCTTCCTGTTTGCCGGCCCGACCGGCGTTGGTAAGACAGAAGTCACGCGGCAGCTGGCGATGCTGATGGGCGTCGAGCTGATTCGCTTCGACATGTCCGAGTACATGGAGCGCCATACGGTGTCGAGACTGATCGGCGCGCCGCCGGGCTATGTCGGTTTCGACCAGGGCGGCCTGCTTACCGAGGCGGTTACCAAGAACCCGCACGCCGTGGTGTTGCTGGACGAAATCGAAAAGGCGCACCCCGAAGTATTCAATCTGCTGCTGCAGGTCATGGATCATGGCACGCTGACCGACAACAACGGGCGCAAGGCGGATTTCCGCAACGTGATCCTTGTCATGACGACCAACGCGGGAGCCGAGGAGATGAGTCGTGCGTCAATCGGATTCACGCAGCAGGATCACAGCAAAGACGGCATGGAGATCATCAAGAAGCGCTTTACGCCGGAATTCCGTAACCGCCTCGACACGATCATCCAGTTCGCGCCGCTCGATATCGATTCGATCAAGCGGGTCGTCGACAAACTTGTCGTTGAGCTCGAGGCCAAACTGGGCAACAACGATGTCACGCTGGAACTTGACGACGAAGCGCGTGAGTGGATTGCCTCGCGTGGTTATGACCCGAAGATGGGCGCGCGGCCAATGGCCAGGGTCATCCAGGAGCAGATCAAACGACCGCTGGCCGAGGAACTGCTATTCGGCAGTCTTGCGGACGGTGGGCATGTGAAGATTTCGGTGGGTGCAGATGGCAATCTGCAGTTGAACGCCGAGCCGGTACTCAAGGAGCTCGAGCACCTGCCGGAGAGCTAACGGCCGCGGTAGACGATACGTCCTTTGCTCAGGTCATAGGGTGTTAGTTCGACCGTAACGCTGTCGCCGGTCAGTATGCGAATGTAGTTCTTGCGCATTTTTCCCGAGATATGCGCAGTCACGATATGACCGTTCTCGAGCTCAACGCGAAAAGTCGTATTGGGCAGCGTCTCTGTAACGACGCCTTCCATCTGAATGGCTTCTTCTTTCGCCAAGGGTTTCTCTCTGCTGCTAAAAGGCTCGCGAATTGTGCAGAAACGGCTCTCGTATTGCAACGCAATAGTGGCTCATTCCGCCAATAACTCAGCTGGGGATACGGGGCCGGACGGCCAGTTTTCAAACCGTCGGACGGGCTGACACAGTGGTTCCATGATGCTCAGAAACTCGCTCCGCGGAAGCACCGTCGCGCCGAGACTCACAAGGTGGCTCGACAGGACCTGGCAGTCCAGCAGGCCGAAGTCGCCGTTGTCCATGCGGCGGGCGAGGGAGAGCAGTGCAATTTTGGACGCATTCGGCTCTGCACTCCACATGGACTCGCCGAAAAACACGCGGCCAATAGCGATCCCGTAAAGACCACCGACCAGCTGGTCACCGCGCCAGACCTCGACGGAATGTGCCCATCCTTCCTCGTGCAGCCGCCGGTAGGCCCGGGCCATGTCGGTCGTTATCCAGGTTCCCTGCTGCGAACGCCGCGGCCCCGCACAGGCTCGTATTACATCGCCGAATGCCGTGTTAAAGCGCAGGATATCCTGCGATCGCCTTATGTAGCGCCGGGTGCGGCGTGACAGGTGAAAGTCGCCGGGCCTCAGCACGCAACGTGGATCGGGCGACCACCACAGAAGCGGTTGCCCTTCGTCGTACCAGGGAAAAATGCCTTTGCGATAGGCATACAGCAAGCGCTCGCTGCTGAGGTCGCCACCCGCGGCAAGCAGTCCGTCCGGCTCATTCAGGGCCGCTTCGACTGGCGGAAAAGCGTCTGCAGGATCGCCCGGGCCGAGCCAGGTTATGCGGCTCATTACCCGTCCTCCTTGGCTTTGTAGGGGGTGCGTGAATCGACTGCGTCCATGTAGCGATCGATATGCCGCGCCTCTTCATCGAGATAACGGCTGACGGCATCCGCAAACTCCGGGTGTGCGAGCCAGTGGGCCGACCACGTCGTTTCAGGGGCAAAGCCGCGACTGATCTTGTGCTCGCCCTGCGTGCCGGGCTCGAATAACTGCTTTCCCGTTTCTATGCAGTAATCGATGCCTTGGTAATAGCAGGTTTCGAAATGCAATGCGTCGTAGTGACCATCTGCGCCCCAGTAGCGCCCGTAAAGAACCTCGTCGCTCTCGAAAAATACGGCGGTGGCGATGGTTTGCTGGTCCTTCTCGGCGAGGATCACGAGGAGGTTATCGGGGAGGGCCGCACCGAGGGCGATGAAAAAGGCTTCGTTGAAGTAAGGTAGCGAGCCTCTTTGCATGAACGTATGACTGATCAGTGTGTACACGATTGACCAGTCAGCCTCGGTCATGTCTCCGCCCCTGATCCTGCGGAACGTGATCCCGTGTTCCTCTACGCGGCGCCGATCGCGCTTCGCTTTCTTGCGTTTGGCAGCCGTGAAGGTCGCGAGGAAATCGTCGAAAGTGGCGTAGTCACGGTTGTGCCAGTGAAACTGGCAGTCTTTCCGGACAAGCAAGCCGGCCGACTCCAGCAGCGGGATTTCATCGGCTGCCGGGAACAGCACGTGAAACGAGGAGCAGTCGGTGTCGACGGCGAGTTTGATGGCAGCGTGAAGCAGCCCGTTGGCAGCCTCTGAGTCATTGACGTCGGCCAACAGCATCTTGCGGCAGGGCGCCGGCGTAAACGGAATTGCCGAAACCAGCTTCGGGTAGTACTGCAGCCCCGCCTGGTTGTAAGCGTTTGCCCAGGCCCAGTCGAAGACAAATTCTCCCCAGGAATGGCTCTTCTCGTAAAGTGGCATAGCGGCGCGCAGTGCGCCCGGCTCGCCGATCGTAAGGTGTCGGGGCGTCCAGCCGCTCACCTCGCTGACGCAACCGGTTTCCTCGGCGAGGCTCAGGAATTCGTGTCGCAGGAACGGGTAGCGGTCACCGCAGAGGCGGTTCCAGTCGCGTGCCGCAATGCCGGCAAGACTGTCGTGAACGGTGACCTGCATCAGGGCCACCAGGGTCTACGCCGCGGCGTCGCCCGTCGCGGCATCCTTGTCCTTGAGCGCATCAATGAACTTCTCGGCATCGAGCGCCGCCATGCAGCCGGCGCCGGCCGAGGTGATGGCCTGGCGATACACCTGGTCTGCAACGTCGCCGGCGGCGAACACGCCAGGCACGCTGGCCGCCGTTGCGTCACCCGCGATTCCCGATTTGACGATGATGTATCCGTTCTTCATGTCGAGCTGGCCGTCGAACAAGGAGGTATTTGGCTTGTGGCCGATCGCAATGAATACCCCATCGACATCGATTTCTTGCGTCTTGCTCTCGTCCTTGGTATTGCGCAGTCGCACACCCGTTACGCCGGCGTCATCGCCCAGTACTTCGTCAAGTACGTGGTCCCAGGCGATCACTACCTTGCCGTCACGCTCCTTCTCGAACAGGTGGTCCTGCATGATTTTTTCGGCGCGTAGTTCGTCACGACGATGAACAACCGTAACCTTCGAAGCGATGTTGCTGAGGTAAAGTGCTTCCTCGACGGCCGTGTTGCCGCCGCCAATAACGGCCACGGGCTTGTCGCGATAGAAGAATCCGTCACAGGTTGCGCATGCGGAAACGCCGCGCCCCTTGTAGGCCTCTTCGGAGGGCAGGCCGAGGTACATTGCCGTCGCACCCGTGGCGATAATCAAGGCATCGCAGGTGTAACTGCCATAGTCGCCATCGAGACGAAACGGTCGCTGCGACAGGTCTGCCTTGTTGATGTGGTCGTTCACAATCTCGGTATTGAATCTCTGCGCGTGACGTAGCATGCGGTCCATGAGTTCGGGGCCCTGTAGCCCTTCGACGTCACCGGGCCAGTTGTCGACATCCGTTGTCGTCATGAGCTGACCGCCCTGTTCGATGCCCGTAACGAGAACAGGATTCAGGTTCGCACGTGCCGCATAGACGGCGGCGGCGTAACCCGCCGGCCCGGAGCCCAGGATAAGAACCCGGCAATGTTTCAGATCACTCATGTATAATTTGTCCGTAATATGACGTTGTATTGATCTGCCCGCGCAGAGCCTGGAAATGCAGTCGCGATGACGACTTTCAAGGGCGATGGTGCGGGCAAGCTTTATGCGGGTCGGTGCGTCCAAGTGTAGGGAAAATAGATTCTCCATGGCAAGAGTGGCAAAAGCGAAACAGCCCGAATCCAGACTGTCGTTGCAGGTGCACCGTGCATTGCGCGAGGGCGCACTGTACGTTTTCGGCGCCCTGGCGCTGATATTGTGGTACGCGCTGCTCACCTACGATCCGGCGGATCCGGGCTTCAGCCAGACGACCTCGGACACGACGGTGCGCAACGGCGTGGGCCTGTTCGGCGCCATGATTGCCGACACGCTGTTTTATGCGTTCGGACGCCCGGCTTACCTGTTTGTCGTTATGGTGCTTTACCTGGGCTGGATGCTGTATCGGGAACAGAAGACCCAGATCGAACTGACGAAACTCGATTTCGGCCTGCGCTTTGCAGGTTTTGTCGCAACCCTCGTCACGAGCTGCGCATTGTCGACGCTGCATTTTTCGCCAGCTGGTTTTCGCCAGTCGGCGGGCGGCATCATTGGTGAGGCCGTCGGGCAACAGCTCGTCGGCGTCATGAAGTTGCTTGGCGCGAGCACATTGCTGTTCTGCCTTTGGGTTGCTTCGGTGTCGCTGTTCCTGGGTATTTCGTGGATCGACGTCATGGATCGCATCGGCCACTGGTGCCTCGTCGGCTACGAGAAGACCAGGGCAAAAGTCGGTGAGCTGCGAGACCGCGCCGAGGGGCGCCGCCAGGCCGCGGCGCGCCAGGATATCGTCAAGATCAAGAAGGTACTCAAGGCGAGACGCGCCAAGCCGCGCATTGAGCCCGTCATGCCGGCACTCGAGCAGAGCGTGCGTGCCGAGAAAGAGCGCCAGGTCCCATTGTTCGAGCCGGCAGCCACGGGCGAACTGCCACCGCTGTCGTTGCTGGACGATCCGCCCGAGCAAAAACAGGGCTATTCGAAGGATTCGCTCGAAGCCATGTCGCGCCTCGTCGAACTCAAGCTCAAGGACTTCAATATCGACGTCGAGGTCAAGTCGGTATCGCCAGGCCCCGTCATTACGCGTTTCGAACTCGATCCTGCACCGGGCGTGAAAGTCAGCCAGATTGCCAACCTGGCCAAGGACCTGGCGCGCTCGCTGTCGGTCGTCAGTGTTCGTATCGTCGAGGTGATTCCGGGCAAATCCTTCGTTGGTCTTGAGATTCCCAACGAGATTCGCCAGCTCGTGACGCTGGGCGAAATACTGAAGTCTCGCCAGTACGACGAGATGGCGTCGCCGCTGACGCTGGCCCTGGGCAAGGATATCGGTGGCAACTCGGTGGTGGCCGATCTCGCGCGCATGCCGCATTTGCTGATTGCCGGTACTACGGGTTCGGGCAAATCCGTAGCGATCAACGCGATGGTGCTCAGCATTCTCTACAAGACGCAGCCCGAGCAGGTGCGCATGATCATGATCGATCCGAAGATGCTCGAGCTGTCGGTTTACGAGGGCATCCCGCACCTGCTGGCCCCCGTTGTGACGGACATGAAGGAGGCGTCGAATTCGCTGCGCTGGTGCGTCGCCGAAATGGATCGCCGTTACCGCCTGATGTCCCCGCTCGGTGTGCGCAACATAGGTGGCTATAACCGCAAGGTGCAGGAGGCGATCGACGCGGGCGACCCTATCAAGGACCCGACGTTCACGCCGCCGGACCTGTTCGACGAAGAAAAGCCCATCGAGCACCCGACCTTGACGCCGTTGCCGTTCATCGTCGTCATTATCGATGAGCTCGCCGATATGATGATGATCGTCGGCAAGAAGGTCGAGGAACTCATCGCGCGACTCGCGCAGAAGGCGCGCGCCTCGGGCATACACATGATCCTCGCGACGCAGCGTCCATCGGTCGACGTGATTACGGGCCTGATCAAGGCTAACGTGCCGACGCGCATCGCGTTCCAGGTATCGGCACGCGTGGACTCGCGTACGATCCTCGACCAGCAGGGCGCCGAGAATCTCCTCGGGCATGGCGACATGCTGTACCTGCCGCCAGGAACTTCGCTGCCCGTGCGTGTGCATGGTGCTTTCGTGGCCGACAACGAGGTCCACAGCGTCGTTCGCCACCTGAAGAAAACCGGCTCGCCCCGCTATATTGATGAAATTCTCGAGGGTCCTGTGGGTCCAACACCGGGACTGGCAGGAATTGACAAGATGCCGGCCGACAGCGCCGATGCCGAGCAGGATCCGCTGTATGACCAGGCTGTGCAGGTTGTCATGGAGACCCGCAAAGCGTCGATATCCGGCGTCCAGCGGCGTCTCAAGATCGGCTACAACCGTGCCGCGAGGATGGTCGAATCGATGGAAGCCGCCGGTCTGGTAGGGCCTCTGCAGCCCAACGGCACGCGCGAAATCCTGGTGCCGAAATCGGCTGCCGAGGAATGATGACGCACGTACGAGCCAGGGAACGGTTTATGAGGATCGCGATTTATTCATTGTTGCTGCTGATAAGTGGTGTGCAGACTGCGCTTGCGCAGGCGACGATCGACGACGCCGGCGAGAAGCTCGTCAAGGATTTCGTCACCGACGTCATCACGCTGCAGGGCCGATTCGAGCAATCGCTTGTCGACGCTAAAGGTGCAGTCGTCGAGGTCTCGAGTGGCACGCTCGAAATCGAGAGGCCGACGAAGTTCCGTTGGACCTATTTCGATCCCTACGAACAATGGCTGGTGGCCGACGGCCTGAATATCTGGAGCTACGACGTCGACCTCGCGCAGGTCACGGTCAAGCCGCAGGCGAAAGCTCTCTCCAATACGCCGGCGTTGTTGCTGGGCGGGGGCAGCGAGGCGCTGCAACAGTTTCGCTTCGATGGCAGCATGATCGAAAACGGAACGACCTGGGTACGCATGCTGCCTGTTGACGACTCCAGCGGTTTCAACCGCCTCGAGCTCGGTTTCTTCGATGGCCAGCTCAGCCGCATGGTGTTCTTCGACAACCTCGAGCAGACGACCCTGGTCGCGCTGTACGACGTTGTCGTCAACGAACCGATCGATGCGCTGCAATTTGAATTCGTGGTGCCCGATGACGCCGACCTGGTCGGCGTCCCGCTGGCTGCCGGCGACACGGTTCCGTAGGTGCTGCCATTGAAATATTCTCGTTTCTGGCGCATGGCCAGCATCTTCATACTAATCCTCGTGCTGGCCGCCACGATGATGCCGGCAGCCTGGTTTTTCAGTAACAAGACGAGCGCGCTTTCCTGGTTCGTGCACGCGGACAAGTGGTTGCATGGCCTGACGTTTCTTGTCCTCGCTTTGTGGTTTGCAGGCCAGTACCGGGCACAGTCCTACTGGAGGTTGGCGGCCGGCCTCATGGCCTTCGGTTTCCTTATCGAGGTGTGCCAGCTCATGGTCAGCTATCGCACGGCCGACTGGGTCGACATCGGCGCGAACACAGCCGGTATAATTGCCGGCCTTGCCGTGGCTTCGGCAGGGCTGGGCGGGTGGTGCCTGCGCGTCGAAGCCTGGCACACGGCTCGTAGCACCGGTTCCTGAATTGACTGACCTGTTCGCTGACCAGATCGATAACGACAACGAGCGACCCCTGGCTGACCGCATGCGTCCGGCGTCGCTGGCGGAATTCTTCGGCCAGCGGCACTTGCTCGAGGAAGGCAAGCCATTACTGCGCGCCATCGAGCAGGGACGGGCCCATTCGATGGTTTTCTGGGGTCCGCCCGGTACGGGCAAGACGACACTCGCGCGACTGATCGCCAGGACGACCGACTCCCACTTCATCGCGCTGTCCGCGGTCATGGCCGGCGTCAAGGATATCCGCAGCGCCGTCGCCGAGGCCGAGCAGCACCGGCAGATGCGCAACCGCGGTACGGTCCTGTTCCTGGACGAGGTGCACCGCTTCAACAAGTCTCAACAGGACGCATTCCTGCCGTTCGTCGAGGACGGCACGCTCACGTTTATCGGCGCGACGACCGAGAACCCGTCGTTCGAACTCAACAATGCGCTACTTTCACGCGCACGCGTCTATGTCCTGAAGTCGCTGACCGAAGAGGACCTGACGGCCGTGCTCCGGCGAGCGCTGGATGATGCAGACCGGGGCCTGCGCGGCGACTACGGCATCGAAGATGACTCCATCCAGGTGATTGCGGCGGCTGCCGACGGCGATGCCAGGCGAGCACTGAACCTGCTCGAACTGGCGGCCGACCTGGCGGAAGATAGACAGATAACGGCCGAGACCGTGGCCGAGGTGGCATCGGGCGGCCGCCGGCGCTTCGACAAGCAGGGTGAATATTTCTACGACCAGATCTCGGCCCTGCACAAGTCGATACGAGGCACGGATCCCGACGCTTCGCTGTACTGGCTCATGCGCATGCTCGATGGTGGTTGCGACCCGCTTTACGTTGCGCGGCGCATGATCCGCGTTGCGTCGGAGGACATCGGCAATGCGGATCCACGCAGCCTGCAACTCACGCTAAATGCCTGGGAGGTGCTCGAACGCCTCGGCAGTCCCGAGGGTGAGCTGGCGCTGGCGCAGGCCGTCGTCTACCTGGCCTGTGCGCCGAAAAGCAATGCCGTTTACAAAGCCTCGAAAGCCGCCATGAGCGATGCACGCGAGAAAGGCTCCCTCGATGTGCCCATGCACCTCAGGAACGCACCCACGCGCCTCATGAAGGAACTCGGCTACGGCGAAAAATACCGTTACGCGCATGACGAGGAGGGCGCCCTGGCGGCCGGCGAGAAGTACTTTCCCGACGACATGAGCCCGGTTAAGTATTATCATCCCGTGCCTCGCGGTCTGGAGATCCGGATCCGCGAAAAGCTCGACGAAATCGAGCGCCGTAATCGCGAACTTAAGCCCATAGACAACGACGATGATTGATCCCAAATTACTCCGCCAGTCTGCTGACGACGTGGCGTCGAATCTCGCTCGCCGCGGATTCGAATTCGATACCGGGGCTTACCTCGCGCTCGAGGAGCGGCGCAAGGGCCTGCAGGTGGAAACCGAGAAATTGCAGAGCGAGCGCAACGCGAGTGCCAGGAACATCGGCAAGGCGAAAGCCCGGGGCGAGGACATCGAGCCGCTGCTGGCTGCCGTCAAGGACCTGGGCGACAAGCTCGATGGCAACGAAGCCGAGCTTGCGAAAGTACGCAGCGAGTTGCGTGACATCGAGCTGGGCCTGCCCAATCTGCTCGCCGATGATGTTCCGGCAGGCACTACCGAGGACGACAATACGCAGGTGCGCCGCTGGGGCGAGCCCGCCGAGTTCGGCTTCGAGGCAAGGGATCACATAGAGCTCGGCGAGTCGCTCGGCATGCTGGATTTTGAATCCGCGAGCCGCATATCGGGCGCCAGATTTACGGTCATGCGTGGGTCGCTGGCGCGGCTGCAGCGCGCGCTGATCCAGTTCATGCTCGATACGCACACGAGTGAGCATGGCTACGAAGAGACCTACGTGCCGTACCTCGTTCAGTCCCAGGCCCTCGTCGGCACGGGGCAGCTGCCGAAGTTCGAAGAGGACCTTTTCAAGACCGCGTCGGAGACGCCGTTCTACCTGATCCCGACGGCCGAGGTGCCGGTAACGAATCTCGCACGTGACTCGATCCTCGATTATTCGGACCTGCCCGTAAGATACGTGGCACACACACCCTGCTTTCGTTCGGAGGCCGGTTCTCACGGCCAGGACACACGCGGCATGATCCGCCAGCACCAGTTCGAAAAGGTCGAACTGGTTCAATTCGTGGAAGCCGGCAAGTCAGACGCCGCGCTCGACGAGCTGACAGGCCATGCCGAGGTCGTACTCCGGCGTCTCGAGTTGCCGTATCGCACGGTCATACTGTGCTCGGGCGACACCGGCTTCGGCTCGACCAAGACCTACGACATCGAGGTGTGGCTGCCCGGCCAGCAGAAGTATCGTGAGATCTCGTCCTGCAGCAACTACAACGACTACCAGGCGCGGCGCATGCAGGCGCGTTACCGCAATCCGCAAACCGGCAAACCGGAACTCCTGCACACGCTGAATGGCTCCGGTGTCGCGGCCGGCAGGGCGCTAATCGCCGTTATGGAGAACTATCAAAACGAGGACGGCAGCATCCGCATACCGTCCGTTTTGCAGCCCTACATGGGCGGTCAGGAAGTGATTAGTCGCGGCTCATAAACAGGCGCAGCACGTACCAGAACATCATCGCGATGGACGCGAACAGCGCCATCGATGCGGCGACGTATTTATCGGCCGGGTAGTGATGAATGATGTTCGAGGTGTCGTACAGCACGGCGGCGCCGGCCAGACCGATCATTGCCAGCGAGAACCAGGTACCCATCTGGAAGCCGAAAATCACGGCGGACACGATGCCGACCAGCGCCAGGATGCCCGCCCAGACGAGGATGCCGCGCAGGAACGAGAAGTCCTTGCGCGTAATCATGGCCGTGGCAATGAGCCCGGCACAACCCAATACGGTCACACCCGCGGCACTCTCGATCATGCTGCCGCTCGGGTCCTTGATCATCGCGAGCATTAGCATCGGCGCGAAGATCAGCGCCTCGGCGACCACGAATACGGCAAAGGCCGCGTACTGCGATGTCTTGGATTCGAGCCGGTGCGCCAGGTGGGTTGCACCCATGCCGACGAGGATGAACGCGCCCAGCACGAGCAGCCAGTTGTTCATCATCGGGGCCGCGATCGCAGCGGCAACTCCGGACGAGAACAGGTACGCCTCGATAGCCGCGAACGCCAGGATCGCGACGACGACGTGCGCGTAACACTTCCAGATGAACTCGGCGCGCGCCTCGACGGCGTACGCCGGGGCCGACATTGGGTTCAGATTGTCTTGCATGCGTGCAACTCCTCAGGATTCAGGGTTTCGGATATTAGCATCATTCACCCGGATATCCGGGCGGTGTCGCAGACTTCAAGCCATGCTACCAGGGCAGCACATAGCCTTCGGCATGCCAGAAGCTGCCTGAATTCTCCATGTTGAGCTCGTCGATGCGCTGGATCAGCCCATGGGCAGACTCGGCGGCGGTGATGCCCGTGCCGCCCGTCATGTCGGTCGCGACCAGTCCGGGATGGAGCAGGGCAACCGCGATGCCGCGCGGTTTGAACTCGTGCATGAGGTTGGTGCCGACCATGTTGACGGCGGTTTTCGACGTCCGATAGCCCCAGTTTCCGCCCGAGCTGTTGTCGTCGATCGAGCCTACGCGGCTCGTCACGATGGCAACTTTCGAGCCTTCATGCAGGTTGTCGGCCAGCGCCTCGGTCACGCGCAAGGGACCGAGCGTGTTGACCTTGAACTGGTGCAGCATTTCGTCGTAATCGAGTTCGCCGAACGAGTCGCGCCGCAGCATACCGGCGTTGTTGATCAGCACACCGATGGGCTGATCCGCCAGTTCAGCACGAAGCCTCTGGACGTCATCGCCATTGGCGACATCGATATCTTCTATGATGCGGACGCCCGTCGCCTGCAGCGCTCCGCTGGCCTTGCGGCAGATGCCGATTACGTCGTCACCACGCTCGTGCAGCTGTCTGACGAGTTCGAGACCGATGCCGCGATTGCAGCCCGTAACCAGGGTCGTAGTCATAGTGTCTTCCAGGGGTCGAGAGAAGCTGGCGGAGAGGGTGGGATTCGAACCCACGAAAGGCTACTAACCTTTGCTGGTTTTCAAGACCAGTGCATTCAACCGCTCTGCCACCTCTCCGGCGTCGCGTGACGGCGAATTGTGCTTGCAGCGAACCGAGGATTCAACCTTGCGGGCCGTCGACATTGAAATAAAGACACCGGCACCCCATAGTGTTTCGGTAGCACGGCCGGAAGTGAGCGAACGGGTTGTAACGCAGTGGGTCTCAGTATTCAGGAGAGGCCGCGGTATCATCTAATGTTCATTATAGAAAGTTTCCCTAAATATTTAATATTGTTGCTATTTATCCTAGCTTCTCCCGCTTTTTCTCAGGCGCCGTCCTTTCCCTGCGAAGAAGACGAGAAGTTCGCCGAGTTCGATTTCTGGGTGGGCGGCTGGGATGTGCATGTCGCCAATGGCACCTTCGCCGGAAATAACGAGATCAAGCGGGCCGAGCGCGGCTGCGTGCTGATCGAGAACTGGCAGGGCGCGAAAGGCGCTACGGGCATGAGCATCAACTACGTCGACAAGATCTCTGACGAGTGGGTGCAGGTCTGGAACGACGCGAGCGGCAGCCAGATCAATATTCGCGGTGGCCTGACCGAAGAGGGCATGCTCCTGGTGGGTACTATCCATTACGTCGCGAACGGGCAGACGCTGCCGTTTCGCGGGCTCTGGACGCCGCTGGAAGATGGCCGCGTGCGGCAGTTCTTTGAGCAGTCGACCGATGAGGGCAAGACCTGGACGCCCTGGTTCGAGGGCTTTTACACGAGGAAGTCAGCCGAATAGGCGGATTCTGAAATTTTGAAATATTCATCAGTCAATCGCGGATTTCCGGCGGGGAATCCGATCGCCAACATCTTCGTCATTATCGTCGGAGCACTGGCCATCGCGGTTTCAGTAGTGCTCGGCTTTTTCGCGTTCATCGTGCTCGGCAGCATCGTCGCGGTGCTCGCGGGAGTCGTCGGCCTGCGTCTGTGGTGGCTCAATCGCAAATTGCGGGGCCAGCGGCCACCCGATAATGCCGGCACCGGCGGCGTCATCGAGGGCGAGTATCGCGTGGTCGACGAGGAGCAGCGTATCGAGCGCGAGCCGTAGCGGGACGTAGTCAAGACCGCAAAAAACTCGTAAAGTCGCAATCCATGCGCGACAGAAGAACAGACAACGACCGCCGACGCCGGCGGCGGCTCCGCAGAATCCAGGTCATCATCATCTATACGGCCATCGCGATCGGCCTTGCCTGGTTTTTCGAGTCTCAGGCGACCACGACCGTAATATTCGTGCGGCACGCCGAGAAAGCGGCTGAACCGGCCGATAATCCGGGTCTCACTGAGACCGGGAAGCGCCGGGCCGCCGAACTGGCGCGCCAGCTCGTCGATGCCGATGTCGTCCCGGGCCTTGGCGTCGATGCGGTGTTCTCGACGCCTTTCCGGCGCACCGAGGAGACGGCGAAGCCCGTAGCCGATGCGCTGGGCCTCACGATCAACGCCTACGACGCGGCCGACACGGAGCTCTTCATCGAGGAACTCGTTAAGGAGTACAAAGGCAAGATCATTCTCGTCGTTGGGCACAGCAACACGGTGCCCGAGATGATCGGCAACATGGGCGCGAGCAAGAAGGTCCCGCCAATCGCCGAAACCGAGTACGACAATATCTATCTCGTCTCCATTCCCTGGTTCGGCAAGACGAAGACGATTCGTCTACGTTACGGCGAGCCCTACATCCCTTGATCGCGCAACACGAGCTACAGGTCCCGACGAGCGGTCGCGGCACCTACGACATCAGCCGCGATGTGCAGGCTTTCGTCAGCGATTCTGGTATCTCGACGGGCATCTGCCACGTTTTTATCTGTCATACGAGCGCCTCACTGATGCTCTGCGAGAACGCCGACCCGGCCGTGCTGCGGGATATGGAAACCTTTATGTCGCGGACGGCGCCCGACGGCGACCCGATGTTCACGCATACGGCCGAAGGTCCTGACGACATGGCTGCGCATGTGCGCAGCGTGCTTACGCAGTCCGATCTAAACCTCCCCGTGCGCGACGGGCGCTGCGCACTGGGTACGTGGCAGGGGATCTTCCTGTGGGAGCACCGCTACGCGGCGCATACACGGCGCGTGATCGTCACGGTCCAGGGTAACTAGTCGTCCGACCCGAATCCGGCCGTTTCGCGCAGGATGACGGCCTTTTTGATGAATTCTTCATGCCGGCCAACACGGACGTCGGCCATGATCGCATCCTGGATTGTGCGGTCCTGGTTGATCAGGAAGGTCGCACGCCTTACGCCGACACCGAACGGGCCGTCCACGTCGTACATCTTGATCGCGACTTTCTCAGGGTCGCTGAGCAGCGTAAACGGCAGATCGTATTCGTCGCGGAAACGCTGGTGACTGTCAGCGTCCTGCGGGCTGATGCCGGCGACCTGCAGGCCGACGGACTGAATATCGTTGTGAATGTCGCGAATCGAGCAGGCCTCTTTGGTGCATCCCGGCGTGAAGTCCGCCGGGTAAAAATACAGGATTAGCGGCCCGTTCTGCAGCAGCTCGGACAAGGTGGTTTCGCCGCCCTGATCGTTCGCCAGTTCGAATTCGGGTGCTCGCGCGCCGGCTTCAAGCATTTTTTTCTCCTTGTTCGCGGCCCTTGTTGCCGGTTTCGACGTACAGCCTGAAACCATACATGTCAGAATCGGCATCCGCTAGCGATTCTACTGCCATCCTGGCGTCGAAGTCTGCTATCGTGCCGGCGTCATCGAGTGTCGCATCGCGGCTCGAACACGTATAAGACTGAACCTATGAAATATTTCTTGTCCGGCATGCTCGTCCTGGCGCTGCTTTCAGCCCTCGATGCCGTCGCGAAAGAAAAGAATCCGCTGTTCCAGGATGACTCTGTCATCAAGGCTGTCCTGACGGCACCCATTGCGCAGGCGTATTCGCAACGCAACCAGGAGGTACGAATCTATCTCCCTGGCCAATGGACGTACGCCAACGGCGATGGCGAAACGAAGCGACTTGACGTCTCGATACGCACTCGCGGCCTGTTTCGGCGGGAATATTGCGCGCTGCCGCCGCTGCAGCTCAACTTCAAGAAGAAGCAGGTAAAAGGCACCTTGTTCGCGGGACAAAACAAGCTCAAGATCGTTGCGCCATGCCAGAACGGGCCCATTGCACAGCAACAGGTCGTGCTTGAATACCTGGCCTACAAGACCTACGAGATTCTCAGCGAGCAGAGCTTCGGCACGCGCCTCATCCGGCTAAGTTACGTCGATAGCGACGAAAAGAAAGAACCCTGGACGGACATGGTATTCGTCATCGAGGACGACGATGATATGGCGAAGCGTCTGGGACTCGTCAAACTGGGCGTCGTTGAAAACGAATTCGACCAGCTCGATCATCCCAGTGCAGCGCTTGTCGACCTGTTTCAGCTACTCGTGGCCAACAACGACTACTCGTTGCTTCAAGGTCCGGAGGGCAGGGTATGCTGCCACAACACCGAGATCCTTGCGCCGAAAGACGATGCGGATCGCCGAATTCCCGTGCCCTATGACTTCGACATGTCGGGACTCATCAACGCCAAGTACGCAGCGCCACCGTCACACATGCCGATCAAGTTCGTGCGTACGCGATATTACCGTGGCCTCTGTCAGCCTCCTGGAGTCCTCGAGGACGCGATTGCACATGTGCAGTCCAAGCGTGAGGAAATCCTGTCTCTGTTTGCCAATTCAAAGGAACTGGAAGCCAGGAGAAAGAAGAGGACACTCAAGTGGCTCGAAGACTATTTCGAGATTCTGGACAATCCGAAACGACTGAAAAAAGAAGTCTTTGGCCGTTGTCGCGGCGAGGAAGAGCTTGCCGAAATGCTGGAAAAACAAGAGCGGGCTAAAGATTAGACATCGGCCCGCCGGGATCTGAGCGCGCGTCCTTGTCCCTCGCTTTCTGCGCCTTTCGCCGCTTGCGCAGCAACTCGCGCTGCACTACGTGCTGGGACTCGAGCCCGTCGCCGAAAGCACATACGCCGATGGCCGCGTAATTGAAAAAGACCGTCAGGACGACGGCGATCTCGATCGACTTGACCCCCGCGGCGATGCCGACCCCGATCGACGCGAGAATAAACAGGGTGTCGAAGGTATCGCTCAAAGCGCGACGAAAGCGGACGCCGGCGACAATACCGGCGAGGCTGAACGCGAGCGCGAGACTGTGCTGTACGACGGTTACGATGCCGGCAACGACGGCAGGCAACACGAGTGTCGTGGTATCGATAGAGTGGTCGTAGACGCTGTCCGTATGAATCGCCTTGTACACCCAGGAAACCGGCAGCATCAGCAGCAGCGTCGCGGCCATGGCGTAGAACAGCGTCGTTGCCCCTTGCAGCCAGATCGGGCCGCGCGCGTGACGAGCCCTGGTTGTCTCGGTTACGATTTCCTCGAGTTCATCGTCGTCCGCGCTGACCAGGGCTTCTTCGAGATCGTAGACGCCATAACTGCCGTAGTCGGCGATCTCGCCGACCCCGCCGAGCGGTAACTGTTCGGCGAAATTGGGCACGAAAGCAACACCCAGTGCGACTGCGCCCGCGAGAATGGCGTAGTAGATCGTAATGCGTATCGACATCCGCAGCAGGATGCCCTGGTGTTTCGCCAATAACACGGCGCTCGGTGTTTGCTCATCCATGGTTTCACCTTATGGCGTGTTTTCAGCAATTACAACAGCTTCGGCCAGCTAGATTATGGACTTCAGGCTGGCGAGTTCGAGTTCGTCGGCTGCGTTCTCGATTTCGTCGGATATCTTCGCGATACGCGCCAGCAGTTTCACAAGGTGTCGCTTTTGGGCGAGAGGCAGGTCCGATTCGAAAATGCTGAGGGTCAGGCTACGTTCCTTTTCATCGATCGCGGACTCGAGATCGCCGACTCGGCGACAATGCTTTCGCAGATCTTCCACCTTTCCTTTAGGTTTGAAAAATGCGCGCAATGCATCGCCAAGTTCAGAGAAGCAGGCCAACGTCATGTCGAGAATTTCCTCCAGTGGCTCGACGTAGGCGTGTGTCGATACCGGTTTCTGGTAATTGACGAAATCGAGCGCGTTCTCAATTTTGTTGGTCACGTCATCGACGGCAGATAGCAATCGATAGATGTCGCCTCGAATGGTTGGCAGGTAAGCGCCCGAGTAAAGCAGTTCCCTTATGTCACGCAGCAGGCTGTCGGCCTCGGTCTCAAGTTCGTTAACGCGAGTCGCCGATTTTGCGATGCTCTTGCCGCCATCGCTGAGAAAGCCCTTGATGGCCTCGACCATGATGCGCAGACTCTCGTCAGTTTTTTCGGCGTGCTTCAGTGCGAGCTCGACAACCTGTTTTTCCTTCTTGAATATGAGCATGTCAATTCCTACCCCGGATGATTACTGAATACACCCTAAAACAACATTGAATCAAGCAGCCGGTAGACGAGTGCCGCGAAAATTGCGGCACAAAGCGGCGTTGCTATCCAGCCGGCGAAAATCGCCATGATCTTTTTCCTGCTTATTGCCCTGGTTCCCTTCGTCAGTCCTACACCGATCACGGCCCCGACAACGGCTTGTGAAGTGGAGACCGGGATGCCGAGCATGGAAAACAGGTGTACACCAAAAGCCGCCGATAACTGTGCGGCGAGCGCGCCCGAATAGTCGAGCGGCGTAATGCTGCGGCCGACCGTCTGCGTCACGCGCTGGCCGAAGGTCAGCGCACCCGCGGCCATCGCGACGCCGCCGAGTATTGCCAGGTAAAATCCCTTGTCCGGATACTTGTTGAGCAGCGGTCCGATGGCGTTGCCAACGTCGTTGGCACCCAGCGAATACGAGACGTACGCGGCCGAGCAGATGACGGCGATACGCAGAAAGTTTGACCAGACGATTGCCCGGGCATTGCGGAACAGCCGGCCGAACAAGAGGTACACGACAAGGGCCAGCAGCATCGACAGCACGGGGCTGATCACCCAGGCACCGAAAATTTTCAGCAGAACGCCCAGCTTGAAGTAACTCGCCTGCATCCCGACGATGCCGATGCCGGTGCCTGCGACACCGCCGACGATGGCCTGCGACGTGGACACGGGTATGCTGGAAAATGTCGCGAGCGTTACGAAAAAACCGGCCGACAACAGCGCGACGAGAATGGCGTAGTCGGGCAGGCGGTCTTGAGGGAAGTGCTCGGCGAATTCGGCCGGCGCGTCTTCCCCATTGTACGCTTCGTAAACCTCGGCCTCGGCGATAACAATGCCCTTGCCGACCGTCTTCATCACGTGATGTCCCTGCAATACGCCGCCCAGGATCACGAAAGCGGCCATCATCAGGGCCGCATTGCGATACGAGAGGACTTGTGCCCCGACCGTCGTGCCGATGCAATTTGCTGCATCGTTTGCGCCAATATTCCAGCCAACATAGAAAGCTGCTGCCAGTAGCAGGGCGCCGATCAGGAATTCCATGGAGACAACGTTGGCATCAATTCAGGCCAGCGCTAGTACCCATGGCGCTGGCGATTCATGGCGCCCCGGAGAGGATTCGAACCTCTGACCCCCAGATTAGGAATCTGGTGCTCTATCCGACTGAGCTACCGGGGCTTAAATTTTCTCAATATTCTAGCGCTTTTCGATGACGAAATTTCGAAACATGCGGCACGC